>JADJXO010000002.1 GCA_016715825.1 Nitrospira sp. | reverse complement strand
GGAGCGGCTCGGCTTCGACGAGGCCAAGATCGACGGGCCTGGGCAACGTCCTGGGACGAGTCGGCAGCGGCCTGCCCGTCGTCGCGCTCGACGGCCACATGGACACCGTCGGCGTCGGCGACCACTCCAACTGGACCTGCGACCTTCCAGGGCGAGGTGCGGGCGGTGTCGCCCACGGCCGCGGGTGTGCCGGCGACCAGGAGGGGGCTTGGCGGCGGCGGGTCCACCGCGGGGCGCATCCCCAAGCATCTCGGCTTCGACGGCGACCTGCGCCGGGTCACCGCCACCGTCATGGAGGAGGACTGCGACGGCCTGTGTGCTGGAAGTACCTCCTCGAGGGAAGGCGGCCTGCGCCTGACCTCGTGGTGAACACCAGGCACCGACCAACCTCGGCGTCTACCGCGGCCAGCGCGGCCGCATGGAGATGGACGTCGCCTACCAGCGGCCTTCCGCGCACGGACTCGATGCCCGAGCGCGGCGTCCAGCGCGGTCTACAGCATCGCACACGTGCCTGGAGTCGAAAGCCTGAACCAGTATCTGGCCAGCGGCCTGATCGTTCTCGGCAAGGGCAACGTCACCATCTCCGAGATCCGTGCCGACGTCCCGTCGCTCTGCGCGGTCGCCGATTGCGGCACCCTCCACCTCGACCGGCGGCTCACCGTCAGGGGAGACCACGACGCGTCGGCCGTCGCCGAGAGATCGAGGCGCCCTGGTGCGCGGGCACCGGCGCCAAGGTCACGGGTGCTCGCCTACGCGGGTCGCGGCCTGCACCGGCCTGCGTTACCTGATGGAGAAGTACTTCCCGACCTGGGTGCTCCAGGCGACCGTCCGGCGGTCGCCTCCGCGGGACGTCGCCACCGATGCGCTTCGGCGCCGCACCCGTGTTCGCGGTGGACCTTCTCGACCAACGGCATCGCCATCGGCGGGCTGCCGGCGTCCCGACGTCGGCTTCGGCCCGCGCGACGAGATCTGGGCCCACACCCCGACGACCAGGTGCCCATCGCCCACTCGAGCCCGCCTCGGCCGTCTACGCCCTCTCCGGGCGCTTCCCGCCGCGCAAAGGGCCGACGGCGACCGCATGAGCCATTGGCGGACCTGCCGTCGACCGGTTCGCGTCGCGCCCGGCTCTCCACGGACGCGACTTCCTGCTCACCTGGCGGACGGTCGCGACGACTGCTCCGCCCGCGCTCGCCGTCGCCGGGGCCCTGCGGAGATCCACCGCGTCGGCCTCGCCGCGCTTCTTCGACAGCGGCCTCGCCGTGTCGCAGTTCCGCGACAAGTCGACCCGCACCTGGCCTATCTCGTTCGCGTCGGCCGCAACCTGCTCGGCCTCGAACGGAAGACCTCGACGGGGTCGAGTCGCAGATCGCCCACGGCGACCGCGCACGAGACCTCGGTCATGATCGCGTTCCCTCTGCGACGTGCTCTGCATCCGGGACGACATGTACCTCGGCGCAGGCCACGCCCTCATCGCGCGAGGTCGCGGCATCGCCCTCGACAGCCACCTCGCCGCCGCGTTCTGCCCAGCGGCCGCCGGTGGTCAACCTCCAGTGCGACCTCGACCACCCGACCCGGTCGCTGGCCGACCTCTCGCACCTGGTGCGGATCTTCGGCAGCCCGCGCCCCGCCGGCAAGCGGCTGGCGATGACCTGGCGCACTTTCCTACGGCAAGCTGCTCTCGGTGCCGCAGGGCGTCGTCGCCTTGATGACCCGCTTCGGCATGGAGGTCGCGGTCGTCCACCTCGCAGGCCATGAGCTGGTCGGGAGAGGCTGCCGGGGCGGCGTTGCCGCTTCGCCGCCGAGAGCGGCGGTTCCTTCACGGTCACCCACTCGATGGAGGAGGCCTTCGGCGCTGACGTGGTTCACCTGCCGGAGCTGGGCGCCGATGGCGCAGGGATGTGCGCGAGCGCCCGAAGCTGCTCCGCGCCGGCGACCGGGCGGCGCTCGCCGAGCTCGAGCGCGAGGCGCGCCCGCCAACAACGCGCGCCACGTCTCCTGGGAGTGGGACGAGAAGAAGATGGTGCCTTCACCCGCGGCGGCTCGGCGCACTACCCGCACTGCCTCCCCGCCGACGTCAGCGACGTCTCCCGCTCCGCGGGCGAGGTCAGCAAGGCGGTTCCTCGAGGGCGCGCGGCTCGACACTCATCGCGAGGCGAGCCACAAGCCGTTCGTCATCGCCGCGATGGATCTCGCCACCCGCTTCGCCGACTCCGGCCGGCGTTCTCGCCGGAGTCGTCGAGCGCGCTGCGCCGCGGCGCCGGAACTGGACGCGCCGGCTCAGGCCTCGCCGCCGAGCGCCTTGTGGTGAGCTGGATCTGGCTGGCCTGCCCGTCAGGCGGAGCTCGACGCTCGACTGCCGCGCCCGGTAGAGCGCCTGCTGCGCGACGAGGACGCCGAGGTAGTCGTCGATGCTGGCGCGAAGCGGAGCTCTGAGAGCCGCAGCGTCTCCCGGAGAGCGCCGCCACCAGGGCACTTCTGCGCCCCGCGCTGCGCGGCGAGCGTGCCTCGAGCGCCAGGGCGTCGGCGACCTCGGCGAACCCGGACCGGATCGCCTCTTGCGGGCGGCCACGGCCATCTCGCGCTCGATCTTGGTCGCTTCTTCAATCAAGGCGCGGGGCCAGCGTCGCGAAGACCGGCATTCCGACGAGCGGCGCGAAGGTCCAGCTCAGGGTGCCTGAGGCGAACAGGCTCTCGACAGCTTTCGGGCGACAGTGTGCCGAGCGCCGCGGTGAGCGAGATGCGCGGGAAGAAGGCGGCGGAAAAGCGCGGCGCTGATGTTGGCGTTGGCGGCGCAGCAGCCGGTGCCCGCCGCCAGGATGTCGGGGCGGCCGCTGAGCAGGGACCTCCGAGGGAAGGCCGGCGGCGATCTCGGCGCTGCGGCGAGCGCCCCGATGCCCTCCGGTTCGAGCCTGGCGCGAGCGGCCGCCGAGCAGCAGCTCGAGGGCGTGGCGGTCGACGGCGAGCAGGCCCGCGATCTGCGCGCGGTTCACCCGCGCCGCCCCGACCTGGCCTCGGCCTGGCGCAGCTCTCGAGGTCCGACCCGATGCCGGAGTCGCGGATCGACCGGATCAGGTCGAGCGAGGCGCGCTGCAGCCTCGCCTGTCGCCCCGGCCAGGCGCAGACTCCGGGCGTCGGCGGCGAGCCGCAGGTAGCTCGACGCGGTCGTCAAGCCACCAAGGCCGAGCGCGCCGCCTGGGCTCCCCCTCGGTGGTGGCGAGGTACTGCCTGAACGCGCTCGCCGAGAGGCTGCGCAACCGCCCGAAGAGGTCGATCTCCCCAGGCGAGAATCCGAAGTCGACTCGCGTAATGCTCGGCGATCTCGGCCTCCCCGAGTCGGTCATCTTCCATACCCGGGCGCGCGTCCTGCTCGCCTGCAGGCCGAAGCTGGCGAGAGATCGGCGCGCTGGATGCGATAGAGCGCGGACACCTGCCTGACGTTGAGCGTCGCGAGGCGCAGATCGCGGTTGCCGGCGAGCGCCTGCTCGACCACCGCGCGCATCCGCTCGTCGCAGATCCACGACCGTATCAACTGGTGATTCTGCTGGCTTCTAATCTTATAGAGCTGATCCGTATGGGTAAATTCCACCAGCAGATTGGAGACATAGGAGGCGACCTTGGCGTCAGGCCAACCGAGATGTTCCGTAAAACTTTTCTCGGTCAACGCGCCGAAGAGTTGCCGGAGTGGATGACGTGGAGGAACTGGAGTACCCATCGCCACTCCTGCG
Source organism: Nitrospira sp. (assembly GCA_016715825.1). NCBI lineage: Bacteria > Pseudomonadati > Nitrospirota > Nitrospiria > Nitrospirales > Nitrospiraceae > Nitrospira > Nitrospira sp. The sequence goes on along the minus strand of JADJXO010000002.1, from coordinate 730,185 downwards.
AGTCCGATCTGATCTGCGGTCAGTATACCAGATCTCGACCTCGAACCAGTTCTCATCCTTGTGGATCGTATGAACGTATCGGAGACGCGCGGCTCAACCTTGAGTCGATCTAACGTCCCGGCCGACTGTCTACCATAAAGGTGACCGGGCCGTCGTTCACTACGCCGACCTGCATATGGGCCGCAAAGACTCCCATGTCGACTTTTATCCCACCTTCACGCAGCCTCTGCGCAACCTGGTCATACAACTGCTTGGCCTGATCCGGCGCGGCAGCTTCGTCGAAACTCGGGCGACGCCCATTCGCAGTGCTACCCAGCAGCGTGAACTGTGAGACCAGCAACACAGAACCACCTACGTCCGTCAGGGATCGATTCATCTTGCCGTGATCATCCGAGAAAATGCGGAGGTTTCTGATCTTGTCGACCACGAATCGTGCGTCCAATTACTGATCACCTTTCGCGACACCCAACAGAACCATTAAACCACCTTGAATCCGTCCAACAGCGGTGCCATCGACCGTCACCGACGCCGTCGTTACACGCTGCAGGAGTGCCTTCATCGTTTCGGATCACCCTCGTAACAGCTGAGTCAATGTTCCTTCAAGAGATAACAACTTCCGTTTCATGGGAAGCCCTCCGGAAAATCCACCAAGCGAGGCATCGTGTGCGACGATCCGATGACAAGGAATCATGATCGGTAACGGGTTCGCCCCGACCGCGTTCCCCACCGCACGGGCATAGTGCGGTCCACCCACTCGCGCGGCAATCCATTGATACGATCGAAGCTTGCCGTAGGGCACACGTTGCAAGGTCCGCCACACCTGACGTTGAAACATCGTACCGTAGGAGAGATCGAGTGGTACATCAAACGTGTCACGTTTCCCAGCAAGATAGTCGAGTAGCTGCCAACGGGCAGCTTCCAGTTGTGGAGACACTCCTTGTTCCCATGCCCCAGAGAACTGTGCCCTGAGGTCAGACTCGGCGGCTCGCTTTGACCGTTTAGGCAATACGATGGCCTGAATCCCCTTGGGAGATTCAGCAAGCCCCATCCACCCCCAAGATGATTGAAAGATCATCGCGCGCTGCATGCTTCGCTCCTCGTTATTTCGCCAATCTGCCGAGCTTTCTCTGCACCATGCTCCATACGACACCAAGTTCCTCCGATCGAAACCAGGCATGCACTCCAAGATACCCGATAACACTGAATCCAATCCCGACCACAAGCATCGCAGATTTCGCGATCCATTCGGCTGGATGACTCCATATCTGTGCATCCGCCACCCACCAACAGGCTACTACGATCGGGAGACAGCCCACCAGTACCCGTCCAGCTGAGTTGACGACCGATTTCCACTCCACGCCACCCAGTCGCCGATTTAAAATAACCACGAGAATTCCGCCGTTGATCATCGCGGCCAGAGCTGTGGCGAGGGCCAGTCCTCCCGCCCCAAGATGTGTCATCAGGACCACTGACAGCACAATATTCGCCACCACGGCAATCGCCGCCGAGATTGCCGGTGTGGTCGTATCTTTCATGGAATAGAAGGCCGACACAATGATACGCACCCCGGCGAACGCCCAGAGGCCCACGGCATAGCACAGAACGGCAAAGGCCGTTTCAGCCGTGTCATGCGCTGTAAACGTCCCATGCTCGAAGAAGAGGTGCACGATCGGCGTTCGTAACAGGATCAACCCCACCATCGCTGGGAGGATGATGAAAAAAATCATCCGCAAACCAAACCCAAGGGTCGCACGCAGTTCATCCAGGGCGCCGCGTGCCGCTTGCGCCGACAGAGTCGGCAGGATCGCTGTCGCCAGGGCCACGCCGAAAATTCCGAGAGGAAACTGGATCAGCCGCATGCCATAAAATAAGTAGGTTGGGCCGCCGGCAAAAAACGACCCCAGAATCGTACTGACAGTGATATTAATTTGGGTTACCGACAAGCCGAGTAGCGATGGAATCATCAGCCGGCCGACCTTCCGCACACCTGGATGACCAGGATTGAACTTGAACCCGAATAGCATCCGGCGAGTCTTGAGCCCCGGCAACTGCATCGCAAACTGGGCCGCCCCACCGGCGACGACACCAATGGCCACCCCAAGGATGGGTTCAGGCATAGTTGGCGCGAGAAACATCGCACATCCGATGATGAAGATATTGAAAAAAACCGGAGAAAACGCCGGGGCCGCAAAGGCTCGCAGAGAATTCAAGATCCCCATCGCCAAGGCAGCGAGACTAATGAAAATGAGGTAGGGGAACATGACTCGCGTCAGGACGACGGTCAAGGTCATTTTCTCCGGATCATCGTGAAACCCCCACCCAATGAGCCACGCAATCCAGGGAGCCCCAAGAACCCCGATCAGGGTGACGCCGGTCACAATCGTCAGCAGCGTCGTAAAGGCCGCACTCGCCAGCTCCCAGGCATCCTGTTTCGACTTGATCGTGTGATATTCGGTAAAGACGGGAATGAAGGCAGCGGACATCGACCCCTCGGCAAAGAGTTCGCGGAGCAGGTTTGGAATGCGATAGGCGACAAAAAAGGCGTCCGCAGCCGGAGTGGCACCGAAAAGCCCGGCAAGGACCATGTCACGAATGAACCCAAGGATACGGCTAGAAAACGTGGCAACGCCGATCATCCCAGCCGCTTTGACGACTGATTGATTCTCATCCTGGAGCTTAGGTGGAGCACCGGACGTCACGGTGGGTTCTGACATGGGCCGGATTCTAGCGGAACGACAGCGAGCCGTCTATCCACTAGCAAATACATTATATCGGATGAGCTCCCAGACTCTCCAAAAACACTTCTCATACACTCATTGACGCTTTACCCTAGTCTATTGAACAGGGTTGGTATCTACGATGGGGCACGCCTGTATGCGCACCACAAGCAGACCATGTAAAATTGGAATCCTGTTCCAGAATCCTCTACCAGTCACCCCATCATCTTTTTATGACCCGAACGGAAAAGTTTGAGGGAGCGACAGAGGGAGTCTTCCGAGAGAATCCTTGTATCAATGGGTGAGGATAGGCATAGGGAGCATACCCAGGTTTAGACAGGTAGAGAAAGTCTCGCCCCTCTCGCACCACTGATGGAGCACGAGATATTGCTTTGACCACCTCTGTATTGATTTGATTGTTCCAGATATAGATCGGATCAGCTTGGTGCCTTGGCCAACCAACCGGCTCTGCAGAAGCGCCTGAAAGTAAGACTCCTACGCCCACCCCAGGTTGATCGATACATCGTGTTGCGTTCAAATCCCATACAGTTGGGCATTTCCCCCATGGGTGATAGCTGCCAGTATTGCGGTGATATCGAAGCTCAACGATGTTTGGAACGCTCCCGTTCGTGATCGTAGCGCTATTGTTGAAAACAACCCCGGTTCCACCACGGATCGTAATGAGCGCAGGATACGCGTTTCTCAGGATATGTGGGGTCGCGGGACTGTACATATCCCACACCCACGTATTGTTGTAGTATTCAAACTGCCGTGCGCTCCGCCATCGGCCACTAGTTTCAGTCCCGTGATTCCCCACCTTCACAGCGTTGAATTGATTGTACCGCACCACAATACGATGCCCAGACCACCCATCGATGGCCGGGTAGAAATACCCCTTTGTTCGATCCTGCGTAAAGGTATTGTTTTCAATAAATACGTTCCGTTCGGTGCCGAGCGATGATTCTGCTGCCCATGATTGATCCCCATATCGTTCGTGATGAACATAAATCGCATATCCGTTCCTCGCTGATAGATCGAAGTGATTGTGATCCACCACTCCCCATAAATCGCCGAGTAGTCGTAAGCCCGGCGTTTGTGTAGGAATAAACTTGTTATTATCGACGCGAAATGAATGCGATGCACCATCCAATACGACGATTCCTTTCACAGCAGAATCAGCGAGTGTTCCTCCTTGGAACGTAAAACCCGTGAGCCGAGCTAGTCCGCCACTTGGAGGCGTCCACCACAGGAGTTGAGGGACATTTGGATAGCGGGCTTTACTGATTCCATCGATGATAACGGTCCTACGGAATCCTTCACCACGGAGCGTGAAATATTTTCCCTCAATTCTTAGGTTTGTTCTCCAGGTGCAGCGACCAGCCGGAACGAGCACGGTGTCGCCGTTACGTGCCAGGTTCACGGCATCACCAACATGGGTCCGTGAACAGCTTGCTGCACGAATAGTGGCCGCAACGGAGGGAACAGTAGTCACTACCAATAAAACTGTTACGACAACCGCCGATAGATACACCATGCCTCCTCCATGCGTTGAAGTACTCCCACAGCTGAACGAACATTCGCACACATTACATAGTGTTCCTAGCCATACAGGCTATATTGAGCCACATTCAATACCTGCTCGAGTCCTCAAGGAACTGTATGAGAAAGGCTGCCGCCGTTCCCCTAACTTAACCTACAATGGTTTTATGTCTTTTGGCGCAGAGGAGCACCCGATCAGCCACTATAGATAGCGCGATAATTTACGTATGTTGCACTATAGCTGTGTGCTCGATACCGTCGACCATCTGAATCTGGATCGGCATCAGATCTCTTCACAAACTTTTTGGCTTTCAACTAGCTATTCATAAGCACGATTCGTACCACAACAATTGTGACGAACCAAATCAGTGCCGTGATTATAGGATCAATCTTAAACCAACACCTTAGGCCTGCGGCAGCAAGCATGGCGCAGCTCGATAGAAGAGGTATAAGTGGAAAACTGTACTACTTTCCATTCAACTGAATTCATCTGTTAGAGAATCCATCGAGGCCTAGTGGAATAACCTTGGTGCATGAAGACCGATTTTGAATCAACTCGCTTCTGTACTTGATACCCTGAAGTGAGCGCCCACCGGTGGAGCACTGGACGTCACGGTGGATTCTGACCTCGACCGGATTCTTGCCGGAGCAACAACAAGGCGTCTATGGAGTAGGAATATTGCGGAAAGGCTACCGGCTGACCACCGAGAAGGGCCACAGACAATGAAGGTTCAAACAGAAAGCCACCAACTCCCGGCGCGTATTGCATCTCGCGCCAGGAGTTTTTCAACAAAGCCGTCTATGCCGCGAGTCTGATCTGAGGGCGATTGGACGCCGTGCCGACATACGGTCCCACTTCACGCAATCCCTCGGCCTTGGCCTGGGGTTTCATCTCCAGGGTACCGTTAAACACGACGCCTTCCTCCATCGACAGCACGGGGGCCGTCAGGCTGCCTTGCACGACAGCCGGAGCACAGAGCACGATCTGGTTCGTTGCGACAATGTCCCCGGTGATACTTCCATGACAGACTACGGTTCCGGCCGTCACCTTGGCCTTCAGCACCGCCTCAGGCCCAACGAGCAGACCGCCATCGGTATTGATTTCACCGTCTAACGCACCATCGATCCGAACGGTTCCGGAATAGGTGATCACACCCTTGAACTCAACATCTTTTCCGACGAAAGCCACCTCATCTGGAAGCGTCGGACCACCCTTCAACGGACTGCGCTTGTTCTCCACCCACCGTTCTCGTTCCCGCTCTCGTTCCTCGTCCGCCCCAACCACCTCGTCCTGCTTCCACATAGTATGACTCCCTTCTTATCTGTATAGGGCCACCCTAGCCGAACAGTCACGCCGAGTCTCTTATCTATCGGTTGGAGCAGGATTTTTATTGAGTGTCTTGGCGGCGTGGAAGGGAAATTCCTACGGCTCGTGGACTAATTCATTCGACAATTCATTGGGATTGTCACCTGGACGACCAGGGCAGACTTCAGCAAGCAGCACGCCACATGCCAGAATACCCTGGCATAACCCTCCGACAATATCGCCTGTTTTCAATCGGTTGACAGCAGCCTCGACGACTGATGACCACCGTTCGACCGGAACTCGTTGAAACAAGGGTTGATCCGCCAACACATAAATCTGGTGTTCTAGCAGCGACACCATGATCAACACGCCGGTCCCCTCACGAGTCTGCCCGACCGTATGTTTGATGAACGCCCGTTCAGCTCGAAGCTGTACTTTGTGTCGCATCCTATGCGTCGATGTGAGCCGGCGGATGACCGAGGCCCGCGTCCCGAACCATGCCCCCACGCCGTAGGCCAGGATGGTCGCCAGGACCAGCCAGGCCGCATTGGAAGCATGCCATGCCCAGGGAAGCCACGCTATTTCAGTGGAGAGCAGGATCGTAAGCGTCGATAACGCGAAGAGCAATCCGGCTCGATGCTGTGCATCCCGATAGAACCCAGATCGGCTCACAATCATAGGAACAATCTCGGCATTGGTACCTTGTTCCGCCACGTGCACGGCGTGGCTGACCTGATCACGCTCCTCAGCCGTGAGTTGCAGTCTCTCACCAGTTTCCACTCGCACCCCCTCCCCCAAAATCGCCTCCTCCACCGCCGAATCCTCCACCGCCTCCGAATGATCCTCCTCCCCACCCACCGCCCCGGCTACTGTACCAAATCCAATCATCCATCCCTCGGGACCGCGTTGTCCTTCCTCCTGCACCCGATACACCGATGGCCAACAGCAGAAGAAAGGTCACACCACTTGCAACAAGCGCCGGTACGAGCCAGGGAGCCAGCACTGTCGAGATCCCTGCCCCGGCCACCGGTCCGACGAATTTATGAACGTTCGTGAAGATGAGTCCAACGACGAGTCCGGCCATGACGGCCGCCACGACCTGCCCCAAAACGTCGTTCTCGAGCTGAGGTGCCGTGCGATCGGAGGCTTGGTAGGTCCCTTCAATGGTCTTCACAATGGCATTGAGCCCCTCCGCCACTCCGCCCGGAATATCACCCGCACGGAAGCGAGGGACAATTTCATTTCTGATGATTTGTGCCGACCGAGCATCGGTCAATACTCCTTCGAGACCATAGCCGACTTCGATTCGAACTTTGCGTTCTTTGATAGCCACCAACAAGAGCACGCCGTTGTCCGTGCCTTTCTGACCGAGTTTCCAGGTCGTGGCCACACGGTGGGAAAATTCTTCGATCGGATCACCTTGAAGCGAAGGAACGATTAGAACGGCCGCTTGGTTGCTCGATTGCGCCTCATGCGCGGCCAGTCGAGCCGTCAAGGACTCCACCGTGGACTTCGGTAGGATGTGGGCAAGATCGACCACCCGCCCAGTCAACTGAGGTACGTCGAGCGCAGCGGCAGGGAGTGTGGATAAGAACGTCGTGCCTGCCAGGTAACAGGCCCATGCCACGCGGCTGGCTCCTCGTCGTGTCAACGTCTCCTCTACCTCACCGTTACGTCAAAACTTCACTTCCGGCGGCTTGGCTACTGCACTCTCATCGGCCACCGTAAAGTTTGGCCGTTCGGCCAAATTCAGCAAGAATTTGGCGGTGAGGTTAGTTGGAAAATATCGGACCATCTTGTTGTACTCCGCGACCTGATCGATATATCGCTTCCGAGCCACCGTAATCCGATTCTCCGTTCCCTCGAGCTGACTTTGAAGATCTCTGAAGTTTTGATCAGCCTTAAGGTTCGGGTAATTTTCGGCGATCGCGATCAATCGCCCCAACGCCGAGGTCAGACCGGCTTGGGCCGTTTGAAAGGCCTCGAACGCCGCAGGATCTTTCAGCACCTCTGGCGTCACTTGAATACCCGTGGCTTTGGCTCGGGCGTTCACGACTCCTTCAAGGGTCTCTTTTTCATGCGCTGCGTACCCTTTGACGGTCGCGACAAGATTGGGGATAAGATCCGCGCGACGCTGGTACTGGTTGATCACCTCACTCCACGCCGCCTTGGTATCCTCGTCTAATCCTTGCAGATCGTTATAGCCGCAACCTGACACCGATACCGCGCTGATCATTCCTAGGGCAATTGCCGCTGTTGTCCACCACCTACGCTCCATCATCCCCTCCTTGAGACAAGCCGGATGCCGTGTCCCTTCATTGAACGATCATGCTACCATGGGCATCATCATTTAAGATATGCTGGTCAAGAGGTGTTATGCCTAGAAGAAAGTTCCACGAGAGAAGCGGCGGGTTTCAAGTTCGCCATCGAACGCTTGGAGTCTATCAAGGCAGCGCGATCGACCTGGCTTTCTGGCACCCATCATCGAACATGCCGGAACATGGCCTATGCCGGTTTGCGACCAGAGAGAGCGCACAGGCGTTGATCGACGTACTCTGTTCTTCGGAGTGTCTCGATCCGATGGCTGAACAAGACTTCACGATCGAGCCGTTCGATATCACCGAACATGATCGCTTGACGACCGACTACCCGCTGCCGTCTGCGTGGGAAACACCGACATAGGCGATGAGACAACAACTAGCCGGCAATCGTCGGTTCGACGGCTTTGGGAAGCGGAGAAGAGATGGATCCTGAGCGTGACTGGATAAATGTCAGCAGCCGCTTGTTCTCTTGAGCCTTACGCAGGAACTTGAATGCAATCCCGCGTGCACTGACCGACCGAACCATCGCGGCGACCTCAATGGGAGGCTCGTTTTGAACGATGATGATCTCCAAATAGAAAATGTCGTCAACATGCACGCGGGTCTCGCTCTTGATCACGCAGCCGCTTAGAGACAGATCCATCACGATACCCTCACCCTTGACCTTTCCGCCCGAAAACGAGAGACAGAGCTTGACGGGGATACGGAGATGTTCGCGACGTTCTCGCGAGTGGGAGCTCCCCATGCCCATACGCCGAGCCAAAAACCGATGAAGGCAGTGTTGACACTCGAACGGCGCCATCCAGATCAGGGCGGCAATAAACTCGCTCGGTGATTGTGGCAGTACACAAATCGCCCCACCCTCTCGGCATTGTGGACAGGCTACCTGGCGGCGCATGCCGTATGATCTCCCTTGCCCCTAGGCGGACACGGCTTCTTCTAGGCACTATAAAGGCCTTTCTCGGACAGTCAAGTTGATTGCCATCTGGAACAATCAGCCCCCATGGCCGCTTCACGCCATGGGGTGGTTGGAAGAGAATGCCCCCACACTATAATACGGGTCCGCTAGACGGACTCCGCATGTGGAGACTCTGAATCACTCGGAAGGGCGGATTCCACGATACCGGCACGAAGATATTCGCGATTGAGGGTAGCAATGAAGCGGACACTTATCCGTTTTGGGCAGACCGCCTCACATTCGTATTGATTGCCGCAGGACCCGAAACCCTCTCGGTCCATGGCCTCGATCATGGCGCCCACACGGCCTGTTCGTTCAGGCTTCCCTTGTGGTAGGAGAGCGAGATGGGAGACCTTCGCCGCAACAAACAGCATCGCTGACGCATTCTTACAGGCTGCGACACAGGCGCCACAACCGATGCATGACGCCGCATCCATGGCAGTCTCCGCTTGATCCTTCCCGATGAGCAACGCGTTCCCATCCACGGCCCCACCAGTGTTGACGGAAATATACCCACCGGCTCGCATGACTCGATCGAGGGCACTGCGATCAACCACCAAGTCTTTGATGATAGGGAAGGCCTTGGCCCGCCATGGCTCGATCGTGATGGTGGCCCCGTCCGGAAATCTTCGCATGTACAGCTGACACGTCGTGATGCCATGGTCCGGACCATGGGGGATGCCGTCGATGACCAGCGAACAACTTCCGCAGATACCCTCGCGACAATCATGTTCGAATGCTACAGGCTCTTCCCCGTTGACCAACAATTTCTGATTCACGCCGTCGAGCATTTCAAGGAACGACATACCGGGATTTACATCGTGCGCCTCATACGTCACAAACCTGCCTCCCTCATTCGCGCCCTTCTGCCGCCAGATTCTTAACGTGAAATTCATGACCTAGTCGGACATCTCCTTTTGCGCCTCACGAAATACGTTTCACGCCCTATTGATAACTTCTCGTCGTCGGCTGCACGAATTCAAAGGCCAGCGGCTCCTTGTGCAAGATAGGACTCGCTCCTTCCCGGTATTCCCATGCCGCAACGTGCGCGAAGCGGGTGTCATCCCGTGTTGGCTCACCGTCTCCCGTCTGATACTCTTCGCGAAAATGAGCCCCGCACGACTCCTGACGATGCCACGCGTCGTGGCAGAGCAGTTCGGCGAACTCCAGGTAGTCCGCCACTCGTCCGGCATACTCCAGCTCCTGGTTGAAGCAGTCCCCTGTTCCCGGAACGACGACGTCACGCCAAAAATCCTCCCGAAGCGTCGGGATCGACGAGAGCGCCAGCTTCAACCCTATTTTAGTCCGAGACATGCCACAATAATTCCACAAGAGGCTGCCGAGCTCTCGGTGAAATGAGGCCGCTGTTCGACGACCTTTCGCAGCCAACAGGCGCGCCATACGATTCAACACACGATGATGCGCCTTGCGGGCTTCTGTGTGATCTTCCGTAACAGGTGGGAGCTTCGCCGTCGCCAGGTAATGACCGATCGTATACGGTAGGATGAAATAGCCATCTCCCAGTCCTTGCATCAGGGAACTGGCTCCCAACCGATTCGCTCCATGGTCCGCGAAGTTGGCTTCCCCGATCACAAACAGTCCGGGAATCGTGCTCATCAGATTGTAATCCACCCAGAGCCCCCCCATCGTGTAATGAGGCGCCGGATAAATCCGCATGGGTGCATGATAGGCATCTTCCCCTGTAATGCGGTGATACATTTCAAAGAGGTTGCCATACCGTTCAGACACGACATCGAGCCCGTGTTGCTCGACCACACCGGCGAAGTCGAGGTACACACCGTGCCCGTTCGGACCGACGCCACGCCCTTCGTCGCACACGGCCTTCACCGCACGTGACGCGATGTCCCTCGGAGCAAGATTCCCGAATCGCGGATACCGACGCTCGAGGAAGTAATCGCGTTCTCCTTCAGAAATCTCACGCGGAGCGCGGGTATCGCCCGGCATTTTCGGCACCCACAAGCGTCCGTCGTTCCGGAGTGACTCGGACATGAGCGTCAACTTCGCCTGATAGGCATCACTCGGAGGAATTGCCGTCGGGTGAATCTGGGTAAAACATGGATTGGCAAAGGCCGCGCCTTGTTTCCAGGCGCGATACGTAGCCGTGACATTACTCCCGCTCGCATTGGTCGAGAGATAGTACACATTGCTGTAGCCTCCCGTCGCAAGCACGACGACATGAGCGGTATGGATACTGATACGTCCGGTGACCAAATCCCGAACCACAATGCCACGAGCCTGGCCGTCGACCACGATCAAGTCGAGCATTTCCGTACGTGGACGCATCGTGACTTGACCACGTTCAATCTGCCAACAGAGTGCGGAATAGGCGCCTAGGAGTAATTGCTGCCCAGTCTGCCCTCGACAGTAAAAGGTACGGGAGACTTGAACGCCACCAAAAGACCGGTTCGCCAGCTGCCCGCCATATTCTCTGGCAAACGGGATGCCGAGCGCGACACACTGATCGATGATTTGCCCACTGATTTGAGCGAGCCGATAGACGTTGGCTTCGCGCGAGCGAAAATCTCCTCCTTTGATCGTGTCATAAAACAATCGCCCCACGCTATCGCCGTCGTCTTGATAGTTTTTCGCCGCATTAATGCCTCCTTGAGCCGCAATACTGTGCGCGCGACGCGGGCTATCCTGGAAACAAAAGCATTCCACTTGATAGCCAAGTTGTCCCAAGGTTGAAGCCGCGCTCGCACCGGCCAACCCGGTCCCGACGACAATAACGGTGAGCTTCCGCTTGTTGTGAGGACTGACTAATTTCTCACTGAACCGATGCCGGTCCCATTTGCTTTCCAATGGCCCGGATGGAATTTTTGAGTCGAGTTTCGTGATCACCGCACGATCCTCAGGAAGACGGCAAGGATAATGGCAACATTGCCGAGCACCACTAAGAGCGCAACGGAAGGACCAGCCGCCTTGAATAGGCGATTCAGCGCCGCATGTTCAAGCCCAAGGGTCTGTATGCTACTGGACACGGCATGGCTCAGGTGAAAGACGAGCCCGATCTGTCCCGCGAAGTAGATCAAAACAATGACGGGGTTTTGAAAGGCATGAATCAGCTTGCCGTAGACATCGCGGTAACCGTCCGCATCGATACGATCGGGGGGCGAAGGCCCGACCACACCTGCCGTCAGATGCAGCAGATGGAAGACAAGAAAGAGCAGCACCACACTGCCAGATACCGCCATCGTTCTCGAGGCGATGGATGCTTGGCGATACCCATGGGTCGCGTACGCGATCGGACGAGCACGACGATTACGCAGGCTGAGACGGATCGCCAGTACGACATGAAGGACCACGATGCTCAACAAGCCAATGCGAGCTGTCCATAGCACGATCGGCATATCGCGGAGAAATGCCGCGTAGCTATTGAGCGCCCGGGGTCCTTCGAATACTTGGAGATTTCCCAACATGTGGAAGATGATATAGCTGACGAGGCCGAGCCCGCTCAGAGCCAACAACACCTTACTACCGACCGAGGATTGGAAATGGCTAAAGAGACGCGTCATCCGTCAGCCATTATACACTTCTCGGATTCAAGAAGAGGATGAGAAGTCCTGCCGTAGCAGCCAGGATCAAACGAGGGGCTGTATTCGATTCCTCTCGGACTCGTCCATTTCAACAGGCGTAGTAGGATGGCGTATCATTCCGCCGGTGAACTTGAGCGTGGAGTAACCCGCCGGACTTGGAGTTCAAGTTGCTCGGAAGGATGAAGCCCTGGGACCAACACGTCCATCGCCATGACACAATTCCGTCCTGCCTCTTTGGCCGCATACAGCGCCTTATCAGCTTGGTCGATCAACTCCAAAGGAGTCCGTGCTCCTAAGGCACTGGTCGATATTCCAATACTCACGGTCAGTGTCAAACCAGACGTCATTCGCACTCTGCTGCCTGCCTCTATGGCGATCCGAATCCGCACCCGTTCCGCCAGGTCAGCGGCCTCGGCCAACGTCGTACGCGCGAACATGAGGCAGAACTCTTCTCCTCCGTACCGCCCAACGGTGTCAGTCAACCGCAACCCTGCCGAGAGACAGCTAGCGACCGCTTGGATGGCTTGATCTCCGATGGCATGTCCGTAGTAATCATTCACGCGTTTAAAACGGTCGATATCGACCATCAGACAACACAGCTCATGGCCCTGTTCGCGGCTCTCGCTGAAAGCGTTCTCGAACGCTGCGTAAAACGCGCGGCGGTTCAAACACCCGGTCAGCGGATCACGAGAGGCCAGTCGCTCCAACTCACTATTTTGTCGTAGGATTTTGGCCTGTGCGGCTTCAAGGTTTGCCACGGTCCGCATCAGCGCACTGTTCATCTCTGCGAGCTGCCTGTTTGCGTGTTGAAGCTCCTCGGTTCGTTCATCGACCTGGTGGCTCAATTCATTGAGCCGTCCAACGGTCTTATTCACCAAATCCCATTTCCGACACAGCGCGGTGGCCTGTTGCAAAACTTCGATGCTGTTAAATGGTTTCTGCAGGATCAATAATTTGTCGGTTCTGCCTATACGATCCCTGATTTCCTCCCAAGGCTGATCCGAGTAGGCTGAACAGACGACCACCTGCAACGTGCTATTGACTTTCCACAGATGTTCGATGGTTTCAAGCCCATCCCATCCCGGAGGCATCCGCATATCGACAAACGCAACGGCATAGGGTCGTCCGACTTTGTCCGCGGCTTCAACCAAGGCCAGTGCCGTGCGCCCTTGATCCGCGCAATCGACCTCAAAGGGTTCATGAGGATCGATCGAGGGAGCCTCCCCAAAGAGCGCCACACGCGCTTCAGCCAAATCCTTTGACTCACTTTCAGGGTTGAAAATTCTCCGGAAGTCATTGTGGACCGACAGATTGTCGTCCACGACCAGGATTCGATGTTTATGATGGCTGTTAGAAATATGCATCGCTATCACAGCTTCAACTTGGTTCTATAAACGGTTATGTTCGCTAGGCGGCCTGCGATTTGATGGTTGGCAGCCACTGGGCAAGCGTACTTCGAATCTCTTTCAACCCTGCCGGTTTCGCCAGAAAACCATCCATACCGCCTGCAAGGCAGGCATCTTGATGACTACTGAGCGCATAGCCGGACAGGGCGATAATCGGGACTCGTGTACCGTCTGCGCGTCGAATCCCCCGTCGGCGAATTTCCGCAGTGGCGGCGAGTCCGTCCATCTCCGGCATTTCACAATCCATCAAAATCAGGTCGTATCGGAACCCTTCCAGTGCATTGATCGCCTCTCTACCAGTCCTAACCACGTCGACTGATTCCCCGCAGAGCTCCAGCATGCCACGGAAGACCTCTTGATTCGTCGAATTGTCTTCGGCCAAGAGAATACGCGCATTCGACCGTGGCTTCGTGGGAGTCCTGCTAGTCCCCCTACTGATGAATACGTCAAGGTTCGTGCACGAATCCACCTGCTTCTTCTCTCCCCCAATACCTTCGCTCGCCCGCTGTTTCTCAAGACAGACGGTAAACCAAAATGTGGAACCCCGTCCCGGGGAACTGGTCAAGCCGATGTCTCCCCCCATTAATGCGACAAGCCGTTTGACGATCGCGAGCCCCAACCCTGTTCCCCCAAATCGCCTCGTCATCGATCCATCCGCCTGGGCAAAGGGATCAAAGATCTTCTGCTGCGCATCGAGCGGGATGCCGATCCCGGTATCGCACACCGTCACTTTGAATAAGGCGTTGTCACGGCTATTCTGAATCTGCTCGATGTGAATCAAGATGCTACCTTGTTCCGTGAACTTTACGGCATTCCCCACCAAATTGGTCAGAATCTGCCGGAATCGTGCGGCATCCCCTCGCCACACGGTGGGCAGCTCGGGGGCGATCTGACATTCTAAACTCAGCCCTTTTTTCTGCGCCGGCGCGAAGAACCCATTAATAACAGCATACACAGTTGCCACCAAGTCGAACCCCGCGATGTGGAGATCCATCTGCCCGGCTTCAATCTTGGACAAGTCGAGGATGTCGTTGACGATCTGAACCAGCTGCTCGCCGGAATTATCGATGGTTTCAGCAAAATGACGTTGTTGGTCCGTCAAGGAAGTTGAGAGCAGCAGCTCATTCATACCGAGCATGCCGTTCATCGGCGTCCGGATCTCGTGGCTCATACGGGCCAAGAACTGCGATTTGGCCTGGTTGGCATCATCTGCCTCTGCCTTGGCTTCTTTCAGTGCCTCCACCGTTCGCTGTAACTCTTCGTTACGCCGTTGAAGCTCCGCGGTCCGCTCGGCCACCTGCTGCTCAAGGAGTTGGTTCGTGGCCTGGAGTTCTCGATTTCGAGTATTGACCTGTGCCACGAGGTCTTTGATATGCAGGCGGGTGTCACGCCCTAATTCCCATTTCCGTGTGAGCGATGCGGCAATCTGCTGCACCTCAATTGCGTCAAACGGTTTTCGCAGGATGAGGAACCGGTCGCTGGCTCCCAAACGTGCCGCAATCTCTGCCCACGAATGATCCGCATAGGCCGTACAGATCACCACTTGCAGCCGTCCGTCGGCTTCCCAGAGGCGTTCCACCGTTTCTAAGCCATCCCACCCGGGCGGCATCCGCATATCCACAAACGCCACCGCATACGGACGTCCCTCCCGGCGCGCCATCTGGACCAGGGCCAATGCCGCTTGCCCTTGATCGGCATAATCTAGTTCGAATCGCTCAAGGGCTTGCACGAGAGGCTCCCCGAAGAGGGCTGCTCGTACGTTATGAAAGTCTTCATTTGCGCGCTGTATTTCGAGGATTTTACGAAAATCCTCCTGAATCGACGGATTGTCGTCGACTACCAAGACTCGAA
The DNA here is from genome assembly GCA_016715825.1 of Nitrospira sp. Classification (NCBI taxonomy): domain Bacteria; kingdom Pseudomonadati; phylum Nitrospirota; class Nitrospiria; order Nitrospirales; family Nitrospiraceae; genus Nitrospira; species Nitrospira sp. The sequence goes on along the minus strand of JADJXO010000002.1, from coordinate 714,530 downwards.
GGTTTTTACTTCCCGAACTCATGGTCATTCATCCTATTTAGTTCGCGACGAAGCTCATTGTTACTATTGAGGTCCTCGAACTACGTTCCAACTCAACGACAGATCGGCTGAAAATATGTTCCGTTCGGCAGAGGTAAAGGGTTCGAGCACCTGCCGCCCAGTAAGCAACGACTGGGCAACACCGCCGGGGAAGTTGTTCCGACCATCAAATCCGGCGTTCGCGGCCAGACGGGGCAGCATGGCGTAGTGGGAGAGATCAAGCTGCGTCTGCGCCAGCATCTTGTGCATCAGCTCGACGCGGGCGTCGAGGTTGTATTTTAACGCTCGCGCCATGGCCTCGTAGAGATCTACTGGGCCATTGAGCGGCTCTTGCTCTTTCGTCAAAACGGCCCGATCCTCGTTCACCCGCACCTGGACCTCGCCTTCCGTCAACGGGATCGGCTTGATGGCGCACCCGTTCCCACTGACGACGGCCATGACCATCAGGACCAGCGGGAAAATCCGGCTCACGCGACATATCCCCCCGGTTGAAGCATTGCCCTTTATCGCCACGCGCGTGATCCTTCCTCTCATGGAAGAAATATCGTCCCTGGTTTCGGACAGGGCTTTCCCGTTACAATGGTCTAGCGCCTACCTGATAGTGCGTACCGTAGAGACAAGGGTACGCAACTCTTCCCGTTTGTCATCATTTTTTCATTTTTGCTGCTGTCTTCTATCAATGAGGTCACCGACCGGATTCGTGGCTGATCGACTGGCCAAGCAGAGGCGATGAGAGAATATTACGACTTCTCTTGAGGCTTATTCAGAGGATCAAGCAGGTGTGAGGAGTCTTGCTTATTGGTCAGGCACCTTGACGGGAAATATCGATACGCTTGCATTAGTTCGCATAACTTATTAAATCATCAACATATTAGCGTATCTGCTCTAATAGCAGGATTTCCGAAATACACACTTGTGTCTTTTATGATACAGCATGAATTCTGACATATTCATATATTTTTCTATATTAACAATATTTTACGACACATTAACTTTGGCATAAGCATTGCTTATGTTGCTAGCAGGCTGATTATCACGATGGAGGACCTGTGCGCAATCAACAAACTTTAGCATCGACCATCACATGTTCCGGCGTTGGACTTCACTCTGGGCAATCCGCATCCATTACACTACGCCCGGCTCCGCCTGATACGGGAGTGGTGTTTGTCAGTCGACAGGGTGATACCGATGCATATCTTCCCGTCTCCATCGAACATCGGATTCCCACTGAACTGTGCACCGCCATCAGTGGCGGAGGCTTCCAGGTCCAAACCATCGAGCATTTGCTGTCGGCGCTGGCAGGACTCCACGTGGACAACGTTTTCATTGATGTCACGGCCAGTGAAGTCCCGGTTATGGATGGAAGTGCGGCACCGTTTGTCCGCCTGATTCAAGCCGCGGGAATCGTTCCGCAAGATCGGAAACAACCGTTTCTCAAGATTATGTCTCCCCTTGAAGTGACCGAAGGATCAAAGCGGGTAAGGATCGAACCATCCCCAACCCCACGCATTACCTATTCAATTCACTATGAACATCCTCTGATCAAGACTCAGACGTACGAGCATGACTGCTCTGTTGGTGCATTTGAGCGCGAGATCGCCGAAGCGAGAACCTTCGGGTTTCTCCAGGAAGTTCAGGCCTTGTGGGCTCGTGGACTTGGGAAAGGCGGAACACTCGATAACACTGTCGTCCTGTCTGGAGACGGCATCGTGAATGACTCCGGTCTCCGATTTAACAACGAGTTTGTCCGTCACAAAATCCTTGATCTGATCGGTGACTTCTCTCTCCTTGGGATGTCCTTTATCGGCCATATCATCGCAGACCGCTCGGGACATGCACTCCATACACGTCTCGTCCAACAAATCCTCAAGCAGCCTGAGAAGTGGGTGCTGTTAAATGCCGACCCAATAGTCGAGGGAACACGTTTGATTTCGCACCGATCTCGTTTCCAGCCAGCTGTGGCACTTCAGGCTGCTTCCTAATTCACAGTCGCTTCCTTTCCTGAAATCAGGTAGGGGGCGCTACGCGTTTACTAGCGTAGCCCTCTATCGATTACGAGACGGAGCTCGTCTTGCTTCGCAGAACCTTTAGACTTTTTTGAACTCGTTAGGTGGGAGCGTCTGATCCGAGATAGGTTATGGATGGTGCGCCGGAAGCAAGCAACTGTGCCCCCGGCGCATCACATCATGGTGGTGATTACTTCTTCTTCTTCTTTGCTGCTTTCTTTGTTGCCAAGAGTCTCACCCCCCTTCGCCGTTGTAAGTTAGGACCAACTCTACACAGCCTTGATTAGCATGTCGTCTACAGCTTCAAACGTATTGGGGCCGACCTTTCTGAACCGCTTATCACGCTTCAATGACGTCGCAATCGACGTTAACGGGGTCTTCCCTTTGATTTGCAATCCGCCCTCAATCAACCGTTGCACAAGCTCTTTGGCATGCATCGCTCGGTTCGATTCCCGGAGTATTTCATAAGCGGCTTGAGGAACACTTTTCCCGACATACTTACTCCGCCCAAGAAGAATTTCTCGGGATTGATCAGTGACATCCATCATTTGTGGAGCTCGAATCCCCTTGGAATCATCAGCTGGAATGATTTGATTTGACAGGCTGGCAAGCTTGGCCTTGTCGGCCTCGACGCGGTAGAGGGTTTCCGCAAGCTCCAGATACTTCTTAATGGTCGCGATTTCATCGTCCAGTCGACGACGCTTCTTCTCTAGGTCCTGAAATCGGCTCTTATACGCGTTGATCCGTTGTTCCAGACCAACAAGAATGTCCTTTAATTCTTCCACAACGTCTTATCCATTCCAGATTCAAAGCATGCTTGCTTTATAGCAGTGCTTGTAATCTTTGTCAAGATACTATATTTAAATAATACATTGTCTACTAGGTTGTTTTCTCTGAAAGCAAGTAATCCTTTGCCTATCCATGATCATAAGGCTTGTTCCGACAAGACTAGCACAATTCGTGCGAGCTGCAAGTCTGAACAATGGTAGAATCTCACGTGCCCATCTCCTTTGACCCACTCTCCGCGGATATGCTGCTAGAAACTGCCGTTACTGCGGGTCGAGCAGCCGGAGCCCTCCTTCTCAACTATACCGCAGCCGGTTTTCACGTCGAGTACAAGAATCCGATCAATCTGGTAACGGATGCCGACCGTGCCGCTGAACAATGTGTGATCGACCATATTCGAAGCCGTTTTCCTTCCCATCGCTTTTTGGCCGAGGAGCGTGGCAGCGTTGAGCATGCCCCTTCACCCTATCTGTGGATCATCGATCCATTGGATGGGACCACCAACTTCGCGCATGGCTACCCAGCCTACTGCGTGTCCATCGGGCTTGAATACAAGAAACGCTGCATCCTCGGTGTCATCTATGATCCCTCACGAAATGAGCTATTCACTGCTATCGAGCAGAGGGGTGCGAAGCTGAACGGCCGATCTATCCACGTATCGGAGACTAGGGCTCTCGACCATAGCCTCTTGGTCACAGGCTTCGCCTATGACATCCGGGAAACACCGCGAAATAACCTCGATCACTTCTGCACGTTCGCCCTGAAAGCCCAAGGACTCAGAAGAACCGGATCCGCCGCCCTTGATCTCTGCTACGTGGCCGCAGGGCGGTTCGATGGGTTCTGGGAAGTGCGGCTCAACCCATGGGATATGGCGGCGGGAGCAGTGATCGTCCGAGAGGCCGGAGGACGGCTCACCAACTTTAGCGGCAAGGACCTGTCCATCTATGAACAGGAGCTGGTGGCGAGTAATGGCCACATCCATGAGGCAATGTTGACCGTCTTGAACCAAGCACCTCCATAGACGTACAACAGGAAGGGTTCCACATCTCCTAAGGACTACGCAGATATACAACCACGGCGAGGATGCGGTATGCTCCTCAGCACGATCACACTGAGGTCGATCTATGGCACGCGCAGTTCCCCCACCTGAGCAGGCAAGCGGCGATCTTTCCGGCGATAACGCCCCCGATTCGACCAGGGACGTGGAATTACTCCGCGTGCTCGTCAACCGAAAAGGAACGCAGGTCGAAGCTCAATGGGCCATCCACCCCCAACTGAAGCAAGACCTACTCCCCAATGAATGGCAAGAGGTGGTAGACCTCATGTCAAAAGCCACGACCATCGTCGGCCATCGCTTTTCCAAAGCTCTGGCGGAGGCCGACCCGATGCCTCCAGGCAATGCCTGATTGCTCCATCGATCCGTTCGATTCCATCCCACGCGCAATCACTCTAAGGAGGCTCCTATGGACTCGTACTATCATTCGCACGATTTGGAAAAGTTTGCAGATATTGGGAAAGGCAACAAAGCCCTGTGGGAGAAGTTCAAGAGCTACTACGACGCGGTGTTCGCCGAAGGTGCGCTTACGGAGCGAGAAAAGGCGCTCATTGCCCTCGCCGTCGCCCACACCGTCCAATGTCCCTACTGCATTGATGCCTATACACAAGCCTCGCTGGAGAAAGGATCAAACGTCGAGGAGATGACCGAAGCCGTCCACGTGGCCTGCGCCATCCGCGGCGGCGCCTCACTGGTCCACGGCGTGCAGATGAGGAACGTATCAGAGAAGTTGTCGATGTAGGAGGCGCATAAAAACCTCTCGCTGGTGATCCTTGTCTGAGCCCGAGCTGACGGTAGCGGCGGAGCGAGGCCAAGCATTATAGGTATGGATTTTCTGGAATCGCCAGCGTGAAGTATTTGCCGCGCTCTTCGTACAAGACACGCTGCGCCGTGAGGTCGTTGAGGATAGGCATCAAGACTGCATCGCTGCAATCGGCTCGTTCCGCGACGGCTGCTCGGATTTGCTCTGCGCCCTTCGCTGACTCGTTACAGGTTTCAATCACCAACGCCGCCAATCCTTCATACCGTCGCCGAGTCGGCGACTTTGGATTACGCCCATCGTAGATGGTTACATAAGTTGGCGCCTTGGAGTAATACAGGAACGGCTTGTCGCCGGACCTATGCATCCGCTGCCAATTTTCTATTAAAGCGACCAACCCCTGAGACAGGTGCGGATCGACCGGCCAGCTGTCGAGCTCATACTCGAAATCGTAGGCGATCTTCTTCAAGTCGACTTGCCGGGCGTCGTACACATATTCATACGCCATCCCCGGCCCGGTGATGCGGATACCGTACTCGTGTGGTCTGGTGAAGTAGGGACTGAAGCGCTGAAGCCAGAATTTTCCGGTGGCTTCGGGCGGCTGAAGGTGTAGCAGTGACGGGATCAGATCCAGCTGCCGCTGGTAATCCTCGTTGGTCTCGCCGGGAAATCCCAGCAAGATATTCCACGACACCATCACGTGATAGTAGAGGCTCCACTTGAGGCAGACGATGTTCTGCATCGGCATGACGCCCTTGTCCATCGCGCGCAGTTGATTGACACTGAGACTCTCCAAACCCGGCTGCATGCACTTCACCCCACCCGCCGCCAAGGTCTTGATCTGGCGCTTCTGCAGGTTGCTCTTGGTTTCGATAAAGACGTCCAGGTCGCAATGGTCATCAGCCAGCTTGCCGAAGAGGTTGTCGATATAGCTCATATCGATGATGTTATCGACGAGACGAAAGCGGACCGCATCGTAGCGCTGCGAGAGATGAGCAATCTCCTGTATGACTTGCTCGGGTGTCTTCGCCCGGAATTTCATGCTCTGCGCATTGAGCCCGCAGAACGTACAATGATGCTTCTCCCCCCACCAACAACCACGCGAGCCCTCGTACAAGAGGATCCGATCGAGCCCCTGTGCCTTGCCGCCTAGCTCGGTGAGCAGCCGATAGTAATCGTCGTAATCAGGCGGGCCGGTCTTGGCAAAATCGGAAAAGAGCGACTCATTCGGCGTGAGCATAATCTTGTCGCCCTGCCGATAGGTCACGCCGTTCGGATAGTCCCCTGAGTTACCGGCCAGAATCTGGCGGACTAACGGTAAGAAGCTGTCCTCCCCCTCCCCGACCACGACGTGGTCGATGAAGGGGAACGCCCTGAAGTGTTCCAGCCCCATCTCGCCGTCGAAGTTGGCGCCACCAAAAACGATGGTTACATCTGGATACAGATCCTTGATGAGTTTGGCCATCGTGAGGCTGGCGACGTTCTGATCGAAGGTTGATGTAAAGCCAACCAGTTTGTACTGCTCCCAATCGATCGACCGCAGCGCCCAGGTCAAGTACTGCGGGGCAATGCGGGTTGCCATCTCCTCGAAATAGCCAACCGGCTTTCCACTCTCCTGCGCGATCTGTTCGAAGACCGGCTTGAATATGTGTGGGTACTCGGATCGTTTCGGGTTCTCCCCAAACAGGAGAGAGGAGAAGAGCCACTCACCGAAGAGCGCCCGCTTCTCACAAATCGCTTCGTGCAACTCCACACCGATCAGGTGGGCGAACCTGACGTTCAAATGGTGACAATCGACAGGAATACCCTTGGACTTCAGCAGTGCCGAGAGCGTACCGAGTTGGATGGACGGATACTTGGCGTAGCTGAACGGCATGTTGACGAGCGCAATCTTGGCTGCTTCGCTCATCAAATACCTCGTATATTCATGGCAGGCAACTGTCTGGTGCTTAACCAGCGGCAGCCCGAAACGGTTCAAACTCTCGATCGGCTTTTGCCGCCAGGTAGAAATCGCTCTCCGTCAGGCCGTTGATCTTGTGCGTCCAGATTTCAACCTTGCACTTACCCCAAGCGAGGTAGAGATCCGGATGGTGGCCTTCAGCCTCCGCGATGGCACCAACCTTGTTCACATAGGCAAGCGCCTGTGCAAAGTCCGGGAAGGTAAAGAGCCGTTCGAGATGCCCCTGCCCATTGAGCGACCACCCACGACCCAGTTCTTTTAGTAACGCTTGCGCACGATCATTCGGCACCGGCGGGACCCCGCCACGACAGGGAATGCATTTATTGTCGGCAAGACCCATGGTGTCCTCCTTCAGGCAAATCTAACGAATCATTGTAAAGGGGCATTTGGTCGAGAAACAAGGCGAAGACACGGGACAGGCTATTCAGAGTCGTCCGGCGTACCGCCTGACTTCGCCAAGTCATCTAGTTTGACTTTATCCGGATTGAACTTGGTCGCAGCCTGGGTCATGCGCTCGAGCGCCTCGTCGAACGACAAGGCGGGGGCGTCTTTGGGACGGAACCGAATGGGATTCACGCGGGCCACCACGAAGCTCTTCAGATAGGGACTGGTGAGGCCCTTGGCCTTGAGCGCCTCGACTTGCTTGACAATGAGCTCATCCAGCACCAGAACGGTCTTCGCCTGCTGCTGACGGACACTGAAGGCCGCATGCATCGGCTTTTTCAAAAATTCATCCACCCGCTTCAACACCGGATGGTAGGCCCCTCCGCTGAATCGAGGGCGTTCTTCGTAACAAAGCCCCAGGGTAATCAGCGCCGGCTCCTCGAACTCCAGGGCGTAGATGTCCTCCGTTGCGTGATCGAGCTGCGCGAGTTCACGATACATGCGGATGACTTCCAACGCTTTCTCTCGGAGATTATGCGCCTTCTCTGTATTCAGCGCGAGGATCTGGTAGGCCGCAGCAGCTTCTGGAACGACGATCGCAATGATGCTCTTCGCTCCGAGCGTCCGCATGGCCGACAGGCGATGGTTGCCGTTCGGCGTCCAATACTTTGCCGCATGGTCGGGCTTTACGATTCGCACAGCAATGATGGGATCGAGAAAACGCCCGATTTTTCCGATGACCCCTTCCAACTTTCGAACATGTGTGTCGGAGATATTCCGTTGATAGGGTGTCGGCTCAACCAATTCGATCGGCAAGGCAGCCAGCACGACCCAGTGCCCACCATAGGGTTCACGATACATCGAAAGGACTTTCCCATCGTCCTGTTCAATGGCATGATGCAGCTCGGCCACGACCCCAGGCGGCGCAGCTGCTTGGAGTTCATCGGCTGCCAAGCCTAGCGAGGTACCGGTCGGTTTTCGACGTCGCCTCGCGCCTTTGGGTAATGGTGGTTTTTTCGATTTTCTTTCGGCCATTGGTGATATGGTAGGACAGCGCCATGGCAAAAGAAAGCCCCCATCGTAGGGTCCTTCGCATCGGGCACCGAGGAACCTGCGGCTACCAGCCTGAAAACACGCTCGCATCGATCGAACATGCCATCACACTTCGCTGTCACTTCACGGAAGTCGATGTCCGGAGGACTGCTGATGAAGCGCTCGTGCTCCTGCATGATGAACAAGTCAACCGCACGACCAACGGCCAGGGACCCATTGCCGACCTCACGCTGAAGGACACCCAGCAGTTGGCGGCTGGTAACGGACAAACGGTTCCCACGCTCGAAGAGGCACTCACCATGGCCAGCGGTCGAATCGGGTTGATTCTGGAATTCAAAGTGCCAGGCCTGGCGTATGATGCCTGTGCAACGGTTCGTGGCAGCGGCTTCAACGGCCCTATGATCTACGCATCGTTCCTCCACGAAGAGCTTCAACATGTGCGAAGGATTGATCCGCAGGCTCTGACATTGGCGTTGTTCAAGCGGCTTCCCGAGAATCCCAGTGCCATGGCCCTCAATCTGCAGGTAACCCATGTCGGTGTCCGTATTGATACAGTAACCAAACCCCTCCTGCGTAACCTCCACGAGGCAGGCTTGCTGGTGTTCGTCTACACTGTAGACAACCCGACTGCTATCAAAAGAATGAAGATGCTCGGCGTGGATGGCATCATCTCCGACTTTCCAGACCGTGTGTGAGATCCAGTGTAAAAAGGTGTCTGTCGGGATTTACCTGTGCAGTGAGAAGTCGGCGGCAAACATAGCACGGGCGACCCTGCACTATGGTGGGAGGTCGCCCGTGTGTGGCGCTTGGGACGCCTTAGGATGATGTCGGTTGTCGCGGCCCAAAAGACCCACGCGATACTGATGATGTCTGGTTTCCAGCTGGGGGAGACCTCGTCAATCCCAGATACCTGTATTCCTCACGCTCCCGAAACTCTCTCCGCATAAACGGCTTTCGCCCTTTTGATAAGGACCGTCTGTGCCGATGTGGCACTGCCAGCGAAGAACCGGTCAACGTGACCAACGAGAAACCCACCCAAGTATCGGTGGGCCTGATGGGCCAGGTGGCGTCGTATCGTCCATCTCCACCCTCCTCTCGTCAAGAAGTCATCGAGAGACCTGGATGATAGCCGCGCGGTCTACCCGATCTCTCGAACTGCGATTGATAGAATAGGCCGCATTTTCTTCATTACGCTCATTATAAATTCTTGTCAAGAGGCCGACCGAATCTTTTTGCCCCGACTCGCAGTACTGAACAGATCCCAACTAAGGCAAGATCTTCAAGCGGGGAATACCAACGCAGCGGTTGTGGGAAGAACACGCCGTAGCAGCCACAGTTGGGAAGATCGAGCCCACGAAGCAACGTCACGATGAGCCCAATCGCATACACCCCATTGAGACCCATCGCAATGAACGCCCCAGCGGGAAGCTGCCACCCGACTAGAATCCAGCCGGCCAGCACCCATTCAATCCCGGTGATCCCGACCGCGAACGGCCAGAGTGACCATTCTGGAAAAAGTCGATAGGTGATCAGCACATCGACAAAGCCCGGCATATCGAGAGATTTGCCGAGTGCCGAGGCCAAGAGTACTCCCCCGATCAACAGACGACAACCCCAGGTCACTAGAGTCCAGGTCATGGGAACCTTTGGCACAAGCAAGAAGGAGGAGCGCGGCGCTCATTCGCGGCTAAACGATCTTCAACCTCTTGAAATCCACACCCTCAGGCGCCGGTGGGGTCTTAAGTTTCAGGTCTTCCATGGCATCGACGACGCAATCCGCTACGACCAGATTGCGGTACCACTTCCGATTCGCCGGGACAATATACCAAGGTGCGCAAGCGGTGCTCGTCGCAGCCATAACGTCTTCAAAGGCCTCCTGATAATCATCCCACAATTTGCGCTCTTCAAGATCTCCGGAGCTCCACTTCCAACGCTTTTCAGGATCCGCAATGCGTTCTTGCAACCGCTCTTTCTGCTCATCTTTGGAAATATGGAGAAAGAACTTGAGAATGACCGTCCCGTTTTCAGTCAGGAGCTCTTCGAACTCCTTAATTTGGTTGAAACGATGCTTGGCGATTTTGTCGGAGACCCACCCATGGACTCGCGTGATGAGCACATCCTCGTAGTGCGATCGATTGAAGATGCCGATCTGTCCCTTGCGCGGAACTTCGCGATGCACACGCCACAGAAAGTCGTGAGCCAATTCATGGTGGGACGGCCCCTAAAAGCCACCCTACCCCCCCCGGCCCTTTTCCCGCTGGTATCCATCCCCTGCAGTACAATGAGCAGCGAGCGTGTCCCATTGGCATACAGCCGCTCTTGCAGTCCATCAAGCTTCGCAATGAGCTTGGCCGTTTCCGCTTTCGCGCGATTCTTCCCCTGTGCGCTCTTCTTGTACTCCCCCGTCTCATCCGGGTCGTACTGCTTCAGCGATAGTTTTGCACCAGGCTTCACACGATAGTGTTTCACTGAATGCCTCCCTCGTCAGCGGATGGGAAATGCCACAGCATGATGGCTCATCCCCCCCATGCGATACTCACGTGATGAGAAGGTATGCGTGAATTGCTCTACCGCTACGGTTGTTTCGGCGCATCTTGTGCGCACCGGAAGCCGACGTTGGGGTCCTGCTCCGTCGGATCGGCTTTGGTACGAAACGACGTCCGCAGCCTATATGGCGTATTGATATACGATCCTCCACGCTGAACCTTGGCCGTTCCTTCGGCCGGTCCACGAGGATTGATCGCTGGATTATTGATAAAGCCGGAGTAAAAGTCTTCGGCATACCAGTCCATCACCCATTCATACAGATTACCGGCGAGATCTTGTGCGCCGTAGGGACTCTGCCCCATATGATGATCTCCGATGACAGACACCGCTTCCACACCACCTTCCTTCAACCCATAGACGGCATGGACCGGTGTCGGAGGATCATTGCCCCACGGATACACCCGCTCGTCGGTTCCACGTGCAGCTTTCTCCCATTCTGCCTCGGTGGGAAGCCGCTTGCCGACCCACAGGCAGTACCCCATCGCATCCATCCAGTTCACCCATCGCACCGGGCGATCGGCATGGATCACCGGCGTTTCTTTATCGGAAAATCCCCAGGGCGGCTCACTTTGAATGGCCTCGACATACTTGGCAAACCGTCCATTTGTGACTTCAAACTTATCGATATAAAATGCCTGCAGACGGACGCGATGGGCAGGCGCTTCGTCCTCATCGCCCTTCTCGCTCCCCATGATAAAATCCCCCTCTGGCACCAGCACCATTGGCGCTCCATCTCTCTCGAAATGGTCACGACCGTTCGACTCCGCATGCGCTATCTGACCAGTCGCGTTGGCCAGCGGTTTGCTCTTAGTCCTTACCCTGTCATCACCGTTGGACCCCGAGGGTTTCGCTGAGACGGAGAACGGACCGGGCTTCAGCCATGTCTGGGAGACCGATTCAGGTTTCGTGGTTCGACCTTCAGTGGCCGATGTGAAACCAGCTATAGGAGACAGGACGCAGAAACCTGCCAGGGATATGCCAAGAATTCGTCGAGCAACCATATCTTCGCCCCTTGAAGTAAGGTACCTAAAATGTTTGCTTAAATCCACCTACCTCCGATGCCTGTCTCAATTCTCACTGCACCGCTGTGTCGAGCAGGAAAAGGATTGCTCGGAAGGGCGCGCGGAGTTGCACTTACCGGTCGTCCGGTGTAGCGTATGCTTCAGCATGCTGGCCTTGATTTCGCGCTCCATCAACCATTCACGTCCCATTATAGCGGGTATCGTCCTCGTTGCGCTGACGATCGGCTTCACCGGCTGTGGTGGCCCCTGGCGAGACACCTATCTCAAGAAGGGGGTCGGACGACTGACGCAGGAAGATATTCGCGAACGACTGGGCCCACCCCATACGGCTAAAACCCCCGCGCTCGGCGGAGATAGCCTCTGGACCTATCGATTTGCCCTCAGTGAACAGGAACTCACTACCTGGAATCCCACCTTTGTCGCGGATGCTTCGAATTCGGTTACAAACTTGATGGGCAAGGGCGTCGAGGGAGCGGCCAAACCAATCTTGTACTGCTACCGGTATCTGTTGACGTTCTCCGAAGAGAAGGTTCTCAAGCAATGGAAACGAGAGGAATGCGTTCCTGGTACCCGGGAGACGCTGACCTCGAAGTAGGGAAAGAGCGTGACCTCAGACGGATGGTTTTGGATCGACAGCTCGGTGGCCCTGGACGGTTTGAAGTCTCTCCTCCTCTTGCTGGTCCTCCTCATCGCCAGAACACTCATTGTACGGTGGTTGGCCAACAATCCCACGCTTTCGATGGAATCGAAACGCCGTTGGGTGGTCACGACCAGAAATTCCGTGGTCTTCGCCTTTCTCCTGGGGCTGGTGATCATCTGGGCACACGAACTCCAGGCCTTTGCAGTCTCGATCGTCGCGCTGGCTGCCGCATTAGTCTTGGCAACCAAGGAGCTGATCTTGTGTTGGAGCGGCGCCGCACTTCGCGTGGGAGGCAAGGTCTACACCGTCGGTGATCGAATTCAAATCGCGGGCCACCGCGGCGTGGTGTTGGACTACGACATCTTTGCAACCAAGTTACTGGAGATCGGCCCTGGTCAATCCGCCCATCTGTATACGGGACGCGTAACCATTTTCCCGAACAGTTTGTTGTTCACTAACCCGCTGATCAAAGAGAATCCGCAGCAAGAATATGGGCTTTACACGTTGACCGTTCCAATCAGGAACGAGGAGGATTGGCAAAGAGCGGAAGGGGCTCTCCTGGAGGCAGCCAAGCACGAATGCGCCTCATTCATGAATGAAGCGGTTCGGCAAATGAAGCTCCTCGAGCAGGCCAATCTCCTGGAAGCCCCCTCGCCGGAACCACGCATCACGATTCAATTGCCGGAATCCGGCAAGATGCATCTCGTCCTTCGATTCCCCGCTCCGGACCGAGGTCGCTCGCGTATCGAACAAGCCATTCTGCGTCGCTACCTTTCACGATCTATCACTCCCCCTTTGCCGACCTGAGAAATGAGCGAGGGCCTTCCGCCGGGTCGACGGAAGGCCCTCGCTTCAACTCCCCTTGAGACGATGGCCGAATTACTTCGGAAATGACTTTGGCGCGGAGACGTGTTGCCAGCCTTCGCCGTTGAGCGACTTGAGCATGGCCACAAGATCATACTTTTCCTCGTCCGTCAGTTCCAAAGAAATAATCGTATTATCTTGGTGTGGATTCTTGACTCCACCTTTATTGTAGAAATCCACCACTTCGGCAAGAGTCTTGAACCGTCCGTCGTGCATGTACGGCGCAGTGCGGGCGATTTCCCTCAACGTCGGAGTCTTGAAGGCACCGATTTCCTCAGCATTTTGAGTCTCCATGTACCGACCAAGATCCACAGTGTTCGTGTCCCACCCGATTCCCAGGTTATGGAACTTCTCGTCGGTAAAGTTAAACCCGGAATGACACCGCGTACAGCGAGCTTTGCCGCGGAAGAGCTCCAGACCACGTTTTGCTGAATCACTCAAAGCCTTTTCATCCCCGCCGATATCAAATTTGTCGACGGGGCTGTTCCCGGACAGGACGGTCCGCTGAAAGCTGGCGATCGCACGGCCGACATCGCCGATCTCGATATCACGACCGAACACATTCTTAAACAGTTTCCGGTAGCCCGGGATCTTTTTCATTTTCGCCACCATTTGATCATGGTTGGCAAACCCGTGTTCGACCGGGTTGATGAACGGCCCGATCGACTGATCCTCAAGCGTAGCCGCCCGGCCATCCCAGAACTGTGCCTTGCTGTAGACACGATTGAACGACACCGGCGCGCTACGTCCACCCTTGAGTCCGTTGATACCGGTCGATACCGGCATCCCGTCTGCAAAGCCCTTCTTCGCCACGTGGCAATTGGCGCAGGCGATGGTATTGTTCTTTGACAACCGTTTGTCGAAGAAGAGCATCCGCCCCAACTCAACCTTCTCTTTCGTAAGGGGATTGTCTTCCGGCACAAAGGTATTGGGATCTTCCAGTCCTTGTAACGTGGGCAACTGAAGTGGCTCCCCCGCACCCACAGGTATCGCGGAAGCCATCCCCAATATGAACACCCCGGTCAGCATGACCTTGCCCAACTTTGCTCGTCTCATCACATCCTCCCTTCTTCAGGCTTATATATGGGATCCGTGACTCGCCCCAACTAGCCGTTGCGTCACTGTTCTCGGTGTCTGGCTCTTTTCCTAGGGGCAATACGTGCTTGTCATAACACGACATGGACTACCGACTCAATCTATCGGCGTTCAACCGCCAATACGTGCTGACGACCTTTTAGACCCTTTCCTTGGGGGTTCCTGATTGGTTACGCTTGTCTTGGTCCCTCCGAACAGAGTAGCCCGCTTCTTGATCATAAGTCCAATTGATAATTCTAAATGTACTGATTCTCATGATTTATGAGCAGGGATGGTAGTCAGTGACGCTGACTGAATTGCAATACATTGTCGCGGTGGCGCAGGAACGGCACTTCGGCCGTGCTGCAGAGAAAGCCTTTGTGACTCAACCGGCGTTGAGCCTCGCGATCAAGAAACTGGAACAAGAGTTGGGCACGACGATCTTCGAACGGCGCCGGAATCGGATTGAGCTGACCGCACTTGGAGAACAGATCGTCCATCAGGCCCAGCGAGTTTTGGAAGAGGTCGAGCACCTAACACTACTCGCGGCATAAGGGAAGGATCAACTCAATGGAAGACTGCGGCTCGGCGTCATCGCCACCGTGGGACCCAACATCCTTCCAGACTTGGTTCCGCCACTGAATACGCGGGCACCGAAGATGCCGCTGGAACTGGAGGAAAACCTCACACAGAATCTGCTCGGAATGTTGAAGAATGGAAAGCTTGATGTGATCATGATCGCGCTTCCCTTCGATGAGACGGGAATTCTTACCACCGCCTTATACGATGAACCCTTTCAGATTCTAGTTCCCACCGGACACCCGTGGCACAAGAAGAAGGTGATCGACTCCGGCCAATTAGCATCTCAGAAGATCCTTCTTCCGCATGCCGGACATTGTTTCCGTCAACAGGTACTTGAGACATGCCCCGAGCTAAGTCGCTCGGATGCAGAAGGTTGGCAGGGGAACTCCCTGGAAACCATCCGGCAGATGGTCGTCTCCGGGTTTGGGATTACCGTGATGTCCTGCAGCGCCCTGACATCCAAATACCGGAACAACCGGTTGATCGCGATCAAATTCGCAGACCCGGTACCCGGTCGTCGAATCGGGCTCGCATGGCGGCGCGGGTTTACCAGGCCTCAAGTCATCGACGTCATGCGCAGCGCCGTCCATTCCTTGAAGATTCCAGGCCTCATCATGTCGACCGATTAATTACTCTATCCTTATCACACGCTCCAACTTGTTGCCTGAGATCGCTTTTGATAGGATGCACGGCATCGCTTGAGCAACTTGCAGATGAAAATTGCCACCTTCAACGTCAATTCCTTACGTAAGCGCCTACCCATCGTGCTCGAATGGCTCGATCGGCACAAGCCGGATGTCCTGTGCCTTCAAGAAACTAAAGTCCAAGATAGCGAGTTTCCATTGCTGGCCCTGGCTCCCAGTGGGTACGAAACGACCTTTCGAGGGATGAAATCCTATAACGGCGTGGCGATTCTCAGCCGGGAAAAACCGGACGCTGTCTCGTACGGATTCGACGACGGAGGAGACCCGGAAGACGCTCGCCTGCTCCGAGTCGTCATCAATGGAATTCCGATCATTAACACCTATGTCCCGCAGGGCTTTGAGATTGATTCTCCCAAATACACCTACAAACTCGCTTGGTACGAACGGCTACGTGGCTATTTTGACACTCATCTTTCTCCGCAAGCTCCAGCCATTTGGTGCGGCGACATGAATGTCGCCCCACGACCGATGGACGTCCATAGCCCGGAGAAACATCTCAAGCACGTCTGCTACCATGAAGCAGCCCGGAAAGCGTATGAACAGACGGTGGCCTGGGGCTTCCAGGATGTGTTCGTGAAGCTCTACCCAGCGCGTCAGCAATATACGTTTTGGGACTACCGCGCACCAAGTTCCCTGGCCGCCAACAGAGGTTGGCGCATCGACCACATAATGGCGACGGCACCTCTGGCAGACAAGTGCCTCCAGGCGGATGTGGATGTCGAGCCGCGGCGAGCGAAAGAGCCTTCGGACCATACCTTTTTGTGGGCAGAGTTTTCGGTCTGACCGCACACGCGACATCCACTCCATCCGAGGCACATACTCCTATACCTCGGATCCCGGTAGCATGCCGGCCGTTCTTACGCTGCCTTGGCCCGGATGTGATTACTGCGATTCTGTTCAATCAAGGGATCGATAATCAGCCCGCAGTTGAGACAACGAAGGACGACAGCGCTGGACGATACAGCCGGCTGGCGTTCTTGAATCATGAGACCTTTGCATTTTTGACAGGTCATGGCGCTCCTCCTACTGAGATCAACAATGCTCAAGATGTAACATCGTGACATTAACTTCGTGTTAACGGTCAGTTAAAACTCATTAATGTTATTTCCCTTTTCCTTCATCTCATCCGTGCGATACAAGATCTAGCAGCTTTTTATCCTATGAAAGCTACAGCCTGTGGCCAACGTCTCATCGCAACCAGCATGGCCCATGACAAGAGAATCAGTTCGGCCCGGCAAGAAGGCGAATCCATACACGCAAGAATTCTCACTCTAGTAAGGCAACCGTATGGCAGCGCTTCCTGAATTATTAAAAATATCGTGCGCCAATAGCCGACATATCTGTCTCAGAAAGCAGAATGGGGAATGATTGAAGACTCTGTATCGGTCGCCGTTGTCGGGGCCGGAGCAGCAGGACTGACCGCAGCTATCGCTGCAGCAGAGACCAAGGCGCCATTGCCCGGACGCGTTGTGTTACTGGATGGAGCGAATCGCTTAGGAGCTAAGATTCTTGTATCCGGTGGCGGCCGTTGCAACGTCACCCACGACGCCGTCACACCAAATGATTTCTTCGGGAATCGTAATATTATCCGAAATGTGCTGGCGGCGTTTTCAGTTCAACAGACCATCGGGTGGTTTCTGTCCCTGGGAGTCGACCTGAAACACGAACCAACGGGAAAGCTGTTTCCTACCACCGATCATGCCAGAACTGTCCTCGATGCTTTACTCAATCGCGCACGAGACACCGGAATCACGATATGCCCCGGCCATCGAGTGAGCCACATCTCTCGATCGGGTTCAGAATTCCGCATTGATCACTCCCACGGCTCTCTGCGCACCACCCGCCTCATTCTCGCCACCGGCGGTCGTTCACTCCCGAGAACCGGGAGCGATGGATTCGGATATCAGCTAGCTCGAAATCTGGGCCATCGCGTGACTCCGACTGTGCCGGCGTTAGTCCCTCTCGTATTGGAACATTCCATGTTTCATGCAGCGCTCTCAGGCCTCTCCCATGAGGTAGAGTTGGTCACAGTAGTTGAAGGCCGGGAGACTGATCGCCGCACAGGCAGTCTGCTCTGGACCCATTTGGGAATCAGCGGTCCCGTCGTCTTGGATGCCAGCCGTTTCTGGACTATGGCGACATACCACGGTGTGCGCGTGGACCTCTGTGCCAACTTCGTACCAGGTCAAACACACGACGAAGTGAAAGCTTGGTTCCTTACTCAAGTCGCCGAATACCCAAAACGCTCCCTGACAAGAAGCCTGGCACTGTTGATCCCGGAACGATTTGCACGTTCTCTCTGTTTGTATTGTTCCTGTGACCCACAGCAATCCATGGCTCAGGTCTCACGCATTGACCGCAATCGATTACTCGACGCATTGACCAGATTCCGATTTCCCGTTGAACGAGACCGAGGATGGAACTTCGCTGAAGTCACCGCGGGTGGTGTACCGCTGGATGAGATTAATTATCGCACTATGGAATCAAAGGTGGTTCCAGGACTGTATCTCACCGGGGAAATGCTCGATTGTGACGGCCGAATCGGAGGATTCAATTTTCAATGGGCTTGGTCCACGGGGTGGCTCGCTGGACAATCCGCCGCAGGAAATCTTCCTACTCAGAGCAAGTCGCCACGTGATTGATGAATGATCGGGTGGGCGGTTCTCGAATGAGGCTTAGTCGATCCATGGTCAACGATCACCACACACCCGCTTCCGCTTCTGAACAAGCCTTCGCCTTTGGAAGGAGTTGATAGGTGGTGTCGCCATCCGTCGCATCCGGTTCGCTGGGAGACAATAAAGTCACCTGGATCTGCTCCTCACTGGACACATCACCCTCGGTTCGCAATACTCCCTCGCGGTTCAGAATCTTGGTCGCGTTGGTTCGCGAAACAATCGGCGGGTACTCCCTGAATTGATTGGCTGAGACATAAGGAACTTGAATCGTAACCGTGCGTTTCTTGTCATAGATAAAATCGCGCATGTTGTCGTCGATAGGAGTTTTTAGGCTGACCACCACGGAACTCTCGGCCGGAACAGTCCCCATCGAAATCACATAGAGCGGTCTCGCACCGATCGGTGCCTCTCTATTTCCCATGGCTCCCAAATTCGGAGCCGTCGAGACCTTCGTCGCCGGATTGATAGCGGGAGACCGAACTCCGACTCGTAGATCGGTAATAGCCCGATCGGATGTATTCTCCAGCAACAGCTTGACCACCACCCAGGCCTCTGAAGCGGGCGCGATGGCGCGCCCACTGAGTACGGATTCTTCGGTGCGATGAATACTGCAGCCGGACACAAGATTGCGTTTTTCAAAGAAATAGAGGGTATTCATCCCTTGCGATTGCGCAGCTCGCTCATAGGTGTAAAAGGCAACCCCAACCTTAATCATCGTCGGCCTGAACCAGGCAACGACTGTAGGGAGCACGAAAGGCACAAAGGCGGCAAATAGGCCGACCATCACGATTTTGTTGAAGATGGTTTGTCCCCAGAACCAGTTCCAGGCTCTTATTAGGATGCCCATGAACTCCTCACTGTAAATTTGATCGTTATCACCTTATCAACATACGCCCTTCGAACAACTTCAGACAACCATGTTTCTGCTCTACCAAGCTATCGCCACCGACCAGCCGACCTGGCTCACATATCGCCCCGAGGCAACTATCTTCCCAAGCCCCTGTTATGGACCATTCCACGCGGGACACCGGGATGGCATCCTAGAACAGACCTCAGCGCATAAGATCGCACAGCTTCGATCAGATAATCGGATAGATTGGATGGCAGGAGCAGTAGTGTGTCGACGGAGTAAGAGCCCTCCGCATCAAAGGATGGGAAGACGCGGGAGGGCATGAGCGGACTATGGAGCTCCCGTCTGAAGCTGGACCGCACTCACCCCATACGGACTCGTAAAGGCCACCACCTTGTCTCCCGGCTTAAACTGGGCACCCAGTTGCGTCTGTTGCGTAAGTTTCAGAATGTGGAGCCCACCTCTGTCATCCCGAATGACCATTGTTCCAGGAATACCCGTCGTAACCGTCACCACGACCCCCTGAATAGGGCCTGATGTCGATGGACAAGCCGTATCAGGAAGACCGACGAATGGGAGAATGACAAGGCATAAACCGTAGAGTATGTGTCGTGCGAGACGGCGCATGGCAATGTTTCCTCCTTCCCTGTGAGAGAGGCTATTCCCCACCCAAATACAATCTTCAGGGATCGATACTCATGAAGAGACAACTCGATTGGATTTTATCAAGATGGTCATCGGTTGCACACCGTACTGCATGACGAACATGTATCGTATCCTCCTATAGAATGCGACCGCTCCTCGTTATACAAATTCACCTTGACCAGATCCAGCTTCATCCACCATGCTTATGGTAGATCGGATCATATTAGCTATGTTGGAAAAACAGAGAAAGGAGGCTCAGAACACAGAGAGGAAGATCTCGTTTCGTTGGAAGGTGCTTCAGGCCCTGGGCGTCATCCTGATCGGACTCGGCCTTCTTATCGACTGGCCTCCTCCACAGGAAGCCAATCTGCCGGACACAACCTCCTTTTTTGTAATCCTTGGCCTGTTCATTATCGCCACAGGATTCCTCCTAGCACTTCGTCGGGAGTAGCTACGCAGGCTTGTTAGCCTCTCCACAAAAGCCGTCGAGTCACCAGCTACCGAACGAGAACTAGCAGTCTTCAAATAATCGCAGCTGGTTCGGACGTCCTGCTGCACTCATCCACACCGGAACCTTGAGCTGTTTCTTTGGCTTGTGAGAAGACGGCCCTGCGGCCAGCAGAGCTTGCGCTGAGAGCCAGGTGCCGATCAGTTCAAAGGAAACCAGATCGTTCTCTCGAAGATTCAAGCTCCACTCTGTAATGGCTCTCCTCCGCGCACCTACCGGCTGTCCCAAGTACCGTAGCTGGAAGAACCATTCGCCGGACAAGCTGATGCCAACTCGGTGAACAACGGCAATAATGCCTCTATGATCACCGGTAGTTTGTCTGAGATAAACGCCAAGGGCAATGTCCTCAGAAGTTACCATGGTAACCATTGGTTACATCATTCATGCTGCAAAGTCAAGCTAAGGAGTGCGGGAATGTTGGCGAGATCAAATCGACTTTACGCCAACCAACCGTGGCTCTTACTTGCTGAACTGATTTTCGCGTACCTGTATGTGAGTGGCCCTGCCTGGTAGGTTGGGGAACTTTCCTCCAACGTAGGATGGTGCACAACAGGGGCTGCGAGTAGCTTATGCCCTTGTTGGGCATTGGCGTGAACTCCCCACAAATGGAGGTGAGGTATGAGGCTCTTCTCGGTAGGCTGTTTGTTGGTTTTGGGTGCCGGACTATTGGGCTGTACTAATCGGCCCTATGTAGTTTGTCGTGGCGAGGCGTACTGTACAGCACCAGTGACACATGACGAAGCGATGCATGCCGCACAGCTCAAAAAAGCCTGGGCAGACGAGGCGTTCTACGTTCGCCCTGGTCAGTAAAAACTCACGACGAGTAGTAAAAAGAGAGGCCCGGCAACTGCCTGAGAAATCAGGCAGCCCGGGTTTTTATCAGCTTCGATGACCAGCTCTGGAAGACTCACTAGAACTGCAGAACCGCCGATGGTAGGAACCGGCCACCTCCTGACAGAGTCTGCAACACACTTCTTTCTCTCGCGACTGGTGGCACCTCGCCTAGCTGATCTTATCAAATCCCTCTCTGTCTGCCTTTGAAGCTCCCCAAGGATGACGATGGCTTAGCAAGCCCCCTTTACAATCGGCTCAACACGTTCTTCGTGATCTGGATTGCGGCAGGATTGAGGCGAGAGGAGCGGAGTTGCGGCACGTTGTACTCATCAAGTCCCCAACTCCACTGCATCGTCCCGGTCGCAAACACCTGCGCGCCACTTGGCCATCTGTACATCACCATATGGGAGATCGCGCTCTCGATCGTTGGATTGCGGGCATTCGGTAATTCCACGGCTAGGGATGTGCACAAAATCTCTGTGCCGGGAGGTTGATTCCCTGTCACACCATCGACCTCAAAGCCCAGCAAGCCAGGCAATCGCGATCCATTCCTCAGTCCGGTGTCATGAAATACCCAATGAGAGGGGTTACTGACCACCATGTCATCCGCAACATACTGGAGCAGAAACCGCACGCCCATCAAGGCTTCTTCAGATCTGGACACAGGAGGGTCTTTAAATCGGGTCGTCACCAGATGGTCATTTGATGCAGTACTGTCCGTAAACAGGGGGTCCTCCCGGAAGCGCTCTTTCCACCCCACCAAGACGCGATGATCGGCTCCCGTGGCGGGGCTCTTCTCCAGTCGTATCTGCCAATCTAAGGTATTGGCTCCGATGAAGACTAAGTTCCCTCCCGCTTCTCTAAACGCACGAATATTCTCTCGCATTCCCCATGACCAATATTCATTATGTCCGCTCGAGATATACGTGCGAGCGCGTGCGAGTACTGAAGCAGAGGCATGCAGATCGATATTGGTGATATATGTGACATCGTACCCCTCGCGTTCTAGCCACCGAACCAAGTTGTAATCCCACCCGGCACTACTCGTGGGGTAGAACTCGGCCACCGGTAAAAAATTGGTCAAAAATTCTCCAGCTCCCATGCCAAGCGCAACATTGGAATTCGTACTTCTCGCATACGGACAATTAAATGATACCTTGACGGCTGCGGTACCACTTGAAGACCCCCACGGGAGTTGACTGCCACTTCCATACGAGTACAACGACCTCCCCCCCCAAAAGTTGTAGGCCTGGTAGGTCGTGACGGGGAGCTGGAACACATAGTGGGCCGACGCTTCGTCATCCCGCACGACAAAGATGATGTAGCTCTGTCTCCTGTTCGTAGCCTCGGTCAGCTTGGCAAGATAGACCCCGGATGTCCAATTGTCTTCTGTCACCAGCGTAAATGGGTTGATCCAGTCACAATCGACGAGCCCTGTGGTGGGATCTGGCGGTGGAACGATTTGCCGAGTGCCATCGACTTGAATCGGGCCCATGACCCGTCTTCCGCCTAGTCCCCCATACCAGCCCATACGAAACACATCGATCGTGTAGCTCGGCGCTGTTGTGTTCACGTAGAAGCGGATTGGTTTCCCATGGTTCACACTTGCGGCTGACGCGTAACCCTCTATTTCACGATTCGTGGCCGGAAAGATGAGTTTCCACCCGGTGGTACCGGTACGCTCATTTTCCCGTGCGATCGCATTCGGAGTTGGAGCAGGAGGCGGGGGAGGGTTGACCGGAGGGGGGGGAGATACGACGGGCGGCGGAGGTTCAACCGGAGGGGGAGGAGCTTCGCCTGGGGGTGGCGAGGATACGACCTGGGGAAGACTATCCCCTTCTCCACCACAAGCGGCTGTCAACAGAACAAACCCCGCAAGAATTGTCGACAAATACATGGTTTTGTTCATTTGAGATCCTTGTATGGCCACCCTCCTTATTCCGTAATCGATTTATTACTAGAGCGCAATCTTCATACATCTAAGTATTTTTATTATGGTCTGGTTTACGTATTACTCGGAACCCCTCTTAAGTAGGGGGGGGTATCTACAGGAGAACCGGTTGAGGTCATTGTCCAAATAGTGAGGCCCATCTGGCCTCACTCCTTTTCAAGTGAGGCATTTTTTCAAGGTGCGACAGAAGGTGGTTTCCATTGCTCTCTCTTCGGGTTTCCTAAGTCGCTCCCTCAATTCCCCCTCGTTGAGTCGAAGAAGTTCTCCGATATCTCAATCAGAGGTCGGCTTTGTTTACAGGCGGACCCTTTCTCAGCCTTGGAAGTGGAACGCCTCCTGCATAGTTCTTGTACGTGGTTCCTACTGAAATAGGATCTATCGCTGTCGTAGAGATCCATTTTTTATCACCGAGCGTCAAACTCTCGCTTCTAACCAGCTTTGACACTCATCACGATTTGCTAAACAGGAGAAAACATGAAGATCGCTCAGATTGCACCGTTGTGGGAAAGCGTGCCCCCACAGCGCTACGGAGGCACCGAACGGATCGTTTCCTACATCACCGAGGAGCTGGTACGTCAGGGACATGATGTGACGCTGTTCGCCAGCGGTGATTCCGTGACCGCTGCGCGGCTGGAAGCGATCTGCCCTCAGGCACTCCGACTGAATACCGGGATCTTCAATCGCGATGCCCCACAGATGTTGTTGCAGGAGCGGGCATTCGGAGCTATGGCCAAAGAATTCGACCTGATCCATTCGCACTTGGATTTCCTCGCGTTTCCGATGTCACGACGGTGTGGGATTCCGGTGGTAACGACCTTGCACGGGCGTCTGGACCTGCCAGAGCTCGTGTCCGTGTTTCATGAATTTTCCGAGATGCCGCTGATCTCGATCTCGGAATCCCAGCGCCGACCACTTCCCTTCTCAAATTGGGTGGGGACCGTACACCACGGCTTACCGGATCTCTATCGTCCACATTACACGCCTGGCCAATACCTGGCCTATCTCGGTCGCATCTCTCCGGAAAAGCGCCCAGACCATGCCATCACGCTGGCCAAACGCGTAGGGATTCCGCTCAAGATGGCGGCGAAGGTCGATCCGGCCGATGAAGCATACTTCCGTGCTGAGATCGAACCCATGATACGCCACCCCTTGATCGAATTCCTGGGTGAGATTACTGATGAGGAAAAGGATGAGTTTATCGGTAATGCGATCGCGCTGGTATGCCCATACGACTGGCCCGAACCGTTCGGGATCGTACTGATCGAAGCACTAGCGTGTGCCACACCGGTGCTCGCATATCGCCGCGGATCAATCCCTGAAATCATCGAGCCCGGAATCACTGGATTCATCAGTGAGACACTCGAGCAGATGATCTCCTCAGTGGCCGACCTGGGAGCAATCGATCGTCGGGCCTGCCGCAAGTCGTTTGACCGCCGCTTTACTGTGAACCGGATGGTACGCGACTACGTGAGGATTTATGAGGAGGTGGCGCGCAATAATCACATCGTCTCTTCTTCACCGCTCCGCAGCGACACGCGAAGCTCCATGCCTCTGGGGAGGTGATGGAGAGACCAATACGGTTGGCCCGCCTCGCGAATAAATACGGCGATGCTTGCATGAGGCCTAGCAAGTGATAGGGACTTCGGGGAACCGAGGAGGATCGATAGCCTTTTCTAACCGATGGGACTCACCCTGTTCGGCTTGTGAAGTCGCTTTGTAGAGCAATTCCAGAATGAATAGCTGATACGGCTCGCGCTGTTCAGCAGTGATCTTCTACCAACGACCAAAATGATATGATCTCGGCTGAATAGAAGATACGGGAGGCGGACTGTTCACCAGTAAAACCATTTGTCCCCTGCTTGCATCATGCGACTTGCCACATCGACATGACCCAACTCTGCTCGAGTTTCTTCTTGTGTGTGGCTACGGTCTGTAAGTCGTGACCACCCCACCCTTAACTTGTAGCCTTTATGGAGCTTCTCATGCCGAACCGTGAAGGTGTGATACAGACTCGGGTGAGATTCCTCCGTAATAACACAACCGGGAAACTTACTCTTGAGATAGGCTCGAATGACGGCAAGATTCTTCTTAATAACCTGTTGCTCCGTCATGAGCTCTAGAGTCGAGTCACTTTGTAGCATGCAGCTAGGCCGAGCAAAAAGAACGGGTCAAAGTATGGAGCCGAACGTGCCTGGTCAAAGTTCTTATGGTCGTCATCGCCATGATGACGGTGTGTATCATCGCATGAGCGATACTTCTAAGCAAGCCGAACCACTTTTCCCATCTTAAGCGAGACCGCGACAACTGCGCGTGTTCATAGCGTATGGAACGAAACGACTATACGGTGCGGTCCGGCAGGGTGCCTACAGGCGACTAGCGAATCAGACCTATTACTACACCGCGCTCACATCAATCAGAGTGATCCTCCCTGGAGCATAATGCAGCTCCTGGGATATTGAAACGAACATAGGTGGGCGCATAGATAGACAAATGCTGGAACCAGCGGGCTTCGAGATATGCGTGATTTGGTAGCCACAGCGGAGGAGATTACATGGGGTGGATGACGGGTTTCGAACCCGCGACCTCCGGATCCACAATCCGGCGCTCTAACCAACTGAGCTACACCCACCACGAGGGATTCGAAGAATCGTGATCTTAACAAAGCGCTGATTGTTACCGCAACCGACTTGCGTCACCCCCTTGTATCAAAAGCGGCCTGCATTTCTGCAAGAATGGCGGCAACGGTCGCCGATGGGTCGGCTGCATCACGAATGGGACGGCCGATTACAAGGTAGTCCGCGCCGGATGCGATCGTTTGCGTAGGGGTGGTCGCCCTGGCATGGTCATCAACGCCTTTGCCGGTCGGTCGGACGCCCGGTGTCACAATCGCGAACTGCGGCCCAACTTTTTTGCGAATAGCTGAAGCTTCTTCACCGGACGCTACGACGCCATCACAGCCTACTTCGGTAGCCAGCAGAGCCCTGGCCGTGACAAGGTCTTGGACTGTCCGCTGAATTCCCATTTCTCGGAGATCCTGACCGTCGAAATTCGTGAGCACGGTCACCGCCAGCAACTTCAGCGATGAGCCCTCCCGCCCTTGCACAGCGGCGGTAAGGGCCTTGCGATTGGCGTGCACGGTCAAGAATTCGACTCCCATCGAAGCGACCCGATTCGTCGCTCGGCGAACCGTCTCCTCGATATCGAGAAACTTCAGATCAAGAAACACCCGCATGCCTCGCTCGACAATCCGCTTGACGATCTCGGGACCTGCCGCCGTGTAGAGCTCAAGGCCGACCTTGACGAAGGAGATGTGCCCTTGGAGCCGGTCTAAGAGCCTATCCGCTTCTGTCATGGAAGGCACATCCAGTGCAAGGATCAGCCTGTCCCGTGCCGCAATCTTCACCATACCCATGTCCCTTCTTCAGAGCCGATCCTTGACGATCAGCGAAGTCTTATGATACAAGCTATCCTCTTTTTTACAGGAGTACTCCATGCCACAGGTTCACAAATCAACCATTCGGCGAGCTCGCCAAGCCGAGCGACGGCATGAGCGGAACCGCTCGACCCTCAACGCAGTAAAGACACTGATCAAGAAGGTCCAATCGGACGTGGCGGGGAAAAAGGCGGACGAAGCTAAGACCAGCCTGCAAGAAGCGGCGTCGGCGATCGGGAAAGCCGCCTCCAAAGGCGTACTTCATCGAAATACCGCATCTCGCCGGATTTCTCGCTTGGCTCATCGCGTCAACGCCCTGTCGGGTTCCGGCTCTTAATCGTTCGAACATTCGATACCACCCGGGTACGTGTTCGTTTTGGCGGAGCCTGGGGCCGCATGTCAGGTTGACTCTGCTTGCCAGCGGTCTCCTCACAGAGTGTCAGCAGCAAGCCTTCCAGCACCATTCGTGGGCGGCTAGTACTCCCTCCTTTAAGTTTCGCATCTGTGTCCAGAAAGCGCCTCAACGCATTCTGAAGATGTGCCTCGGAAAACCGCTCGAGAAAGGGACGCACCTTCCGCGGATCCATGCGCAGACTCCGAGCGGCCTCCCCCTCCCGACCACCCTTGGCGAGCAGATCTTTGACCTTCCAAAGTCGGCGATATTGCCATGCAAGAGATCCCAGAATGCGAAGCGGGGCCTCTCCAGCTTCAAGATTGCGCGCGAGGATCGAGAGAACTCGCCCTCGGCTACCTTCGGCGATCGCCTGCGCCAGGTCAAAGACAGACGCGCCTGGATCTGCCCCTCGGAGCAGGTAGACATCGGCAGCTGTCGCCGAACGAACGGACGGCACATACGACGCAAGCTTTTCCAATTCGCGGCGGAGTCCGTAGAGGGAGGTTCCGGATACTTCTCGCAGTATGTGGACCGCTGATTCCTCAAGCCGTACCCCAACCCGTCGTGCTTCTTGGGTTATCCATGAAGGCAACTGAGCATCACGGAGCGGTGAACAATCAACGACCATCGCGGCCCGCGTGAGGGTTTGAGAGAATTTGAGGCGACCATCCAACTTTGAGCTTACAAAGACCAGTGTCGTGGACTCCACCGGAGTCTGTAGACAGCCGAGTAACAGCTCACCATCCCGAGCCGTCAGCTTCTCCGCCGACTTTACCACGACGAGCCGACGTGGGGAGAAAACAGGTACCGCTGCCACACTGTTTCGAATATCGCCTCCACTCGCTTCATCGCCGTAAAACAGTTCGTAGTTGAACTCGTCTCCGCTGTTCCCAAGCACCGCGTGCTTGAGCACTGCAATCGCATAGTCACGGAGCAGGTCTTCTTCGCCTACGACGAGATAGAGCGATCCCGGTGCCTGTTGGCTGAGCGCCGCCTCCAGTTGTGTATGGGTTACCATCGAGGCCATCGAACGATACATACCATGTTATTGAGGCTTAAGATCCGTCTCAGATGACTGCTTCGTCAGAGCCCCGGTCTCAAGTTGCAATAGAAATCTCGCCGCCAGGTCGGCCGCCACGAATCGGCCCGCCTGCTCTATCGCTCGGTTTTGCAGCGCGCGATTGAATTGAAGGTCAGGCGTCACAAAGAACTCCGAGGATCCTTTTGCCAGCTGCGTCCAGACCACTTTTCTGGATCGGACGTCTTCTACGAGAACCTGGACGACCACCTCGGTTCGACTTTCTAACGTCGCGGTCTGAGAAAAACTCAGCGTCGGCACGATGACCGACAGGATCCGACCGGTCAGCACGAGATCCGCGGTTTCAGGCTCAGAGACGACCTGCGCCCCGCTGCCGGCTGAAAATTCATCGCGAAAATAATTGGTGTATTGCATTTCGAGATTCGGCTCGAAGCTGTTGTTGACCAACGTCCTGATGATGAGACGTGGTGGAGGTTCGGTCAATGTCGAAGCAGTGGCTCCTCCGATGGTCGGCCCGGCTCCGTCTACTCGAAACTGATAGCCGCAGGAGGCGAGCGTCGACAGCAGGAGTGCGGTGATGAACGTGCTGGGAATAAGCACAAACGGTCTGCTTCTCTTTTGAAACCTGCTCTTTTCATAGTCGGCATTCAGCACTCAGCACTCCTAGACGACAAAATTGAGCAATTTCTTGTCGACGTAGATGACTTTCTTTGGTTCTTTTCCCTGGAGCCACTCTGCCGCTTCTGTACGGGCCAACCGTTCAATGTCTTCGCGAACCGCATCGATCGGCACTTCGATCTTGGCTCTCAAGCGGCCATTGACCTGGATGGGGATAGTCACACGCTCGCTGACCGTCAGCGCCGGATCATAGATCGGCCACGGCTGCTGCGAAACACTCGGTTGGTGTCCCAATAGCTCCCACAGTTCTTCTGCCAAATGCGGCGCGAACGGCGAGAGCAGCAAGACCAACGGCTCGATCACCCCACGAGGTCGTTGCTGAGCTTTCGTCATTTCATTGGTAAAAATCATCATTTGCGATATCGCCGTATTGAACCGTAGCGCTTCGATATCTTCGGTCACTTTCTTAATCGTCTGGTTGAGCAGCCGCTCATGGTCGAGGCTGGGGGTGGTTGAGACGACAGCACTGGACAGCCGACCTTGCTCATCAACCATCAGTCGCCAGACCCGTTCCAGAAATCGTGTCACCCCTTCCACACCTCTCGTGCTCCAGGGCTTCATCGCTTCGAGCGGACCCATGAACATTTCGTAGAGCCGCACGGCGTCTGCGCCGAATTGATCGATCATCTCGTCCGGATTGACGACATTCCCACGCGATTTTGACATCTTCTGGTTGTCTTCACCCAAGACAATGCCCTGATGCACCAACTTCGTGAACGGTTCCGGTGTGCTGACGACCCCAATATCGAACAACACCTTGTGCCAGAATCGTGCATACAGGAGATGCAGAACCGCGTGTTCGCTTCCACCGATGTAGAGATCTACCGGCATCCAGTATCGTTCTTTCTCCGGATCAACGAGCTGCATGGAGTTCTTGGGATCGATGAATCGTAAGTAATACCAGCAGGAGCCAGCCCACTGCGGCATGGTGTTGGTTTCTCGTCTTGCCGGTTTGTTCGTGACAGGATCGGTCGTCGTCAGCCACTCGGTCAAATTCGCTAAGGGACTCTCGCCGGAACCAGATGGCTTAAAGTTATGCGTCTCCGGCAACACAAGCGGCAGCCGCTCTTCCGGAAGCGGGCGCGCGTCCCCGTCCACCCACACGATTGGGAACGGTTCACCCCAATACCGCTGTCTGGCAAACAGCCAATCGCGTAGTTTGTAGTTGACCGCTCGCGTACCTTTACCATGCTTTTCCAGCCACTCAGTGATCTTTGGGATCGCCTTGTCCGGTGCAAGTCCGTTCATCGAAAAGGTGTTATCGCTCGTCGCCGAATTCACAACTGTTCCACGATTCGTGCCGGTGAAGGCCGCCTCCTGGACATTTCCTCCGGCAATGACCTCTCGAATCGGCAGCGCGTATTGCCGCGCGAACGCCCAGTCCCGTTCGTCATGGGCGGGCACGGCCATGATCGCGCCAGTCCCATAACTCATCAGGACATAGTCTGCGATCCAGATCGGCAATCGCTCTTGGTTCACAGGGTTGATGGCATACCCTCCGGTAAACACACCGGTCTTCTCTTTTTCCAACTCTTGCCGTTGTAAATCACTTTTCTTCGCCGATGCCTCGCGATAGGTCTGCACGGCGGTTTTCTGCTTGTCGCTCACGATCGCCTCGACCAGTGGGTGTTCCGGTGCAAGCACCATATAGGTTGCGCCGAACAACGTATCGGGTCGTGTCGTGAATACGCGGATCGCGCCCTTCTGATCGGCGAGCGCGAAATCAACCTCTGCGCCGATCGACCGGCCGATCCAATTTTTCTGCATCTCCAACGTGCTGGTGGGCCAATCAACGAGCTTGAGGTCCTCCAGTAATCGATCGGCATACGCGGTGATTTTCAGCATCCATTGACGCATCGGCTTGCGAATGACGTCGAAGCCGCCGACTTCGCTCTTGCCATCGACGATTTCTTCATTCGCCAGCACGGTGCCGAGCGCCGGGCACCAGTTCACGGGAACTTCCGCCACATAAGCCAACCCCCGTTCGAAAAGCTTCAGAAAAATCCACTGTGTCCAACGGTAGTACTGCGGATCGGTCGTGCTCAGCTCTCGCTCCCAGTCGTACGAGAGTCCTACTCTTTGCATCTGGCGTTTAAAGGTGGCGATGTTATCCGCCGTCGTCTTTACCGGATGGATTCCAGTTTTTACGGCATACTGCTCTGCCGGTAGACCAAACGCATCCCACCCCATCGGATGCAGCACGTTGAACCCCCGCATCCGCTTGTACCGAGAGACGATATCGGTGGCGGTGTACCCTTCCAGATGGCCGACATGAAGCCCGGAACCGGACGGATAGGGAAACATGTCGAGGCAGTAAAATTTCGGCCTCGCTAGGTCATCGGAAGCCCTGAATGGGCGGTGCTGTTCCCAATAGGCCTGCCACTTCAATTCAATAGCATGATGGTCGAATCCTTTACTCATCGGCGGCTGATCTTTCCAAGCATTAAAAAATGACGAAGGACTCTAACACAGACCCCCCGGGGTCACAAGATTTCCGACCGGCTGCGGTTTGCTATACTGCACCGTTGATGGGACTCTACGCCTCTCATATCTTCCCTCGCCTCATGGACTATGTGATGCGCGGCGAGAAATTTCAGCGATTGCGGAGGGAGCTGCTGCAGCAGGTGTCCGGCGAGGTGTTGGAAATCGGGATTGGAACTGGGCTCAATCTTGCTCACTACGGCCCCAACGTCGTGCGGGTGCGCGCCGTCGATCCCGCCACTATACTCTCCGCACGTGTCAGGGAACGTCGTGCAACCGTACAGTTTCCGGTGGAGATTACCCATCAACGCGCCGAACAGCTTCCCTATCAAGATCAGATATTCGATACCGTCGTCAGCACATGGACGCTCTGTACGATCCCTGATCCGACACTCGCACTGCGAGAGGTACGGCGTGTCCTTAAACCAGAGGGGAGGCTGTTATTCTTGGAACATGGTCGGAGCAAAGACCAAAAGATCGCGGTGTGGCAGGATAGATTGAACCCCATGCAGAACGTGATCGGCTGCGGCTGCAACCTCAACCGGCAGATTGATCGGATGATCTCTCAATCCGGCCTCACGATCACGCACCTTGATCGATTCAGCATGCAGGGTGTGCCAAGATTAGCCGGCGAGATGTATCAAGGCACGGCCGTCGCACAACGCTAGCCCGTCGACCGACCGTTCATCAGCGGCGAAAACTCCGTGATGGAAAGAAACTGAGGCAACGTAGATGGCGGAAGTCGCGAACTCGACTTGGCGCTGTGAACCAAATACGCCACTCCAAATTCTTTTGCCGCGATCAGACAGCCTTCGTCGTCATCCATAAACAATGAGCGAGATGGATTAAATCCCAACAATCGCTGACAGTTCGGCCAATACTCTGATCGCATCTTGAGAGCGCCGACCTCAAACGCATCCACAATCCGATCGACATGGCGATCCAAGCCCGTCTTGGCGACTTTGATCGACACCCCGGCTTCATGCGCATTCGTCACAATAGTCACGCGTTTCCCTAACCTCCTCAGGTGCCGGAGAAACTCCTCGGCACCGGGCAAAAATCCGATCATGTGATCGAGTTCCTTGTGCATCGCCACCACATCGATGCCGACCTGTGTCGTCCAATAATGGAGATCGGTCCAGGCCAGTTCGCCCTCGACCGACCGGTACATCGACATCAGTCGCTCTCGGGCTTCCGCAAACGAGATGGCGTGGAGCGTGGCATATCGACAGGGTAGTTCCTCCTCAAAAAAGAAGTTGTCAAAATGGCGATCCAGCAACGTGCCGTCCATATCAAGCAGCACATCATCAATTTGGGACCAGTCAGGAGCGTGCTGAGTCATAGGGCATAGTATAGCGGAACGACCAACGGGAAGACGAGGCGAGTTGTGTTTGAGAAAAATCCTATGTTACGGTCCGTCCGATCATGCCGCGCACCAAATCCAACCCCCAGCAGGAGCCAGCCCTTCCGGGACTGCCACCAGAAGGCAGCCCGCCTCCGCTCGTCGCGATCATCGGCCGGCCGAACGTGGGAAAGTCGACGCTGTTCAACAAGATTTTGGGCCAAAAGATCGCCATTGTGGACGATGTTCCAGGCGTGACACGCGATCGCAACTATGCCGACGCCACCTACCGCAATCGAAAGTTTCGTCTGGTCGATACAG
Source organism: Nitrospira sp. (assembly GCA_016715825.1). Lineage (NCBI taxonomy): Bacteria > Pseudomonadati > Nitrospirota > Nitrospiria > Nitrospirales > Nitrospiraceae > Nitrospira > Nitrospira sp. The sequence continues at coordinate 681,904 of JADJXO010000002.1, read as the reverse complement.
GGGGGCTGGATCTCTCCGCTTCGGACAGCATGTTGACCTTGATCCGACGGCAATCAGAACTAGCCATTGCCGAGGCCGATATCCTCATTATGCTCCTCGACGGGCGTTCAGGCTTGACGCCTCCGGACCATGAAGTGGTGAAACTTCTGCGCGGCGTGACCAAGCCGCTGTTCTATGCCATCAACAAGATCGATACGCCAAAATCGGAACCTTTATTGGCCGACTTCTACCGATTGGGGACCGACCAACTCTATCCCATATCCGCCGAACATGGCCTTGGAGTGGCCGAGCTGCTGGATGCCATCTACCCGCTGCTGCCCCCTGCCGAGGAATCGGAGGAGCTGCAGCAATTACCCCGCATTGCGGTCGTGGGACGGCCGAACGTCGGCAAATCCACGCTGGTGAACGCGCTGCTCGGAGAAGACCGTGTCGTCGTTAGTACTGTTCCTGGAACGACCCGTGATCCCATCGACTCACTGGTCACCCACCAGGATCAACGCTATGTTTTCACCGACACGGCAGGGATCAGACGGCGTGGCAAGATCGATCGCGGAGTGGAAGGGTACAGCGTGCTCCGATCGCTCCGTGCCATCGGTCGGTCGGACATTGCGGTCCTGCTTTTGGATGGGCTGGAAGGTGTGACCGAACAGGATACCAAAATTGCCGGAGCCATTCTCAAGCAGGGGCGCGCCTGCATTCTCTTGATCAACAAATGGGACTTGCGCGCCGGCGATGAGACGGCACGGCAGGAGTATGAGCTCGAGCTCCGCCGCCGATTTCCGTTCCTGGTGTGGGCTCCCATCCTCTATGGATCAGCCATCACACCCGAATCACTCCGACGCCTCTTCCCGCTTCTGAGAGACGTGCATGCCATGTTTACGAAACGAGTCCCCACCGGCGCACTGAATACCTGGCTACAAAAGATCCTTGCTATCCACCCCTTGCCGGTGCGTAAACACAAGCCATCGTTGATGACGAAAGCGGCTTTTATCACGCAGGTGGCCACCAAACCGCCGGTCTTCGCCTTATTTGTCGGACATCCGGGAGACATGACGCCTGCCTATCTCCGGTATTTGGAGAATCAACTCCGCGAGACCTACGGCTTCACCGGCACACCGCTCCGGATCATGGTCAGGAAAAAATAGCTGACATCATTTCTCTTAATCAGCACACGCCGTAACCCTCCTTCCAAAACGTTCTTTCGGGTTGACTCCACGGGGAGCACATGTTATTCGCATAATTGAGTAGGATTTTGGGGCGATCGCGATCACCAATGGCGAGTACGACCGAATCAGATTTGAAATCCTGGACGATGATTCGACGGTCATTGATTCCCCAAATAGTCTGCACCTTCATCCTCGTGGGAACACTGACAATGGGAACCACGAGCGTGGCGGAAGATCGCGTCTTTCAGGATCCATTTAACCCCGCTACTGGGCAACCCGAGACATCCGGTAAACCCCGCATACCATCTGATCCAGTGCTGCCTGCTCACCCAGACTCGCCTTCAGCGAAGGAGCCACCACTCGAGTCGGAGATCCCTGATCAGGCAGAGGAATCGGCTGAGCCAGATTCCTCCATCCTGTTCGAGGAAGAAGAAACGGAAGAAATCGAGCCCGAGGTTTCTGCTCCAGAACCTGAGCCCAATCCATCAATCATGCTGACGGGCCGCGTCTGGCGAGCCAAGCCCGGCATCGTCTTCCTCAAGACCCCGGTTGGGCTTTTATCCCTGAGTTCGAAAACCACACTCAAAACCATCCCGGCTTCACAGGAAGTGTCCTTTGTCATCCACAACGACCATCTTGTAGTCGATATTGTGAAACGAACCGACGGGACACTCGTTCACCGCTACCTGAGCGGGCCGCTCAATCTGAGCCCAGACGATGACACGCAACTGTTAGGATGGACACCTGAAGGCGAGCAGGCCTTCCACCTGGGCAACCAAGCACAGGCTCTCGCAAACCGGAAAGACGGCGATTCCATCACCGTAGAAGTTGATGGTAATCATTCGGTTCTCGGTGTCCACGATCTGCAGTTCGACCTTCAGGTCGGGCAGATCGCACCGCGTGGATCTAACACACGCCTCTTGCTGACCGGCACCATCTCCAAACTCAAGTCCAATTTTATTTTCTTTCGGACTCCGATCGGGATCGTCAACGTCAACGCCAAGATCGGCATCAAGAATGTGAAAGTCGGACAGACCATGACCTTGTGGATGCATGACCACCACGTCGTCGCGGATCTCGCTCCATCCAACGATGCGGCTCCCATCCGGCGATTCGTCACCGGCCCTTTGGAATTCGCCACCCCGGATCGATCGAGTGTCCGGCTCTGGACGCCAGAGGGAGACCAGACCTACCCGACCGATCGAGGGAAAGGCGCGCTGATCGGGAAAAAGGAAGGAACACCGATCACCGTAGAGCTCAACGGGGCCGGCGATGTCGTCCAATTCCACCTGGTGAAGTAGCGTCCGCACCTCTTTTCTTCGTCTTGACTCTCTTTTCAATCCCCCCGTAGACTGCCAGGCCATGCGCACATCCACTACTGATCGGTCTTCACCGCCGTCCTCACTTCATGCACGAGCGGCCAAGGTGTTCGATACGCTCTATCGTGATCATGTGGACCTGGTCTATCGGTTTGCGCATCGATTATGCGGCGAGCGGGAGGCGGCGAAAGATTTGGTGCAGGAGACGTTTCTGAATGCCTACCGTGGATTCGAGAAATTCCGTGGTGATGCCCAAGTCTCAACATGGCTCTATACCATCGCTTCCCGGGCCTGTTTACGTATGCGGCGGAGACGAAAGGGCGCTCCTGAGCGAGAATTATCGCTCGAAGAGTTCGTCCCCACATCGGAGGGCGAGTTTCGTCTGCAGATTCCGATCGACGGCCTCAGTCCTGAAGAAGCGCTCCAGAACAAGCAGTTGCGTGACGCGCTCGATACAGCGATCGATCAGCTGCCGAAAAAGTATAAGATGGTCTTAGTGCTTCGAGACATGGAAGGCCTGAGCGCCAAGGAAGTCGGAACCATTATGGGGTTGAATGAGCGAGCGGTAAAATCGCGCTTGCACCGAGCCCGGCTGTTTGTCCGTCGCCATCTCAGCGCCAAAGGGCTCGGCCAGGAGATGACTGACCACGAACACGCGTTATCGGGATAGCGGAGGAAACGGTTCTATGGCAAAGCGCCACACTTCCACCAAGCAGACACGGTCCTCGACAGCTCAGCATCAGCATGACCATGAGAAGGGCCGCTGCTTGAACATTCTCCGCCAGCTGTCGGCCTATATCGATGATGAACTCGCAGGAGACATTTGCAGCGAAATTCGTCGGCATTTGGGCAGCTGTCCCAACTGTGAAGTGTTCGTCTCTTCCCTACGTCAGACCGTCTCGCTCTGTCGCCATCGCCCGAGCCCGAGCTTATCGACGGACGATCGGGCCATGATGCGCCAGAAAATCCTGAAAGCTACCCAGATTCGGTAATCCACAACGTCTCAATTTCATTCCATCATGATCATGAACCCACTCCTTGGAATTCTCATCCTTTCGGGATTATTCACGGCACTCGATACGACCGTGCCGACTCTTGCCACCGCAGCCTCCAAACCCTCGCACCAGGCGAAGAAGGGGGGAACTGCCAGGAAGGCCGTCGTCGATACCGCCCTGCGATATGCCAACGCTATCGCGCAGGGTGACACGGTCACTGCGGGACAACTAGACTTCGCCTGTCAGTACACATTGCTGACCGCTCCCGCTGCTGAGCCAAAACCAGCGGCACCAACCAATGCCTCGTACGACGACTGTTGGCAGGCACTCACTGCGGGTCATGCATCGCTCTTGCAGCGATCTGACATTGGAATGAACGTCCTCTGGCCAAGCACCGGTCCGCTCGTGTTTTACGGCGATGAGCTGTCCCGCGCACCTGCCTCCGCATTTGTGATGGATATTCTCGGGCTCACACCTCCCGGAACGGGCCTGCACCTCGCCGTCACAAACAGCCGTATACTCCCAAATGGATCCTTCCGACTCACATCGAACGGGAACGTCATCGGCGTTCCGACCACACTGGTCGAGCTAACAGTCCAGTATCAGGATCCGCTCACCGCTCCCATCACCTATGGACCAGATACGGTCCAGTGGACAAGTACAATTAAGCGAGAACGGCGTGCAGTTAAATCCATCGTGACGCAATGGGTGGTCTTCAGCGGACTCAAGCGGCACGGATTTCCACACGACACCGCCGTGTTTCATCTCCCAGTAGAAACCGCACCTGAAGCACCAGGCATGGTTGCAGAGAGAATCCCGTTCACGACCGAGACCAGTCGCGGCCTTCCCGACTCCATCGTTTGGTGGGGCCCTGACGACCAACCCGGCACGCTCACCGCCGCTGCCGCTCGCGCCGCTTCATTTCCTGAACTGCGCGACCGTGTCGCCCTGCTCAATCGCATCCTCATCATCGACCCGAATCAAGTGGATGCGCTGACTGTCCTCACCAAGAATCTGTACGGCATCTTGCTACGAGAGGCGGCTCAGAACCATAAATTGGCCGTCAAGGATCCGGCGCTCTCCCTCACAGTCAACGAGTTTTATTGGACCATTGCTGCCGCTTCGACCCGTCTGGATCTCTCCTTAGGGATGGAAGTGGGCGGCTTCTCCCAGCCAACGCCGGCAGACCTGCTCTATCGATTGCTGCCCGCGTTACAGACACTCGCAAAGCTCCATCCTGAACGGTTGGATAACCGGTTTCGCCTAGGCATGGCCTATCGTTGGAATAATGACCAAGTTCCGATGATTGACACATTTGAGGCATTGATCAAAAACATTCCGGCTGAGCGCAAAACACCCAGGGCTGAGGGCCTGCTCCAACTCGCCTGGTCTCGCATCAATAAGGTGGCCTGGAACCGGATTTTGCATGATCCCGACAGCGTCCGCGCCTATGAAGACGCGCTCGCCTCGGCGGAGCTCGCGGAATTGCCGATCGACAAGTTTCTCGCGCACTACACCATGGCCTACAGCATGATTTTTATGCCGGACTATGGGGAAAAAAGTCAGATGCTCCAGCACCTCACCGAGGCCAAACGCTGGTTCGACGAGATACCCGGAAAAGACGAGGCGGTCTGGCGGTATTTCCTCGCGAGCGATGGACTGAAGGCCGTGCTCGACGCCGATCCGATGTTTCAACCCATCTTGGCCTCCACTGAACACCCCTCGGAGTAGTAGCCTACTCGCTCCTCAATTTGATGGACACACGATGACGGTGACCTTGCACCGCCCTTAGCATCACGAACTCGCATCGGATAAACAGCAGTCAGTCCATTGCTGTCCATACGGAAGAGTTGATTACTTGGGAATAGTGACTGAGAAGTGTGGTTTCACCGAATAGGAATTGATGTCAGCGGGTGACACTGAGACGCTGTCCATTGTATACATCACATATTCCGACCTGTAGAGGAACGAACAACTCAAACCCATGAACACGAAGGATTGGGTGGGGCTCATTGAGGAGGTGTACAGGCTCGAGGATGACGACGACACCTGGCTGAACCACGTACTCGAGCATGCCGCATCGCTAGCAAGTCGAGGCTTCTGGCCTACCATCGGTACCTATCAGTACACCCCGAGAAACCTGAAGCTTGTACGAACCGCTGCGTTAGGACCAGAGCATGCACGGGACATTCTCGCAGCAAGCATGCAGGTACAAACTCCCACCGTCAGTCATTTCTTCCGCAGCGGGCCGGCCGTCACCTCTCTCAGCGAAGCCTTATTCACACGTGAACCAGGTTTGGCGGCTGTTGTTCAGCAGATTACGAACGGTGTCGTGCACGACAAGCTGGCAGTCAAGGGGCTTACGGGTCAAGGTAGCGCACTAATCCTGTGCTGGCTGTTCTCGAAACCAATTATACCGACCGTGCAGGAGCGACACCGCTGGCAATGTGCAGCCAGCCATCTGGGCGCCGGGCTTCGGCTGCGAGAATCCGTACAGACCCTAAACCTTGATTCCCTTCTGGTGGAAGCCATTTTTGACACCGCCGGCAAGCTCCACGACGCCCGTCAGGGAGCAGAACGTCAGACGGCACGTGCCGCATTGCAGAGAGCGGTCCGCCGCCTCGACCAGCTTCGAACCCGCCAAGGTCGTAGCAACCCTGACCGTGCGTTGGCAGCCTGGGAGGGCCTTGTGCAAGGCCGCTGGTCGCTCATCGACCATTTCGATTCTGACGGTCGCCGGTTTGTTCTTGCGATCAAGAATGACCCCAGATTTCCTGATCCACGCGGCCTCACCCTGCGCGAGCGCCAAGTCGCGGAATTCATCGGCCAAGGGCATAGCTGCAAGGAGATCGGCTATATGCTCGGGATCTCACCCTCCGCCGTGACGAACTGCACAACGCGTGCAGTTCGCAAACTGCGTTTGTCATCGCTCACCGAGCTTGCGGCATTTTTTTCGCCCAACGGACCACGAGCCACACTGGAAGAATATGGAGTGCATGGCGACAGATTGCTGATCGGCACCTATCCGCTCCTTCCTGCTGATCAGATTATGAACCTGACAGACGCCGAACGAGCGATACTGGCGGCGTTGTTGGCAGGCTCCACAAACCGAGACATTGCCCAACGCCGTAACTGCAGTGAGCACACCGTGGCTAATCAAGTGCAGGCGATCTTTCGCAAAGTCGGAGTGCGTTCACGCAGCGAACTGGCCGTGCGGCTGCATAGCGATGCGCCAGACTGCACCAACGCATAGTGTCGCCTATGGCCTGCATGTGTAAAACTAACTATAGCGTCCTCTCACGTCTCCTCGTATTCTTGCCAGCCTGACAACAGTAAGTCTGGTTCTATTTGTTCTTCTGGCATCTCTAGGAAGGCCAGGCGCAATGTATGCGTGTGCTGAAAAAACTATTCATGGGCTGATCAACAAGATACTCATGTGGGGAGTACAAAGGTAGGTGCTCTCCATTCCACCAAGACAAAGTTCATCAGCCTAATCCTGATTAGGGGGAGGGCTGGTCTATCCAGAACATATTTTTTTAATAACCTGTCAGTATCTGATCAGATACACCCCTGTATCTCATATTTGTAGGTATTAGTGTCATCGAATGTTTCAACCTAACAACCATCGCCATTTTGATAGCGTGACTTTCAGGAATAACTCTTGCTGAGTGTTCGTACCTCGTAGAGGTTCCTGAACCGGTTACCGTAAAGAGCCACATAGAGGACATTCTATCGACGATTATCGGCGGTTAAGGAGGTGCCTATTATGATGTCTATCTGGAGAACGTTTTCACTCTTGGCTTTTAGTCTAACAGCATCAATTGGAATTCTCGCGAGCAGTACCGAACAGACATGGGCGCAGGCGTCTGATCTACAGTCACCGGCCACTGACATCAAAGCTTTGGTCGAAGAGACATTACGACAACATCCAGATCTCATCCTTCACGCGTTGAAACAAGATCCGGTGATGATTGCGGACCTCGTAGAACGCGGAACCGAAATTCGAAAAGCAAAGCTCGAGGAAGCGCAATGGCAGGCAGAAATGGCGAACCCAAAAGTTGCGACGGTTGCGGAAGATCGTCCTATTCGCGGAGCGCGCAACGCGCCGATCACTGTCGTGGAGTACAGCGATTTCGAGTGCCCCTATTGCAGAGCCGTATCCCCGACACTGCAGGAAGTGCTGGTAGCGTATGAAGACAAGGTCCGTCTCGTCTACAAACACAATCCATTGAGCTTCCACGCCACGGCCGAGCCAGCAGCGCGCTATTTTGAGGCCATCGCACTGCAGAACGAAGACGAGGCTTGGCGATTTCATGACCTGGTGTTTCAGCAGCAGCGTAACTTGTCTCGCGGCGTCGAAGCCGTGCAGGAAATTGCTGCGACACTGAACATCGACCACGCACAGCTCGAACGCGATTTACAGAGTGACGCAGTGACGCAACGTATTACAGCTGATCGAGCGGAAGCAGAACGGTTCGGCTTCGACGGCACACCCGCGTTCGTGATCAACGGCGTGTCATTAGTCGGCAATCACCCCAAGCGAGACTTCGATCGTATTATTAGGAAAATGCTGCCAGAACCACAGGCAATGGCACAGTAGGCTTGTCTACTTATACTTAGGAGGGTCCCGTCATGAAAAGGCTGAAGCACGTGGTCAGCATCTGTGCGATCGTAGCGCTTGTCTGGCTCTGCCCGCTTTCATCGGTTTGGGCGGGTAACTTCGATGCGAACATTCACTTTCATATCAACACGCAGCGGTACACTTACGACGAAATCGTAAAGTGGCTGCGGGTCAACATCGAGATGGCCGAGTCGCTCTATAGCAATAACCCGGCTTTGGTCATCCACCCGACGTTTGTGCAGGAGAATCACACCGCAATCAAGATTCAGACGGATTCCAACGGGAAGAATTTTAGTTATCTTGGGTTCGATAATGTATCTGACCTTGAAAAGTTTATGGACGACAACTTCGACAATCAGGCTCGTACAAAAACAGACGGGCATCTCACAGTGCTTGTCGTCGACACGGTCGTAAAGAATGAGGAAAAGAACAAGGGCTTGTGCGGTCGAGCGACCTTTCCTCACTGGGTCAATCCGTTCAACCGAAAGCGGGGCATCATTATAGCTACCTGCGTGGTGGCGGATACCGACCCGAAAGTCCTGACTCAGCGATATCTACTCGCACACGAACTTGGGCACTTTTTCTCACTCAAGCACACCTTCGAGCCTTATGTGAATCTGAATCCCCTTAGTGTGTCGAACTGCAACAAAGAATTCGGTAATCACATAAAGTGTAATTCCTGCCAGGGTCAGGTTAAGCCCGATAGTGCTGGTGATCTCCGTGAATGCAAAGGAATTTCAAATGTCATGGACTATTGTACGTCAGGAATTGGCAAAGAAGTCCTAAACGCCTGTCAATTGAGCCGCGCTGCTAAGCAGCGCGAACGATACCTAACGAGCGACGGGAAGACTGATTATCAGGCTATGGCCGGCTTGCGTGGCGAAGGACAGTGTGAAGCCGATGCTGATTGTGAGGACGACGAGTTCTGTACCGCTGGGGTGTTGGATCTAAAGCGGAATGTCTGCAAAGCAAAGAAACCGTTAGGCAGTAGTTGTACAGATAAACGGCAATGCGCCTCCGACCGGTGCAACCTTGGTACCTGCAAGGTTGCCGATGAATGCCAAGCGGATTCGGATTGTGGGGCCGGTAACTATTGCGGTGAGCCTATTGCGGGACAGCGCACGTGCAAGGCCAAATTGAGCGACGGTTCTGTCTGTACTAAGGCCGATCAATGTCAGGCCGGTCGATGCAAGACCGGATTCTGTTCTGCACCAACATCGGCATCGATGGGCGAATCGTGCCGTTTCGACGACGAATGCCGAGAGGGGAAGTGCACCGCACCTGTCGGTGGACTGACCAAGGGAACCTGTGTCTGTAAGAAAGACTCGGACTGTGGCTCCGGGAAATGGTGTGATGGCGGAGTTGACGCCAAAGTAAACGCCTGCCGTCCCAAACTGGATAAGGGCGAATCGTGCGCAGGCGTTGCCGGGAATGACCACAAATGCAAGTCTGGCCAATGCTCGGGTTTCCCGAAGTATGTGTGTAAGTAGTTCGAGATATGGCCTGGGTTTGGCAGGCTGCAGAAAGGACGGGGTGTCATGAGATCGATACAATCAAGCTGCTGGGTGCATCTTCTAGCCATACTCTGCCTGGCTACACTGTGGACGCTCGATACGACCTCCTCAGGCCACGCCGGTAGAGAAGCAGAGAACGGGACGCCCATCAAGCCTTCCGAAAAGGTCCGGAAGGGGAAGGCAGCGTCAAAGGCTGGCGTGGGAGAGAAAGTTACGCCTCATCAAACTGAACTGCTTGATCGTTGCGAGGCGGAGGCCCAAGTGCTCTATAAGCCTTGCATGAACAAGACCGGCGATGACCTGGAGGAATGCCTTCGAAAGTACGATGCGGCTGTGAACGCGTGTGTGAATCCGGGGCCACCCCCGAAGGGACAGGAATCTCAGAATGTCTACCGAATCCCCTATGCCGATGGTACGAACGTAAAAGTTGGCCGCGACTTTGTCACTCATAATCCATTTGGTCGCATTGATATGCACGGGAAAGGTGGTGGTACGCATCGCATCGTAGCTGCCGCTGATGGATTCGTTCGATATATTCAGGACGGTCGCACCAAGAACCAATGGCCCGAACGATTATTTCGCAATACGAGGGATTGTCTCAACAACTATGTATGGATTGAGCATGTCAATGGTGAATGGGCTAAGTATTCACATATGGAGTTTGGCAGTACAACTATTAAGGCAAAGCTCAAGGAAGACCAATGGGTTGCTGAAGGGACTTATCTTGGGGACGAGGGAAAAGTTGGATGTGCCTCACGAGATCATCTTCATTTTCAAATATACAAAATAGGAACGAATCCTGAGATAGATCCAAACCATGGAGATTTTGACTACCACGTTAATGACGAGGGAGAAAGAGTTAAATTAGACGATCCTGACCATCGGAACCCTCGATTCCGCGATCTCGAGGGGAACATCTTCACCCTCAAGGACGGGGAAACCTACGTCGCAGGTGGCTTGCCAAAGTGTCGCAAAGACACGGAATGCCCTTCAGGGTATTTCTGCAATGCTGGAATTGATCTTGATAAAAACCGATGTATGCCTCTCAAGGCCGACAATGACACATGCGATGTAGCTGGAGGCGGACATCAATGTAAGAGCGGGTTCTGTAAATTCGGCCGTTGCTACACACCCCATTCAGTATCGGCAGGCGGTACTTGCTACACCGACGATGCCTGCTCGGTAGGGAAATGCAGTGATGTCGGAGGCTTAAAGGGAGTCTGTGTTTGCAAAGCGGATGCAGACTGCATCGAGGGTAAGTACTGCGACCAGGGCGCTGACCTGAATCTGAACCAATGCAAGAATAAGAAAGCCGATAACGAGAGCTGTGATCTGGTGGGTGGAGGGCATCAATGCAAGAGTGGATTTTGCAAGTTCTCTCGGTGTTACACACCGAATTCGGTTGAGATAGGCGATATCTGCTACAACGACGATGCGTGTAAGGAAGGCAAGTGCGGTGCCGTGGACGGCGCAAAAGGCAGCTGTGTGTGCCAGAAAGATTCCGATTGCGGTGCCGGAAAATATTGTGATGGAGGGCTCGATACCAAAGTGAATGCGTGTCGACCGAAGCTCAATAAGGGTGAAAAATGCGGAAAGGCCGGTTCACTCGGCAACGATCACAAATGCAAATCAGGGGAATGTTCAGGGTTTCCAAAATACGAGTGCAAATAGCTGAAGAAAGGGGAAATCCGATCACTGGCAACACTCGGCATAGGCCCCACGTAAGGCTGTAGAGCGGAGGGAGCACACACTACCGTAGAGCTGTCCTCTGCCCTACCACATTGACGCTGGCCGTAACCGAATGAGATAGGACTGTAACAACGAAACGTCTCGCACGCATGTCTTACGGACATCCAGTCGACAGAATAGCTAGACATCGGCTTTCATATGAAATTGGCCTGATGACTTGATCTCCTTGAATGTCTCATTCCAACTCCTTCTGTATCCTGATCCGAGCCACACCGCTTGCGAAATAACGCCGTCACACACATACCGCCCACAGTAGCGAACTAACCCTGCTTCCATGATGAGTCCGGTGCCTCCCGTAATATCTCGGATTCCCTGTGTAAGCCCGAGCACTCCGAATGCACGATCAGCAGTCGAATCAATAAGGATCGAATAAATTTTGGTATCGCGAAGATAGACCCACTGCCGTACTTCGATCCCTTCTAGAGCCATGACAACCTCCCGATCCAACCTGACATTTCGTGCTTCAAGTTGCGTAATCGACTTGCGCAAGATGGCCGGTTTACCAACAAGCTTCGCACGCGCCTTTGCAAGCAACGGAACGACACTCCCGGTGATGCGATCTTCCTGCTCACCTAAGACCTCAAGCATCAAAAGCTTCTAGCCTTGGATGAACCGCTGCGCGTCAGGAGGAGCGAGTTACATTGTCATGCCTAACGACGCCGCACTCCTGCGGCGTCCCTTTCGAACGATAGGCTAGGGCTATAGCACACCGTGCTCTATCTCATTTAAGTAAAGAGAATCGGGCACTTTGGCGTCAGCTCTTCTTGAGATTTCTTATAGTTCAGGAGATTCGAAATAACGTCGAGCCTTGTCCAGCGAGGACCACTCCGAGAAGTGAACGATCTTATCGGCATTGTTGTCATCGCCCAGCAACTGGCAGCTGAGTTCTCCGGCCTGTTTCTCATGTCAGCTGCTTGGTCAGAAATTGTCTTCCATGCCGGATACGCTTCGACCTCATGAATGATTAAGACGTGTTGCGTGCAAACACCTTTATGAATAGCCAGAACGTCCGCGTTGAACTCGTTGCTATATCGATTCCAACTCTTTGAGGCTCTTTCCATCCTTGTTCTTCCACGCAGTGAGTCCGTTTGCGCTCCCGCCGTGTATAACAGCAGCCGCCGCGCTGGGACTCGAAAACTCAATGTCCTTGGTGAATAGGAGATGATCCGAATTCTCTTTTAAGGCTCCTTGGTCTTTCAGTTGTTGCCGCATGTTAATCGGCCAAGGGTATTTCTGCGCAGAAGGACGCTCTATTAAGACGGCTTGGGATCCAGCAAGAACCACGATGCCATTTGGCGTGAGATGGCCGGTAGCCCTAAATCCTTTAATTTCACAGGATAAGGTCGCTGTTTCATTTCGACCCGTTCCAGTTGAAGTGGTTGGTACCAGCACTTCAACACCGAGCACGGGCAACAGTTGGTGAATTTTCTCAAGGAAGATTTCCATATCTTCACGGTCGGACTCGGGCAGCTTTGACCCACTACCTTGGTTATTTTTGACCTCGGCCCGACCCGCCTTTTTCGCCTGCTCGATGAGGCGGCCTTCAAGATAACGGATGTGCGCCTTCGTTAGATTCTCATCTTTGCTGATGAAGAAGGCGATATGATTCCAGAAGTCTTTATCGAGGTGTCCTTTTACTCTTTCTCGGATGGACTCAGCTTCGCCAATATAGACTGCAGCTTTTCCCGTTTCTGGATCAATTCCAGTAAGGAAATAGACACCGGAATTCTGTGATTCCTCTCGAGCAAGTACGCTGTCAAATTCACTTCGAGGGCCAGCGACAGCTTTACCTGTCCAGTTTGACAATTCAGCCGTTCGGAGCCGTTTGGGATCTCCGTGGGCAAGGAAGATTTTAATCGTTGCACTTGGCATGAAATGAATCTGTATAGCTGTGTTGGGGCGGATCCGCATAAGGAATCGGATCTGCCAATTCCTATCCGTCTAACAAGCTGCTACTAGTCGCGAACAGTACGCCATAACTGTCATTGTTTCAATGAGTTGCGGCTGCAATACCATTTCTCACGGTTTCATGTGCGGGTCGGCGTAAATCTCCCTTTGAAAGATGCTCACTCCCCTAATCCACTGCTCACACAGACGTTGAGCAGCTGCTTTCAATTAGGTGATCGGCTGATTTGGGTCGATAGTTGTCACTAACTGACAGGTTCAGTCTGAACTACGACACCCCCTTCATCGTTCTTCAAGTATAGTCTCTTGGCTTCACTTTACGTATCGTACGGGGCGATGTTCCGGTTGAAACAGGTCCAACACGGACACGGCTTTACCCTGAATTGCGCCGGATTGCGTTTCACACCGCTTAAAACCTTCTTAAACTGTGCTGTTTCCGTCGAAAGATTGCGCCGGATTACGCCAAATTTTGCTTTTATGTCACTTTCAGCGCAATTGTCGCCATGAGATAACCAGGAAACCATCCGGGGGACTCCTCCCAGCATGGCCTTTCCGCCGTGCTTCACGTATCGTACGTCGCGATGGTTCGCTTACACCGGCACAATCTTCGCTTTCCACCAGTTGAGCAGGCTTCCCCAGAAGGTCTGCTTGCCGTCGGCGGGGATCTCCGTCCTGAGCGTCTCCTCGAAGCGTACCGACAGGGTATTTTCCCTTGGTACAACGACGATCAACCGATTCTCTGGTGGTCGCCGGATCCCAGGGCTGTATTGTTTCCTGAGAAACTTCATGTCCCGCGCAGTCTGAAACGAAGCCTCCGCCCGAATGTGTTCACCGTCACACTCGATACCAGCTTTCGGTCTGTCATGGAACAGTGCGCGGGACCACGCCCGCAATATCCTGAGGGAGGGACTTGGATCACGGGAGAGATGCTGGAAGGATACACCCGCTTGCACGAACTCGGCTACGCCCACTCAGTCGAAAGCTGGCGGGATAACCAGCTAGTCGGTGGCCTCTACGGTGTGGCGGTTGGCGGGGCGTTCTTTGCTGAGTCGATGTTCACGAAGGTCGATGACGCGGGAAAAGTGGCGCTGGTCAGGCTTGTCCAACAACTTCAAGCCTGGAACTTTCGCATTCTCGATTGCCAGCAGTCCTCTCCCCATGTCACACGGTTCGGTGCGGAAGAAATCCCACGGTCAGACTTTATCAAACAGCTCGCTGCTGCGCTGAAACTCCCAGACCGACTGGGACGATGGGAGTTCGATGCAGATACTGCGCAGAAAGAGGAAGACGTGAGGGGGACAGGTCGCCTCAAGCCGGACAAACTGCGTTGACAGCCCTTTCCGCGGTCGCTTATGATTTACCTCAACTAGGAGGCGAACATCACATGAGCTTTGTCATTACACCGAAAGAGCTGAAGGCTCGGATCGATAAAGGGGATACCCTGGTACTCTTGGACGTGCGAGAACCGTGGGAGAATCAACTCGCCAAGCTCGACAACTCCGTACTGATCCCGCTCGGCACCTTGCCTCAGGCTCTCTCACAATTGGATCCGAACACGGAGATTATCGCCTATTGCCACCATGGCATGCGCAGCGGCGATGCAACAGGCTTTCTCCTTCAGCAGGGATTCTCGAACGTCAAGAATTTGATCGGGGGGATCGACGCGTGGTCCGTCCAGATCGATGGCAGCGTGCCTCGATACTGATCAGATTAACGGGCTGGTGGGTTCACATCAACGAAGACCATTGAAGGACCTACCGCTCTGGCTGAGAGGCCAGCCCAACCACGCTTGTTACGGGAAGTTCGGCCTGCCTATTTTTTCCCCTGGAAGAATTCGACGGTCTGCTTGAGTCCCTCCGCGAGGTCGACCTTCGTCTCCCATCCCAATTCCTGTTTGATCCGGGAGGGGTCAATCACACTCCGAAGCTGCTCCCCAAGTTTGGCCGGCCCATGGACCTCCTTAGCCGGAGAACCAGTCAGACCGGCGAGCATTCCAAACAGCTCATTGACCGAGGTCTCCACACCCGTTCCAACATTGTAGACTCCATGCGCATCTTGCCCCATCGCGACAAGGTTGGCTTGGGCCACGTCTTCCACAAACACGAAGTCGCGTGTTTGTCGGCCGTTTCCATTAATGATGGGCTGCTCATTATTCAACATTTTTTGGATAAAAATGGCGACAACCCCGGCTTCCCCCTCAGGGTCTTGTCGTGGTCCATAGACGTTGGCATATCGCAGGCTCACGACTGGAATTCCACTCGTGCGTTGGAAGTAGGAGAGATAATGCTCACCGCATAGTTTACTGATGCCATAGGGTGACAACGGGTTGTTGACGTGAGATTCCGCGGCAGGGAACGTCTCTTGCTCGCCATAGATCGCTCCTCCGGACGAGGAAAACACAACCTTTCTGCACCCGTATCGCACCGCCTGCTGCAACACGTTCATCGTTCCCAGGACGTTGACCTGCGCATCAAACACCGGGTTCTCGACCGAATTGCGGACGCTGATCTGCGCGGCGAGATGAAGGACCACATTGGGGCGTTCGTTCCGAAACACCCGTTCCAATCGCCCGCTGGTAATATCGGTCTTGTAGAGGCTCGCCGCACGGTTGAGATTTTTCCGCTTCCCCGTGGCCAGATTGTCGACAACGACGACCTGATGCCCTTCTTCCACGAGTCGGTCCACGACATGAGACCCGATAAACCCTGCGCCGCCCGTGACCAGTACTTTCATTGGCCCTCCTCGTTGAGCTGTCGACCGTAGCCTTTCCTACATACCATGAAACGGGGTACGGTACTCAAGAATAGCCAACATTTCTTCATTGCCTTTTTTCTTGCCTTTAATGGGTGACGGGACCACCTGATTCGGCTGGAGTCCCATCTCCGCCGCAAAACGCAACACTCGCTGAACCACCTGCTCTCGCTGCTCCTCATCGCGCACCACGCCGCCCCGACCGACCTGCCCCTTACCCACTTCAAACTGAGGTTTAATCAAGGCGATGATGTGGGCCTGCGATCGCAGAAACGGAAGAATGGGCTGGAGCACCTTTGTCAGCGAGATAAAGGAGACATCGATCACGGCCAGATCAACCGGCTCAGGGACAGCAGAGCGCGCCATATACCGAATGTTGGTCCGCTCGATCAACACCACGCGTGGATCTTGTCGAAGTCGCCAGTCGAACTGCCCATATCCAACATCGACGGCGTAGACTTTCGCCGCTCCTCGTTGTAACAAACAGTCGGTAAATCCTCCCGTTGAACACCCGACATCGAGACAAACTCGCCCCTGCGTCGTAATCGATGATACGTCGAGAGCCGCCGCCAGCTTTTCCCCGCCTCGGCTGACAAACGGCTGCCGTTCCTCCGTCAGCTCAATGAGGGCATCGACGGGAATCACTCTGGATGGTTTATCGACAACCACGCCGTCCTTTTTGACTTTCCCGGCTAGAATCATGCGAGCGGCACGATCTCGACTTGGTACCAAGCCTCTGGTTACCAGTACCTGATCACATCGATCTTTATCGCGGCGTAGGTTTGTACCCATGCAGAATGAGGAGGGAGTGAATGCGACGCACCCGGCGTCCACACGGATGTCCTAGTTACGGCTCCATGGAGGAGGCCTTCTGGTCAATATCCTCCGACGTGAAGGCACGCAGCTGTTTCTTGCCGTTTTTGTCTTGAACGAGAACTTCCACCTTTTTTTCGGCCTCTTCCAACACTTTCAAACAATTCTTTGAAAGTCGGATACCCTCCTCGAAGATCTTTAGCGACTCATCGAGCGGCAGATCTCCCTTCTCCAGTTCACCGACGATGACTTCCAGTCTAGCCATCGCTTGCTCAAATTTGACTCCAGCCACAACGTGCTCCTTTATGTGACAATGAGGACCGTATTATATCGAAGTTCCAAGGAGCATTTATACCGATGAATCCGTCACCACATCCTCCACGGTGCAGCGGAGCTCCCCATCAACAAGCCGAGCCCGGATCGTGTCACCGATGGAGACTTGTGCGACTCGTCGTATGGTCGTCCGATCCGGCATCGTTTCAAGCATGCCATAGCCCCGAGTCAGGATGGCCAGCGGACTCAAACTGTGCAACCTAGCAAGATAGGCATGAATGCGTTGCTCGTATCGCGTGAGGTCGTGTGTCATAGTCCCCGTCAACCGCAGCCGTAGTTGCGGGACCAGCGCCATGCCATAACGGACCCGAACCTCAGGGCTTGCCGCCTCTAACGCTTGCTTCCATCCCTGTGTCTGTGCCGTCATCTGTCTCAACGTGGCGCGTATCGCTTCGCGCATAGAGACCAGAGCCCCATCCACACGCTGTGCTTCTCTCAGAATCCGAAGCCGGATCGATGCCAGATGAGCCACCAGGAGATCGAGTTGTTGTTGGTGGTCAAGACATTGCGACATCGTCGCTTGGCGGCAACGAGCAGCAAACATTTCAAGACGCTCCACGATCTCCGCCAACACCGGAGCAACCATTTCTCCTGCAGCCGAAGGTGTTGGGGCCCGCACGTCGGCCGCAAAGTCGGCAAGGGTGACGTCTGTCTCATGCCCAACGGCTGACACGATAGGAATCCGTGATCCTGCAATGGCGCGCACGACCACTTCTTCGTTGAAACTCCAGAGGTCCTCTATCGAACCACCACCCCGCCCGACGATCATGACATCGATACCGCCAAGTGTATTGAGCGCATGAATGGCCCCTGCGATTTGCTCACCGGCTCCGGCCCCTTGGACTTGCACCGGCGCCACGATAATTCTCAGGACCGGGCAACGACGATGGAGGACGGTGAGCAGATCTCGGACCGCTGCTCCGGTCGGTGAGGTGACGATGCCGACTGTCCAAGGGAATGCCGGTAGCAGTCGCTTGCGCTGTACATTGAACAATCCCTCTGTCTGAAGCCGACGCTTGAGCTGCTCAAACGCCAATTGGAGGGCGCCTTGTCCTTTCGGTTCAAGGTGGTCCAAGACAAGTTGGTATTCGCCTCGAGGCTCATAGACCGAAAGCCGTCCACGTACAACGACCTGCAGCCCATCCTCCAACCCAAATCGCAGCCGCATGGCAGCTGATCGAAAGATGACCGCTCGAATCTGGCTTGATCCATCTTTTAACGTACAATAGAGGTGCCCGGAGCCCGGTGCGCGGAGGTTCGAAATTTCGCCTTCCAGCCAGATCTCCGGAAAATCGGCTTCAAGGGAAGCCCGAATCATGGTGGTGAACTCGGAGACGGTCAGAACCGACCGTGGAGATCCGGCAGGAGCAGATGGGTATAGGGAAGAGAGCGCGTAGGTATCCGTGTGGCCTCTCCTTCCTCATCATTCGCGAAGATCGATGCGTCGCCACCAATCCTCACCCGGGTAGGTATTCCCGGTTAATCGACGAGGCGAATTCGTTCAAAGGCGATGGCCTTCCCCAAGCGGGGATCGAGCTCGAGCAAGACTGCGCAGAACACGGACGGTCCTGACGCCACTTCAAATCGCCGTGGCATCCCGGTCAAAAACTTTTCGATCGCCAACTCTTTCTTCACACCGATGACCGAATGAAGCGGCCCCGTCATCCCGATATCGGTGATGTAGGCAGTCCCTTTTGGAAGGATCTGTTCATCTGCCGTCTGTACATGGGTATGCGTCCCCACGACCGCCACGACCTCCCCATCGAGGAAGTGCCCCATGGCCATTTTTTCAGAGGTGGCTTCTCCATGCATGTCCACGATGATCGCAGACGTCTCCTGCTTCAAGCGTGACAAGACCCGTTTCGCTGTCTGAAATGGGCAATCGATCGTCGGCATGTATACTCGGCCCATCAACTGCAACACCGCCAATCGCTCCCCTCCTGCGGTCTCAATCACCGTACTCCCGTTTCCTGGAACGCCGGGTGGATAGTTCGCCGGTCTGAGCAACCGAGGCTCACGAGAAAAATAGCCGACAACTTCTTTCTTATCCCACGCATGGTTGCCGGTTGTGATCACCGAGACTCCTATTTCAAAGAGTTCCTCGGCCAACTCCGGCGTGATCCCGAAGCCTCCGGCAACATTCTCCCCGTTGGCGACTACCGCATCGATCTGATGCTGTGCGATCAAGCGTGGCACGACTCGAGCTGCAGCTCGGCGACCGGGCTCCCCCATGATGTCGCCGATACAAAGCACCTTCATTTGGCGTACTCCACGTAGCGACTCTCTCTGATGACGGTCACTTTGATCTGCCCAGGGTACGTCAACTCTTGCTCAATCTTCTTCGCCAGTTCGCGCGAGAGTTGAAACGATTCGGCATCGGTAATGTCTTCTTGTCTGACAATGACCCGGATCTCTCGGCCGGCCTGGATGGCATATGCCTTCTGCACGCCCTTATGCCCGGTCGCCAGCGATTCGAGTTTCTCCAGCCGCTTCACATACGACTCCAGCGCTTCGCGTCGTGCACCGGGACGCGCAGCCGACAGGGCTTCGGCAGCCGCCACCAGCACACTCTCCGGACAAATTGGCTCAACCTGTTCATGATGCCCCGCGATTGCATTGACGATCTTTTCGGATTCACCGTACTTTTTGGCGATCTCAGCCCCGAGCATGGCGTGCGGTCCTTCTTCCTCATGGCTGACCGCCTTGCCGATATCATGGAGTAACGCCCCGCGGCGTGCCAATCTGACATCGAGTCCAAGCTCCGAGGCCATGATGCCGCAGATATAGGAGGCTTCACGCGCATGGTACAGGTTGTTCTGTCCGTAGCTCGTCCGATATTTCAGGCGTCCCAACACTTTGATCAATTCCGGATGAAAGTCCGAAAGCCCGAGCTCAAAAATAATCTTCTC
This sequence comes from Nitrospira sp., assembly GCA_016715825.1. NCBI lineage: Bacteria > Pseudomonadati > Nitrospirota > Nitrospiria > Nitrospirales > Nitrospiraceae > Nitrospira > Nitrospira sp. The sequence continues at coordinate 661,829 of JADJXO010000002.1, read as the reverse complement.
AGCCTCTTCGTACATGAGCTTGTCGATATCGACTTTGACTTTCTCCACAATTTCCTCAATGCGCGTGGGATGGATGCGTCCATCATGCATCAGGCGTTCCAGCGAGACTTTGGCGATCTCGCGTCGCAATGGATCAAATCCTGAGATAATCACCGCCTCGGGAGTTTCATCAATGATCAGATCAATGCCTGTCGCCGCCTCAAGCGCGCGGATGTTTCGCCCTTCTCGACCGATGATTCGCCCTTTCATCGCATCGTTCGGAATAGGCACCACCGAAATCGTGGATTCCGACACATAATCCCGAACGACACGCTGAATCGACGACGTAATGATTTCCCGAGCTTCACGCTCCGCATTTTCCCGGGCCTCTTCAATCGTTCGCTTGGCAATCCCCACGGCATCCAGCCGAGCCTGCGACTCCATTTCCACGATTAACTGTTTCTTGGCTTCATCCGCCGTCATACCAGCCACGCGTTCCAGCGCCTCACGATGCTCACGCTCAGCTTTCGCGCAAGCTGATTCCTTGGCTAAGAGCCCCTCTTCGCGTTTCGTAAAATCGGCTTCACGCTTGCGTGCCTCATTTTCCCGTCTTTCCAGCGCAGTGACTTTTTGGTCAAACCCTTCCTCTCGTTGAATCAGCCGTTTCTCCAACGTCAGCAGTTCGCCAAGCTTGGCTTTCTGTTCTTGTTCGAACTCGGATCTTGCCTTGAATGCGAGATCCTTGGCTTCGAGTCTCGCTTCTTTCAGCACATTCTCAGCCTCGCGTTGTGCATTCTGCACAACCTGTTTAGCCAGTCCTTCCGCTTCGGTTTGTTTGGCACCGACCATCCGGCGACGCAGAAGCTCAAATATTCCAGCTCCCACCACGGCGCCGAGAACCCCAGAAAGCAAGATGTAGATGACGATTGAGGTTGAAATGGAAGTCACCCCCTTTTAAAACCCATCAGGTGGCTGTGCGAAACCTGACAGAAGGCCTACGCACTAATCGAACACAGCAGGCACAATATGTAGATATGGGATGAAGACAGAGGGAGGCGTAGGAAATCGCGAGTGACTCAGTCTGGAAACACAAGAGAGTTTAGGGGGACCATCTCCATCCTTACCCTGTTTCCTGCTCTGCCCCTCCACCGTTGCTGACCATCGGTTCCTAGGTGCATATGAGCGTCATGTATCGAAACAGCTATGGATGATCGATGCTCGCTGCTTCCGGCCGGCGCATTCCGACTGACATCGTATCGGACAACTGGTCGATTCGCAGAAACCAGTTGATCGATCAAGGTTCGTATCATCAGTACCCACCGGACCAGTTCTTCGTATCCCCTCAACGTCGATTCTCTCTTCTTCTCACTACATTCGTTTCCGGTACATACACAATTTCGCGAAAGTATCCTTCCCTCTGGCCCTCAATACCCTTACTTATCTGCACGATAACAAAGGGACTCTTTGAAAGCAAGGCGAATCCTGCTATCGAAAGAGCGATGTCGGCATCTGCTCATCGATAGATTCCATCAAGGTCGCCATTCGTCGTTCGACATCGGCTTCTCCTTGCGCCCGTTTCTTCTCGGCCTCAAACAGCCTATGGGCAAGGTTGATAGCCGTCAGAACCGCCAGCTTCGACGGTGTCGTCGTTTTCATTCCCTCCGCCAAATTTTTCATCTGATCATCCACAAAATTCGCCAACCTCCGGATATAGGCATCGTCACCATCTCCCGCGATCGCGTACCGTTGACCATAAATTTCAACATCGATAATCCTAGTCAATGGCCACCTCCTTGGGATCTTCGACGCATTCGAGCAGTTCAATCTCGTTCAGGACTTTCTCGATTCGAGACCTGATATCGACCCGCTCCTTTTCCCATCGGGTATTAGCATCATCCTGTGCCGCCAATTGTTGACGGGCCGTTCTGATTTCGCCTTCCAAGACGGCGTTCTTTTGCTTGAGTTCCTGAACCAGCTTTACCAGGTCACGAATTCGAGTCTCCAGTGCATCAAGTCGATCTAACGACATGGCAGTTCCTCTTGGTTGGACCTAATAGGAGTATGGATCGCACTATAAAAACTTCGTAACACCCTGTCAAGAAACGGTTTTTTGCCTCCCGTCCAGACGAAGGTATTCCTTGTAACTTCGAAGTACCCGTTTGACGTATTGCCTGGTTTCCCGATAATGGATGAGCTCAACAAACTCATCTTCGCTCCGACCATCGTACGTGTCCGCCCAACTTCTGACGACCATCGGTCCCGCATTATAAGCGGCAATGGTCTGGACCAAATTGCCGGAAAACTGCGTAAGGAGTTGCTCCACATACCGAACACCGATTCGGATGTTCACTTCCTGATCGAAGAGATCTTCCCTGGAGACAGGTGGAAGCCGGTGCTGTTGAGCCACGGCACTGGCAGTAGCCGGCATCACCTGCATGAGTCCGATCGCTCCGACACGAGAAACCGCTTTCTGATCATATTGACTCTCCTCCCGAATAATGGCCGCCACAAGAAATGGATCCACACCCTTAACCGCCGACCCTTGAATCGTGGGAATTAACCCGGTCGGATAGGCGACGCCCCAGAGGCCGTCCGCGACCTCTCCACCCGTCCGCTCCAACTGCTCCCGAAATCGAGAGCGCACAAGGCGCAAGGCATGATGGTACGCACCAACCTCATTCAACATGATCGATAACGCCGCCAACGCCTCAGGATCCTGACCGTACCGGTCCGTCAAAACCGCAAGTTCCCTGACGGCATCCCGTTCGAGACCAAGCGCCCGCAGTTCTACCGCGCGCCGATAGGCCGACTGCTGCTCGATATCCGCTCGATTTTTTGCATGATTATCCTGGGCTGAGGCCGCGACTGACTCTGCCATCGGCTGAGTCGAAGAGACAGTCGCAACACCGGCGCGTCCATGTTCGGCCCGACTCGGGGTCACCATGTCCACTTGATCCCCCACAAGTTGGCAATAGTAGGTATGGGGGAACTGCTGACAGAGTTGCGCAAACACTTGCTGGGACTTCGCCGCTTCAACATGGCCGTAGGAACGGGCAATCCAGTAGAGCGCTTGTGGCTCCAGCTCGCTCCCCTTCTGATCGACGATCTGCTGCCACGCAGTGATCGCCTCTCGATAGCGGGCCGTTCGGTAGAAGACCCACCCTTCCCGCCAACGCGCTTCCGCCCGTTGTGAAGCCGGCTCTCCCGATTTGGCTGCACGTCGATATTTGACAATCGCTTCGTCGTACCGTGCATGATCCTCAAGCCAGACTCCACAAAACACGTTGATTTGACCTTTTTGTTCTGGGCTCAACTTTCGTTTGTGTACTGTCCGGCAGAGCTCCAAGAGCTGTTCTCCGAGCCCTTGCCTGAGATAGACCCTGACTAACCAAACCGTGGCTTCGTCGGCCCGCGCCCCTTTCTCAGCCGCGAGTTCATGGAACGTCTCGCGCGCTTGGTCGTAGAGTTTGAGGCGAACTTGGGCAACGCCCAACTTCAGCTTGGCATCCCTTCGATGGGGGGAACCGGGGTGTTGCGCCAAGAACTTCTTCAACTCTTCAATCGCCTCCACATGAAGCGACTGCCCAAGGAACGCCTGCGCCCTGGCATAATGCTCGTCCGGCGACGCTGCCCAAGGCTCACCTCCTATATTGGCCGCAAGCAGCACCTCGGCTTCCTTTGCCTCCTTGGTATAGGGGAACTTCGCCCAAAGCTGCTTGAGCACTTCTCTCCCCTCGTTCAGTTGATTTTCCCGAAGGGAACAAGAGGCTAACCGCAATTTGGCTTGCGCGACGTGCGAGCTCTTACCATTGAGCGCAGCGGCCTTTAGCAGCCAAGAAATAGCTTCAGGGCATCTGGAAGCTTGATACCAAGCTTCCCCGGCACGAAACGTCACTTGATCGGCCAAATTGGAGTCAGGAACAGCTTGGAGCACGCTTTCAAACATGGAGGCCGCCTCCTTGGGATCGCCCAAATGCAGCAAGGCTTCTCCGATCCAAAATCGAATATAGTCGTCGAGTACGGGAAGGTCCCGTTGCGCGGTCCGTAAGTAGGAAATCGCTGCCGCAGGGTTCTGATCGATCGAGAGGACGCCGGAGAGTAAGACGGCACGCTTCCCCCACTGTGAAACCGGATATTCTTTTATGACCTTTCGCAGACGTTCCAGTTTCAGCGCCATAACTTGATCCTTCGTGAAGGATAGGCCGGGTCGCTCTTTGGCGAAGACCGCTGCCGCGAAACACTCTTCTGCAGAAAGGCAGGGCTCAGCCGTTGACTCTTGAGGTTTGCCACCCTGCGAGGTAGAAGCATCACGAGAGACCACCCCTCCAAACACAGGCGCCGCTCCGCACACAACCGCCAGTGTGCAACCGATGATCAGGTAATATGTGGTCGAGGTTTTCACAGATACCTACCGACTTCCATCTCGCTTCATTATATACAGGGCCGCCCACAATGGAAGAAGTTTCGGACCGCCTGATCAAGAGAGCTCCATAGGCGGGCAGGTTCACGCTATGATAGGCTCTACCCTCCTAGAGAATTGGAATTCTGGTTTGATTCATGGCGGATCCGACTAACCAGCCACCACTTTTGGCCTTCACTGAATCTCAGATGGTGAAATTTGTCCGCGCCCAGTCCTGGCCGGACTATCGAGCCACGCAAATCATGCGCTGGCTGTACCAACGGCGAGTGCGGGTGATCACCGAGATGACGGATCTTCCCCTACATGCTCGCGCGATGCTATCGCAATCCACATCAGTCGGACGCTCTCCCAATGCGACGGTTCTGTCCTCACAGGACGGAACGCGCAAGATGCTATTTGCGCTCGATGACGGCATGGCGGTTGAATCCGTACTGATCCCTGATGACGAACGGCTGACGCTCTGCGTATCGACACAAGTCGGGTGTCAGTTGGATTGCAGCTTTTGCCTGACCGGAAGGATGGGCCTCAAGCGCAACCTCAAGCTCCATGAAATCATCGACCAAGTCTTGACTGCACAAGATCTGCTGAGTGCCGGAGAGCACTTGACCAACCTTGTGTTCATGGGAATGGGGGAACCGCTGGCCAATCTGGACGCACTGAAAGCCGCGGTCAACGGGCTGACGAACGAGCCGTGGGGTCTCGGGTGGTCGCGTCGACGCATTACGGTTTCGACAGCAGGACTGGCATCCCGCTTGGGAGAAGTGGCCGCCCTTGGCGTGAATCTCGCCGTTTCGCTCAATGCAACGACCGAGGAGCAGCGCCGAACGTTAATGCCTGCCGCAAGCGAACTCGCCTCTCTCAACGCCCTCCTCGCCGCCTGCCGACGCTATCCACTCGCCTCCCATCAACGACTGACATTTGAATATGTCCTGCTTGCCGACGTCAATGATCAGCCACCCGACGCCCGGCGACTTGTTCAGCTACTGAAAGGGATTCGCTGTAAGGTCAATCTGATTCCGTTCAACGAATTTCCCGGCAGCCAGTTTCGTCGCCCGTCGCAACAAAGCGTGCTCCTGTTTCAGTCCCTCCTTCGGAATGCCGATCTCGATGTGTTCGTGAGAAAGAGCCGCGGGCAAGACGTGTTAGGCGCGTGTGGTCAACTCGGCAACCTCTCCGTCGATCTCCTTCACGAATCTTGACACCTATCGAACCTCGTTGTTAGCATGCTCAACGCTCCTATCATGAAGAAGTCGACTTCTCAATTGTCCTGGTATACCTGCCTAGCTGGAGCCTTGTTCATCTCCAGCCTCTCCACAATTGGCCTTGCAGCCGAGCCGAGCGAATACATTCTTTCCAACGGAATGAAGGTACTGCTCGTTGAAGTTCCCAAGGCGCCGGTGGCAACGGTCCAGGTGTGGTACCGAGTGGGATCCCGAAACGAAGTGATGGGCCGGGCCGGACTCTCCCACATGCTCGAACACATGATGTTCAAAGGCACGGTGAAATATCCGAAAGGGTCCTTTTCACGAATCATCAGGAAGAACGGCGGGGTTGATAATGCATTTACCAGCCATGATTTCACCGCCTATTTTGAAAATGTAGCGGCTGATCGTGTCCCCCTGGCGTTGGAACTGGAAGCCGATCGTATGCAGGGCCTGACGCTGAATAATGCCGAATTCCAAACCGAACGCGAAGTGGTGAAAGAGGAGCGGCGTCTACGATCCGAAGATGATCCTCAAGGGGCGCTGGTTGAAGCGCTCTTTGCGCAGGCCTACATGAGCCATCCCTACCATTGGCCCGTCATCGGCTGGTTCGCCGATCTCGATGCGATGACCCTCGAAGACTTACAACGGCACTACGATACGTTCTACTCGCCGAATAATGCGACGCTGGTCGTCGTGGGTGATATCAATGCCGACCAGTTGCTCCCAACGATCAAACGGCTGTTTGAACCGATCCCGAGGGGGCCGTCCCCTAAGCAATCCCTCCGGCCGGAACCGGACCAACGGGGCGAGCGCCGGTTTCTGCTGAAGCGCGAAGCCCAGGTGCCGTTTGTCATGATGGGGTTTCGCGTGCCCAACTACTCCAGTGACGATTCGTACGCGCTGGATGTCCTCGAGTCGATCCTGTCTCGCGGGAAAAGCTCACGACTGTATCAAAGCCTGGTGTATGAGCAGAAGAACTCGTTGTCCGTCGGTGCGGAGTATAGCTTGATGCAGACAGACCCCGGCCTGTTCTACTTCTACTCCTTGGTGAATCCCAGTGCGAAGGTCGAAACAATCGAAGTCGCCTTGCAGCGAGAGATTACACGCCTTCAAAGCGAGCCGCCCTCCGACGAGGAACTGCAGCGAGCGAAGAACCAGATTGAGGCCTCACGAACATTCGAACAGGATTCGAATTTTCGCCACGCCATGTTGCTGGGAGAGGCGGAAATGGTAGGGGCCGGTTGGCGACGGATTGATCAATTCGTCGAGCGCATACGGGCTGTCACCGCAAAAGACATTCAGCGTGTGGCCAGGCAATATCTGACTGAGGACAACCGTACCCTTGGCATTCTCGTTCCGTTACCGCCGAAGTCTCCCGACGAGTCAACTCCCGCGACCGTACACGAAGGAAAATCTTAGGTGACCATGAGGTGTGCGCGACACAATACGAGGCACCGTTGTTTCACCATGCCATCCATATGCCCTGGAGTAGGAGGTGGCATGTATCAATGGCTCCTCTGTATCGGGTTGCTACTGTGTCAAACGACGACGGCACTGGCTGCCGATATCTCTCCGACAAGATTGATAACCCCCAATGGAATGACCGTTCTCGTACTGGAACAGCATTTCCTACCCATCGTCGAAATCCATGCACTCGTCAAGGCAGGCTCGGCCCAAGACCCCCCTGACAAGGCAGGCCTGGCAAACCTCGTGGCCAGTCTCCTCGACGAAGGCACCACGACCAGAACATCCAAACAGTTGGCTGAACAAATCGACTTTGTCGGTGGTTCATTGGGAGCCCACGCCGGAGAAGACTTCAGCACGGCTTCTGTACGGGTTCTCCAGAAAGACCTTGATCTCGGATTGACGCTCCTTGCTGATATTCTTCAGCACCCGGTTTTCCCCAAACATGAATTCGAACGAGTCCGTTCACAGATCCAGGGGGAGTTATCCAGCGACAATGATGATCCTGGGCAAGTCGCCATGAAGGCGTTCAACCAACTGGTGTTCCAGCATCATCCCTATCGGTGGCCGGTAAACGGTACCGAGGAAACGCTTCGAAAGATTACCCTAGCAGATGTGCAGGGCTTCTACGGTAAAGAGTATCTCCCCAATCAGATCATTCTTACGATCGTCGGTGATGTGACGGCAGAACAGGTAACCGCATTAGTTCAAACTCATTTTGGATCATGGAAGAAGGGACCGGTCCAACCTCGATCGGCCAAGAAGCAGGCTGCAATCGATAAAAAAGTCATGCAACTGATCGAGAAGGACCTGACGCAATCAACCATTGTGATCGGCCATCTCGGGATTAGCCGAACGAATCCGGATTTCTATGCGGTGACCGTCATGAACCATATCTTGGGTGCCGGAGGGTTCTCATCGCGGTTGATGGATTCGATACGAGACAAGAAAGGACTCGCATACGGAATCATGAGCCATTACGATGCTCGGGCGATGCCGGGATCTTTTTGGGTCAATCTCCAGACTCGAACAGAAACCACGAATCAAGCCCTCAATGGTGTGCTTGCCGAAATGAAGGCTATTCGTGAGGCCCCAGTGACCGATCAAGAATTGGCCGAGGCCAAATCATTTTTGATGGGGAGTTTCCCCTTACGACTGGACTCCACGGCGAAGCTGGCACAAGTCTTGGCGCAAGTAGAATTTTTCGGCCTGGGGTTCGACTACTTCAGTCAGTACCCACAGTGGATCGAACGGGTGACGAAAGAAGATGTACAGCGCGTGGCACGACAGTATCTTAATCCTCAACATTACGCGCTTGTTGTGGTCGGCAGTATTGCCAAGGCCAAGATTCGCCATTAAGAATGTCTGATGGAGCCGCATACCATGCAAGATTCCCTTCTTCACCAGAAGCTGAGTCGACTTCAGGCCCTTCTGAACGAAATGGGCTCCGTAATGGTAGCCTATTCAGGCGGCATCGATAGCACCTTCGTTCTCAAAGTTGCCCACGATCAACTTCACGAGAAAGCGATAGGAATCACGGCCGTCTCACCGACATTCCCATCGATTGAGCTGGAAACCGCTGAGCGAGTGGCCAAAGAAATCGGCGCCCGCCATGAGATCGCGAAGACGGATCAGCTCGCCATTGATGATTTTGTAAAGAATGACGCAAATCGTTGCTTTCACTGTAAGACTGATTTGTACCAACTTCTCGGAGGCCTGCGGGAATCGCGGGCGGCAGCCTATGTCGTTGACGGAACCAATCTCGATGATCTCGGTGACGACCGCCCTGGAATCAAAGCCGCGCGTGAGTGGGGAGTCCGTAGCCCCCTCGTCGAGGTCAAGCTTTCGAAGGCTGATATCCGCACCCTTGCCAAGGAGTTAGGGCTTTCGAACTGGGACAAGCCCGCCGCGGCCTGTCTTTCCTCACGAATCCCACGTGGAAATATGATTACGGTGGAAAAGTTGCATTCCGTTGAAGCTGCGGAAGTGGTGTTGCATCGAGAAGGATTTCGTCATTTCAGAGTCAGAAACCACGGTGATGTGGCGAGAATCGAAGTCGCCAAAGAAGAACTGCCTGGGCTCATTGAATCAGATCGATGTGCCAGAATCAGCGCGGAACTGAAGGAACTGGGGTTTAAATTCGTAACCGTGGATTTAGAAGGGTATCGACCGGGTGGAGTCACACTACGCTGACTCCACCCTCATACTACGATGCACTATCGTTGGTATGACTTGGAAAGCGCTTCCAGGGCCTCGTCTGCGAACTTTCGTTGATCAGCTTCAGTCAAACTCCTCTGCACGACTTTCTCCGCCACCATGAGCGCCAATTCCGTTGTCTGAGTCCGGATGTCTTGCACAGCTTTGCGACGCTCCTGCTCGATTTCACGCGTGGCATCACCCTTAATGCGCTCTGCCTCTGCCGTCAATCGCTGTTCATTTTCATCAAGAAGCCGTTGCGCGCGTTCTTTTGCGGCCGCAAGAATGGCTTCCGCTTCTTTACCAGCCGCACTGAGTTTGGCTTCGTATTCTTTCAACCGGCGTTCGGCTTCCGATCGATGATGTTCTGCCTGCTCGAGGCTATCCTTGATTTTCTTTTCTCGCTCTTCCAGAACACTCAAGATTCCAGGGAACGCGTACTTATAGAGGATAAACAACAAGATCCCGAAGGACACGATCTCCCAAAAGATCAGAGAAGAAAAAAAGTGCGATTCAAACTGCGGCATGTCAACTCCCTAAACGAAAGAAGGGTAACAAGATCGATTTAGTCGGGGCGGCGCCTACGGGCCGCGAGTATTCCCCTTATCCCTTCCGAAAGCCCATGATGATGAAGGCGATAACCAAGCCGTAGAGCGCGATGGCTTCCACCAACGCAAACCCGATCCACATGTACTTTGTGACTCGAGCTTCTGCCTCAGGCTGGCGTGCGACTACTTCAATCATTTTTCCGAAGATGAACCCAATTCCAACGCCGGCCCCGGCAAACCCTGCCGCTGCACAACCCATTCCGATCAACCCTGCTGCTGCTGAATCCATTATGCCTTACTCCTTCCCTTGTCTAAACTCGCATACGCTAATGCGCGTGCTCGTCATGGCCGTGCAAATGAAATGCGTCTCCTAGGTAGACGCACGTCAAAATGCTGAAAATATAGGCTTGAATGAATGCGATGCCGAATTCTAACCCGTAGATCGCCACCGTAAATGCAAAAGGCAACCATCCGATCAATAGTCCACCACCGATCGTCAGGCTGAACAGAACGGCGAGCATCACATGACCGGCCGTCATATTGGCAAATAACCGCACAGCGAGCGACACAGGCCGTGCCACCTGGCTGATGATCTCGATCGGAATCATCAAGGGCACAAGCCACCCTGGTGTCCCAGGCGGAACAAGAATGCCCAAGAACTTCGCCCCGTGCAACATGAACCCCAAGACCAAGCTGATCCCGTAGACGAGGAATGAAAATACCGCGGTTACGATGATTTGGCTCGTCACGGTGTAGCTACCAGGAATCAAGCCGATGAGGTTACTGAACAGAATGAACAGGAAGAGTGTGGCGATCAGCGGGAAAAAGCGCATCCCCTCCTTCCCCATCGTGTCCAAGATCATGCTACGAATGAAATCCACCATCATCTCTGCCAAACTCTGGAGTTTGCCCGGCACCAGCTTGCGTGAAGACCCTGCCATGATCATCAGGACTGCCGCGACGGCAATGACAATCCACATAAAGACCACGGCTTTATTGATGGAAATATCTAATCCACCGAGGGAAATCGGAACCCAATTTTCTAGTTCGAATTGATGAAGCGGACTCTCTTCCACGATGCTCCTGTGTCGTCGCTATCGACAGTAGTTATGTATTCGTCCACCGTTGAACCGACCGATACGCATTCCTCATACCTGCAACGAGGCCCAATACCAGGCCGCCGATCATTCCCCACGGAGTTGAGTCGAACAGGTATGCATCACAGACCCACCCCAACCCTCCCCCGACAATCAGGGCAGCGAGCAGATCGGTTGCGATCCGAACTGCTTGACCGAGCCCCGCGTATAAGGGATCTTGTGAAGGGGCCATTCGAGACCCATGAGAGGCGAGCGCGCATACACACAACTCTACCGTTGATGGGCTCGCAATTTAAGCAAAACTCCACTTTGAATGTCAAGCCGTTAGAGCCTACCCCACCGAAAATCTCTGCAGTGCGGTATAGTGGATTCGCGCTGTTCACAGGGAAAGTGACCGTCCATGCTGCCAACTACCTGCTCATCGTCTTCGTTCCTACATGGGTCCCCTTCACCTCTCATCGTGACACGGCCCCTTCCTCAAGCGAACCCCTTTGAACTGTATTCTAGAATTGCCTCGGCACGATCCCCTTCCTTTCTCTTGGACAGCGGTGACGGCGACCGAGCCATGGGACGATATTCCTATTTTGGAAGCGATCCCTATCAAATATTAACTGGAACGGCCGATCAGTTCGTCCAACGTTCGACGCTGGGCCGCACAGAATCAGGATTCGGTCCCTATCAACATTTAGGACAGCTTGTAAACAGCCAGCGGATCAATCGTCCTCCCGGAAGTCCACCATTTTTTGGTGGCGCTGTCGGCTATTTCAGCTACGACCTCGCCCGACAATTCGAAAAACTCCCATCACGAGCTCCTCAGGACATGATCAGTCCGGATCTGGAATTCGCATTTTTTGACGTTGTGGGAGCCGTCGATCATGAGCTGGGCGACCTTGTGCTGATGTTCTGCCCTCCACTCGAACGATTCTTGGGCGAGCCTCGAGACAAACTGTTTCGTGAGGGGACAGATCGTCTGGCCGCTTTTGACGCTCGATTAAGCAGAGCGGTCTCAGCTCAATCTCAATCCCTCGCACTGGAACACCTTACGTTCACACCGGAGCAGTCCCCATCGACGTATATGCAAAGTGTCCGACGTTGCCAGGAGTACATCGCGTCGGGCGACATCTACCAAGCCAACCTCTCACACCGTTTTAGAGTGAGCGGTGAGACCTTGACCCAGGAATCATTTCTGGCCGACTTATCACTCTATCGTCGTCTACGGACACTGAATCCTTCTCCCTTCTCAGGGTTACTACGCCTCGATGCCCTGCGCCTCATTAGTTCATCGCCCGAACGGCTTGTTCGCCTCGATGGTTGCCGGGCCGACACCAGACCCATCGCCGGAACCAGACCACGTGGGAAAACAGTGGCGGCCGATAGGGAGCTGGTTGCGGAACTGCGCGCGAACGTCAAAGAGCGAGCCGAACACATCATGTTGGTGGACCTTGAGCGCAATGATCTCGGCCGCGTCTGCCGGTATGGTAGCGTTCGCGTGGACGAGCTCATGACGCTGGAACGATATTCTCATGTCAGCCACTTAGTCTCCCAAGTCTCAGGCACTCTGCAGACCCATGCAACCGGCTTCGACCTCCTGAAAGCCATGTTCCCAGGAGGAACGATCACCGGCGTCCCCAAAATTCGCTGTATGGAAATCATCGAGGAATTAGAACCGGTCCGACGCGGTCTGTATACCGGATCGATGGGCTACCTCAGCTGGAGCGGAGACCTCGACTTCAATATTCTGATCCGGACAGTCGTCGTGACAAACGGGATGGCCTCTCTTCAGGTCGGAGCCGGGATCGTAGCCGATTCGAATCCGGCGCGTGAATACGAAGAGACCATCCATAAAGCTCAGGCTTTTTTCAGCGCATTTCCCTAACGCGATGTGGATCTACCTCAATAACCGGTTCGTTCAAGAGCACGAAGCGGTGATCTCGGTTTTCGATCATGGATTTCTGTACGGAGATGGTGTGTATGAAACGCTCCGCTCCTACGGCTCCCGCCTCTTCATGCGCGATCAACATCTATTACGATTATTCCGCTCAGCCGAAGCCATCGGACTGGCGATCCCAATTCCCTTGAAGGACTGGCCCGACATCCTCCACGAATCCATGGCTCGCAACGAGGTCGGGACTGATCAGCACGATGCCTACCTCCGCATCACAGTCTCGCGGGGAGTCGGGGACATCGGTCTGAATCCGGCGCTGTGCCCTTCGCCGACTGTTGTCGTCATGGCCAAACCGCTGGTACGTCCGGCATCAGGTCTGTATGAGAACGGCGTCAAGATCATTATTGCCTCGACCAAGCGGAACCTGCCAAGCGCACTGCCGCCGCAGATTAAATCCATTAACTTTTTGAACAACATCCTGGCCAAACGCGAAGCCATTGCCGCAGGCGCATTCGACAGCGTCCTGCTCAATTGGGAACACCACCTGACTGAATGCACGATCAGCAACCTGTGCTTCGTCACGGAGGGCAGACTCCGAACTCCCGCCCTCGAATGCGGCTTGCTTGATGGTATCACCAGAGGGATTGTGATTCGGCTGGCTGAGGAACTCCACATCCGAATGGAAGAAGGACATTTTACCGTCGACGCGTTGTATGGAGCAGACGAATGTTTTCTTACGAACACGAGCATGGAAATCATGCCCGTATCCATGGTCGACACGAGGAAAATCGCGAGCGGGAAACCAGGCCCGGTGACATTGAAGCTAAGGGCTCGATTTCTCGAGACATATGAGCGTTTTTTGGAACCTATTGGGTCTGATTAGCCGCTGATCTGCCTGTTGTTCCGCCACCCTCCCACCGTTTCTCACGGCATAAGGCTGCGTTTCCTTGACAGGCTGCTACAGGCTGCTATCGTTTGACCATGCAGAACGACAAATTTCGACTCGCCTCTTCTCGCAAATGGACCGCCCTGGTAGTCCCCGTTATGTTTGGGAGCATGTTCGGCAGTAGCCTGATGACTGCGGTCCCTGGTCTCCATGCAGAAATCTATCAATATATTGATGCAAAGGGGACGATATCACTGACGAACGTCCCATCTGACGCTCGATACCGCCGGGTTGACCTCCACCCAAACCGTCTGCACCCAGTCATCTCAGAACGAGAGTTAGAGCCGATGATCAGCCGATTTTCACAGGAACACCGTATCCACCCCGCTCTTATCCGAGCCGTCATCAAGGCTGAGTCGGACTTTGACCCCGTCGCGGTATCTCGCGCTGGAGCAGTTGGATTGATGCAATTAATGCCGCAAACGGCAGTACGACTCGATGTGCGTGATCTTTACAACCCTGAAGATAACATCGGAGGAGGGACTAAATACTTGCGACAACTCCTTGACCGATTCCGAGGAGATCTCCCCCTTGCCCTCGCCGCCTATAATGCCGGAGAGCATGTGGTCGATCGCTATCGGGCAGTTCCACCAATCACCGAAACTCGCCGATATGTTCGCAAGGTTTTACGATACTATCGAACGTTTCTTGCAAACGATCTCGCCTCGACCGGTCATGTCATCCCATCTTCGGAGAACGTCGCGAGACGACCTTCCCCTCTTTCGATGATCCCAGCTGGCCAGTAACTTGTTCGGATAGGAGAAGCCGGCTGTGTAGTTTCCAGCCAGGTCGTTGAGGTTTCGCATAGTCGGCGCGGTAATGCGCCCCGACGCTATTCTCTCTCCAGAGCGCGGCTTCCGCCACACAGTGGGCCACTTGCACCATGTTTTTGACCTCCAGGTCGGCCCGTGTCGCAAACGATTGAGAAACCAGCTGTTCCCACCGGGCAAGTTGAGCCGTGGCTCGGGTCAGCGACTCTCGGGAACGGACAAGCCCCACTTGACTCCACATCGCTCGCCGCAACGAGTTTCGTAACTTTTCAGCATCGTCCAACCGACCGGCTCCACCGCACCGCAACCGTTCACGATGGGCGGTCAAGTCTGGTACCGAACAACGTGAGGCCCAGGTTATCGCCGCAGCACCGGCCCGCATCCCAAACACCAATCCCTCCAAGAGAGAGTTACTGGCCAAGCGATTGGCACCATGCACGCCACTGCAAGCGACTTCACCGGCCGCAAAAAGACCCGGCAGAGTCGTCGCCCCGTTGATGTCGGTTGAGACTCCACCCATCATGTAGTGCGCACTCGGCGAGACCGGAATCCATTCCTCCGTAATGTCGATATCATGACGTAAGCAGGTTGCATAGATGGTCGGAAACCGACGCTTCACGAAATTTGATTCTAGATGGGTCACATCCAGGTAAACATGCCGTGCTCGGGTCGCCGCCATCTCCGTCCAAATAGCCCGTGCCACGATATCTCTCGGTGCCAGGACCCCACGCGGATGATAGCGTGGCATGAACGCTTCACCCTTATTGTTGCGCAGTTCCCCCCCTTCTCCTCGCATCGCCTCGGACAACAAAAAAGGAGGGCTGGAGGGCAAATACAGCGCCGTCGGGTGGAACTGCACGAATTCCATATCGTGAAGTTCTGCTCCTGCGCGAAATGCCATGGCCATCCCATCGCCTGTCGCATTGGGCGGATTCGTGGTGCGAGCAAAAATCTGACCGGCTCCGCCGGTCGAAAGGAGGATGGCCTTTGCGGGAAGAATGAACTGTTCTCCTGAATTTTCATCCAGCACGACGGCGCCACAGCAGCGCCCCTCTTCCACCACAAGGTCGACGGTGAAATGGTAATCCAACCGAATAATCTGTTTCTGCCGGATCACCTGTGCGAGCAAGGCACGTACCATTTCGTTTCCCGTTGCATCACCTCGGGCCCGGAGTATCCTACTGCGGCTGTGTGCGGCTTCCCGCGCAAAAGCAAACTTCCCACCCATTTTGTCGAACCTGGCGCCCCACCGGATCAGCTCCTGAATCCGATTCGGCCCTTCCTCCACCAACACGCGCACCGCTTCACGACGACAAAGCCCATGCCCAGCTTTCAACGTATCCGTAAGGTGAATCGCAACATCATCTTCTTCGCTCAATGCCACCGCGACCCCACCTTGGGCAAAAATGGAGTTGCTCTGAAGGGGGTGTCCTTTGGTGAGCACAATCACTCGACCCACGCGGCATAGCTCCAATGCGGCACGGAGCCCGGCGACTCCACTCCCAATCACGAGATAATCCGCCTCTGGAATGGTTTGAGACATCGCTATCGCGGTGAGGCTTGTGGGGAAAGAGGCTCGGATAGCAACTGCTTCGTCTTCATACCGAATGGCAAATCCCCCTCGACTGCGCGCAAAAGGATCGAGGGTGTCTCGGCCCAGTGCAATCGTGCGTGGCCGCGCTGCCGCATTCCGGCATCATCGGCATCCTTCTTCCAGGTCCCTTGCCAATTGACGAAAACATCGATGTCATCCTGTTCAAGCATGACTCGTTCGATCTTGAACTCAAGCGTGATGGCATGAAACGTTTCAAAATCCATTTCCACCTGTCGCTGGAGCTCCTCCATCTGATCCGACGACACCAGCTGGGAATGGAAACCGGATCGATCCTGTCCTTCATACGCGCGCCGCAAGGATTCCAACGCCTGGTCCAGGTTGAGCAGACGGGCGTGCTCTTCAGGATACTGAATCGTTTTGGAAGGACAACCGGCACTCACAAGAATGAGCATCGTAAGCCATGCGAGGAATGAAATCGGGACCCGGCTGCACTTGTGAACATCCATGGGACGGCAGTATACCATACGGATAAAAAGCACCGTGAGCTTGCATTTTGAATGGAAAGCTTTTAGACTCTGGCCCCTTGGGAGATACGAAGCATGTCTAGCGTTCTAAAGAAGCGCCGAAAGAAAATGCGCAAGCACAAGTACAAGAAGCTGCGCCAGCGACAGAAGTTTCTTCGCCGAAAAAGCTAAACTCAGCCTGCGTGACGGGAGGAGGGTATCGTGGCCGAGGGCAAGAAAGTCCGTATCCGTGTACGGACGGTCAATTGCACCTATGTCGGAGACTTCCTGGTCCCTCCGATGCGGAATCGTGTCTCCGACGCGATCAACGAAGAAGCACGCCTGTTTATCAGCCTGACTGATGTCCTCATTAACGACAAGGATCGGTCGGACTTCGTCGCAATCAATAAGAACTTGATCGAATCGATTGCTCAACTCTGACCACTTCCTCCTGTCCCCCGTCAATCTACTACTATTTTCACAGAGAACCGTGAGTCGGCGCAATTTCGTGGTCGAGATGACCATCTGAACACTCATGTTGATTTTCAAGCGATTCCTTCCATATGTACGACCGTACCTGGGGCGTCTAATCCTTGCAGGCCTCCTCGTGTCCGGAGTCGCCGCCGTCAATCTTGCCTTGGTCCGACTGGCTGGCACTCTCTGGGACATCGTGACGGTCCAGCATGATGCCGAACAAATGACGCGGTCGATCGGGATGTTTTTGGGGTTGGTCGTTCTCCAAGGACTCTGCTCCATGGGCCATAGTTATCTGACGGCCTGGGTTTCTCAGCATGTCATCGCCGATTTCAGAAAACATCTCTTCGCCCACCTCCAGACGCTGACGCTCAGCTTTTTTTCCCGTCGGCGCACGGGGGAATTACTGTCCCGATTGATGTCCGATGTGACGGTCATTCAATCCCTCGTGACAGAAACCCCCATTGACGCGGTGAAGCAACTGGTGACGTTCGTCGGAGGCATTACCTTCTTGCTCCTCATGAACTGGCAACTCTGTCTCCTGATTCTGATTCTGCTTCCATTGCTCGTGGTGGTTTCCAAACTGTTTGGACACAGACTGAAATCACTTTCAACATCGATTCAAGACCATACCGCCACGCTCAGCACCTTAGCCGAAGAAGTGATTTCCGGTATCCGCATCGTCAAATCGTTCGTGCAAGCGCAACGGGAAAAAGACCGCTTTGCCGACCAGGTCGATCAGACGCTTCGTCTCACACTCAGTCGAGCCGGGATCATGGCCGTCTTTATTCCCGTGATCAGCCTCATGACCTTTTCATCGGCGACCGCCGTGCTGTGGTACGGAGGTCGGCAAGTCATCGATGGCACCGTGACACCGGGTGATCTGTTCGCCTTCGTCTTGTTCGCCGGCATTCTGATCGGGCCCTTCAGCGCAGCCGCCCGTGTCTTTACGCAGATCAAGGAAGCCCAAGGAGCCACGCAGCGCGTCTTCGAAATACTGGATGCCCAGTCGGACATTGATGATCGCCCAGACGCACAGACACTCGTCACAATCGAGGGCCATGTGCGGATGGAGAACGTCACGTTTGGCTATGATCCTCGATATGCCGTGTTGTCCAACCTCTCCTTTGAAGCCAGACCGGGCGAACTCGTTGCATTGGTCGGACCAACCGGCGCCGGCAAGACGACGGTGATCAATCTCCTGCACCGCTTTTACGATCCACTAGAGGGCCGCCTCACTATCGACGGAAGAGATCTTCGAGACGTGCGGCTTGAGAGTTGGTACCGACAGATTGCGCTGGTCCCGCAGGAAACAATCCTTTTCGGCGGCACCATTCTCGACAATATTCGGTATGGGATGATGGCTGCAGGCGAAGCGGCTGTTCGCGAAGCCAGCGAAGCCGCTCATGCACATGACTTCATCACCGCATTGCCGGATGGGTACCAGACGGTGGTTGGGGAGAAGGGAGTCAACTTATCCGGCGGACAGCGCCAACGGATCGCGATCGCTCGAGCGATTCTGAAAAATCCTCGGATTCTGCTATTGGACGAAGCAACCTCATCGCTGGATACCGATTCCGAGCGCCTGGTTCAAGAGGCGCTCCAGCGCCTCATGAAAGGCCGCACCACCTTCGTGGTTGCCCACCGACTCTCAACGATTCAGCGTGCCGACCGGATCCTGGTGCTCGACAAGGGAAAACTAGTCGAAGAAGGCACCCATGCGCAACTACTAGAACGTAAGGGACTTTACCACTACCTGTACACCATCCGCCTGCACGAACCGACCACATGAACGCATTGTGGAAATTCTCGCTCCTGCGTCTTCATCCTATTCGCTGACCAGCATTATTTCCCCACCTCTACCAGATAGGCCATAGGCAGTACGTCACCGTAACGCGCCTGTAACACGAACCGCATATGCTGACTGACAGGATGAAACGAACAGTGAGGGTAGCTGCGTGAGTCGAGTCACCGATCAGCAACCCACATCCCTGGCCTATGGTCCTCTTCACATGGATTTGACCAGACACGAAGTCACGGCCAAAAACCAGGAAGTACCTCCCGCAGCTAAAGAATTCGGGCTATTGGAGCATTTATTGCGTCATCCTGGACGAGTGCTGACACGAGAAGTGCTCCTCAACGAAGTGTGGGGGTACAACTATTACGGAACGACGCGAACCGTCGACGTCCATGTTCGCCGATTGAAAGTGCAAATCCCAGTCTCAACAACACCATCATTTCTATCAAGTCACTCGGCTACAAACTCTTGGATCAGCCTCCAACCCAATAAAGTTCCCCCATCTTTTCAGATGACAAGCACAACACCCACCAGTCTCCCCTTTATCCCACTTTTCCCCGTTCTGTGCTCATTCAACTTTCAGCACCGATATTGATCCAGACTCCGCCGAGTGATCAGTAGCTTGCAGCCACCCTTAGAATCTGCTCACCAATCTCATTGCGTACTCGCTGAAAAACTCGCACGCGTTCAGGATCGGGCCCTTGCGCATGGGCAGGGTCATCAAACCTCCAATGCAACCTAACGTCACCCCTTGGTTCCGTCGGGCACATCGCTTGGGCATGATCACACACCGTGATGACATAGTGGAGCCGTCGTCCCTGAAATTCTGCAACGTGCTTTGATCGGTGACGAGAGATATCGATTCCCACTTCCGCCATCACCTCAATGGCTTGCGGGTTCACCCCGACCGGATTGGTCCCTGCGCTCAGAACTTCAACCCGATTGCCTGCCACCATCCCTCCGCCATCTGGCTTCGGCAAGAGTTGCCCGTGCACAGAAAGGGAACGGTGGGTGTCATGCCGGCCGCTTCACTGGAAACCAGGTTCGGGTGCGATTACAGAGGCACAGACGGAAAGCATGACCGGCATCTCGACCAGTACTCCAACCACGGTGGCGAGTCCGGCACCAGACTCCGGTCCAAACAGGGCGATGGCGGTTGCGACTACCAACTCGAAGAAGTTGCTCGCGCCGATGAGTACCCCCGGCGCTGCGACCGAATGTGGCACCTTGATCCACTTCATCAAGGCATAGACCAAGGAGGCATTGAAATAGACCTGGATCAGAATGGGGACGGCAATCAGCGCCACGTGCCACGTCTTGCCACTGATACTGTCGGCTTGGAACGCAAACAGGATCATCAACATCGCGAGCAACCCAAGGATGGTGATCGGGGCGGACCGCGGAAGCAACCGATCTTCGCGCCATGCTCGCCCCCATCGCGTGATGAACCAGTGCCGCAGTGCCAGGCCGATCATGAGTGGAATCACGATAAACGTTAAGACGGAATAGAACAGGACCGGAAGCGGGACCGTCAACGCGGAGGCACCGGTGACCAGAAATCCGACGATGGGGGCGAAGAGCACCGGCATGATGAGATCATTCACGGAGACTTGGACGAAAGTGTACGCAGAATCCCCGTCGGTCAAATAGCTCCAGACGAAGACCATGGCGGTACAGGGCGCCGCCGCCAAATAATGGTTCCGGCTATAGAGCCATCCAGGAAGAGAACACGAGCCGAAAACATACCCAGGCGAAGATGGCCATCGAAAACGGCTTGACAATCCAATTCACGAAGAGGGTCACCAGCAATCCTGTCGGTCTCTTCCCCACTCCCATCTTTTCGTTCTACTCCCCGTCATAGGTTTTCAGACATCACCTATTCTTGCTAAGACAACGCTCATGAGGAGGCATTCATGACCTCGCTGAACATTTAACCTGCTCGTAACCTCACGGTAACCGTCTGGCGCACCAGGTGCTGTACGATTTCTCCATGAAAGTATGGGCATCTGTCTGTGTAACCGGTACGACATATCGGAAGATTGATCACACGGGCTACATAACTTACAAGGCATGTTGAGCCCGTTCAGACGAAGAAGCGTCCATTGTCAAAAAAGAGCCTATCTCAGTCTCAAGGGAGCCATACTGCCCTCCCATTCAAGTCCCTGGCTCCCTGACGTGTGCCCTTTCTCTCAAAGGAAAGGGCACGCGCGAATGCTGTCCGAAAGCAATAGGGAGATGAAGGAGGCGGTTATGCAATGCGCACGTTGTCCCGGTATGAGCATCCCTGAGGTTATCGTTGAAGGAGGAGCGAGAATCGTTGCGATGCGTTGTGTTCACTGCAGGGACGTCATCGATCGTATCATCCTTATGAACCGCCGTCGCTGAGGCATAGACACCTCAGACGGCCGTCACGCTCTCTTGGTAAAGGCCTCGGCCGATCTGGAGCAGCCCAGCACAGTAATAACTCAGAGCTGATTGCCTAGGTATCACCTACTTGGACTAAAACGTTGCCTCACACAGACCATCAGAATGAGAACGGAACAGCACCAATGCCACATCCGGCACGTAACCCTCAATCCCCCGCACCTGCAACCAAAACCCTTTGGTCTTCGGTTCTTCATCGATCGTAAATATCTGCCGTGATGACTTCAGACTTTCGAGCAGGATGTATTGCGCCATTTTCCCGAGCAGATCGTCCAGATTATCCGAGCGGTTAAATCTAAAGGCATACCCGTTATCGAGACTCCGAATCTCTTTCACATACTTGAATAACTCGCCGACCACCATCTGCCGACGTAAGACCTTGGCCGGATGACATAGCGAGGACGCTAGAGATGGCTGTGCAGAGGATTGGGCTTGCGACAGGCGGAGATGTCCAAACTCCTGTGCTCTCCAAGACAGTAGTGATTGAGGTACCCGAGGCTGCATATCATCCTCCTTGCGTGGCGGGCCCTTGGAGTTGCATTCCAACGGCCCGCTATATTTGTAGTCGTCTTAACTTCCGATCATGCCACCGTCGTTTTTTGTCACGACAATCAGCGCTGACCGTGGCCGACCGCCGTTTGGACCGTCCGGCCACGAACTGAATTGCTTCGGGTTGTTCGGGTCACTAGGCTGATCATCCGGCCGCTCTCCTGGATGCTGAATCCCGACAAACATCGTCCGTTGATCCGGCGTCATGAATGCGCCGGTAATTTCGCACTGATTCGGGCCGACCAAGAACCGCCGAGTCTCTCCCGTTTCTGGATGTACGGCCAGCATTTGGTTATGACCAAAGTCCGTATACGCACCGGCATTGATGGTGGAGGTCGATACATCGGTCTGAATCCAGAGCAAGCCGCCGGGATCGACATATAGACCGTCCGGCGAACCATACTTGTCGCCGAGAATCGTCGAGCCGTGGATCGGGCTCGTTGGGTCGCCGCAGAGGGCAAAGAAATCCCAGCCGAATGTCGGTTCAGTCCAATCCTGGAGATGACGCCAACGGATGATATGTCCGTAGTTATTGATGGCTCGAGGATTAGGCGCGTCTACCGGAGGACGTGCGGACCCGGCGTCTGTAGTCCCGTCCGGATTATTGACCGAGGGTGGAGTCGTCCCGCGCCGGCTGTTGTTGGTCAGCGTTGCCAACGCGGTCAGATGCCTTGGGAACGTATCGATCCACTCAGGCCGATCCATCATAGTCGCCCCCACGGCATCGGCGGCCCCGCGCGTGTTGATGAGAATGTCGTTGAGCGACCACCCGGCTAACCTGGGATTGTCCGGCGTCAGCGGCAACCATTGGCCGGTACCATCCGCATGGAACTTGGCGACGTAGAGGATGCCGTCATCCAGGGGATTCATACCCTGCGCGCGCGCCTGCCTCCACGGCAAATTCGAGACATAGCGGTAGATGTATTCGTTTCGTTCGTCGTCGCCCAGATAGACGACGACTCGACCATTCTTGGCCTCCTGCACCTTTGCCCCTTCATGCTTCAGACGTCCTAAGGCCGTGCGTTTCACCGGAGTTGAAGAAGGCATCAACGGATCAATCTCGACGACCCAACCAAACCGATTCGGTTCATGAGGTTCCTCATCCACGCGAAATCGTTTGTCAGTCGTGTGCCATAAATAGCCGAACCCCTCCGCCGTAATACCGTACCGCTTCTCCAGATCAGTTTGCGTCCCATTCTTCCTGAAATAGCCGTTGAAATTCTCCTCGCAGGCGAGGTAGGTACCCCAAGGTGTGACGCCCATGGCACAGTTGTTGAGCGTCCCCAGCACACGCGTGCCGGTCGGATCCTCGCTGGTCGCCAGCCGTGGATCACCCGCCGCAGGTCCACCAATGTCTATCGGGGTCAAACCCGTAATCCGACGAGCAAACCGAGACGGTCGCACGACATCCCACTTACCCCGACGACCCCGCATGTCAAAATGGGAGCCCGCCTGCATAGTGACCTCGATAATCGATACCCCATGAGCATTCAACGATTTGTTGGTCTTCTCCTGCGACCAGTTATTCACTCCGTCAGGGAACAGCAATCCATCGTCAGTGTATTCATTGTTCTGAACAATCAACCCGTACCGGGATCCAACAATCGGGAAATAGACAAGTCCATCATTGTGCATGCCCCACTGGCGCGCCTGATCATCGGCGGTGTTGCTCGCATCCTGTTTGAACAAGGGGCCGTTCGAGACGGGATCGCCCCACGCTATCAACACCTCGGCCGTATATCCGTTCGGTACCACAACCTCGTCGATAGCAGAGATAGGCACCGCTTCGAACCCGAGCCTGAGCTTTCGGCCCCTACGTCCTTCTCCCCCCATTTCGGTGTCTGCTGTGTACTCGTTCTCTTGAGCTCCTGCAGGAGAACCCTCACAAGCGCTTCGGCCCCTCCGAGTGACATAATCGCTGCCGTAGCCAGACCGCCGGCCAGGAAGCTGCGCCGGGATAAACGCATGTTCACAATTTCTTGGAAATGTTCATTGTCAGAATCATGACTTACGTCCTCATCATCAATGATCGACATAGCTTCTCCTCCTCCCTAGGTCCGAATAGATGGATTGCTACCTCCGTGGCATCAGAACTCTCTAGGCCGGGACACATTCTCACCCAATCGTTACCGATCGATGAAAGTCTGGTAACGGATTCGTTAATTGTTGCCGGGCCGGATCGAATCCTCGGGGGAGCAGGTTGACCTGTCGAGAGGAGAGATGTGAAACTTGTTAAAGTAGTTGGGTGGTAAGGAATATCGTCATGCAGGAACCTGTGACTATCACCAAAGGCACCTGTTTTGCGCTATTTGCGTACGATATCGGCCTCTCCATCAACCTGACTGATGCAGAGCGACGGGTCATCGCCGGGACAGAACGAGGGCGCTTACGTCATAAGGCCAGAGCGCCTCAATATTTTGAGTATCGACCGGCCCCATTGCGGCTGGTTCAAGAAGGGAGCGTTTTCGAGCTCAGTCAGTATCAGGCCAGCCCAACGGTCGAGGTCATGGTGTACGATTTCGGAGCGGTCACCATCACCTATCGCTTTCCCCTTGACGGTCCCTATGCTCGATTATTGGATCTGAGCGAGTCGCTCTACGAAAACGACCGACTACTGACCGAGTCGCGCACCCGCGTGGAGCAGTTGGTCCACGCACTGGGCCCAGCCATCGAGCGGCCGTCCATTGCGGATGACGTAGAGGACTACATTATCTTCTCGATTGAGTCCGCTGTCCCGGACATCCCTCCGTTATGGAAAAATAACGAAACTGATTTGGCTCAGATTCTGCGGGCCGAGCGGACCCCATTCTCTGAACAGGAAGTTGCCGATGCCGTCTCCTGCCGGATCTCGTTTGGGCAAGAAGACGCAGCGATCATCGACTGGCATTCCGCCGTGCTATTCGGGAAAGAGATGGACGACGTTCGCGCGGTACTGGAGTTCGCCAACGTCGAGCTGCTGGAGATGCGGATCTTGGATGAACAACTCGATCGTGCGCTGGACGAGAGCTATGAATCTTTGTCCCGAACACCACGACTCTTATCGTTACCCGGCTCTCACGAAAAAGACGTGACCCATATCGCCCAACTGCAGGTCGACAGTGCCTTGCTCTTCGAGCGCGTCACCAATACGCTGAAGCTCCTGGGCGACCAATACCTCGCACGCGTGTATCGTCTGGTTTCGCAGCGCTTCCATTTAGAAGCATGGGACGCAAGTATTCTTCGCAAACTCCAGACCTTGGAAAGCATCTACGGTAAGATGTCGGACCGAGCGGGAACCAGGCGTATGGAGGTGCTTGAATGGATCATCATCATTTTGATTGCCCTTTCCATTATCCTCTCCTCGCTCCCACTTGGGGCAGCCCATTAAGTAGTAATGCGTCCGCCCATCTGGTTGGCGATTCTGTCTTCTCACAGATCAGCATCCAGGAGTCGGTTAAAGGTCAGGGACCCATCACCCTCTGAGGAAGATGAACAGGCCTACGCTACTTCACTCATTGCTCTGGTGCTCTTGCACACTCTGTCTCTTTCTGATCTCGATAGGTTCTCCAACCGTCGCTACAGCAACTCCTCCATCGGAGGTCGCAATTTGGTTTGAAGCAGATCTGGCCGTCGCTTCCAGCCAACTAAGTGGTCGGAGAGAGATCCCGCTCGACACACAGGAGATCGTCATCAGCTCCGGAACGAACGGTATCAACGCAATCGTGGTGACGTCTCGTCGACTCCTAGGGTTTTCAAGCCGTGCCCTAACCTGGACTAAAATAGAGCTAGACATCAATGAACAGATCTTGGAGCGTCAGATCCTGCCGACCTTTAGCTTCATCAGAACGGATCGGCATCTGTACGGATTTCGCGGGGTCAACGGCCTATGGCTTGAAGAGGCTTTCGGTGTGCGCGAGAGGGTTCGGCGTCTATATAGCAACGACTATGGAGCGGTCTTCATCACCACTGAACGACTGGTCGGATTCGCACCACTCCTCGGCAGCTTCGCCTCGAAGCCGTTGGATGTCCACGAACAGATTGTGGGAGTCGATAACGAAAACGGGCTCATCCTTGTTTCCACCAACAGGCGCACGTTGGTCTTTGGTAGCCGCTTGAGTGGATGGGAAGAGTTCGAATAAATGGCCTCCCCATCGCCGCCATGGCCGATCGACGGATCCTCACGCTGGACTCTCCAGCCTCGGTTAGGCTTGTCGCCGTAACCCGTTTCCACACAGGCAGGTGAAAACATGCCGCAATGGCTTCTTCTTATTCTAACACCTAGCTAAACGCCCACACACTCGACCTTCACCACCACACCATCTTTTTACACGGAATTGGCACCATCGTAACCACGCAGCAACAGTGCTTCGATAGAATCGCGTACGTGTACGTGAACAATAGGCGACCAAGTCCAATGCGAACAAGCCCAACCTGGGAGGGAGGTGAGGAGCCATGACGACAGGACTCATTGAAGTGGCGCTGCTGAGCGCCATTCTGACCGTGACCTATACGATGGTCGCTTCCTGGCGAGAGAAGTAGCGGCCAATCGGATCGGGCTCAGAAAGGAGGGATATTCGACCGTGTGTGGCACTAGACAGGCGGGAGCCGGAACAGGGGCAGAAATGCCCCCGGCTTTCGCGTGGAATCGTACGCCGGAGGTTCAGGAACATCTCCCTCAGCCACTGTGAATAGAGCCGTGACCGTCAGGGTCGGCTTGCGACCGGCATCGATCTGATCACCTCCTCATGGCTCACTCACCGCGCGTCTCCCATCCACCGCGTCTTGTCTTATCCCATGAACAGGCCGTGAGCCATGACCACCGTGCGGCGGCGGCGCGCAGGACGGACGGCGTCCGACTGATCCCGCTCAGGGCAGGCGCGTCATCGGCCCAGCTTCACTCGGACAAACAGGCCGCAGAGGCTGATCAGGATGAGTGCCACGCGGACCATGAGCGGTCTCACGTGTGTAGGCCAGACCTGTAGTTCGGCAACCATGGGGGCATCCCTCCTTCCGTTTCAACACAGGGGAACCGCTGGAATAACTAAAGAAGGATGTACCGCAGCGATGTCACGGCCTCATTGCCGAATCGTTAACACTGGGTGACATGGCGCTCCTCGACAAAGTTTACCGACCTGTAATGGTCAGATAACATCAAGGCAATGGGCTCGGAGTAGGGTGAAGCCACGACAACTATTACAAGGAGGATCTCATGGTGACAGTCGGGAACTTAATGCGGAAGGACATGGTGACGGTGGACGTGGGCACCTCGGTCGTCGAGGCGGCGAAGCTCATGCGCGCGTGCAACGTGGAGAGCGTGCTGGTTTCGTATCAGGGCCAGATCATCGGCCTGGTGACCGAATCGGATATCGTCAAGAAATTCGTGGGGGCAGAAAAAGCCGTCTACTTCGTGGCGGTGGAAGACATCATGAGCAGCCCGATCCCCGGCATCGAAGAGCGGCGCCCCCTGACGGAAGCCGCGGACCTGATGGACAAGCATCGCACACTCCACCTCGGCGTGACCAACGATGGGGCGCTGGTCGGCATGGTGTCGGTCCGCGACTTTCTCCGCCCCGTGTCCATCGACGAATTCTAGGCTCGCGTCGTTCTTCGTACCTACCCCTTCCCGCTTAAGCTCCCTTATGCCTCCTTCCCCCTCGCCGCTCTCGAGGACGAACACCGCTCGCCTTTCTGTCGACTCGGCGACGGTTGCAATTCCCCCCTCAGGCGTTTAGAAAAAGACGCACTCCTCCCGTCCTAGAGGTCCTACAATGGCTCGATCCCGCGAGGTCTCCTCTCAGCGCCCTTCCGTGCTCTCGGCTCACACCGAACGGGAGCTCAAGCTGAGCATTGGTGATGATTTCCACCTGCCTCGGCTGCCCGGCACGCTGCGCCCTCGTCGGTTGCTGATCTCGACCTATTACGATACGGCGGCCTATGACTTGGCCCATGCCCGGATGACGCTGCGCCAGCGCATCGAACGGGGGAAGAAGACCTGGCAGCTCAAACTTCCGTTGGGCGAGGATCGGCAAGAAGTCGAAGTGCCCGACGAGCGGGCCGACCCACCGGCGTCATTACGCCGCCTGCTCGTGCTGCATCTCAGGCATCGAAAACTTGCCCCGGTCGTCACGCTACGGGTGTGGCGGACCGGGCTGCAGATTCGTCATGGTCAAGTTCCGCTCGCGGAGATCGCCCTCGACCGCGTGTCGGTTGTCCAGCACGGCACGACCATGCAACGCTTTCGTGAATTGGAGATCGAACTCCAACAGGGCGATGACGCCCTCCTGCATACCCTCGAGCAACAGATGCGCGACGCCGGGGCGTCCGACCATGACGGACGGCCCAAGTTCTTTCGCGCCCTCTCGCTGCACCCTCCCCCCCCGGTCCCTCCACCCGACCGGACGGCCTCGGTGGGTGCGCATATACAGTGGGCGCTCGCCCAGCACGTCGAGTGGCTCCTCGCCCATGATCCCGGCACCAGGCTCGGGACTGACCTGGAGAGTCTGCACCAGATGCGGGTCGCGGTACGGCGTGTGCGCGCCGTGCTCCGTACCGCGCGCCCGGTGTTGCTCCCGGCCTGGGGCGCATCATTGGACCAGGAGCTTGAGTGGCTCGGCAAGGTGCTGGGACCTGCTCGTGATCTCGATGTCCAGCTCGCCTATTTTCGGGAGGAATCGACTACATTGGACGCACGAGATCGCGCGCGCCTGGAGCCGTTGATCTCTCACCTGCAAGCGCACCGGAACGCCGCGCAGCAGGTCGTGCTGAACGCACTTACCAGCACTCGCTATCTGGCATTGATCAGACGGCTTCAGCAAGCCGCCCAAGCCCCGGCCGTCATTGAGTCTCCACTGACGGTACGTCAACTCGCCCGGCACGCGTTCAAGAAACTGCGCAAGGCACTCAGACGCCTGCGACCGTCCCCCTCGGATGCTGCCCTGCACGCCATCCGGATCAAGACCAAGCGCGCGCGCTACGCCGCCGAATTGGCGAAACGCTCGGGGGGCCAACCCGCGACGCGTTTCATCACGGCGGCTCGGGCTCTCCAAGAGCTATTAGGGACCCATCAGGACGCCATTCAAGCGGAACGGCAGCTCCGACAGTTCCTCCAGGACTCACCCAGCCCTCGCGCCGGGTTTGTGGCCGGACGCATGGTTGAACGGCAGCACCACCGACGCCAGACCGTGCGAGAGACGATGGCACCACTCGTGAAGACGCTGCTGAAACGGGGGAAGCAGGTCTGGGGATCAACAGGGTCAAGGCACCGACACACTTATTGATGAACAGCCCATGATAAGCCCACCGTCGGCTCTCAACCGGTAGCCTCCGACAAACCTTCACGCCTTTTGGCATGGGCTTGCTTACCGAAGGCCCGCAACTGCATCGGCTGAAGCCACCAGACGAGCCGCCCCTGGCTCACATTGACACGACCTTCCGATTTGACGCGCGCAGCCCCGGCCTTTTTCAGTGGAAAGTTCGAAAGGGGTTTGCCACAGAGCAACAGACTCACGACTTCGCCGAGCTGAGGCTCATGTCCCACACAGACCACGACCGCATCGGACGGGAGCGTGCGCAGAAACGTCACGACTTGCTCTGGCTTCGCTCCGACCGCCAACTCCTCTCGCGTCTCGATCTTGAGCGTCGGACCGATGACCGCCCGTAGGAGTCTGGCCGTATCGTACGCCCGCACGAACGGGCTCGTAAACAGATGGGTCGGCTGACAGACAAGTGCCGCCAATCCTTTGGCCATCTGTCGGACACGTCTTTTCCCTTTCTCTGTCAGGGGGCGATTCTCCTCTTCACCTTCCCATTCATCTGGCTCGACAGCAATCCCATGGCGAACGAACATGCAGTCCATAACCCCTCCTCCACATCCTGTGGCATGAGCCTACCACAGAGATGCCATAGAGTTAACACAGGTTTTACCTGGCCGTGACCGAGCCAGAACGATAATCGGATAATCTCATGTGTAGCTAGAATAGGACGAAAGGACCCCATGCCGGCACTCGAAGCGAATCATCTGTTTGACCGTGAAGTCCTGAGACAACGGCTCGCTCATCTCGATCTCCTAGAAGTCTGGAATCGAGGCATAAAAGGGGTGCTCAGTCTGGTGATTCTGACGCTGTTGACTGCTCTCGCCGGCGGCGCAATGAAGACGTTTTGGGAAATTCGACTCCTCATGGATCATTCAGCCGAAGTTGTCTTACGCCAGGTCATCGTCAACATCCTCATGCTGCTGGCCCTCGTCGAGGTTTTCAAAACCACCGTCACCTACTTCCGCGAGGGCCGTGTCAAAGTGACATTCATCGTGGATACGATCCTGGTCGTCATGCTGACCGAAGTGATCTCTCAATGGTTCAAAGGAGGGGACTGGCAACCACTTGCAGTCCTCTGTGGGGTTCTGCTGATTCTTGGCATTATTCGCGTCATGGCCGTTCGGTGGAGTCCAACGCTGAGGACAGGGGCTCACGATGCTGGGCGCGTCGATCTCTAATACGAGGAGGCACAATGAACCAACAACCTGCGAATAAACTACTGGCCATCGTTCACGAGCGGAAATGCATTCCACTTGAAGAACTTTTGGCCTATTTTCCTGAGCTCACCTGGAATCAGGTGTTTTCACTCGTGGATGACCTCAGTCGTCGGGCATTGATTTGTTTGCGACGACGTGGATTTGAGTATGAATTGCAAACGCTTTTGTGATTTCCCAAACGGCATCTGGTTCCCTTGGTCGTGCTGGAGGTCCCGCCCGTTTTGACACGATTGCCTGCGGCATCGTAGGTATAAGTCAAGGTCCCCAGCGTCGTGAGTTCACTCGCCGCGTTGTGGGCGTATTCCACTTTGTTGGTGTTGGGATCGGTCACACTGGTTCCGTGCTCGGCAATGTCATTGTCGAGCGTCACGACCTGATGCCTTGCTGAATGTTGGTCACGCATCGAGCTTCTCTTCAGTTTCAGCCACCTCCTCCTTCAGAATACTCGACACGACTCTACCCTAGCGCTTTTCCACCCACCTTTGAATGAGCTCTGTTGAATCGGACGCCATTGCGATCTCCTCGACCCACTCGAGGGTCCGGGCTTAGCAGAGGTCTCAATTGCAAGGAAGTGGGATTCACCTTTGCACGCATCTGACTTATCAGCGAGTAGCTGTGGCCGATACGCCAAGGATAAATACGAGAAGTTTCTGGCCAGAGAGAAGGCTCTGGAGTAGGGTGGAATACCATGCCCTTCCTGAGATGTCATGCTGGATGGGATGGTAACAATAGCAGTGGAGACAGTTAATGGGTTCTACTGCACAGGACGCTCCTAATCCATGCCCTAGAAGATCGGCAGTTAATCCCATTCCCTTCTCCCGTACCCACGTCACATGACTCGAGGGCAATACAGAATCATTGAGTCCAGAATGCTTTCATTGGCTTAGCTATGTGCGGAATAGCCGGATTCGTGACACAGAATAACGTGCCCTGTGACCAACAGGTCATCCAGCGGATGATTGCTCTCGTGAATCATCGTGGGCCTGATTACTCGGAAACGTATGTGGATGGTTCGGTTGGGCTTGCCCATGCGCGACTAAGCATCCTCGACCTTGGCGGGGGCAACCAGCCGATGTGTAACGAGGATAAGACCGTCTGGATCACTTTCAATGGAGAAATTTTTAACTACATTGAATTGCGTGAAGCTCTCATCAAGAAAGGGCATCGGTTTCATACTCAGTCAGATACGGAAGTGATAGTCCACTTGTATGAAGAAAAGGGGGAGTCCTGTGTCCAGGATTTGAATGGGCAGTGGGCTTTTGCTATCTGGGATTCCAGGCATCGGAGACTGTTCCTGTCTCGTGATCGACTGGGGGTCCGCCCGCTCTTTTACACCACAACCGGCGAGGGGTTTCTGTTTGGATCTGAGATCAAGTCGCTGTTTGCCGTCCCCTCAGTACGACGGACCATTGATTTGGAGGCACTCGACGAGCTGTTTACTTTTTGGGTAACGCTCCCCCCTCGAACGTTTTTTTCAGGCATCTCGGAGCTTCCTCCTGGCCATTCTCTGGTGCTTGAGCAAGACGAGGTGCGCGTTCAACCCTACTGGGCCCTGGATTACCATCCTTCCCAAAAAACGGAAAACGAAAAGGATGCCTGCAAAACATTGCTCGATCTCTTACTTGATGCAACCCGCATTCGTTTGCGGTCGGATGTGCCGGTTGGGGCTTATCTGAGTGGTGGGCTTGATTCGACGCTCATTACAGCTCTCGTGAAGAGGCTTGGGATGACTCATCTGAGGACCTTTTCCGTGGGGTTTGAGGACAAAACGCTCGACGAGAGCAGCTTCCAGAACGAGGCCAGCGAGTTTCTCAAAACGGAGCACCGGAGCATCTCTTGTTCCCCGAAGGACATCGGCCGGGTATTTCCTGATGTCATTTGGCATACGGAGAAGCCGGTGCTGCGAACGGCACCGGCGCCGCTGTACCTATTGTCAAAGCTGGTGCGCGAGCAGGGATACAAAGTCGTCCTCACTGGCGAAGGGTCGGACGAGGTCTTTGGAGGGTACGATATTTTCAAAGAGGCCAAGATCCGCCGATTCTGGGCCAGGTACCCGGAGTCGCAATTCCGTCCGATCCTGCTACGGCGGCTCTATCCCTACATGAAGAATCTGCAATCGCAGCCCGATGCTTACTTACGTGCCTTCTTCCATGTCAAAAAAGGCGACAGAGCCAACCCGTTTTTCTCGCATTTGCCTCGCTGGGAGATGACGTCCAAGCTCAAGAACTTCTTTTCGAAGGAGATCAGTGACCATCTCAAGCACCGTAATACGTTGGACCATCTGGAAGCGAAACTGCCCTCCCGCTTTTGGCAATGGGATAACTTCTCGCAATCGCAGTATCTCGAGGCCGCCTATCTGTTGCCCGGCTATATTTTGTCATCACAGGGTGATCGGATGGCAATGGCTCATTCTGTCGAGGGTCGATTCCCGTTCCTCGATCACCGGGTCGTTGAGTTTGCGTCATGCCTCTCTCCACGGTTCAAGATGAAAGTCCTGAACGAAAAATACCTGTTGAAAATCGCCGCTGGAGACTTGATTCCTCGCAGCATCAGATGCAGGCCCAAACAGCCGTATCGGTCGCCTGAGAGCCAAAGCTTCTTGGTTGGACCGCACACGGACAGGCTATTTGACTACGTAGAAGACTTGCTGGATTCAACAGCCATACGAGAGGCGGGATTGTTTGATGCTGGAGCCGTCGGAAAGCTGTTGGATAAGACGCGACACGGACACGTGGCAAGCGTCAAAGACAATATGGCGCTGGTGGGAATCCTCTCAACGCAGATCGTGGTGAACCAGTTTATCAAGAATTTTCCAAGGAGTCTGTGACATGGCCTCGATCGAAGCGGAAGTGCGGCGATACGTGATGGACAATCTGCTGTTTGGACGGACAGCGGTTGTGCTTAGCGGAGACACCTCGTTTCTTGAGTTAGGCATCATTGATTCAACGGGCGTACTGGAATTGGTCCAGTTTCTGGAAGAGACATTCCGCGTCAAAGTGGAGGACGAGGACCTCATTCCCGCCAATTTGGATTCGGTGAATGCGCTCACCCGGTTTGTGGAAACCAAACATGACGCCTCGGCACGAATTAGGAGTTAACTTCCCTTGCGGCTCACATTCTCCAGCCAAACAACGGGGGCTGTCGCTTGGTTCAGGACGCCGACGGTTGCTCCCAATGCGCCACCCATTATTCATTCAACGGAGATTCTGATACCAGATGCGCGTTGAACAGGTGATTAATGAAACGATAGCGTCTTGTGGTCAGAAGACAGCCATTGTCTATCAAGCCACTCGGTGGAGCTATGCTGATTTACGTGTTCTCGTCGACGCCAAGAAGATCCAGTTGGTAAAGGCTGGACTGTCTGAGCACGATCGGGTAATCGTCTGGATGGAAAACTCCCCGGAGTATGTCGCTGCCTATTTAGCGATATTGGAACTTAGTGGAATTGTCGTCGCGCTCCATCCTCTGACCACCGCAGAGGAGGTGGAACGGATCATCCGGCACGTTGGTGCCGCGGGACTGATCGTGTCTCCGACGGTCAAGCATTGGACGATGAGCCAATTTGAGTTGGCTGGCCTCCGGTTCATGCTCATCGAAGAGAACTTGTACCGCATGCACTATCGATATGTGGGACAGATGGTTCCAGAGGATGTGGCGCAAATCATCTATACCTCCGGGTCGACCGGGCGGCCCAAGGGAGTGGTGCTTACGCATCAGAATTTGATTGCGAATACCCGCTCTATTCTTTCTTACTTGCGACTGACCACCGACGATTCCGTCATGGCTGTACTGCCGTTCGTATACGCCTACGGCAACTCCGTCATGCTGACGCACTTATTTTCCGGAGGTACTCTCGTCATCGAGAATACTATGCTGTACCCACATGTTGTGTTGGACAGCATGATCAAGTCGGAGGTCACCGGATTGTCAGGGGTCTCCACCACCTATGCGCTGCTGCTGAATCACTCTAATCTACAATCGTATGCCTTTCCTACCTTGCGCTATCTGACGCACGCCGGAGGGCCGATGCCCTCAGAATTGTTGAGTCGCATACGGGCGTCGTTTCCTGATCGACGCATCTTTCTTATGTACGGGCAAACAGAGGCGTCGGCGCGTCTGACATATCTTCCTCCCGACCTCCTTGACTTGAAAAAGGGATCGGCGGGGCTGGCAATTCCAGGTGTGTCGCTGAAAATCATTAAGGAAGGAGGTGAATCGGCAGGGCCGGGGGAGGTGGGAGAAGTGTGGGCTTGTGGCGACAACATCATGCAGGGGTATTGGCAGGATCCGGAATTGACCGCCGGAGTGCTTCGTGATGGATGGCTCCGTACAGGAGATTTGGGAAGGCTGGATGCCGAAGGCTATCTGACCATCGACGGGCGCACTAACGAAATGATCAAGTCCGGCGCCTATCGAATCAGTCCACAAGAGATCGAAGAGGTCTTGCTGCAGCATCAGGACGTAGCGGAAGCCGGCGTGATCGGCATCGATGATGCCATACTGGGGCAGAAGATCTGTGCGGTCGTCGTGCTCAAAGCGACCGGGGCGCTGACGAATCAGGATCTGATGGCCTACTGCGCACAGCGGCTTGCGCAGTATAAGCGGCCAAAAGTGATCACGATCGTGTCAGCTTTACCCAAATCTCCGTCTGGCAAGACCTTGCGGCCACGCCTGCGTGAGATCGCCTCACTCACTGTTCCGGCGTCGGTAATTTCGTAGCACGCTGCCGGTCGAAAGTTTCCGCGTTGTACAGCATCAAGCCATGTAATTCTTAGGAGGAACGACATGGGGGAAGCAGAAAACCCATTGTCAGCCGATCGGCTGAAACTGGATGCCGTGGCCGAAGTCGAACGAATCGGCGCCTTTATCCAAAATGGCGTATGTACACAGCTTAGAAGAAAAGGACTGGTCATCGGTCTTTCAGGAGGCATCGACAGCAGCACAGTTGCCGCTTTAGCCGTCAGTGCACTGGGGCCTGATCGGGTGGTCGGCTTATTCATGCCTGAATCCGACTCATCGGACGACAGCTTGCGGTTGGGGCAACTGTTGGCGAAGCAGCTAGGCATCAAGACGTTCACGGAAGATATCTCCGGTATTCTCACCGGCGCCGAGTGTTACCGACGCCGCGATGCGGCGATTAGGGCGGTGGTCCCCGAGTATCACGCCGGATATAAATCGAAGCTGGTGCTCTCGTCGCTCGACAGCTCGGAATTCCGCATCTCCTACGTAGTAGTTCAGTCGCCGGACGGAGTGCAGCGCAAGGCGCGGCTAACAGGCGACGCCTTTTTGGCACTGGTGGCCGCAACGAATTTCAAGCAGCGCACAAGGAAAATGATGGAATACTACTATGCTGATCGCTTTCTGTATGCCGTCGCTGGAACGCCGAATCGCTTGGAGTATGACCAAGGATTCTTCGTAAAGAACGGCGATGGTTCCGCCGACATCAAGCCGATCGCACATCTCTATAAGTCACAGGTGTATCAACTGGCTGCTTTCCTTGGCGTCCCGGATGAAATCCTCACGAGGCCTCCCACCACGGACACCTACTCACTCTCACAATCTCAGGAAGAGTTCTATTTCTCTCTACCTTACGACAATATGGATCTCTGTCTCTACGGGAAGAATCACAACCTCCCGGCCAAAGAGGTAGCTGGGTATTTGGGGCTCACCGAGGCCCAAGTTGAGCGGGTGTACCGTGACATCGATGCCAAGCGCGCGGTCGCCCGATATCTTCATATGGAGCCGTTACTAGCGCAAAGCATCTGCGACGCATCCGTCTAAACGAGGGGGTAGAAGGCCATGACATGGAGAACGCTCACCTTTCTGGCAGGCGTTTTGGTTTTCGTAAGTGCGAGCGGCAGTCTAGGAGGAGACATGCAAGCAAGCAGAAATACATCTGCACAATCCGATGGAACTGTGACGGTCTCGGTGTTGCAAAAAGTGGCCGAAAAGAGAATCTATTTCGGCCATCAATCAGTTGGCCTCAACATCATAGATGGCATACACGACATTGAAAAAGACCATCAGGGTGTTGCATTGAAGATAGTGAAAACGACGGACCCGCTGGCATTGAACAGTCCGGTGTTTGCCCATTCAATGGTCGGTGAGAACGAAGATCCGATATCAAAAATCAATGAGTTCGTTCGTTCTATGGACTCTGGTCTTGGCGAGAAGGCAGAGATTGCATTTTTAAAGTTTTGCTACGTCGATATTACGAGAAATACCGATGTTGAAAAGGTCTTTGCTGCCTATAAGAGCGCCATGCAACGTCTCAAGGAGACGTACCCACACACCCAGTTTGTCCATCTTACCGCTCCTCTGTCGTTATCTCTTCCCTCTCTGAAAGGATGGATCAAAGGTATGCTTGGCCGGGAAGACAACAACGTGAAGAAGAGTGCCTTTAACGCCATGCTGAGACGTGAGTACGGAGGAAGCAATCTGCTTTTTGATGTGGCGGCAATTGAATCCACATATCCTGACGGGAGAAAGGCCACCTTCACAAGTAACGGAACCACTTACGATTCTCTCGTGCCGGAATATACCAATGACGATGGGCACCTCAATGAAACTGGAC
Source organism: Nitrospira sp. (assembly GCA_016715825.1). Classification (NCBI taxonomy): domain Bacteria; kingdom Pseudomonadati; phylum Nitrospirota; class Nitrospiria; order Nitrospirales; family Nitrospiraceae; genus Nitrospira; species Nitrospira sp. Next base: position 624,933 of record JADJXO010000002.1, on the reverse strand, counting down.
GAAGAATAATGGCTGGCCACCTGCTCAAGTTTTTATCCAAGTTGTAATAGGTAGGAATAGCGCTATGGGTAGCTTCCAATCAATAGCTGTGACCATGTGCGGGACCATTAAGAAAATCGCGGAAGATCCGCGATCGGCTATCAGCGTCCTTGAGGCGTTAGTGAGAGGCTGTTTTTATACGCTCTATTTTAGTGCGGTTCGACGGAATGTCCGGATTCGTTTGCCTTTTAAGGCATTTGCGAAAGTCACGATAATAGGACCTGGGACGGTTACTCTCGGCAAGAATTGTACTGTTGCTCATAGCGCGTTTAAGGGTCTGACGATCATTACATTGTCCGAACATGCCACCGTCCATATTGGGGAGAACTGTCATCTCGCAGGTCTAACCATCTCTTGTTGCAACCATATCGAGTTGGGCTCGAGATCCATGACCGCAGTATCTCTGATCCAAGATTGTATGTTTGTCAATCAGAGTTCCGTCAGGACGAGGAGTCAGCACTCTGTCAATGAATGTGGGCCGATAGTAATCGGGTCTAATGTATGGCTCAGCAATGACGCTATTATTTTATCTGGTAGTAAGATTGGAGCGGATTGTGTAGTCGGTGTTGGGTCTGTTTGTAGGGATATGGAAATCCAACCGTATTCACTTGCCCTGGGAAATCCTATCAAGAGGGGATTGCCCATAGCAAACGTGATAAGAATGGCAGGATCCTCATGAGAGATACGCTCGCATGTTTTCGAGGGTACCTATATCGAGTTATCTGTCGACTGTTTCGTCGGAATATTGAAATAGGGTCAGGTCTTCGTATGTACAAGAGGTTGAGCATCGTGGGGAAAGGGAAAGTCGTTCTTGGGAGCAATTGTTTAATTGGGGAAGCTTTGGGAGATAGTAGTCAGTTTGTCACCCTGTATACCCACGACGAGAGTGCAATTATTCAGATAGGTGCAAATGCTGCCTTGTATGCGGCAAGGGTTTCATCAAAATACGAAATCACGATAGGGGATGATGTATTGATCGAGCAGTCTGGCTTGCTCGATACCGATTTTCACTCCATTGATAAAAGCCGAAAACATCCGGAAGGTGAGACGCGAGAGCGATGTCGGATTGTCGTCGGAAATCGCGTGTGCATTGGTGCAAGGAGTTTTGTAACCAGAGGGGTTCAGATTGAGGATGATGCGGTGGTCTTTCCGGGGTCAGTTGTGACCTCTCTGATAAAGGCAGGATCGTGTGTTGGAGGCAATCCTGCCAAACCAATCATGTCTAACTCAGGACTTTCTCCGATAGGCTGCACGTCTTCCTTGGGTTAGGTCAAATGACGCCTGCCGCTCCTCCAGTGTAAGATTAATTGTGCTCTAGGACACTACACAAATTTGGCAAACCTGAAGAGGGCCCTCACACAGAACGTTGGACTCTCCCTACCATAGCAAACTGGTCAGTTGAGTGACACAAGAAGGGGGGAGAACTGAGCCTACTTCACTTTCGACAACTCGGCAGGAATTCTGATCTCTTGTCCGTCTTGAAGGTTAACAACAAACACTGAGGTCGCATTGGGATCGAACTGTTCATAGGCGAAGACAGAGGTGAAGCGGGATCGATAGGCTGGACCGTTACCTTCGTTCTTCCGTCCCCGTTCAGCCTTGCCGATATCGATAGGCTTAACCCGTTTCGAACCCTGGTGTAGCTCGATCAGAGCCCCTTCGGCGAAATACTCATCATCGCCGCACAACTGTACCTCCAGCTCCATATTCGGCATGTCCATTACTTTCTGAATAAACTCTTCGGGCATGCGCACATCCGTCTTTCGTTTCTTCGACTCTGCCGCCTCCTGTCGGCCAAAGGCTTCCAGTCGGTAGTGCTTGGTGCGCAGAATTGCGCTTGCCCCGCATGGCTCCTTCTCCGGATCGGCGCCGACGCGACTTTCTAACGAGGCTTGCTGCAAGACTTTTTTCACATCTTCTGGAGAATTGGCCTTCTCCATCGGCACTCGGCCGGTTTCGAGCGCCTTGCGCGCATCCTCTAACGACAGGTTCACCTCGATCGCCAAAACAGGATGGCTCCCGATCGACAGACCCGCCATCAGTCCGAGTATCAGCCCAATCTGCGTACGACCCGTCATACGTTCCCTCTCTTGCGCGGCCATGTGGACATTTTTATTGAAGCACCCAGACGAGATAGCCCTTGGCATTGTAGGCAAACCGACCAGCCTTTGCAATCACACCGCAAAGCGATTCCAGTTCGCATAGGGCTTGCGTTGGTACACGTCGTCGACATTTATGGAAACGGGATAGCCGGCCGATCGAAGGAGACGATCAACGAGTTTCAGCGGGAGTCCCACCACTGTTGTGTAGTCGCCATCAACGCGATCCACCAAGTCCCCGCCAAACCCCTGTATCGCATAGGCCCCGGCTTTCCCCAACGATTCGCGCGATGCGAGATATCGGTCATACAGGTCCGACAGATTTGATTTCATTTCCATGCGTGCGGTATCGATCTCGACGAACTCGGTGCCCCGACCACGGTTGCATAGAGCAACCGCCGTGTGGACCAGATGAGACCGGCCGGCCAACCGCATGAGCATGGTACGTGCCTCCGACAGATCGGCTGGTTTTCCCAGGAGCTGCCCATCAAGCTCAATGACGGTATCGCTGCCCAACACCAAGGCATCCGGCTGCCGATCAGCAACAACTCGCGCCTTGTCAAGGGCGAATCGCCTGACCTGCTCAATCGGTGATAACCCGGCCGTCGGGTGCTCCCGGACATTGGGCGACATGACTTGGAAGGATAAACCCAACAACACCAGCAGCTCTTGGCGGCGCGGTGAACTTGACGCCAGGACTAACTGCATCGGGAGACCAAGAGACTGGGGTCATCAATCACGTCGGAAGGAGGAAATGCGTTTCGATCTTGATCCGCGACTCGTCGTTGGAAGTCATCGAGCACCTGTTTCAACTCATCGACGGAAGAGACGCGCACCATCTGTGCGCGCAGTGATGCGGCATGTGGAAATCCCTTGCAATACCAGCCCAAGTGCTTTCGCATCCGATAGAATTGTTTCCGACCGAAGAGCTCCTGGAACTGTTGCGCATGGTCCATCAGAACGGCAAAGCGCTCTTCCTGTGGCATCACGAGCGGAAGATCCGTGATGTCCCCAATTCCGAGCGATCCGGACAGCAGCCTCCGAACCTGTTCATTGGAGCGAAAGAACCATGGCGCACCCAGAGCGCCGCGTCCCACTAACACGCCGTCCACTCCCGTCTCACGAACCCGCGCCATGATGTCCCCTTGGCTTTGAATATCGCCGTTCCCTAACAATAACGTCCCAGATCCCTTAACCAGGGCGGCGGCTCGCGCGATGGCTGACCAATCGGCTGCTCCTCGATACATCTGCTTGAGCGTTCGTCCATGAAGGGAAATCACGGTCGGCTGTTCTCGCAAGATCGTTTCCATCCACGCTTCGACCATCACCTCGTCGTAGCCAATTCTGGTTTTCACGGACAGCGGCAGCTTGTACCGCTGTGTGGGGCTGATGCTTCCTCGCCGCTGATTCAACCGGTGGAATGCCTCAATGCGGGCCTGCTTGAACCCGGCTTGCTCGAGCGTTTGTCCGTTGGTCCAATCATCGATGCCTTGCCTAGCCGCCTGGATGATGGCGCAAGCCAGTGCTGGGGTGCGAATCAGTCCCGCACCAGATCCTGAGGCAGCGACGCTCTTCGACGGGCAGCCCATGTTGATGTCCAACCCATCAAATCCCAGCTCACAGACGGCATGGGCGGCCTGGTAGAACAAATCCGGGTCTTTTCCATACAGCTGAGCAATAATGGGACGCTCGATGTCACTGTAGATAAGGGTCTCCAGATGGACCTCTGGTCCACGGCAGACGTCATGCACATGGGTAAATTCCGTAAAAGCGATATCCGGCTTCCCTCGACGGGCGACCACTGATCGGAAGCAGGCATCCGTGACGCCATCCATCGGCGACAACCCGATGATCGGACGTGGAAGATTGGACCAGAAACTCATCGCATCATAACTCGGCCGGAACGGTCGGCTCGTTGACTAGTTGATAGGAGCGGCGAAGCTCACTGGCTTCTCGATCGACCATGTCCTGTAGGTCGGGCGCGATCTCGCATACGAATTCCACAAACCGTTCGACTTTGAGCAAAAAGAAGTCATACGATCCCGACGGACATCGTGGTTCGCGAAACCAAAAAGACACAAATCTCTCGAGCAACAGTCCTCGTTCCCTGAGTTGACGGCAGGATTCGACGAACATATCCTCCACGTCTCCTCCCCAGTGAAGGATCTCATGCGGAAGATATTCGGTTCGATAGCGGTCCAACTCTTCAGCATACGCTGAAGCTTCTTCCCATTCAGGCCCAGCAGGTTCGGCCTTGCCTGTTAGCACACAGACATAGCGATCATAGCCAGCCTGCAGAACCTGCTTGGTCGTCGTTGCGCTCTGTTCCTCGGGCAATGCTGAACCTTCAGGACCAAACGGGGGAACATGGCTCATCGGGATCCGAGGAAAGGCCGACTTGTAACGTTGTGAGAACCGAGTGAACTCTTCCACGATCAGTTCAGCTGGCTTCATGTCCACTTCTAACGCAAGGCCTTTCAGGTTGGTGAGACGTGGAAGGCTCAAAATCTGATCGAGCATCTCGAACAACACCGCCGGAATGGGGGCCTCGTGTGCATCGATCCATGCAGGCAGTACCGCCTCGCTCGAATGGCCCGACGAAATTGAGACAGGACTTCCGCTTGAATCATGAACATTAAGACCTGCGATATGAATTTCTACCACACGTTCCAGGGGGAATTCGTCGAGAAACGTACTCACGAATTGCGCGCGCGACTGAGTCTGCCGTGCCCACGAATAGCGAAAAACGGTCCAAAGGTGACCGATATCCAACACCAGCCCACAAGGCGACTGGTCACAGACGGTCTTAAAAAATCCTGGGAGGGACAGAGTCCCGGCGACAAAGTAGGTGAGCGGGGGCATTTCGAGCAACAACAACGGCGTGTTTCCATTCGCCAGTCCACACCGTTGATCGAGCAGACGTTGGATCTGTCTGACATGTTCGCTCACCATGTCTGCGCTTGATTTGGTATAGAGGGGAGGCAGATAGGTCCCAAAGTAGTGGCCGGCGAGGAACTTCGCCGCACATTCGTGATTCAACCAGGCACTCTGCAATACAAGCAGATGTTCGACTGTTTCGTGGAAGGCTTTCTGGAAATCGCCCATTTCCGTCATCCCAGGTTGGGTGACCCACAACCCCTCACCGTGATACGCTATCGGGCCATTGTCTACGTCCTTCTTGACGCTTTCCAAGGCCGTCGTGGTCGTACGGAACACTTCAAGATAGCTAGGCGGAACACCACGGTCCCGGAGATTTTGCCGTAAGCTCGCAAGGGGAGGAGAATGAACGTCTACAGAAAGACCCAATCCATGCGCAGGAATGGCTTCGAGTCGACGCATGAATTCATAGTGGTACGCCCCTCGATCCATCACTTTTCTCCTCATTTCGGCGGTCGAAATATGCATCCAGTGTATGACTTCAAACCATTGAATAACAAGACTTTCACCTCTTCATGGCTGTACAAGACCTTCTGCTATACTTGGCATACGTTGCGGCGGCCAGGTGAACAAATTGCCGAAGAAAAAGGACCTGGCTGAGACATGCTGAATAAGGACGATCAGCGGCAGAATGAGACGGATCAGCAGGTTACCCTGGTTGCACACATGATGACACCCGGCGTTGTGCAGATTCCCGGAGATGTATCGGTCACTGAAGCCGCTTCTCTTCTCGCGCGTGAACGGATGCCCTGTCTCCTCGTCAAAGACTCCGAGTCGCGTTTCGGACTCATGACGCCGACCGACATTGTCAAGAAGGTCGTCGCTCAGGGCCTTGAGCCGGATGATATTGAAGTCCGAACGATCATGACCCGACCGGTCCAATTTATCGAATATGATCGGGCCATAGAAGAGGCATCGACTCTCATGATGTCCACCGGGATGCCGATCCTGATCGTCACCAAACAGGAGCAACCGGTCGGGGTTCTGACCGCACGGGACCTCGTGCTGTCGCCGAAGCGGTGCGTGACCAATATGGCAGCCACCATCAGCATTTTAGATGGAGGGGCGGTGAGTGCGGCCCATCAGGTGACCGTCACCCGACTCAGCCATGCCGGTGCGTCGGTGACCTCTCCAGCTCTCCTGCTTTCAGGAACAACAGTCATCCTGAGCTTTTCTCTCTCTGAAACCCTGAGTCCGTTGACGATCCGAGGAACAATCCTCAACAATGCTCAGATCGAGCAGGTCTCCGGCGCAATTCGTTCGCTTACCTCTTCTGGTATAGAGATCCAGTTCACCGAGCTCTCTCCTGCCGATCAGTCCAGAATCAAAGCGTGGGTGCTGGCAAACCTCCCAAAGTCGTTCGACGCGTCTTAGGCCGGTCCAGATCCAGTCATTCTTTGACCAACCCCTGATCCACTGATACAATTTCCCCACTCAGCATGAGGATGTACTATGAATACAACTGGTAGATCGCCACAGAATCGATCCCGTCCGGTCTTGTCGCGAGAAGAGATTCTCCATCAAATCAGCACTCTCCTAAATAGTCCGGAGGATGACCTGCATGCGGGACTCATGCGAGAACTTCTCACGGGGCTATTGAAGCTCAACGACGCACACCTCGACCTCCTTGATATCAAGATTGTCAATCGTGCTGTTAAAGAGTTACGCCATGCGTTCGGCGTTTTTCATGGCTATCGTAATCGCCAGAAGGTCAGCATCTTCGGCTCGGCGCGGACCCCATCACACGACCCCAACTATAGCCTCGCCTACCAGTTCGCCCGTGCGATTGTGCAAGATGGATTCATGGTCATCACCGGAGGGGCCGATGGGATCATGCGCGCCGCCCAAGAAGGTGCCGGGCGTGAGAACAGCTTCGGCGTCAATATCATGCTGCCGTTTGAGCAAGGACCGAACTCGACCATCGCCGATGACCAGAAGCTGATCACGTTCAAGTATTTTTTCACGCGAAAGTTGATGTTCCAAAAGGAAGCGAACGCCATTGCGCTCTTCCCAGGTGGGTTCGGCACTCACGATGAAGGCTTTGAGATTCTCACTTTGGCGCAGACCGGAAAGAGTGATCCTCAGCCCATCATCTGCTTACAGGCTCCAGGGTGCGACTACTGGGACGATTGGTCGGCGTTCGTGGTGAGACAATTGTTACGACGGAAACTGATCAACGAAGAAGATATGGATCTCTTTGCCATCGTGGACTCTGCGGATGCGGCCGTAAACCATATCCGCCGTTTCTATCGTCGATACCATTCGATTCGATTTGTCGGACGACAGCTTGCGATTCGACTCAAACAAACTATTTCTTCAGAGCAACTTGAGCAGATCCGTGAGCAATTCACAGACCTGCTTTCTGACGGCACCTTTGACTTGCGAGGCCCCCTCGATGAGGAGCTGGATGAACCGGCCTTATGCGACCTACCAAGACTCGTGTTCAACTTCAATCGACGCAGTGCCGGCAGACTGCGCCAACTAATCGCTCACCTGAACGGACTCTGATCGAACCCGCCTTCTCGTAGAGACTCGGCAAACACCTTTCCGTCGAGACCTAGTCATGATATCCTCTCCCACCACTATGGGTATTGTATCGTCTGCGCCTCCTTTTCGTGGCTCTCCCGACATCGTCCTCTACCATGCGGACTGTTCCGATGGATTTGGAGCCGCCTGGGCTTTGTGGAAGAAATTCCCAAACGCACGCTTTGTTTCGGTCAAACATGGACAGCCTCCACCACCCGACCTCACAGATCGCCGGGTCGTCATGGTCGATTTCAGCTATGACCGCCAGATTTTGGAAGCCATGGCCTCCGAGACCAAGGAACTCCTGATCCTGGACCACCACATCACGGCAGAGAGAACCCTCAAGGGCTTTCCCAATGCCTACTTTGATCAAACAAAATCCGGTGCCGTGTTGAGTTGGGAGTGGGCACATGGCACCACTGCACCCTGGTTGCTTCAATACATTCAAGATAAAGACCTCTGGACGTGGGCCTTGACGGGAAGTCGTGAGATCAATGCAGCGGTCGCCTCCTACCCATTCGATTTCACCGTGTGGGACCGCTTTACACAAGCCTCACTGGAGCAAGAAGGGCGGGCGATCTTGCGCTATGAACAAGAGCTGGTCGGCAAACTTGCGGCACAAGCGACAATGGTGGAATTCCAGGGCATGGTCGTTCCCTCTGTACAAAGTTCGATTCTGACGAGCCAGATCGGCGAACGGCTTTCACCACAACACCCGTTTTGCTTGATCTGGCATGATCGCGATGGTCGTCGCTATTTCAGCATGCGCTCCCGTAACGATGGGGCAGACGTGGGTACGATTGCGGCCTCATTCGGCGGCGGAGGCCATACCCATGCAGCGGGATTCTCTGTTCCTCTGCAGGATGACGGGACGCCGCTGGCTGATCCAAGATTGCCTCGCCACATCACCCCTCGCCGCCCAATTACCTAGCCAGGGGCTATCGTGATTCCCCTCCACGACGACAATCCCACCCGACTCACACCCCTCGTCACGATGACCGTTATCGCCGCCTGCGTGGTGGTGTTTCTTTATCAAGCAACACTCCCCGAAGAACCCGGTCAAGTCTTTGCCTTTCAATACGGTGCCATTCCTGCCGTCATCTTTGGACAGGCCTCGCTTCCGGATGAGGCGCAAGTCGCGTTTCCCTCCACCCTAACCCTGATCACAAGCATGTTCCTTCACGGAGGGTGGATGCATCTCTTGGGAAATATGCTCTATCTCTGGATCTTTGGAAACAACATCGAAGATGCGATGGGCCATGCGAGATTCGTGTTCTTTTACGTGCTATCCGGCATTCTCGCAGCACTGAGCCATGCCCTTACCGATCCTTCTTCCCACATTCCCATGGTTGGAGCCAGCGGAGCGATCTCAGCCGTGCTGGGCGCCTATCTCTTGCTCTTTCCACGCGCCCACGTGCTGGTCTTGTTGCCGGGTATCGGAATGACCCGGGTGCCTGCAGGCCTCGTACTGGGAATGTGGTTTATCACGCAGCTGATCAGTGGGGGAATGAGTGTCGGAGCCGCCGGAGGCGGCGTCGCCTTCTTCGCCCATATCGGAGGATTTATAGCGGGAATGGCGCTGATCGGATTGTTCAAGCGGTCCGACGTGAAGTTTTTTGCCCCAACCCGATCGACTTGGCATAACAGGTACTGAGTGCACTGTGCTAGTCGGAGGTTACGCTGCATCCAAGACTTCTCTCACCTTTTCAATGAGACCGAATTGGCGGTAAGGAGATTGGAGGACAAACCGCTGATTGATCCGATGTTGCTGAATCGTTTCATCATCGTAGCTGGACACAAACAGCGCCTTCATCTTCGGATGCTGATGTATGAGACGACGCGCCAACTCCCGCCCACCAAGCTCCGGCATCACCAGTGGACTCACCGCAAGATGAAGGATACCGTCATACCGTTGCGTCACCATCAGGGCCTCAACGGACGATGCTGCTTCCAGGACATGATAGCGACATCGTTGCAAGGCCGAGAGCGCCAGCTTTCGCCCAATCTCGTTTTCCTCCACAAGCAGAATCGTTTCATTTCCTTTGGCTGATAGGGATTTCGAACTGGGCTGTTCCCGTATGTTCGATGTCGAGACAGCGGGGAAGAAGAGACGGACGGTTGTGCCTTTCCCAGGTCGGCTATTGACATCGAGAGTCCCGCCGTTTTGTTTAACAATTCCAAACACCGCCGTGAGCCCAAGCCCGATGTTGGTTTCTTTCGTGGAAAAAAACGGTTCGAACATGTGGCTCTGCGTGTCCAGATTCATCCCAGTCCCTGAATCAGTGAGTTGGATGAGAATCTGCGGAGACGTCAGCCCCGTTGGGAAAGAACGATTCGATTGTGAATTCTCCTCAATCAGCCGGAGTTCGACCAGCAAACGCCCCCCGTTCGGCATGGCATCTCGTGCATTCACCACGAGGTGTAAGAGCACGGTTTCCAATCCTTCACGATCCACTTCGGCATAGGAGGCCCGTTGGTCTGTTCGAACAATGAGTTCGATATTCGCCGGAAGAAGACTCTTTATCGCGTCTCGTATATCCGTCAGAACCACGTGCACGGAAACCGTATGCCGAACGAGGTTCCCTTCGAGATTGAGTGCGATCAGCTGAGCCGTGAGAGTGGCAGCTTTTTCTCCGACCTTGAAGATCTCATCAGCCGACAATCGAAGTGGGTCCTTCGGCTCAAAGTGCGATAACATGATACCCGTATGCTTTCCGATGACCGTGAACAACGCTCCGAATTCCTCAGCGATTCTTCCTGCCACTCGACCTGCTGCTTCCATTTTTTGGGCATCCTGAAGTCGGCGCTCCAATCCCTGACGAGCCACTTGACCTTCGCGTAACTCTGTATTCGCCTTCGAGAGATCTTCCTTGAGGATCTTGATCCTTGTTTCCAACAGAGCCTTCTTGATCACCAACTCATCTTCGGTTTTCTTGAGGCCCTCCATGTCTTTAAGCAACGAAGCATTTTCTTCCTTCACGATCGCCGTCCCTTCCAAGGCGAGGCCATAAAAGACCGCCATCACGAGGAGAACAGGAATCCCCAATAATTGGCCCGTGACTAGCGTTCCCGATTGAAGACTAGTTTCGTAGAGGACGAGTGCATACCCGACGCTCAAGAGGAGAGAGAGACCAAGTACATGGCGCAACCGCCTGACTGAGGCCGCAATGAGCACCAGGACGAAGTACGTGATGTAGAGGTCCGATCTAGCATTCCCCGACAGATAAATAGTCGAGGTCACGAGCAGCGTATCGACTGTTACAAGACCGGCTGCGAACCACGTCGACGTGAGAACGGCGGCAGGGAGCATGGCGAGTGCAGCCATACCCAGCCATAGTCCCATCACAAGGGTATTGCTCATGACCCGACTAATCACGGAGTCGCTGCCGAAGAGCAATTCATAAGAGAGGATGATACTGACGAGGCCCTGTAATACGAGATATCGAGACGTTGTGTTAGTGAGTAACCGGTAGAGCCTATTGGAGGCCTGACAGAGCCCTGGGTTCTGTGTGATGTCTGACATGTCGCGAGGCCGTCTTCGTGGGACAAAACACCAAAACCAGCAACTTCCATACCGTTCGATACATACAAAACCACACCATTTGATGTGTATTCTTCTTGGACTATGGCCCAGTACAGACGATCGGGGGACAATTTCGGACGGATAGGTGACAGAGACGGGCCGGTGCATGACCGGCTGGTAAAGATGAGCTACGCGGGCCTTCCGAGGTTGACCATAAACTTCTGGGCCGCGGCTTCTACCAACTCCTCTTGTGGGCCAGTGAATGTGACGTGACCCATTTTTCTGCCTGGACGAATCATTTGTTTGCCATAGAGATGGAGCACGGCGCCTGACGTCGAGTGGAGGCTGGAACAACCCTCCGCCGACGTCACAGATCGGACCTCCTCACCGATGAGATTCACCATAACTGCCGGACTCAGGAGTCTCATCTCTCCGAGGGGCAGGCCACAGGTCACACGCACCTGCTGTTCAAATTGAGATACCGAACACACATCCAAAGTATAGTGCCCTGAATTATGGGGGCGTGGTGCGATCTCATTGATCAGCAGATTCCCATCTTCGGTGTGGAAGAGCTCGACACAAAACACACCGATGCCTTGCAAGGCCGCGACAGCTTGCAAGGAAAGTTTCTTGGCCTGTTCAGCGACGGCGGAATCGATGGGTGCAGGCACGTGTGTCGCGCGCAAGATGCCCTGCTCGTGCCGATTCTCAACGACAGGATAAAGTCGAAACTCCCCACTCGCATTCCGCACCACCAGAACGGAGAGTTCTCTGGCAAATACAATAAACCGTTCGACAATCCACCGCTGACTCGACCCGGCTTGTTTCAGAATCGTTTCCAGCTGTTTCACATCAGCGGTAGTTCGCAGAATCCACTGCCCCTTTCCGTCATACCCGCTTGTCGCCGTTTTACAGACAACCGGAAACCCAAGACAGGCGATCGCTTCATCCAACTGATCGTCAGATTCCACCATGGCAAATGGTGCGACCGGCAGTTGTCGAGACGACAAGAACTGCTTCTGTGCTATCCGATCTTGGAGTGTGCCGAGAACCGAGCTGGAAGGCATCATCGGGCGACGCTTCTCCAGCCACCGACACAGCTCTGCCGGAACGTTTTCCCATTCCATTGTCGTGGCTTGGACCATGCGTGCAAACTGTTCACGGCTGGAAAGATCGGAGAAGAGCGTCGTAAAAGAATGCCTGGCGATCTGATGCGCCGGAGCTTCAGCATCCGGATCCCAAACAGCCACATGATAACCCATTCGGCGTGCAGCCGAGGCGAACATTGCACCCAACTGCCCTCCCCCCAGCATACCGACCACAGCCCCTGGCTCAAGGATGTGTTTTGTCACAAGCGTTTCTTAGCCTCGACCTTTCCTTTGGCCTCCGGGGAATTCAAGACGCTCGCTGTTTGGTCTGCCCGATAGCGCTGAATACGCCGGACGATATCAGGATTACACAAAGAGAGAATTTGTGCAGCGAGGAGGCCGGCATTCTCTGCACCACCGATCGCAACCGTCGCAACAGGAATCCCCTTGGGCATCTGAACAATGGAAAGCAAGGAGTCAAGGCCGCGCAGGTTTTCCGTTGGAATGGGGACACCGATCACCGGTAGATGCGTCTTGGCCGCCAACATGCCGGGGAGATGAGCTGCACCTCCTGCTCCGGCAATGATGACCTTGATTCCACGACCGGGAGCACTAGTCGCATATTCAAACAGACGGTCCGGCGTTCGATGGGCTGACACGACTAAGAATTCATATGGAATGCCGAGTTGAGACAGTATGGTGCCAGTTTTTTCCAAGATCGGGAAATCCGATTTACTTCCTCCGAGTACGCCGACAACGGCCCGAGGACCCTGAACCTTTCGCGGAGATCGGCTTCCTGTCCGTCTCACCTTGGTCATGCTGTACGTCCTTTCTTTCTTGTTCGCAATCGTCACGACATGAAAGGCCTGTCTGCAGCACCTTATCGGGTCTGTCTGAGGTGGTCAAGAATGAGACTCGTGGTCGAACTATAGAAAACCATCATGAGGAGGCAACCGAGAACAGCTTCGTTGCGAGCATCGGCTGTCTCGTGTGAACAGTGTTCTGGAAGTCTAACGCACGCCTAAAATACAAAGATGACTCAGAGGAAATCCCCTGAGTCATCTTTGCGAATCTAAGTTCATGCGCCGCGGCAATGCCGCGGCACACTTTTTACTTAATTCCCTGGCCGGCTGACCTTGGAGCAAACATCTCAAAGATGCTCGGTTCACGCTCCGAGTAGTCAGGTGGGAAGAAATTAAACCTCCGCCAAAGCTCGTACCAGAGTGGAACACGATTCATGATCACCCAGCCCAAGACATTGGTCCCCTGTCTGACCTGGGCCTGATCCGGCCAAGGCTGGGGATCATCCGGATCAGGAACGACCCAGAACCGGAAATTCCCTTTTCCATCGTCGATCTGGTCAACCACCTTGATGACCCCGGCACGAGTCCCAGCCATGAGCCCTGGCCAAGCTGGCAATGGAATCGCTGGCACCCCGAAGAAGAGAATTTTAACTTTTCGGCCAGGCTTCAAAAGAGGTGCATCCAGTCCTTCAGCAAACATTTCGATGGCTGGATCACTTGCGAGTGGTGAAATAGTGACTAAATTATCACCCTGCTTGACCGTTTCGTTGAGGCCGACTCTTGCCATTCTGACAACAGTCCCGTCCATCGGCGCATAGAGTTTTGCGGCCTCGATCCGCTGTTGGACTCCCTGCTGCTTGTAAGACATCTCCGCCAGCTGCTCTGTGGCCTTGGCAGCCTCAGCCACCGCATTGTCGCGTGATGCCATGGCATCAATGAGTTGCTGATTCACATCAGCCGTAATCTGATCACGACCGAAGTTGAGTGCCGACCGGGATTGCTCAGCTGCCAGAAGACTGGCCTGGGCAGCCTGCAGAGCGGCTTTGCTTCCGATCTCAGTTTGGATCGTTAATTCGAGTTCCCGTTGCGAAACGAGTCCATCCCTGACGAGCTGTCGATGACGATCGACATTGAGCTGAGCAGTATCGACGTCTATTTTCGCTGCTTCTACCTTCTGTTGCGCTTCTTGCACTCTATTATCAGCTTCGACCACCCGAGCTTCCGCCGAAGGCACAGCGGCTTTAACCAGCTTCTTCATTTCTCCGATCCGCCGACTCAGTTGGTCAGCCCGACCCAGAGCAGCCTGACGTGTTTTTTCAAGCGCGTCTCGACGTTGCTCGAACAAAGGAAGGATCTCAGGCGCCATGTAGGTTGGGTCATAGTCCTCGAGCTCACCTACCAGGTCCCCTTTCTTGACCTGGACACCTTCATAGATATGCCACGCCTTGACTCGACCGGTAATCCGCGATTCGATCTGTTGCGGACGATCGTACGGAGTATAGGCGGAAACCTTCCCCGTCGCCTGGATCGTCTGAGTCCAGGGTACAAACTCTAGGATGATCAGAAACACGAGCAAGATCGTGAGGATCGCTCGCGAAGCCGTGAACATACTACCCGAGAGCTTAACGTTCTCCCAGCATGGCAGCTTTGACAATGCTGAGCCCTGCTCAATTGCGATTGCCTCTAACCCAACCCCCCTTGTTACGAGGGCACGTTCTCCACCTCTGTCGAGACCACCACCTAGGCTTGCCATGGAGCCTCCATAAATTTACCTGTGTTGATTAGCCAATGTATTACCCATTGCTCATTATGCATGGGCATGGTGCAGCATAATACGACGATCCGCATGATCCGTCAGATTTGGATCTGTGGATACAAAGATCACCGACCATGCTTCGTCCTTCGAGCACAAACGCCGCAGGATCCGTTCTCTCAACGATGGTTCAAGCGAATGAATCAAACCATCGAATATGAGCACTTGCGGACGCCCTAGGATGGCGCGGGCGAGCAAGATCTGCACAATGTGCGTCGGGGAAATGGATTCCCCGAGTGAGGAGATATCTGACTTGACTCCGCGCGGTAAGGCTTCGACATCTTCCTCTAGCTCGGTAAAGCGGAGGGCCCAGTTGAGGTCATCATAGGAGACATAGGACCGTCCCATGACGATGTTTTCTTCGATGGTCCCGTCGACCAAGGTCAATTGGGAATCGATCATCACGCTTCGGCATTGGCTGAGGCCATTGGGATCCATATACCGAAGATCCACCCCGTTGTACTGAACAACTCCGTTCGTCGGAGTTTCGAGCCCACCAAGGACACGGGACAACGCTGTTTTGGCTGCCGTGGTCCTGGCGTAGATGCCGAGCTTTTCCCCTGGCGCCACATCCAGGTTGAAACCGTCAAAGACGGAGTTTCCTCCATGGATGAGACTGACCCCTTTGCAGGTAACGCGAACACCCTGGGTCAAATGCTTCGGCATGCCCACCGGTGATTCGACTGAGACGTAATCTTGCTCCTGCTTAAAGACTTCATCAAGATGGGTCAGTGCCGTGAAGAAGTAGTACACGAATCCCATGTTCTTGATCA
This sequence comes from Nitrospira sp., assembly GCA_016715825.1. Lineage (NCBI taxonomy): Bacteria > Pseudomonadati > Nitrospirota > Nitrospiria > Nitrospirales > Nitrospiraceae > Nitrospira > Nitrospira sp. The sequence goes on along the minus strand of JADJXO010000002.1, from coordinate 609,332 downwards.
GCGTGTCAAAATTGATGACCAGAGCACCGACGACCGCTTGAACCGCGACGAGCTGACCTAAGGTCAGCTGGCCAATGGCCATAAGGTAACCCGATATACCAAGAGCTGCGGCCTGTGCAATGGCTTGCCCACCCACGGACCCGATGTATTGACGCACGAGGACCCGAAACCGTGCCTTTCGACAGTCGACATAGTGGTTGACGAGATCGTTCGTCCGTTGCAGGACAAAGGGGCGACTATCAGTCGCCTTGAACTGCAACGAATTCTGCGCCACCTCTTGGACCCAGCGGAAGACATCATACTTTGCGTGAGACATGTCGAGGGTCGTCTTCAGCGCACCGCGAGAGAGGATGAAGAACGTGATCGCGAACCCCGCCATCAGAAGCAAATTATACATGAGGAAATACGGATGGTAGACCATCAGCAAGAGCATCCCGACAGTGCCACCCACGATTACATTGATCAAATCAAACAGCAGCGTCGACAACGCCCGCTGCATGAAGACTGTTTCAATGAAAAAGTTCGAAAGATACTGGGCTTGTTTGGTCTTAAATCGATTACGAGGAAGCTGCTCAACCATCGCCACCGTAATTCTGGCGAACACTCTACGCTGGATGACGTCGATCGCGTAGAAGTGGAAGGTCTTGAACAGACCGACGAACAACAACACCGTCAACATAATGGCGGTCAATGTCCAGATCATGACCGGCTGAACTGCATAGGAGAAGGTGCTGACCATCTCCTGTACGGTCAATGGAACGATCAAGGAAAAGAACGCGACGGCCACGGCATAGGAAAAGATCAAATACATGATCCTTTTCTCAGCCTTCATGGACACTGAAAGCTGTTTCATCAATGCTTGAAACAGACCCGGATAGCGATCGCCCTGAGGTTCTTTCATGAGCACCCCCAGTTAAAAGTCAGGATGTGAATCATATTGGTCCCTTGCTGATACGAATTACCGCCGCACTTAACCACACTACGAATTCTTAAGCCAACCCACCGAACGTACTATCTCCCCCATCTGATCATTTAGTCACGTCCCAGCGCTGCACGACCCGATACGCCGGCCGCATGTATCGGATCTCCATATTTGGCGAGGATGTTATTCGGAATTGGCTTCGACAACGCACCCTTGGCCCACAACATCCCCCCTCGAGCTACGGCATAGTCGGCTTGCGCCCGATAGAGCTCGTATGCGGCTTCGACGACAGCGCGCTCTCGTAAGTTGACGAACAGCACACTTGTCGCCCCCATGTTGAACCGAGCCCGTTCACCTTCCTCCAACGTTTTAGCCAAGCGCAGCGATTCTGTGGCAGCTTTCACTCGGTCTCTGGCCCGCACAATCGCCGAGAGCCAGTTGTCGACATCGATCTCGACTTGACGCTCAGTATAGGCCTGCTTATACGCCAAGCGTGTCTGTTCAGCCTCAGCATGCAGGACCTTCCCGCGGGCACCTCGATTGAACAGTGGCATACTGAAGCGAAGCTGCATATTGTAGCCGAACCCTCCGACCCAATAGAGGGAGCCGACCGCCGGTCCACCTGAAAACGTCAGCTTTGGAAGGAGACTATTCTTCGCAAGCTTCACTTCGATATTGTTCAATCTTGCCTCAATATAGAGATCGCGCACTTCCGGTCGATCCTCCGCGGCCTCTAGCTTAAAGGCCGCCACATCCTCTTCGCTCGGCAGTGGCGTTTCTCCCTGAAATTCCGGGGCCCATTCAGGGCGAGGTGTCACGGGTTCGCCGTTTTCCCAAAGAAAGAGCGCCAGCTTATATTGTTCATACTCAACCTTCCGTTGCGCAGCTATTGCAGCCTCTCGACGACGCTGCACTTCTTCTTGGGCTTCGACCACGTCGATCGGAGCGACTGCTCCGGCTTTTGATCTCCCCTCAACCATGCGATAACGCTCTTCCGCCACAGCCAGCGTACGTTTCACCACATCAGCCTGCTTGACGGCGACTTGCCAATCCCAGTATTGAACCGCCCCGGCGAGATAGAGATCTTGCCGTTTCTGCGCCACCTTCACTTCAGCTTGCGGCCCGGCGAGCTCCGCCTGTTGAAACTCGGCGTACTCTTCGTTGATCATGAATCCTCTCAGGAGATTAAAGGCTCCACCGACGATCAACATTTGTTGCGGCCAGAATAGTTGGAAGTCTTGAGGGTGAGCGACCAAACTTCCGAAGGTTCCTGAAATGTGCCCATTGATAGTTTGACGATCACCGAAACCATTGCGAATACCCCCGAATACCTCAATGCCATAGGGATGCGCCACTTTGAGCATGGAATCGCTATAGCCGCTCGTTAGGTTAACCGGGATACCTGCAACGTTCGTCAGGTTAAACGTGACATACCGATCCATCTCGACTTCGTTCCGAAACCTTGGCTCCCATGCACCCAACGCTTTCAGCACCTTTGCTCGAGCCTGCGCCCGTTCCAGTCCAGTAGCCCGGAGCAGCGGATGGGTTAACTCAATCCTGGCCAGAACCTCTTCAATCGTCAAGGGAGCGGTCCGCACTGACTCAGCGCTTGACACATTCGTAGTGGCTTGGGGTTCTGCTACTACGGTCGCCGGCACAATCATCAACGAGAACAGCAATAGAAGGATCAATGGAGAATGCTCCTTTGTTGCTGAATTAATCACGTCCAGCCACCGGCAGACCTGAGAGACCGGCCGCCGTCTGCGGATCCCCATACTTCGCCAAGGACTCGGTCGGCCAGGGCTTCGACAGCACACCCCTCGCCCACAACATCCCTCCACGCGCCACGGCGTAGTCAGCCTGTGCCCGATATAATTGGTACGCCGATTCAACTACGTTGCGCTCCCGGAGGTTCACGAAGAGAACCGTTGTCGCCCCTAAATTGAAGCGGGTCCGTTCGCCTTCTTCCAACGTTTTGGCCAAACGCAGGGCTTCCGTCGCCGCCGTCACCCGGTCTCTGGCTCGCACGATCGCTGAAAGCCAGTTGTCCACATCGACACTGACTTGTTGCTCCGCGTACAGCTGGCTGAAGACCAATTGTTGCTGCTCCGCCTCGGCGGTCAGGACCTTTCCACGCCCTTCTCGTTGAAACAGCGGCATTGCAAACTGCATTTCAAAATGGTACCCCACACCTACCCCCCAGTCGCCAGGGGTATCCATCCGTCCTCCCCCAAAATTCAACTTAGGGAGAAGGTAGTTCTTGGCGAGTTTGAGGTCGATATTGTTCATCTTCGCTTCGATGTAGTAGTTCCGCACTTCCGGCCGGTCTTCCTTCGCCTCGACCTTATAGCCCGCGATCTCCGCCTTGGTCGGAATCGGAGTTTCCCCCTGGAATTCCGGAGCCCATTCCGGGCGTGGCGTCACCGGCTCGCCGTGCTCCCACAGAAAGAGGGACAGGTTGTACTGCTCATACTCCACCTTCCGTTGCGCGGCGATCGCCGCCTCCCGCCGATTTTGTACCTCTTGGTTCACCTCGACCACATCGAGCGGCGCCACCTTCCCACCCCTCGCCAACCCTTCCACCTGGACCAAGCGATCCTCAGCCACGGCCAAGGCGCGCTTCACAACCTCGGCCTGTTTGACGGCCACCTGCCAATCCCAGTACTGCACGGCCCCGGCGAGATAGAGATCCTGCCGTTTCTTCGCCACCGTGATCTCTGCCATTGGCCCCGCAAGTTGGGCCTTCTGGTATTCCGCGTACTCGTCGTTGATCATGAAGCCGCGCAGCAGCTTGAACGATCCGCCAAAGATCATTTGCTGCTGTTCATAGAAGAGATTGGCATCAGGGATGACGCCGGCAAAACTGTGCCAGAGCCGGTCCCCGAAACCCTGACGGATCCCGCCATGGACCGTGAAGCCCCAGGGATGCCCGACCTCGAGCTTGCTGTCGTTAAAGCCCACCGTGTGCTCATGTTGGGCGGACAGAAAGTTCCAATTCTGATAGCGATCGACTTCGGTAAAGTTATGGAACTTCGGTTCCCAGGCCCCGAGCGCCTTGAGAATTTTTGCCCGGGCCTGTATTCGCTCGACCCCGGTGGCCCGAAGCAGCGGATGGGTCAGTTCGATACGAGCCAGCACTTCATCGATGGTCAAGGGTTCGGTGCGGACCGACTGGGCCTGCACGACACTGTGATCAATCACAGGGGCCGTACTAGGTTCTGCCAGTGCTGTCACTGGGAGCAAGATCAGAATCGCAAATAATAGAGCGGCCATCAAAGGATGCTCCTTGTGCCTGTTGAATGTGCCTGACTAATCACGGCCCGGTTGTTGAAGCCCGTACGTACCGGCAGCCGTCACCGGATTGCCGTACTTCGCCAAGGATTCCGTCGGCCAGGGCTTCGACAACAGGCCCCTGGCCCATAGCATGCCTCCACGCGCTACCGCATAGTCGGCCTGCGCCCGATAGAGCTGGTACGCCGATTCCACCACGTTGCGCTCCCGGAGGTTGACGAACAGCACGGTGGTCGACCCCATATTAAATCGCTTACGCTCCCCTTCTTCCAGCGTCTTGGCCAATCGTAGGCCTTCCGTCGCTGCCTTCACCCGGTCCCGAGCCCGCACGATCGCCGAAAGCCAGTTGTCCACGTCGAGGTTGACTTGCTGTTCCGCATACTGCTGCTTCAACGCTAATTGTTGCTGCATCACTTCTGCGCCCATGACTTGGCCGCGCGCTCCCCTCTGAAACAGCGGCACCTCCAAGTGAAGATTGACATGGTAACCGACGCCTACAATCCAGTCAGTTGCGGCATCCGCCGGGCCTCCCTCGATATCCAACTTCGGAAGGAGTTTGTTCTTGGCGAGCTTGATGTCGATATTATTCATCTTGGCTTCGATGTAGAGGTCCCGCACTTCCGGCCGATCTTCTTTCGCTTCCACTTTATAGGCTTCGATCTCCTTCTCGGTCGGGAGTGGGGTTTCACCTTGAAACTCCGGCGCCCATTCTGGGCGCGGGGTCACCGGCTCGTTCTGCTCCCAGAGAAAGAGAGACAGTTTGTATTGCTCATACTCCACCTTCCGTTGCGCGGCGATCGCCGCCTCCCGCCGCTTCTGCACTTCCTGGCTCGCCTCGACGACATCAAGTGGCGCGACCTTCCCACCCTTCGCCAGCCCTTCGACCTGGACTAAGCGGTCTTCAGCCACGGCCAAGGCGCGTTTCACAATCTCAGCCTGCTTCACGGCGACCTGCCAATCCCAATACTGCACCGCCCCGGCGAGATAGAGATCCTGCCGCTTCTGCGCCACCTTGATCTCCGCCTGCGGCCCCGCGAGTTCGGCCTGCTGATACCCGGCGTACTCTTCGTTGATCATCAGGCCGCGCAGCAAGTGAAACGACCCGCCGACGACCAATTGTTGCCACGGATAGAAACCCTGCTGGTCAGGGATATATGTAAAAGGGTCGTTCCGCGATCCCCGAATCCGTTGCGGATCCCACCATGGACCTTAAAGCCCCAGGGATGCCCGATCTCGAGTTTGGTATCGTTAAATCCCGCCGTCAACCTTTGCGGCTGGAGCGGGCTGCACGCTTCAGCAGGAAAACAGAATAGGCCGGGGGCGGGGGCTGTCGTGAGATTCCACGTTTCATACCGTTCGGCTTGTACATTGTTATGGAACGTCGGTTCCCAGGCCCCGAGCGCCTTGAGGATCTTCGCCCGAGCCTTGGTTCGCTCGGCTCCGGTCGCCTTGAGCAGCGGATGCGTCAACTCGATCCGAGCCAGCACTTCATCAATGGTCAGGGGAGCGGTGCGCGTCGACTGGGCCTGCACGGCACGCGAGTCCATCATCGGTTCCGCCATTGCGGTCATTGGCAGGAAAGTCACAATGGCCAATACCAGAGCGATCATGTAGGATGCTCCTTTCACAGTGGGTGGCGGACGGCGCACACAGTAGCAATCTCCCGCTGATTTTTCAAAATAGATAAAACGGATTGGAGTTATCGGCTAATCCGATGTATAGTGGCTTCCCTAACTGGATGACTAGGGCCATATGGATTGGCTGAACTATCACCATCTTCTGTACTTCTGGTCTGTCGCCAAACACGGGACCATGACCAAAGCGTGCGAGGAGCTGCGCCTCGCGCAACCGACGATCAGCGGACAGATCCGTCTCTTGGAAAACACGTTGGGGGAGAAGTTATTTATTCGGACCGGACGCCGCCTGGCGTTGACGGAGATGGGCCACCTGGTCTTCAAGTACGCGGAAGACATCTTCGCCACCGGCCAGGAGCTCCTGAACACGGTCAAGAGCCAGGGGAATGGGCACCCTCCCACCCGGCTGGTGGTGGGCATCGCAGACGCGGTCCCCAAACCACTCGCCACTCAACTCCTCAAGTCGGCCCTAAAGCTGTATCGCCCGACCCGCTTGATCTGCCAGGAAGACAAACTGCGCCAACTGTTGGCCGATCTGACAGCCCATCGGTCCGATCTGGTGATTGCCGATACCCCAGCCCCGCCTGGGACCAAGGAGCAGATGTACAACCACCCCTTGGGTGAATCAGGGGTGACGCTCTTCGCAACCGCCAAGTTGGCCGCACAATACCGTCGAGACTTTCCACAATCGCTCCGGAGCGCACCCATGCTGCTTCCCACCCCCAACGCCATGCTTCGGCGATTGCTGGACCAGTGGATGGTCAACCGTGGCCTCCACCCGCTGATTGTCGGTGAGTTCGACGACAGCGCGACCTTGAAGGCGTTCGGCCAAGACGGATATGGCATCTTCCCCGGAGCCTCGGTGATCGAACAGGAGATCTGCCGTCAATACCGCGTGCAGGCGGTCGGACAGCTGGAAGGGCTCAAGCAACATTTTTACGCCATCACGGTGGAACGCCGCGTCAAGCATCAGGCCGTCTTGGCACTCGTCCGTACCGCCCGACGAGAGCTGCTCGGCTAATACCACCTCGACCCTGGCTACACTCTCCGTACCTCCGTCTCTGTTTTGGCACCGTACAGGAGCAACCTGGTCCTTGGTCTGGAGTCATCCCTTGTTTCTTTGTATAGTGCGGCACCATGGAATGGCTGAATTATCACCATCTTCTCTATTTCTGGTCGGTTGCGAAACACGGCACTGTGGCCAAGGCTTGCAAGGAGCTTGACTCGCTCAACCCACGATCAGCGCACAGATTCGGGTCTTGGAGGACAGTTTAGGGGAAAAGCTGTTCGTCCGAACCGGGCGTCAGCTTAAATTGACTGAAATGGGTCGTGTCGCCTTCAGGTACGCCGAAGACATCTTCTCCATCGGGCAAGACTTGATGAATACGATGAAGGGACGGGGTAGCGGCCGTCCGATTCGCCTGACGGTTGGCATTGTCGACGTGGTCCCCAAGCTGTTGGCCGCCCGACTTTTGGAGTCGACCTCGAGACAATCCCCATCAACACGCCTAATCTGTTGGGAGGATAAGTTGGACCAGCTGCTGGCCGACCTGGCCATCCATGGGCTGGATCTAGTCATCGCTGATACTCCAGCACCGCCGACGATTAAGGTGCGGACCTATAACCATCTCATGGGGGAATCGGGCGTCACCTTCTTTGCGACGCCCAAACTAGCGGTGCAGTACCGCCGCAATTTCCTCGATCTTGAGCGGCCCCTTTATTCCCCACCTCAAGGATGCTTCGCAGTGTTGGACGACTGGTTCGCACGCCACCACCTATCCCCGACTATTATTGGAGAGTTCGAAGATAGCGCGACGTTAAAGGCCTTCGGTCAGGAAGGCCATGGACTGTTCCCTGGATCACGTGATGAGAGAAATCGCCGCCATATGGTGGGAGGGGCGCTCGATTCCGTCAGGCAAAAATTTTACGCGATCACGGTTGAGCGGCGGCTCAAACATCCGGCAGTGGTGGCCCTCTTAGCCGCTGCCCGCCGTGATGTCCTGGCATGATCCGACTGCACCGCCTCCCACTACAAACAGTTCAAGCCCATTCTTACCGTTTAGACCGAAAGTTTGTGGGAACCCTGGTCGGCTTAGTATGATAGCAGGTGCCTGAGGAGGCTCTGACGCTTGAGGTCCAAAGGGAGGCGGCTTGTGGAGCCTGGGCCTTGGCCTGACAAGAAGCCCCTCTCTCGATCAGGAGGGCTCGGCTCCAGGAATCGCCATCGACGCTCGCCGCTTCCACCACTCCAGTCTTGGAGGAGCGCACAGCTTCCGGAAGGATGGAGATTTTCTTCTCGTCTCCCGATCCTCCTGTTCGCACTCTTCTTGCTCACCATCATCTTCGTCCCGTGGACGCAGACCGTGACCGTGACCGGCCAGATGTCCGCCTACACTCCCCACGAGCGGCCTCAAGACGTCGAGGCTCAGATTACCGGCCGCATCAAGACATGGCACGCATTAGAAGGTGACCTGGTTCAGAAAGGCGACCTCATTCTCGAATTGGAAGATACTGATCCTAACTTCCTGTCACCCGACTTACTCGCCTTTCTTGATCAACGGAAGGAGGCGCTCGAAAGGACCAAACGCGCGGCATTGGCCAGAGTCGACCAGCTCGACAAGCGCATCGTAGAAATGCGGAATCTGGTGAAGGCTGCCATCCCATCGGCGGAGGCCCGAGTCGTTGAGGCCGGAAACAAGGTGCGCCAAGCGCACCAGCAGGTGGAGGCAGCCAAGATCGCCGCCATCACCGCCGTGCTTAACCTCGAGCGGCACAAACAACTCCTCAAGCGAGGCTTGGTGTCTCAGCGAGAGTTGGAGCTGGCGGTCCAAACAGATACCACAAGCCAGGCGGATCTTGAGGGTTCGCAGTCGAATCTCCGAGCAGCGGAAGAGGCCATGAGATCATTAGGGTTCGGACGCGATCAAGTGAGCGCAGAGATGTTGCAGCGCCTGCTTGATGCGGAGGCGACTCGTGATGCATCGGTCGCCGAAGCCGCCAAAGTCGCCGACCAGCTCGCCGATGTCTCGCTGCGACGGTCAAATGCCGAGCACCGCCGGCTGGCCAGTAATATTTTGGCGCCGATCGACGGCACGGTCGTCAAGATGGCCAAAGTCGGGGTCGGCGAAACCGTGCAGCAGGGCGACACATTGGTGCGGCTTTCCCCCACCAGCACAGACAAGGCGATTGAGATGACGGCAGACGGACTGGATGCGCCTCTCTTGAACGTCGGTCGGAAAGTCAAACTCCTCTTCTATGGCATCCCAGCCATTCCTCTTCCCGCCTGGCCCGAATTGATGGCCGGGACCTATTCGGGCGTGATCAAGGTAATCGACCAAGTCGATGACGGAAAGGGCAACTATCGATTCTGGGTCGTTCCCGACCTCGACGATCGCCCCTGGCCGGAACAGTCACATGTCCGCCAAGGCACAAAGGCGATGGGGTGGGTCATTCTGAATCGAGTCCCACTCTGGTACGAACTCTGGCGACGATTCAACCTGTTCCCGCCTGACTACGAGGAACGATCACATACGATCATCGATACGCTTTTGCCGAAGGCTGGACGGGGATCGAAATAATCACCGGCCCCTCGTCAGGAAGGCAATAACGGCACCGATGTGCCCGAGTCCTCAAGAACAATGCGACGATCCACATAGGGCGTTAAGTTCGGGTCGGTCGAAACGAACAGGACCGTCCAGGATTCATCCCTTGAGCAGATTCGCCGAAGGATGGCATCCCGTATGGTCGGCTGCATGTCGTGAATCATCCCGTCGAAGATCAGGAGTTCAGGGCGTCCTACAATGGCACGGGCGAGCAAGATGCGCAGGATATGAGTTGGGGCGGGGATCTCCCCAAACACACTGATATCGGAGTCAATCCCTTGCGGAAGACTTGTGATCTCTTCCTGAAGTTGGGTCAATCTAAGCGCCCAACGGATATCGTCCTAGGAGACGGCGGAACGTCGCCACACAATATTGTCCGCGATCGTGCCATCCATCAATGCCAACTGTGAATCAATCATGAAGCCACGATGCTGATTGATACGGTTCAGATCAAGATGGCGGAGATCGACATCGTTATAGGAAACGCACCCGCTGCTCGGCGATTCGAGACCAGCCAACACCCTGGCCAGCGCCATTCTGGCCGCAATGGTCTTTGCATAGATGGCCACCCTCTCTCCAGGGGCCACCTCCAGGTCAAGGTTGGCGAAGACGGGGGTCTCGTCGCGAACCACACCCAATCCGACACCGGTTACCCGGATGCCATGATTCTTGGGATCACCAAGAGTCACGGTCGACGTCGGCGGAGGACGGCGTTCCTCTCTTGGGAGCGCGAAGAAGGCCTCGAGTTCCTCCAACGACGTGAAGAAGAAATATACATGCCCGATACTCTTGACGACCGCATCAAAGTTGAGGAGAAGGCTGCCCACTACGACCTCAACCGCGACCAGTTGCCCGAGGGTCAATTGGTCGATGGACAGCAGCCAGCCGGCCAGCGCCAGGTTACCGCTATGTGCCAGGGCTTGTCCTCCGACTGAAGCGATAAATTGCCGCAGGAGGACGGCAAAGCGTGCCCGGCGATACTCGATATACGTTGCCGTCAATTGGTCGGTTTTCTGAATAAGCAACTCTCGGCTGTCCGTGGCCTTGACGTGTAGAAGATTACGTGAAATTTCCTGCATCCAGTGTAGGACTTCGTACTTGGCGTGAGACATGGCGATGGTGGTCCGCAGCCCTCCACGAGACAAGACAAAGACAATGAGAGTGAATCCCAGGAGCAGCACCAAATCAAACAGGATGAAGTAGGGATGATAGAAGACCAAAATGGTCATCCCGACGAAGCCGCCGACAATCACATGGACGAGATCGACGAGGAGGACCGACAAGGCACGCTGCATGAACGACGTTTCCATGAACAAATTCGAGACCTGGGGTTTGAAGCCTTGAAGTCGGATATGAGGCAGCTTCTGAGCCATGGCAAAAGCTGTCCTCACAAAGAGACGACGCTGCAGTACCTCGACCGCATAATGTTGCAATGCTTTGAACAGCCCCACAAATGCCAGCACGACGACCATGATAATCGCCAATGTCACAATCATGACCGGTTGGATCGCGAAGGAAAACGTGTTGACCAATTCCTGGACGGTCAACGGGACGATCAGAGAGAAGAGTCCGATCACGAGCGAATACGACACGACAAGAACCAGAATTCTGCGTTCCTCTTGGAAAAGCGCCCAAGATGCCGTGAGACTTGAAAGAGGTTAGGCTGAGATGTACCGGGTGATTGTCCCATGTGTCAGCGGTCCACGATTCTCCGAGTCATGCGAGCGTTGACTTCAAGTCAAACGCAGGCCCAACATATCCGGAACCAGCATCCCATATTCATGGAGACCCTAGCACGATCTCGTTCGTTCGTCATGTCATCGCTCATTCACTTGCAGAGGATCGCTCGGGGTCTTAGCCCAGGCTCCGACAGCCCACTGGTACAGTGCCAAGGCCTTGTGGTACTCGGCCTTCGCCCGAACAACCTGAATTTCCGAATCCACGGTGTTGCGTTCGCGCAGATTGACGAATAGGACGCTACTGGACCCGACACCGTAGCGGTAACGCTCGCCCTCCTCGACGATCTTGGCCAGACGGAACGCCTGTGTGGCTTCTTCCATCCGTTCGCGAGCCCGCTCGATGGCAGACAGGGCATTATCGACGTCGACGACGATTTGGTTTTCCCGGTACTGTTGCGCCATGACGAGCCGTTCCGCCTGGCCCTGCGCTTGCAGGACTTCGCCGCGACTTCGGCGTTGCAGGAGAGGAAATCTCAGTTCGACGCCGAATCGATAGCCCAACCCAAGCACGAATTTCTCCGGAGAGCGTGCCGGTGCAGCCTCCAAGTTTAGGCTCGGAAGCAGGTTGTTCTTGGCCAGAGCGAGGTCGATGTTGTTGATTTTCGCCTCTACTTCAAGCTCTTTGACCTCTGGTCGTTCTGAGAGTGCCCTTACTTTTTGAATCAAGACGTCGTCCACGGTCGGCATCCGCCTTTCCACGGGGAAATCCGGGACACGATCGAGCGGCGGGGCCGACGGGGAGCCATTTACCCACAGGAACATGGAGAGTTTGAACGCTTCTTGTTCGAGCCCTCGCCGCGCAGCGATCGCGACGTCACGACGTCGGTGCACTTCCTGTCCGGCTTCCGTCACGTCGATGGCGGCGACTGACCCCGCGTTCGCGAGCTCTTGCACCAGCGTATGGCGGTCCTCCGCCACAACAACGGCTCGCTTTTGGACATCAAGCAACTTGGCAGCCGCAACCCAATCCCAGTATTGATGAGCCGCCGCCAAGAAGAGGTCTTGTCTGGTTTTGGCAATCCTGATGTCTGCGCGAGGAGAGGCCAACTCGGACCGCTGTTGCTCAGCGCGTTCTGGATTGATCATCAAGCCCCTGAGCAACGGCAGGAAGCCACCCAGGATGACCTGCTGATTACCGTCACCGAACGACAAGTCAGGAATTCTCGCCTCACCGATTGCTTGGCGAAATCCGGCGCTGCCTCTAAAACCCAACGGGTGAAGCGCTTCTACCAGTGTGTCGTTAAACCCAACGGTTTGAGTCCCTTTGCTCGGGTCCGCGCTTGAAATAAAGCGTTCAAGCTCTGTGTCGTTCACGAGAGTGGGCTCAAAGGCACCCAGTGCCTGCAACATCTTCCCCTTGGCGATCGTTTTTTCGGCTCCGGCTCCCCTCAGGAGCGGATGGGTCCGATCAATACTTGAATGAAGTTCCTCGAGGCCGAACTGAACAGGCGGGAGCGATGTCGCCGCCGATAATTCTTTGGCCTGTTCAGTGTAGCCGACCACCGGAAACATCAGCCAGCTGAGAACGAACGCCAGGACTTTCATTGAGCGGCTCCTTTCTGTTTACGGACGTCCGGTTTGATTTGGAGTTTTAAAAAGCCATGTCCCGTAGCGGTTTGAACGGGCGGTTTGGGATCGAAGAGCATAGATGCCGACGACGAATGTATGACTAGATGGTAGTTCGTAAGCCTACTATTGTTCTTACCCAAGCTTGTTGAATGCGTCCAATGCGGCGACCTTGTAGCATTCAGCCAAGGTTGCCCGAGCCCATCATTCAACTCGGCTCTGGTCATCACCGTGAGGACCGCTTCCCGAAACGCTTTACTTGGTATGGTACCTGTATTGGCACAAACTCCGCCGACGAAACGGCCTCGCTCGATAATGGCGGCCCGTTTTCCTGATTTGGCAGTCTGGACTGCAGCGCGCTGCACGGCTGGGCCGCTCCGATGCAAACAAGGTCGTAATCAAAGCTGACATTCTGTTCCAGATCCGTCTGGGCCTCCCTATCCGTCGTTCAAAGGCACTAAACATGCGCCACCGTCCGCCATTTGAGAACTCCGTAAGCACCAGGATGGGACGACCCGGACTAAAAAGATGGTGCGGATCCGTATGGGTCAGGCCCACTTCCATGACGATGCCGCCGCGACAACTCCTCACTCCTCGGACTGGTCCCATGTATTCATCGGGTCCGGCAAGCATGAGTAAACGTGTCCCTCGCTCATCTTGAAAGGCTACCTGCTTATGCGCCCTTGAGACCTCGGGGGCTGCAGATCCGACGACGATAACGAAGCTCAAAATGGCCACAACCTTGTTCATGATCATGCCTCCTCTCGCGTCCTGCAACAGGGAGTCGTTATCTCGCTCGGTCTTTTTCCGAATAGCTTCCAACGATCCCCGTCGCAGGGGAACCTGCGGCGGCAGACCCGTTCAGGATCAAATAAGCCGCCGCCGTTGCCATTCAGCGGTGCTCTTCTTGCTGGATTTCTCGCTCGGCCTGGAGCCAATCATCAATTTCGTTCCCGCTCACTCCGCCTCGTTCGAGATAGCGCTCATATGCACGTCTGGCGATCCTGCTTTGGATCGACGATTCAAGCCCCTCTGGCGAGACGCTATTCCCTTTCTTTCGATCACCCTTATGGCGCTCCATTTTCATCCTCCCTTGGGTGAAGGTTATTGTTCTAATCCCACCAAGAGGAGGGACAGCTTCCACCCCTCCTCTTGGCTCTCCGTTTAATTCCCAAGTCTTCCAGCATATGGATGCACATACTCCACAATGATCTTTCCGTCTTCCGCTACCACCGGCTTGTTTCCTCCGGTCGTCTTGAGTGGAATAAGGAGGTAGGCGTTTCCGTTCGAATCAATTACTTCCAAATGTGATACCTCCTCGTCCAGATCCTTCACGTTCAAATTCTTCTGTATACCAGGCTTGGCTTTTAGTTCCATGCCGCCACTGCCCTTGGATGGCTGATCGGCTGCAAACCCATTCGGCACGATGAGCAATGCCGCCGCCACGATAACGAACAGGACTCCTGCTTTCGATAGACCTTTAACGTTCATGACGCCCTCCTTATGGTTATGTGAGCAATACATTCCCATACTCCTGATGTACTGGATCGACCGTTCCATAGACAAATAGATAATGTATTAGTTAACCATCTAAAAATTAGATTGACGATTTCGTAACGCTCACGACGGTGTTCAGTGGGGGGACAAGCCTGAACCAGGCTTGGAATATGGCGTTCCAATAGCAGTCGCTGGTCAGACGGTATGTCGAATGGAGCGAGGCAAGACGGGCGAGACTACGATGATCCCTCAAGACCCGGTCTCTGCTCACGGCGTCTCACGGCTCTGAGCAGTTCCTCTCGCTCACCGGTCGTAAGTTCTTTCCATTCTCCCACGGCCAACCCTTCGACGGTGAGGTGCATGATCCTCGTGCGGTAGAGCTTGATCACGCGATAGCCGAGCACTTGGCACATGCGCCTGATCTGCCGGTTTCGCCCCTCGGTGAGTGCAATACGAAACCGATTTGGCCCAACTCGCGTCATCCGACACGGCTTCGTCCTACTCCCGAGGATGACTACGCCGCACGACATCTGATCCAAAAACGATTGGTCGAACGGCCGATCGACCTGCACCAGATACTCTCGCTCATGGCCGAATTCGGTCCGCAGGATGTCGTTGACGATGTCCCCGTCGTTCGTCAGTAGAATCAGGCCGGAGGAATCTTTATCCAGTCTTCCGATCGGGAAAATCCGCTCAGGATGTCCGATCTCTGCAATGATGTTTCGAGGAATATGAGCCTCACTCGTAGTCGTCACGCCGACCGGCTTATGGTACTTGATGTACAGACCAGCCTTACGCCAAGAGATCACCTCCCCCGCTCGGGCAATGACGTCGGTGGGCTCTACCTGATCGCCGAGTTTGGCCACCCGACCATTAATCGTGACGGCACCCGACCCGATCAGCCGGTCGGCTTCTCGCCGGGAGCAAATCCCCTGTTCGGTAAAAAATTTATTGATGCGGATGGTGTGAGCCACAGGATGAGGACGCTATCAATATAAAAGGCTGGCCCTAATAGACTCGTTTGCCGACCTTGATCCGACCGAGCATTCGATAGATCAACCGCGCGACGGTGAATTGCGGTGCGACAAACCCTTCAATGGGAGCGATTTCGCTGACATCCATCCCCACAATCCCTGGTCCGTTGGCAAGGGCCGTGATCAGATTGAGCGTATCATACCAGCCAAGTCCACCAGGCTCAGGGGTCCCGAGTGCGGGGACAAGCGAGGCGTCCAGCCCGTCGCAGTCGAAGGTGAGATACACAGGCGTTCGACAGGCCGCCACGACATCCGGTATCCATTTCGATGCCCTGCCTTCATAGGGACCAGACGGATCAAGAATCGTGGCGGCAAACCACGTCGTAATTCGATCCGTGGCATCGATACGGACCACCTCTTCCTGGCTGATCGATCGGATGCCTACCTGTACCAAGGACAACCCATCCTCCACCACTCGCGCCATGACGCTGGCATGGCTGAAGGGATTCCCTTGGTAGGCGTCACGCAGATCTCCGTGGGCATCAACCTGCACGACCGTCATCTGCTCGTACCGCTTCGCATGGGCCCGAATCGCCCCCAAGGCACCGGTATGTTCACCGGTCAACGTGACTACAAACCGTCCGGTTCCGACATGAGGTGAGACAAACGCCTCGATGGCATCGACTGCTGCTCGGTCGACCTTTCCCTCGAGATTCAGGGGTGTAGCCGTTGCAATTCCACCCCACTCGCGATAGGGCTCAACCCGAAGTTGTTCATCGTAGAACTCAACCTGGCTGGAGGCTTCCAGGATAGCCGATGGACCACGGTCTGATCCTCGGATGTAGCTGGAGGTATGTTCGTAGGGAGCCGGCAGGACATAGACGCCCGCTTGATCCGGATGGCACCAGGGTTCGTCGATGCCCAGAAAGTTATGATCGGCCCCCTCCCAACCGACGGGAAGCGTCATGGGCATTCTCCCCTTACGTGTGACGGGCAGCCAAAGCCGACACAGCCAATCCCTCAGCCCCTCTACTTACGAGAACGGCTGGGATCATTCTCCGGTGGAATGAAGACGGCCAGCGCGATGACCGTCGTCCACTTGCCCTTCTTCCCGACGGCCGACTGCGTGATATTCAAGGTTTTCACGATTTTTCCGCCCATCTTAAACACCTGTTCACGCTCTTTCCACGCCACATTCGGATCGAACTCCACCCCTAAGGTCGTTGCCAGCATCTGCGCGGCCAAATCTTCCGTATACTCTCCGGTCTCTTCATCCGTTTCGCCATGCGCATGGTGCTCCGAAAGATACCCATACGTGCCGATGTCCGTGGGTTTCGCCAGGCCGACGGAGGCCGACACCAGCTGGTTCCGTTCGTTGGTCTCTGATCGGGCCATCACGCAAAACGTGATCTCTCCAGGTTTCAACAGTTTTTCTCCGCGTTTTCGGGGAATGATTTTGCAATAGGGTGGAAGAATCGAGGACACACTGACGAGGTTACAGTAGGCGACACCCGCGCTGCGCAACGCTTCTTCGAACGAGGCCAGCTTTTCCTTGTGAACTCCCACACCTCTCGTGAGAAACATTTGCGTAGGTACCATCATCTCCCCTTTCGTCTGATAACCGACCTTTCAGGTTGCGTGGAGGTTGCTTCGTGATGTGTTCGCGAGCGGCCAGACAAACAAATTGAACCAGTTCAGCTACAGCATCGCGTGTGTTGTAGCAAGATTGGACCAGCTTCGCAATATCTTCTAGAGAGTTTTTTCAGTTGAAGGGACTGGTTCTTTGAGATTCATGATCAGCATGCGCGGCTCGGTCATGTCCTCGATCGCGGCACGCACACCTTCTCGTCCTAACCCGGAATCTTTCACCCCACCGTAAGGCATGTGATCCGCACGAAACGTGGGAATTTCATTGGCCAGGACGGCACCGACCTCCACATGACGAAATGCGTAAAAAATCTTATTAATGTCCTGCGTGAAAATGCCGGCCTGTAGTCCATAGTCGGATTGATTGAGCAAGGCGACGGCCTCGCTCAACTGACGATACGGCGTGACCGTCACGACCGGTCCAAACACCTCTCGGCATGACACCTTCATCTGAGGGTTCACATTCGAGAGTACCGTTGCCTCGACCAGTGATCTCATACGTTTTCCGCCCAATAGCACACGCGCTCCATCCGCCACAGCTTCGCCGATCCACGCTTCGACTCGTTGCGCCGCCGTCTCGTCGATGAGTGGGCCGATGCTCGTGGTCTCGTCGGTTGGATCGCCTGTCTTTAACCGAGCGACGTGCATGAGAAGCTTGGTCGTAAACAAATCGGCCACCGAGTGGTGTACGAAGATCCGCTGCACGGAAATGCACGTCTGGCCGGCATATCCGAATCCGCCGACGGCGCATCGCTGAGCGGCGAGCTCGATGTCGGCATCCGGTTCGATCACGACCGCCGCATTGCCTCCGAGCTCGAGCGTCACTTTTTTCTTTCCACACTTGGCCTTCAACATCCACCCCACGGAAGCACTCCCGGTGAAACTCAGCAACTTGAATCGTGGATCGACGACCATCCGCTCAGCCAGAAGGTTATCGCACGGTACAATATTCAGTCCCCCTGGAGGAACTCCCGCCTCTAACGCGACCTCTCCGAGCAAGAGAGCCGTCAGCGGCGTTTGAGGAGCCGGTTTGATCAAAATGGGGTTACCGGCAGCCAGTGCCGGCGCAACCTTGTGCGCCACGAGATTGAGCGGAAAGTTGAAGGGCGTAATGCCGAGAATCGGACCGATGGGGAACCGGCGGAGCAGGCCAAGATGCGTATCACATCCGGGGGTCCAATCCAGCGGAACCACGTCACCGGGAATTCGTCGTGCTTCTTCAGCCGCGACCGTGAACGTTTGAATAGCCCGGGTGACCTCCCGCCTCGCATCGGTGATCGGCTTGCCGGCTTCTGCCGAAATCGTCGCCGCGAACTCGTCTCGCTGTCGAGCGAGCAGGGTCGCAATCTGTTGGAGAATATCGTATCGAGCATGGGCCGGCAGCTGTCCCATGGGAGCAGCTGCGTGGGAGGTCGATGCGACGGCCTGTTCGATATCGGATTCCGTCGCTTGGGTCACCTGCGCAACCAGCTTTCCGGTAAACGGGTCAACGACCGGAGACGTACTGTTACCCAGTTTCCACTGGCCATGAACGAGGAATGGTCGCGGTTCCTTCACTGGACGACTCGCTGGAGTCCGTGATGAAGCTGATGTTAATCCGCCGCTTCAACCGGAGCGGCAGATTCAACGGGAGGTTGAGTAGTCGTGGCCGTCTCTTGTGCAGCGACTGCCTTCGCAATCAGTTCTTCCGTACCCCAGTCACGGATCGCTTCCAAGGTGAAGCCTTCATACGTTGACACGCCGTGGCAGGACGGACAATCCGGCATAGGAACTCTTCGGTAGAAGACTTCCGTGAGACAAGACATGCACACCCAAAAGTCATCGTCGCGATGGGACACGGGCCAGAACGATTGTATGGAATCCATAGGATATCCTACCCTTTCTGGTGAACAGGACTAACGCAACCGAATGCGCACGGTCAACAACACTCGCGGAGGACAGGCAACCGACACCTTCTCGGCTTACTTTTTGGTGCCTGCCAGAAGTCGCTCGATTTCATCCGAAAACATCTCGAACGGAAATGCTCCGGGTATCGCAATAGCGGGTTCGTGCTCCGTCGGCGCCATGGCCGTGCGTACGAGAATAAACCCCGGCGTTCCGTGAAAGCCCCACTGATTGGCTTCCTGACGATCTTCGAAGATCGCATTGGTGTACCGTCCCTCAGCCATACACTGTTCAAACACCGAACGATCCAAGCCGAGCGTCTTGGCATGACGGTTATAGACCTGCTTATCCAGTTGTCCGCCTTCGGAAAACAGGCGATCATGCATCGCCCAATATTGCCCTTGCGCCCCAGCACATCGCGCTGCCATTGCCGCATCCACTCCAGGACCTCGGTCGGCCCGTGGATAATCTCGATACGCAAACCGCACTTTCCCGGTATCGACATAACGGGCTTGTATGCGTGGCCAAGTATCCTTGAAAAACTTCAGGCAGTACCCACAGGTGAAGTCGGAGTATTCGATGAGCGTCAGAGGGGCATTGGCCTGCCCCCGCATCCGGACATCAGTCTCTGTTGAATCTCCGGCGGTAGCGACAGCAGACCATAGGAGGAGGCTGCCAAGACATAACCGGCCCACCCATCGTCCAATCATCCATTTCACGACTGGCGCACCACGCCGGATTTTTTCCTTTCGAGCAGTCCCATCATTAAGAGGGGCCACACAACGGTGGCATCACTCAAGACTTCGGCAAACCGTCCGCCGTCCTTCGGCGTCACAAATTTCCCCCAGGAGAGCCCCTCTTGATAGGTACAGCCGCTGAGCCCACCCCAGTAGTCGGGCTCGGGACAAATTCTCACTCCGTACTGAAAGCGAGGAGGTTTCACGGACAGCCCTAACCGTAGATTCCCGATTTCAATGTAGGGACCGACCTGTTGGGCCCAATTTCTTGGGACGCCCCCTCCGATCGTGAAGATCCCAAGACGTTTCGCCGAAAGGACGGTGTCCGCATAGCTATTGAGATCCAGATAGGGATTAAACGAGGGCCAGGAATGGAGAATATCCTGCAAGACCGACAGGTCGCCTTTCGAACCGGACTCGGATCGCGCCCGATCGAGTTCTCGGGACATTGCCCATATTCCCATATCGAGCCCGACCTCAGAATCAGTGAAGGCCGGGATGTACACGGGCACTTTTTTTAGGTAGGCACTTTTCAAAATCCCTTCGCCGTCAAACTCTTCGGCCAAGGTCTTTCCCAATTCCCGCGTAAGGATTTCCGATGAAAGCGGCCGATCTTGGTTAAGGCGCTTCACGGTCCGGGTGACGACATGCTCGACATAGTTGAGATTGGCTTCCATTTCGAGTGTGTCATAGACACGATTGTATCCCTTTCGAAAGAGCTCCTCATCGCTCATCGATGGGTCGTGCCGGTAGTGTGTCTTCCCGACAGACTCACTGAGGCCATGCGCCATCAGCGCCCCGGTCGAGATGATGCAATGCACCATGCCTTCATCGATCATCTTCGTGATGATCTTCCCCATCTTGGCAATGGTCATCGCGCCGGACAACGTCAGGACGACTCGGCAGTCCGGATCTTCGATCATCGCCCACAGCACCTCGAAGGCTTTGCCGAGGTGTCGTCCTCCAAAAGCCGTCTTCCCCATGGCTTCGAGCAAATCGCTAAACGAGGTGATCCGGTCGGGATCGAGCGGTTCAAGTGCTTCTAACCCATCCTTGGCGCCATCACGAAATTCACGTGCGTACATTGGATCCTCGAAAGGAGTTGATCATCGTCCAGTCGTTTATACACAACCGTGAACGGAGGCGTCAATGAAAGGTTCGCGCGTACGAATACACGGGTACCGATTCAGTCAACGACTGACTCTAGCGTTGTTAGGCAGGTACCGTTCCCGCTGAAGACTCCATAAGAATTCGGTCGATGTCTATCGCATCCAGCGATTCCTTGACCAACAGGGCCTCAGCTAACGCAGTCAAGCCGGCCATGTGTTCGGTCAAGACCTGCTTGGCGCGTTCGTAATTTTCAGTCACAAACTGCTTGATCTCGAGATCGATCTCCTTCGCCACTCGCTCACTGAGGTCTCTTTTGGCAGTCCAGTCTCGCCCGAGGAATACGGAGTCGTTTTTCTGTCCAAACGTCAGAGGGCCCAACTTCTCGCTCATACCCCACTCACAGACCATCTTGCGAGCAAGATCCGTCGCCTGATTTAAATCGTTCCCCGCCCCTGTCGTCACGTGGTTAAATACGAGTTCTTCCGCTACTCGTCCCCCCATCAAGACGGCCAGTCTATTCAACAGGAACTCTTTGGTATAGCTATGTCGATCTTCGGTCGGCAACTGCATCGTGACACCCAGTGCTCGTCCCCGTGGAATAATCGTGACTTTGTGCACCGGATCCGTCCCGGGCAAGAGCCTCGCCATCAACGCATGTCCCGCCTCATGATAAGCCGTGACCCGTTTTTCCTCTTCGGTCAGGATCATGCTCTTACGTTCGGCCCCCATGATGATTTTATCTTTGGCCATTTCGAAATCGACCGAGTCAACCTCCGTCTTGTTTTGACGAGCCGCCCACAAGGCCGCCTCATTGACCAGATTCTCCAAGTCGGCTCCTGAGAATCCAGGCGTCCCTCGGGCTATCTTGTTTAATTCTACGTTCGCCGCAACCGGCACTTTTTTCGTATGGACCTTGAGAATCTCCGCGCGGCCATGAAGGTCGGGTCGATCAACGACAACCTGTCGATCAAAGCGCCCAGGACGCAGCAAGGCAGGATCAAGAACGTCCGGCCGATTGGTTGCCGCGACCAAGATCACGCCTTCCGTCGTGTCGAACCCATCCATCTCGACGAGCAGCTGATTCAGCGTCTGTTCGCGTTCGTCATGACCTCCCCCCAGTCCGGCTCCACGCAGACGACCGACGGCATCGATCTCGTCGATGAAAATGATGCACGGTGCATGTTTCTTTCCCTGTTCAAATAAATCACGCACCCGCGAGGCTCCGACTCCGACAAACATCTCCACAAAGTCAGACCCACTGATGCTGAAAAAGGGAACACCGGCTTCACCCGCAACGGCTTTCGCCAACAGAGTCTTCCCGGTTCCGGGAGGACCGACCACCAACACACCCTTCGGAATACGTCCACCCAACGTCTGAAACTTGCGCGGATCTTTCAAAAACTCAACGATCTCCTGCACATCGTTTTTCGCCTCATCAACTCCGGCCACGTCTGCAAAGGTGACCTTCTTATGCTCCTCGGTCAGCATCTTGGCACGGCTTTTCCCGAACGATAAGGCGCCGTTCCCGCCGGATTGCATCCGCCGCATGATGAAGATGAACAGCCCGAGAAAGAGGATGAAGGGCCCCCATGTATACAGAAATGTGACGTACCACGGGCTCTCGCCTGACGGTTTCACCTCGATCTGGACCCCCTTCTCCCGCAACATCGCGATCAGGTCAGGATCATCGGCCGCATAGGTGTGAATGCGCGTGCTGTCTTTCAAGACCGCACTGATGTGATGGCCCCGTATGATGACCTTGACCACCGAGCCCTGTTCCACCTTCGCGATGAAATCGCTGAAATAGACCTCTTCTTCAGGCGCATGCGTCGGAACGGAGAACATATTGAACAGCAACACAATAAACAGGGCGATCATGCCCCATAGGAGTAAGTTTTTCATTCTGGTATTCATGGATTCCCCCTCGCTCTATCGAACAGCACGGCGCCCTGAGTATTCCTCGCTATTCGCCGTATCGTTGGACTATCGTCTACTTTCCGATTCTACGTCCTTAGCTTACCAGTAGTCAGCGCCTTACGCCAAGCGAGTTTCGCATCGTGATCGACGCCCCTGCAATTACGAGACACCTCTCTATCATTCCTGTGCCCAGCAAAACGCCTGAGTTTTTCCAGGAGCGGCGATGACTTTCACCCAGATCGGCCGTTGAGAGACACGAGCGAGACCCTAGAACAAAAATATTCGCGTGAGGTGGCTATCTGGCGTCGGTAATGACAAAGCAATTTCCAACGAGCTGCTACCATGCACGAAGTCAGCGAATGGGAAAGGAAATGCTAGCGGGTTTTCTCCCCATCCACCAAGCTGAATAACACGATAACGAAGCCGCTGCTCGCTTAGACTTGGTCTGGCCTACAACGGAATTCGAACCTGTGTTTAAATTCGACGAGCACTTGACCGTCAGGTTTCCCCTCACCTGTCCCCATGTCGGGCCAGCCTTTTACCGTTTCGTCTGCAACTCCACGTTGATGAGTTTTATTTCTGAAAGATCCGCGAGCCGTGGACACCACCGTGTGCCGGCACGCCACAAGGCCGAGTCCAACTGATCATAGATCGTTCCTGGGTGCTCATAGTGAATCCCATAGGCATGGGTGGCCGCATGTCGGCACGGAAACACGAACGACTTCGCCAAGTCGTCGGACTCCACCTCGAGCCGTGTCACGGTGAGGTCAAATGTGAGCCGGATCTTGAACCAACAATGTGCGTGATGATCGTCGACCTGCATTGAATGCTGATAGCACTCCAACACATCCCGGACGATCACCATCGTCAACGACGTATTTCCCCAGAAGACCTCGGCTCGCTTGTCAAGCACCAAGGCCTTTGCAAGGGACAAGGCATGTCGTACTTGAATCGGGTTGAAGAGATCAAACGCCGACTCATAAATGGTGATGTTCGGATGGACCTTGAATTCGCGTAGGGACCCTCGTTTGGCCAACTCGAGGTTCCAATAAAAATCGACGGCCGAGGACTGGCGGAAACGAAAGGTGACCAGGTTCATCATTCACCCCCGTCACAAGATTGAGCTATATAGGGAACCTCCAGGGAAGATACTCTGTTACGGTCAACCTACACGAGCCGCTGCAACAGGAACGGAATCGCTAAATGCGCCAGGCTTCCAGGGGAAGTGTGGCATCGAAAAACAACATCCCGAAGGATTTTACCCGTACCCATCAAATTCGATAAGACGTTAGAGAGACCGCTGCACGAGCAAGCTTTATTTGGTGGTCCCAACGGGATTCGAACCCGTGTTTAAGCCTTGAGAGGGCTCCGTCCTAGGCCAGGCTAGACGATGGGACCAACCTGTGCTTATTCGAGAGATTGGACCGTAGCATAAGCGGTTTTCGGTTTGCAACGAAGTGATGGCTGAGTATTGAGACCGCGCAGTGTGTGGGCGAAGCTTGCGATGTCCCCTACGCCTAGCCTATATATATTCAAGCCAGGGGTTGACCACGCCAAAACTGACCGGTTTCAAGGTTGGCTGCTGCGAGGAGATCGTTGGATTCGACTCCTCCTATGTAAAGGAGACTATGCGTCACATCACACCGATCCGATTCGCCTTGGTACTTCTTTTTTGCTTCACGACAAGCCTCTGGAGTTGTGCCGGTATCCACCAAGACACCCGCCCAAACACCCTTTCGTGCCCTGACACGATCCAGACAACAATGAGCGCGACGAAATCAACGGTTCATGTCTCCTACACAGAGCCATCCATGAATCTGGAAGGAGATCCACTCACAAGCCTCGCCAAGACAAGCATCTACTTCGATCTTGGTAATGGGCGTACCCTCGCCAAGGAAGTCCCGGCGACGCAATTGTCAGGAGGGGGCGAAATCTCTGAGACCATTACAATCCCGGTTAAGATACAACATGAACAACCGGTTAGAATCTGCGTCACCGCAACAGACAGCCATGGCAATGAAAGCCTATCGACGCCCTAAGCCCTCCTATTTGAATCATATCCCGCCGGAATACGTCGCTTTGGAAGAGAGTCACATACAGATAAGTCCACGGGCAGCCACCGGCTACTACTCCGCTGGAATGCGTCTTGAGGGGTCTACATGGTTAGGCCGTTTGCAGGGGGCCAAAATACCTGGTGACATCTGGCATGGCCGATCTTGACAGAAACCATCAGAAAGCCTAGCTTTCTCATGACTTTCTCACGGTACAGCGTATGTTTTGCGCCAATTCCGGACGACCGAATCACCATAGAGGTTTGAGGGTCTTGAATGGATGAACCGGCGGTGTCTGGTAAGACCAGGTCCTCGAGTCACGCCGTATCCGGCGGAGTCCTTGCCAAGCCAGGCCTTGAGCTGTGCATTGGATCCAACACCTTTCGAAATAGCAACGGGGTCGTCAGGATTCATGGAAAAGAACAACTGGTCATCGAGACCAACCGTGAACAGGGGGTGTTTCTCGTTACGCTCGATCTGTACGACGAGTACGGGGGCCGCATTGCGCATCTGCGCCGTAATGCCCTCACCCTGAACAAGAACGATCGTTTTGCCGTGGAAGCACACCTCGAGCAAAGCCCTTCTTCGGCTGAGGGCCCATCCGTTCGATTAACGGATCTGCAGTCCGGTGGGATAGTTCTCGCAGCAGCCATGACGGCAACGCATAGGGTCTCGCTCTTGTACGGGAAGTTGCACTCACATCGTGGCATTCAGGTGGAAATCACCCCCAACTATTGTCGGATTGGCTCAGGAATCACGCTGTTTGGAGACATCGTAGAAAGTCGCGGCGGGCCAGCTATTCTAGGTTGAGCCAGTTCACCACATAGCAGACCCATTGCGGTTCGTCCCCCGGTACCTGTCACTGATTCAGCTCCGCCGGGGATGGCCCATGCAGATGAATGGTCCCGGAGCACCTACGAGACCTCGCTTCGTTTTCGCGACAGCCGAGAACCAGGCGACTGTAATGATGATCTCCGGAATCGCGACATGACCGACATTCCAAGACCGACCGTGCAGGCATTTCTGGTCTGTGATCAAGTGATCGAAGACAGCCTGACGAAAAAGAAGAGCTTGATCGGAATTTTCACCCATCTGCAAGCTCCTTCCTTTCCCTTTCAGCATCAGCAAATGGGCCTCTACTTCTGCTTAACCGACGCGGAGGGCCCCTATCATTTCGATATCGACTTGATCTATCTCAACTCCGAACAACTGGTTTGCCGTGCCACGCTCCCGAACATTGAAATCGGCGATCGCCTCCAGATTTCTGACTTTGGCATTAACGTTCCGTTGTTGATCTTTCCGGCACCGGGTCGATATGAATTCCGGCTCCGAATGGAAGGACACCTCATCGCACAAAAGGATTTCAGCGTCATGCCGCCGCCGGACCCTTCCACCGCCGAACCGTCCGCTTAAGCATTCCCCGTTTCTCTCATCACCCAGTCTATGATAGAACTCCTTCATGCCGTTCGCCTGTCCCCATGACCGAACGTAGATCATTACCGAAGACTTCTTGATGGCTTCCGAATTCACAACCGCATCGAATTTCATTCGAGACATCGTCGCCGCCGATCGCGCTTCCGGCAAACACGGAGGCCGGGTCGTCACACGATTTCCCCCCGAACCCAACGGGTACCTCCATATCGGACACGCCAAATCCATCGTCCTGAATTTTGGAATTGCGAACGAGACACCGGGTGGAGTCTGTCATCTGCGATTCGACGATACGAATCCCACCACCGAGGATCCGGAGTATGTTCAGGCCATTCAGGAAGACGTCCGGTGGCTGGGATTCGATTGGAACGGAAAGATCTTCTATGCCTCGGACTATTTCGAGCAGCTCTATGCGTTCGCCGTCGTTTTGATTCAGAAAGGCAAGGCCTATGTCGACAGTCTCTCCTCTGACCTCATTCGCGAGTACCGTGGCACACTGACGGAGCCTGGTCGCAACAGCCCCTATCGGACTCGGTCTGTGGACGAGAACTTGGACCTCTTTGCACGCATGCGAGCCGGAGAGTTTGCCGATGGCACTCATGTCTTACGCGCCGCCATCGAGATGGAATCACCGAACATCAATCTGCGCGACCCCATCCTCTATCGGATTCGACACGCTACTCATTATCGGACGGGATCCGCCTGGTGCATCTATCCCTCGTATGATTTTGCACACCCCCTCTCCGATGCCATCGAGGGAATCACCCATTCTCTCTGCACGCTGGAATTTGCGGATCACCGCCCATTGTACGATTGGGTTGTCACGGAGTCCGAGGCTCCGCATCGTCCTCAGCAGATCGAGTTCGCGAGACTCAATCTCACGTCCACCGTCATGAGCAAGCGCAAGCTGCTTGAATTGGTTACCAAGAAACTGGTGGCCGGTTGGGACGATCCTCGCCTTCCCACCCTCAAGGGCCTTCGTCGCCGAGGCGTGACGCCGGAAGCCATTCGTGCCTTTTGCGACCACATCGGGGTCGCCAAGCGCGACGCCGTCGTCGAGATGCAGTTGCTTGAACACTTCATCCGAGAAGACTTGAACAAACGCTCACCGCGCGTGATGGCGGTCCTCCGACCGTTGAAAGTCGTGATCGACAACTATCCGGAGGGCGTGGTTGAAGAACTCGACGCCGTGAATAACCCGGAAGATGCTGCTGCGGGAACTCGCAAGGTTCCGTTCTCACGGACACTCTACATCGAGCAAGACGATTTCCGAGAGGATCCACCGAAACAGTTTTATCGCCTCGCGCCTGGCCGGGAGGTCCGGCTCCGCTATGGATATATCATTCAATGTGTGAGTGTGACGAAGGATCCTCAGACTGGGGCGGTCACTGAACTACACTGTACGTACGACCCTGAGACAAAAAGCGGCTCGGCACAGGAACAACGCAAAGTGAAGGCCACCATCCATTGGGTATCGGCTTTACAGGCACTCAAGGCCACCGTCCGCCTTTACCATCCGCTTCTTCTCCCTGATGAGGGCCGGCATCAGCCCGACCGGGACTGGACGCATGCGCTCAATCCTCAATCTCTTGAAACTCTCAACGGGTGCGTGGTTGAGCCAAGCCTTGCCTCCGCCGCACCAGGTTCCCGTTTTCAATTCGAGCGGCAAGGGTACTTTTGTGTCGATCTCGAATCCTCTCCCGAGTCCCTCCTCTTCAACCGAACCGTGTCTCTCAAAGATGCGTGGGCCCGTGTTGAGAAAACCCAACCAACACCCCGCCGCTAGCACTCGTTAGGCCTTGGCGATCGACCGTGTCCTGACACGCAGATTTTGCCTCAACGCGTGCCATGGAGCACCTCCCGATCTATACTATCCCTCCAGGAAGCTCAGTGGATAACGATCGCGCACGACTATCATCACGCGTCACTCACGTGTGGAGGTCACCATGATTGAATGTCGAGAACACCCAAGAATTCCCGTTGAACTGCGTGTCCTCTTTTCCACAACCGAGCAGACCGAGATTCGCCAGGGCACAATGTTCGATATTTCCGCCGGTGGCGGGGCGGTTACCAGCACGGTTTCGATGTCGGCTGGAACGGGAGTCAAACTCCTGATCCATGCGACCGACTTGGCCGTCCCGATTACGATCCATTCCGCCGCCGTTCGATGGGTGAACCACGGTGAGTTCGGCGTCGAGTTTTTACGCCTCACAGACTTGGATCGAAGCCGATTACAGCGGTTGCTCCGTCTCGCCAGGCCGCGATCGGTCCCTCAAGACTGACCGACCTCGCCACGACTTTTCTTCATCCGGCCACCACGCTACACTACCTCCATGACCTGTCCCCTCTGCCACCGACCCACGACCTGGGAAGGAAACCCCTGGCGCCCATTCTGTTGCGAGCGTTGTCAGGTCACGGACTTGGGAACCTGGGCCGCAGCGCAATACCGTATTCCGGGTGTGCCGCTCACAGCAGAAACAGGCATACGAGAGTCTCTGGCTACGGACGAGCAGCACGACGACAGTGGAGAAGAAGCTGCTGACGGTTCGTCGACTAACTGAGCGACAGCACGATCACTCAACTTCCGGGTACAGCCGGAAAACCTCTTTCAGCCGGCAATTCGGATTCTCACTGACAGACACCCCTGCATTTGCTGTTGGCAAGTCGGATTGAACTTGCTAATGTCTCACATCCATCCGTTCTACAGAAGGAGACCCTCCATGCTCCCGACCAAAGGTTATGCGGCGATGGCCGCGAAGGAACCGTTGCAGCCATTTTCGTTTGAACGCCGTGATGTCGGTCCGCAGGATATCTTGATTACGATTTCCCATTGCGGCATCTGCCACTCAGATATCCACCAAGCCCGTGATGAATGGGGCATTTCCCTGTTTCCGATGGTCCCTGGACATGAGATCGTCGGAACCGTCGCGCAAGTCGGCACAGCGATCACGGCCTTCAAGGTTGGTGATCGTGCCGGCGTCGGCTGCTTTGTGGATTCATGTCGAACATGCACGGCTTGCCGCGAGGGGCTGGAACAGTATTGCGACGGTGGCACTGTCTGGACCTACAGCGGGCAGGATAAAGCCGGCCAGATCACTCAAGGCGGTTACTCAACCCAGATCGTGGTCGACGAACACTATGTCCTTCGAATTCCTCCAGCACTCTCATTAGCTGGAGCCGCGCCTCTACTCTGCGCCGGCATCACGACCTACTCTCCGCTCCGCCAATGGGGCGTCGGCCGTTACCACAAATTGGCGGTTGTCGGCCTCGGTGGGCTCGGTCATATGGCGGTGAAGATCGCCAAAGCGATGGGAACGGAGGTGACGGTCTTAAGTACGTCCGAGGGTAAACGAGAAGACGCGAAGCGGTTAGGAGCTGCGCACTTTGCCGTGACGTCGGATCCTCACACGTTGACGAAGCTCCAAGGGTACTTCCACTACATCCTTGACACGGTCTCGGCTCCGCACGACTACAATGCCTATTTGAACCTGCTCAAGACCGACGGCACCATGATCTTGGTCGGTGCACCGGAAGCGCCGACGCCGGTCCAGGCATTTTCGCTCATTTTTAAACGACGACGCCTTGCCGGCTCACTCATCGGCGGGATCAAAGAAACCCAGAAAATGCTCGACTTCTGCGCCCAGCATCAGATTGAGTCAGATGTTGAGGTGATTCCAATTCAACAAGTCAACGAAGCCTATGAACGGGTCCTCCGGGGCGATGTGCGGTATCGATTTGTCATCGATATGGCATCACTTAAATAGCGTATCGAAGCATGGACGGTAACCAATGTCATAGAGAAATGGCTGACTTCTTAAAGATTTTCCACGGGACCACACGATGATGCTCTGCTCCCGCGTAGTACTGATGAAACGGCCTGTCATCGGTTACGAAGAGTCGATTGCTATCCTGGAGCAGTAGCAGCTGGAGCATGTCATAGAAATCGTTGCTATCCTCGTGCTTTTGGTCTCTAATCGTCTTAACAAGCAAATGCTTAAAGTGAGTAAGAAGCATCTTTCCTCCCGGCCCTTCGAAAAACTTGACCACCCGCTTCTGTTCACCCTTTCCAAGGGTGGACATAGTCTTTCTTGTACTACTTGCTCGAAAAACGAGATAGCTATAGAAGTGCCCGAGCCAATTTGCCCAATTGTCCGAGCCATCTGGCAGGCCCCCAATCTCCTTGGCCTTCACCACAAAATCCAAGAACCACTCTCCGTCAAGCTCGCGAAGCTTCATATAATGCTCTGGACTGAACCCTGCCTTCCTCAGCTCAGCTAGATCGTTTGCCTGTACAAAGCTCTTGAGAGTGCCGGCAATCTCACTCTCGTTGGCAATCCATTTGGGGCCCAGGAAGTGGTAGAGCCCGACAGCTTTCATGAAAACCATTTCTGCCGAAGGGAGCGGTCGAGGATCGCAGAGAGATGCTATTTTCTTAAAAGCTGACTGATACTTTTTGAACGGGTTTGGTGTATTGCTATCTGGCTCATCCCCCATGTGGGAGGCCAACTCCACAAAATTCAGCATCGAGTAGCGATAAATAAACCCCTGCTGGCTCTTGAGCCTGTTGAGGGCATCCATCGATTCTGCATTCAGCCCAATCACTACGTTGGTATCAAAGAAGACGTGCGGAGGAAATTTGGGATGATAGTCAATGTTTATGTCACCATTGGAAAGTCTAGTGACTGTGAGGATCCTCCGATCTGTTTCGACATTTTTCCTTACCCTCTTCATGCATGCGAATGATGACCTGAGATTCTTTCAGCCAAGAAAAGAACGATCATTAAAAGATTACAAATCCGCTACCCTTGGGGAAAACTCACAATTCATTGAGCTAACTTCAATGGAAAATGGCTGGGGGACTAGGAATCGAACCTAGGTAGCCGGCTCCAAAGGCCGGCGTCCTACCGCTAGACGATCCCCCAGCGCGGTATGAAGATATGACTTCGAAAGGAGTTTGGCTGGGGGACTAGGAATCGAACCTAGGTAGTCAGATCCAGAGACTGACGTCCTACCGCTAGACGATCCCCCAACCGGGGTTCACAGTAATATATCGATCGCAATTCCGTCAAGATCGACGCGGGTTTGGCTCAAGGAGCCATATTCGCTCGTTCGATCCCTTTTCTGAGGCGGAAGAGAGTCCGTTCACGCCCCAGGACTTCCATCACCTCAAAGAGCCCTGGACTTGCCGTTCGCCCGGTCAAGGCCACGCGAACCGGCTGGGCTAACGCACCCATCTTCACACCCTCTTCCTCGACAAGCTTCTTAAAGCTCTCTTCCCACGCTGGTTTGGAAAAGCTTGGAAATGCCTCGAAGCGGCTGAGCAGCTTCTGCAGCAACGGAGCCGTCGTTGGTGTGAGAAATTTCTTGGCCGCTTCCACTTCGTATGTTGCCTCTTGCCCAAAATACGGCTTCGCCCACTCCACCATGTCGACCAACGTCTTCGTCCGTTCCTTCACCAGCACAACGACCTGCGCCAGCCACTCTTTCGAGACGGTCCTGACCTGTTCCTGTAATCCCGCCGCGTTCAGCAACGGCACCAACGCTTCGGCGACCTCCAACGCTGAGCTGGATTTGAGGTATTCGGCGTTGATCCAGAGCAGCTTGTCGGGATTGAAAACCGCTGCAGAAGATTGCACATGCTTCCAGGAAAACTTTTCGATGAGTTCCCGGCGGGTAAAGAGTTCTTGATCCCCGTGCGACCAGCCGAGCCGGACCAGATAATTGACCATGGCATCGGGGAGATACCCCATGTCCTTGTAGGCCATGATCGAGGTCGCACCATGCCGCTTGGAAAGCCGCGCCTTATCAGAGCCGAGAATCATCGGCAAATGACCGAACTGTGGGACGGGAAACCCCAGGGCTTCGAAAATCGGAATTTGCCGAGGTGTGTTGGTCAAATGGTCGTCTCCTCGCACCACATGCGTCATGCGCATCAGCGCATCATCGACCACGACGGAAAAGTTGTACGTCGGATACCCGTTGGACCGCAGAATGATGAGATCGTCGGCAACACTGGTATCGAAAGTAATCTTGCCCTTGATCAGATCGTCAACCACGATCTGCCCCTCCTGCGGAGCCTTGAACCGGAGTGCGGCATCCTCCGTAGGGTTCGCAATCCCCAAGTTTCGGCAGCGACCGTCATACCGAGGCGACAAGCCTTTCGCTTCCGCTTCCTTTCGACGAGCCTCCAACTCTTTGGCCTTACATACACACCAGTAGGCATGCCCAGTCTCACGCAACTTCATGGCATGTTGGCGGTACAGGTCTATCCGTTCGGTCTGGCGAAACGGACCTTCGTCCCAATCAAGCCCGACCCATTTCATCCCTTCGATGATGGCCTTGATGGATTCATCGGTTGAACGACTCTGGTCAGTATCCTCGATCCGAAGGACAAATATCCCTCCTTGCTGACGGGCAAAGAGCCAGTTGAAAAGCGCGGTACGGACTCCACCAATGTGCAGAAATCCCGACGGACTGGGTGCGAATCGGACACGAACTTGGTTCATATGCGTTTGGTCTCTTCCCTATAGTTGATCGATATCTATACCACGCTGCAAAATTCCTTGTACATCGCATCCAAGCTTCCATCTCCTGACGACTTCTGCTAAGAGGGTGCAGGGAGGTCTCATGGCAGAACCTACACAACGTGCCACGGTGCTGTCGATTGCTGATCTCACACCTCACGTCCGCCAACTTGTGATCAGACCCCAGACAAGCAAGATCTCGTTCCAACCGGGACAATGGGTTTCACTCAAGTTACCCGTAGGACCGAAGCCACCACTCAATCGCGCATACTCCATGGCCGCCCCCGCTTCACCGACTGGAGAGTTGACGTTGGTCCTCGATCGTGTTCCCGGTGGGCTTGGATCAAACTATCTTTACCAATTGAACTCGGGAGATGAAATTCCACTCTCAGGTCCGTATGGAAATTTCATGCTGCCTCACACGCTCGATCGTGAACTTATCATGATTGGTCGCTATACAGGCCTCGTGCCGCTGCGATGCATCCTCAAGCAGATGTTTCTTTCCGCCATTCAAACTCCCATTCGCCTGATTGCGGTGGCCCCGAACGAAGAGGAGATCCTGTTTCAGCAGGAATGGCTCAGCATGGCAGCGCAACACCCCTTGTTCCGCTATCTTCCTTTGGTCGCTCAGAGCGGTGAAGTGGAAGCCGTGGAAAAGACGTTAGGGATGCTGGCTTCGTTGATGGGGGAACAGGCGAAGGTCATACCCTTGCTGTGCGGAACGAAGGCTTTTGTCCGGCCCCTCAGGGCCTATTTCACGGAACAAGGCTACGAGCGAAAAGAAGTGAAGGTCGAGACCTACGACTGAAGGCTCTTCAGAGAGCATTATCGCGGGGCTCGTCTCACCCTTTCTCTCGCACGACAGTTGACAAACGAGGCAAGAACTCCAACGGCTCAGCGCCCCTCCCTCACCAGATTCTTGTTCACGGCTGGGATCTCAACGACGATGTCCTTCGTTCCGTTGGGCACACATTGACACCCTAGCCGAGACTGTAGCGTCGTCATGGGCGCCTCATCCAACTGATCATACTCATCATCCGTGCCTTCGTTGCACGTTTCCAGCCCCTGCTTCACGATCACGTGGCAGGTCGAACAGGCGCAGACCCCACCACACACATGCTCCAGATCCACTCCGTGACCCATTGCAATATCCAGAATGCTACCGGGGAGGCCAGTCTCTCCATGGGGAAGCTTTTCAGGATCGACGGTAACGGTCGTTGAGTCTCCGTTCGGCTGTATAAAAGTGAGCGTGTACGAAACCTTGGGAAGCTCGTAGTCCGTCTTTTCAATATAAGGATTAGTCCCGCCCATGTCCCGATTCCTTTCTACGCCATTGTTTGAGTCTTATCCTGCCTTGACATCAGATAAATTTGCATGCTAATCTTTATACGACCATATTGATCGGAGATCATTATAGTCTCCGATCGTAACGATCGGCAATAGTAATGTTGAAGATTTCAAAAAAAGCTGATTACGCACTCATGGCCCTACAGCACATCGCGTCGGTCCAGTTCGGCGATATCACTCCCGGCCGTGTGGTAAATACCAAAGAGATCGCCGAGGAATACAACATTCCCTTGGAGTTGTTGGCCAAGGTCCTCCAGGTGCTCTCAAAAAACGGCTTGATCGAAAGCCACAACGGCCCGAAGGGAGGTTATCTCCTGGCTCGAAGCGCCAGACAGATCACCATCGCACAGATCCTGGAAAGCATCGAAGGTCCCTTAGGAATTACAGACTGCTCCCATGAAAAAGAGGGAGAATTCTGTATGCAGCGTGAGCATTGCAACATTCGCACACCGCTGCTGAAAGTCCAAGACAGCATCTATCAGTTACTGAACAACATGACGTTGGGAGATATGCTGGGTGGCACACCCTTGATTACGATTCAGTCTCCCTCGATACAAGGAGTCGAACGATGAAGCTTCCTATTTTCCTCGACAACCATTCCACCACTCCCATGGATCCGAGAGTTCTGGAGGCCATGCTGCCGTATTTCGTCGAGAAATTCGGCAACGCCGCCAGCCGCAACCACGCCTTCGGGTGGGCCGCGGAAGAAGCCGTGGAGCACGCCCGAAAACAGATCGCGAAGCTGATCAACGCCGACAGCAAAGAAATCGTCTTCACCAGCGGCGCCACCGAGTCGGATAACTTGGCGCTGAAGGGCGTCTTGGAGATGTATAAGGAAAAGGGTGCCCACATCATCACGTCGTCCACGGAGCATCGCGCCGTACTCGATACCGCCAAGTCCCTTGAAGCCAAGGGGCTGGCGACCGTGACCTATCTGCCGGTCGATAAGTACGGCATGGTGAATCCGCAGGATGTGGAGAATGCGATCACCGATAAGACCGTCTTGATCTCGGTCATGTTGGCCAACAATGAAATCGGCACGATCAATCCCATCGCTGAAATCGGGAAGATTGCGAAAGCGAAAGGGATCCTCTTTCATTGCGATGCTGCGCAGGGCGTGGGGAAAATTCCAGTCGATGTTCAGGTCATGGGCATCGATCTCATGTCGTTCACGGCCCATAAGATCTATGGCCCTAAGGGAATCGGTGCGCTGTACGTCAGAAAGAGAAACCCTCGCGTTCGGATCGCCACTCAAATGGACGGTGGAGGACATGAGCGCGGCATGCGTTCCGGTACCTTGCCGGTCCCATTGATCGTCGGATTTGGAAAGGCCTGTGAACTCTGCGAGCAGGAGATGGCGACGGAAACGGCGCGGCTGAGCAAGATGCGCGATCGCCTCCAGACCGACATTATGGCCGCCCTGGAAGAAAGCTATCTCAACGGCCATCCGACGAACCGCTTGCCGGGAAATCTCAATATTTCGTTCGCCTACGTCGAAGGAGAATCCTTGCTGATGGGCATGAAGGATATCGCGCTCTCGTCCGGTTCGGCCTGTACGTCGGCCACCCTGGAGCCGTCGTACGTCTTGCGGGCACTCGGCGTCGGAACCGAGCTCGCTCACTCATCGATCCGGTTCGGCTTGGGTCGGTTCAACACCGACGACGAGATTGACTACACGATTAAGAAGGTTATTGAGATCGTCACCAAGTTGCGGGAAATGTCCCCGCTCTATGAAATGGCAAAAGAAGGCGTGGATTTGAAATCCGTGCAGTGGGCGGCGCACTAACGACATCAGACGTGAAACGTACCTCGTGAAGCGTATCGCGCAATCAACGAACAGCGCTTCACGAACAACGAGATACCAGGGAGGTTTCTATGGCATACAGCGATAAAGTCGTTGATCATTTCAACAACCCCCGCAACATGGGGAGCTTTAAGAAGGATGAGGAAGGCATCGGTACCGGGATGGTGGGAGCCCCGGAGTGTGGCGACGTCATGAAGCTGCAGATCAAGGTGCAAAACGATACGATCGTCGATGCTAAATTCAAGACCTTCGGCTGCGGGTCGGCCATCGCGAGCTCCAGTTTGGCCACCGAATGGTTGAAGGGAAAAACGATCGAGGAAGCCCAGAAGATCAAGAATACGGACATCGTTCAAGAATTGAATCTTCCGCCGGTGAAAATTCACTGCTCCGTCCTCGCGGAAGATGCCATTAAAGCGGCCTTGACCGACTATCAGAAGAAGGCTGACACTCCGTCGACCGACACCAAGTAACGTTTGCAAAGGGAGTTCCCATGGACACAACCAACGTAGAGACACAGACTCCGATCATCTCGCTGACCGACTCGGCGTTGAAGGAAGTCAAGCGGTTGATTAATGTACAAGGGATCGAAGAAGGCGGGCTCCGTCTTGGAGTGAAGGGAGGAGGCTGTTCAGGCCTCAGCTACACGATTAACTTCGATGACAAGATCGGACAGTATGATCAAGTCCATGAGATTGACGGTGTGAAAGTGATCATTGACGCCAAGAGTGCGATCTATCTCCAAGGCACGCAATTGGATTATCAAAAAGACTTGATGAGCGGCAACTTCAAGTTCATCAACCCAAACGCCAACAAGACCTGCGGCTGCGGAGAATCGTTCTCCGCTTGATTCGAAACAGAGGAGAACCCGACCGAGCATGGCGCGCGTCGTGCCGGTTATGTATTTATGGCCCACGATCAACCATCGGCTCGTCCCGAGACTCGTCACCAGTTGCAGATGGCAAGGAGCATGTGCTGGCATTGTCAATCCGAGATGTCGGGGGAATACTTCTGCGAACGATGCGTGAAAGTCCAGCCGGTCTCGAAGGACACCGACTATTTCAGCTGCCTCGGGTTTCCACGTCGGCTCACATTGGACCCTAAAAAGCTGGAAGCCAAATTCTACGAAATGAGCCGGGCCTTTCATCCGGATTTTTATCAAGCCAAGAGTCCGACGGAGCAAACGATCAGCCTCAGCAACGCCGCCGTGCTCAATACGGCGTACCGGACGCTTCGTGATCCCATACAACGAGCGGAATATCTCCTGGCCCTTGAAGCCGGCTCAGTCAAAGATATCCGAACTTCTCCTCCGGCTGACCTCTTCGAGGAAATCCTGGAACTACAGGATACCTTGGAAGAGTACAGAGCCTCGGATCGCGATTCGGATCAAGGTCATCGGCTTCGCGCCACGCTCCAGACAGAGCAACAGACGCTGGAACGTCGCCGTGAAGAAATGGAGTCACAACTTCGGCAGCTCTTTACGGACTGGGATGAACTACAGGACAGAGGAGAAGCTACAAGCCAGGCAAGAGCAGAGCGGGATCGAGTTTTAAAACACATGCGCGATTTACTGTCGAACCGAACCTACGTCAACAACATCGTCAGCGATCTGGCGGCAACAATCGCCTGATGACATCTTTTTCAGCATTTTTGCTATGGCACGCATAGTCGGCATCGACCTCGGCACAACCAATTCACTGATTGCCTACATGAAGGATGGCCGGCCCGGCGTCGTTCCCGACCTCCACGGTCGGACGATGGTGCCGTCGGTTGTCGCCTTGACGGACAATGGATTGATCGTTGGAAATTCAGCCAAGGAACATTTGACGCGAAGTCCGGAGCGGACCGTCTATTCTGTCAAACGGTTCATGGGCAAGGGGCTGGCAGATGTCGAAAGCGAACTGGCCTATTTCCCTTATACCCTCACGGAAACAGGAGGGGTGATCCGGATCCGGCTCGGTGAAAAGAACTATTCGCCGCCGCAGATCTCCGCCATGATCCTCAAGGAATTGAAGCGGCGCGCGGAGGATCACCTGGGCGAAAGCATTACGAAAGCCGTCATCACTGTTCCGGCCTATTTCAATGACAGCCAGCGACAGGCGACAAAAGATGCTGGTCTGATCGCAGGGTTGGAAGTCCTCCGGATTATCAATGAACCGACCGCCGCTTCACTCGCGTATGGGCTTCAGGAAAAGACTCAGGGTACGATCGCCGTCTATGACTTCGGTGGCGGCACGTTCGATATCTCGATCTTGAAACTGAAGGACGGCATCTTCGAAGTACTGGCGACCAGCGGTGACACCCATTTAGGCGGAGACGATCTGGACCGGGTGCTTGTCGATCTGTTCCTGGCGGAAATTCGAGAACGACACGGAATTGACCTCTCCAGTTACCCCGATCACATGCAGGCAGTCCGATTAGAAGCCGAGCGCGCCAAGATCAGGCTGTCCGACGAGCAGAAAACGGAGGTCTCACTTGACCTACCCGAAGACAACGGTTCCTTCACCAGAGAGCTGACCCGAGATCAACTTGAATCATTGGCCATGCAGGTCATCGAACGCACGTTGGCTCCCTGTCGGATGGCACTCAAAGACGCCGGGCTCACCCCAAATGATATTGACGAGGTCGTATTAGTGGGTGGTTCCACGCGCATGCCATTGGTTCGGCAACGTGTCGAAGCGCTGTTCGGGAAGGTTCCGCATTGCCATTTGAATCCGGATGAAGTCGTCGCACTCGGAGCCGCCGTGCAAGCCGATATCCTGGGCGGCGGGACGACGGACATGTTGCTGCTGGACGTGACACCCCTGTCTCTCGGCATTGAAACGATGGGTGGAGTCATGAGTAGCCTGATTCGCCGGAACACGACCATTCCGGCAAGCGCCAAGGAAATGTTCACCACCTATGTCGACGGCCAGACCGGAGTCGACATCCACATCCTGCAAGGCGAGCGCGAACTTGTGAAAGACAACCGGAGCCTGGCGCAGTTCCGCCTCAAAGTGCCGCCGCTTCCCGCAGGGGTGCCTCGCATCGAGGTGACCTTCTTAATCGACGCGAACGGCATCTTGAACGTGACCGCAAAGGACATGCGGACCGGACAAAGTCAGTCGATCGAGGTCAAACCGTCGTATGGATTGTCCGACACGGAAGTCGAGCGGATGATCGAAGACTCATTCAAATTCGCAGCTGAGGACATCAGCGCTCGGAAGTTGATCGAAGCGCGATTGGACGCCGAGTCGTTGATAAAAACGAGCGAGAAGTCTCTTGCCGATGCCGGACATCTGATACCGACCGAGGAGGGTGAGGGCATTCGCAAGGCGCTCGCTCAGCTTGCCACCGCAACAGACGGCACCAATGCCGGTACCATCCGTACGCGCATGGCAGAGCTTGAACAGGCTGCCAAGAACTTGAACGTGGCCATGCTGGACGAATCGCTCAAAAAAAGTCTGCACGGAAAGAAAGTATCCGACGTGTGATTTGGTGAATCCTTTCCGCACCACACCCATCACGACCGGTACCACTATGAGGACATCATGGAGCTGAAGTGGCAAGACACCGAAGATATCGCGATACGCTTGGTCGAAGAACACCCTGAGACGGATCCGCTGACCGTACGCTTCACCGACATGCATGCCTGGATCGTGGCACTACCTGACTTTATGGATGACCCGAAGAAGTCGAACGAGAAGATCTTAGAAACGATTCAAATGGCCTGGCATGAGGAGTATCAGGATTCAAAAGCGTAGCCTGGCCTATTCCACATCCTCCTCCACCGTCGGTTGCCTTTCGGGAATCTGATCCAACTTATAAAAGTCGGTTGGATCCAGTCGACGTTGGACTGCTTGGGTCGGCTCGCTCCCTTTTGAAAACAGCTCCACCGTTCCTTGTTGGCTTTCTCCTTCCTGTTCCGACTCCAGAAGACCTGTCGAGGAATCAACCTTGACGAAGGTCACACCATCCGGAATTTCGAACGGGACGATGGGCAGCTGCTGGAGCGCTGCTTTCACAAAACCCATCCAGATCGGTAAGGCTGCGCGCGCACCGGTTTCACTCGGACCGAGGGAGCGACGGTCATCGAACCCCACATACACGCCGGTCACCAGGTTCGGAGTCCCTCCGATAAACCAAGCATTGATGTAGTCGTTAGTCGTCCCGGTCTTCCCGGCGATTGGGCGACCCAGAACCTTTGCCGCCTGCCCCGTTCCCTTCTGCACGACATCTTCCATCATGTTGGTGATCAGATACGCGGTTTCTTTCGTAATAACCTCTTGCGGTTCAGGCTCGACCGCCTCGAGCGTCTTCCCGGTGCTATCTTGCACCGATTTGACGGCGAAGGGTTCCACCCGAACCCCCTGATTCAAGAACACACCGTACACCGAGGTCAATTCCATCAAACCGACCGAGGAGGAGCCCAGTCCCAGAGACAGATCGGACGGAAGCGGGCTTGTGACGCCCACGGTTCGCGAGAATTCGATCACATTCTTGACCCCCACCTTGTCCAACAATCGAACCGTTGCCAGATTGTGCGACTGCGCCAGCGCATCGCGGAGACTCACCATGCCGTGGAATCGCCGTCCGTAGTTCTCAGGCTTCCAGATCTTGTCTTCCTCTTCTTGCTCATACACGACCGGCGCATCGAGGATCTGCGTGGCGGGACTGAGCCCCTGGCTCATCGCGGTGGCGTAGATCAGGGGTTTAAACGCAGATCCGGGCTGTCGATGGGCTTGAACGGCACGATTGTACTCGCTGCGTGAAAAATCATACCCGCCGACCATCGCACGGATCGCCCCGACCTTTGGATCGATGGCAATCAAACCCCCTTCAACCACCGGCGTCTGCTCCAGGGTGAGGTGGATGCCTTCCTTCGTGATCTTCTTAATCCCAACTTCAATCACGTCCCCAGGCTTCAAGATCTGTTTCACGTTCTGGTTGAGGGCGAAGTCCACGGCGGGATCGGGGCCTTTGAGCATCCGCTTGGCCCATCCCATGTCGTCGAACGCCAGCTTGGCCGCGAAGGCACCAACTTGAACCACATAGTAATCCTTGGCGACCTTCAGGACGACCCCTTCCCCCACACTCCCAGGCTTCAACGACTGCTCCGCCCACGCTGACTCCGACGGTTGAAACGTCGCCAAGTCGACGGTGCGGCGAGGCCCTCTCCAACCTTCTCGTTTGTCTAAGTCACGAACTCCGTTCGAAAACGCCGTCTCCGCCGCCTTCTGCATTTCGACGTTTAATGTCGTGTGGACCTGGAGGCCGCCCTTGTACACCATCGACTCCCCATATTTCGCCACGAGCAACTGACGCACATATTCGACGAAGTACGGAGCAAGATGTTCACTGCCCGGCCGATGGAACGTCAGCTTTTCCTGGGCAGCCCCTTCCCGTTCTGCCGACGTGATGAATCCCACCTCCTCCATTCGGCCCAACACGTGTTCTTGCCGTTTCTTGGCCAGCTCATACGCGGTGAAGGGTGAAAATCGACTGGGAGATTTCGGGAGCCCCCCCAAGAAGGCCGATTCAGCAAGAGTCAACTTGCTGACGTCCTTCCCGAAATAGGAATGTGCCGCCGACCCGACTCCATAGGCCCCTTGACCGAAATAGATCTGGTTCAAGTAGGTTTCGAGAATCTTCTCTTTCCCCGAGACTGTTTCCATCTGGTAGGCCAAGATCAGCTCGCGAATTTTTCGCTCATACGAGCGCTCCGACGAGAGG
This sequence comes from Nitrospira sp., assembly GCA_016715825.1. Taxonomy (NCBI): domain Bacteria; kingdom Pseudomonadati; phylum Nitrospirota; class Nitrospiria; order Nitrospirales; family Nitrospiraceae; genus Nitrospira; species Nitrospira sp. Next base: position 567,946 of record JADJXO010000002.1, on the reverse strand, counting down.
AACAGCGACCGGGCCAATTGCTGCGTGATGGTGCTTGCCCCTTCGACTTTTCTTCCTCCATGCCGGATGTTGGTCCACGCCGCCCGCACCATTCCGATATAGTCCAACCCGGGGTGTTCAAAAAAGCGTGCGTCTTCCGTGGCGATCACCGCCTGCGTCAGCGTCTTTGGAATTTCAGCCAGTGGCGTCAGGATGCGGCGTTCGATGAAGAACTGGCCGATAGACTGACCGTCGTCCGAGTACACATTGGTGACCAAGCTGGGTTGGTAGTTCTCAAGCAAGTCGAGTGAGGGAAGATTTCTCGAAAAATGCCACACCACGCCCACGGCAGTCGTGGCGCCGATGATGCTGACCGCCACCAGCCCGATCAACACGACTTGCCAGCGTCCCAGACGGCGGCCAAGTCGGCGGCCCGACCGTCCTTCAATCATCTCGATAAATCGATCGTCTCTTGGCATTGGATATGGAATCCCGCAGACGTGAATCTGAGGTAACGCAAGACCATACAATGCGTTTGGTGAAAACTCAAGCAAGAGCGCGACAGCATAAAACAGCAATTCGTGCTCTCCATCCTGCTGACGATCGTGTCAGCACCCCGCAGCACGAAAATGTATTTCGCTTTTGAATTCCTTCCGACCATTGCCTCATGAATCACACCGTTCTCCCCAATCCCCATCGAGGACTCAGCATCGGTGCCAGGCCGAGCAGACCTGCGCGGTGACAGACCGGAGAGGGCACCTACCACCTGGCGGGCCGAAAGAACGACCACATGCAGAGTGCGCCCTTGCCAGAAGATGAAGTCCGCCGTCTCGCCGCATTGCACCAATACGAAATTCTCGATACCCTGCCGGACGAAGGCTTCGATAACCTCGCCAAGCTGGCCGCGCATATTTGCGGAACTCCGATCGCCCTGGTCAGCCTCGTGGATACCCATCGCCAATGGTTTAAGGCGAAGGTGGGCATCGATGCACCGGAACCTCCGCGACATCGCTTTTTGTGCCCATGCCATCCATGGCAGAGACCTGTTCATCGTCCCGGATGCCGCCCAAGACAAACGGTTCGCCGATAATCCCCTTGTCGTCACTGACCCAAACATTCGCTTCTATGCCGGGATGCCCCTCGTTACACCGGCCGGCCATGCGGTTGGCACCTTGTGCGTGATCGATCGGAAACCTAGGCAGTTGACCGCCGATCAAATGAACGCGCTCCGGATGTTGGGCCACCAAGTCGTGGGTCGTCTCGAATTAAAGCGGCGCCAACGTGAGCTGGAGCACAGTCTGGCCGAGCGGGAAGAAGCCAATCGAAAGAACGTGGCGATCATCCGTGCGATCGAGCGAGGGCTTGAAGGATTCGCCTTCCTGGACAAGGACGGGTGCTTTACCTACATGAATCCGATGCATGCCGCCATCTATGGGTACAAACCGGACGAGTTGATCGGCCAATCCTGGAAAACACTGTATACACCCGAGTGGGTTTCGCGAATCGAGCACGACTACTTCTCGATACTCGTGAAGGTCGGACACTGGACCGGCGTAGTTCAAGGCCTCACGCAATCCGGCGGTCAGATTTATGCGGAACTCTCCCTCGTCCTCGCAAAACAGCCTTATGACCCGGCTCGTTGGCTCACCTGCACCTGCCGAGACGTAACCGAACGCGTCACCTCGCAGCAACAGCTCGAAACCCATCAAGCAAGCCTGGATCAGGCCCAAGCACTCGCCCATGTCGGCAGTTGGGAGTGGGACATTGCAACCGGCGCCGAGATCTGGTCGGATGAGCAATTCCGGATCTTCGGGTATGAGCCTGGGCGCATTACACCCACAATCGAGACTTTCCGTGAAGCCATCCATCCCGACGATCGAGCCAGGGTGTTCAAGGCCGTTGAGGAGGCACTCGAGCACCACCACCCCTATGAAGTGACCTGCCGGATTGTTCGCCCCAGCAAGGAAATTCGCGACGTGCTGTGCCGCGGAACTGTGATGCGCGATCCTGAGGGCCGCCCGAGACATGCCGTGGGCACCGTTCAGGATATTACTGAGCAAAAGGTCTATGAGCAGATTTTGCGAGATTCTATTCGGCGGTTGGATCTAGCAGCCCAATCGGGCGGCATCGGCGTCTGGGACTATTACATTTCTGAAAACAAACTGGTCTGGGACAAGCAGATGTATGCCCTCTACGGCTACACGCCTGAGAATTTCCCCGGGGCGTATGAGGCCTGGGCCGACCGGCTCCATCCTGAGGATCGAGCCCCGGCCGAATGCCCTCCAAGCCGCGCTCGAGGGACAAGGTCGATTCGACACGGAATTTCGTCTTCTCCTCCCGGACCAGAGCGTTCGCTATATCAAGGCCTCTGCAGTGGTCATCAAGGACGAACGGGAGCAAGCGGTCCGAATGATCGGCATCAATTACGACATTACGGTGCGCAAGGAATCAGAACGGACCTTGCATGAGCTTTTTGGTTTCCAACAAGCCATTCTCTTCAATGCTCCCCATGCCGTGATCGCAACCTCGACGGCGGGGATCATCCAGCATTTCAATCCAGCAGCCGAAAAGCTCTTGGGCTATTCAGCTGAGGAGACCATCGGCAAATTGACCCCAGCGGTCTTCCACAACTCTGAAGAAGTGGCCGCGCGCGCGAAGATCTTCGGCGCCGAATTGGGAATCGAGCTGGAGCCAGGGTTTGATGTCTTCGTCGCCAAGGCCCGCCTGAACGTGCCCAATCAACACGAGTGGATCTACATCCGCAAAGACGGCACGCGAATCCCCGTGCTGCTCACCGTCGTCGCGATCCGTGACCATACCGGCACGATCACTGGATTTCTGGGGATGGCAACCGACATATCCGCACAGAAGAAAGCTGAACGGTCCCGATTGGCGGCGGAAGCGGCGCTTCGGGAAAAGGAAGAGCTCACCCGCGCGATGGTCGACAATGTTCTGGACTGCTCCATATCCGGCTCGATTCCGGGGACATATTGACCGGAACCAGGGAGCGCCGTCTGAAGGGGTCCACCACCGACGAGATTACTGGGCGTCCTTCTCGTGCTTTTACGCCGAGGAACACCAAGCCAGCGTAAACCCACGGCGTTTTGGACGCGCGACCGTCCATCACCACGTCGAAGACGAGGGATGGCGGTCGCCGCAAGGACGGCTCACGGTTCTGGGCCAATGTCGTCATGACCAGCCTGTTCGACCACGATGGACGACTGAAAGGCTTCACCAAGGTCCTCCGCGACAGGACGGAACGGAAAGCCGCTGAGGGGAGGCTGGAGCAAGCAACTCGCGACCTGGAAGCCCGTAACCGAGAATTAGCGAGGGCCAACCACTCCGCGCTTGCCGCTACCCGCGCCAAGAGCGAGTTCCTGGCGACCATGAGCCATGAGATCCGCACCCCGATGAATGCGATCGTCGGCATGGCCGAATTGCTTCAAGAAACCCCGCTCACGCCTGATCAAGCCAATTATGTCGGCCGCTTCAGCCGCGCCGCTGCGTCACTCATGGAGCTGATCAATGCCATCTTGGACATTTCTAAGATCGAAGCGGGTTACATGGCGCTGGAATCGGTGCCGTTCGATCTCCCCAATCTCACCGACACGATCGCAGAGCTCATGGCCGGCAAAGCGTTGGCCAAAAAACTCGAGCTCTTGGTGCTCGTCCACCCGGACGTTCCGCAGGGTGTCGTCGGCGACCCAACTCGACTGAATCAGGTGCTCGTGAATCTCGTGAGCAATGCGATCAAGTTTACGGAATCCGGGCATGTCATGATCACCGTCGAACCGGCCCCCGATCGATCGACCGCTCAGGCCCTTCGCTTTTCGGTGTCTGATACCGGCATCGGGATCCCAACGGATAAGCTCCAGTCCATCTTTGAACCCTTCACCCAAGTCGATTCCACCACGACGCGAAAATATGGCGGCACGGGACTCGGCTTAAGCATCTCACAACATCTCGTGAAACTCATGGGGGGGCACCTTGCGGCAGACAGTACGTTAGGCGTCGGCACCACCTTTTCCTTTACCATTACCTTGCCTGAGGCTCCCCTCGTCGTAGCCAGCCAAACAGGACGGTATCTCGATTTGCACGCGATGCGCCTGCTCATTGTGGACGACAATGAGACGAATGTGATGATCGTCCGTGAACATCTCTCGCGAAGCGGAGTCCAACTCTTCGAAGCCACGAGTGGCGCGCAGGCGTTGACGATCTTGGACGACGCGCAACGGCGAAACGAGCCGATCGCCCTCGCCATTTTGGACTATCACATGCCTGGCATGAATGGGTTGGACCTGGCGCAGGCGATCCGCGACCGACAAGAGTTTGCGACGCTGCCCCTCATTATGCATGTCTCCGACCTTCAGGGAGACGATGCTCGCCGAGCCCGATCTTTGGGAATTGCCAACTACCTCTATAAACCACTCAGTCGACGGCGTTTAATGGATTCGTTGGCCGCTGCGCTCAACCTAGAACCCGTCGGAGCGGCCCAATACGAAGGAGCAGAGCGTTCAGAACAGACCACCCTAGCTCCCTGTCACATTTTGTTAGTAGAGGACCTGGAAGATAATCGCGACGTAATCGCCCTCTTTCTGAAGGACACCCCCCATCAGGTAGACATGGCCGAGAATGGCGCCGTCGCCCTGCACAAATTCCAGACCGGTCACTACGATTTGGTGCTCATGGATATGCAGATGCCGGTGATGGACGGGCTTGAGGCCACGGCGGCCATTCGCGCATGGGAACGCGCGCAGCAGCGCAGACCCACACCGATCGTGGCACTGACGGCCAATGCCTTCAAAGAAGAAGCGGAGAAGTGCTTGGCCGTAGGCTGCACGGCCCATCTGACAAAACCGATCAAGAAAAAGACTCTGCTGAGTGCCATCGCCCAATGTGCCGACACTCCGCGAGACCAAGCCGCCTAAGAAAGGAGCTGATTGGTGAGGAACCTGTCTTCTGCACACGACCCACGCCTCCTGCTCGTCGAGGATGAACAAGACACCGCCGATCTCGTGACGTTGATCATGACGGAACGAGGCTATCACGTCTCCCACGCTGCGGACGGCTCGGCCGCGTTGGAAAAAATCGCGTTGATGCCACCCCCGTCCCTCGTTCTGTTGGATATTCAGCTTCCCCATGTCGATGGCATCACGATTCTCGAGACTATTCGCGCCACACCGGACTGGGAGCATGTGCCGGTGATCATGTTGACCGGGGTCGCTGATCAAGACAGGATCAGAAAGGTACGTGCGCTTACCGTCCAGGACTATGTGCTGAAGCCGTTCCGACGGGAAACCTTGCTCCGATCTGTGGACCAATCCCGTGGGACGCCGGCCCCGCCGCGCTGATACCAGCTTTCTCGATGAGTGAGTCGGGCACCCCCCTCGGACGGCATGGGCCGAAGTCTTGTTCGGAGTTCTCTCCTGGGCATTTCAGTTAAGGATTCTAGGTAAATAACCGATACCGGACTGATCGGAGACGCACTGATGGAACACACGCCGCCCACAGAGGCAGTCGTTCAAAGCGAAGAACTCGTACACGTCGATGCCGCTTTCGAGCCACTCATCCCAAAATTCTTGACCAACCGAAAGAAAGAAGTCGTGACGATGCAGGAAGCCCTGACCACCCAGAACTTTGAAACAGTCCGCACCGTGGCGCATGGGATGAAAGGCGCCGGAGGGAGTTACGGCTTCGACCGGGTCAGCGACATGGCGGCCGTCATCGAACAAGCCGCCAAGACGCGCGACGCTTCCACCATCGAACGTGGCCTTCCGGTGTTGGGCTCCTACCTCGAGCGAATCACGGTGGTCTACGACTGAATCCGAGCAACAGAAGGAGTGAGGTCATGAAGCAGAAACACAAGATCCTCGTCGTCGAAGATGAGGGAGATACGGCCGCGCTGTTGAAACACGTCTTAGAGCGGGAAGGCTTCTCCGTCCTCCAGGCAAAAGACGGGCGCCAAGCCTCCTCACTGATCGGTACCGTCCCGCCACCCTCCCTCGTCCTTCTCGACCTCGTGCTGCCCTATGTGAGCGGAGCGGAGTTGCTGAAACTCATTCGCGATCACCCCGACTGGTGCCACACTCCTGTGATCATGGTCAGTGCCGACTCCTACGAGCCGGATATTCAACAGGCCCTCCACCAGGGAGCTACGGCCTATGTCACGAAGCAGAAGGGATCCGCCGGTCTCATTGAGGCTATGCGGCGAGTCCTACATCCTCCCGCTTCATCACGCACCCAGCCAGTCGTCAGGAAGCTCCCCAAGGCGGCTCAGAAACAGCGCCCATCCGTACGCCGTCGACCTCGCAGTAGTCATGAAAAGAAGCGCGCCGCATGAGTCACGCGTACACACAGATTGCTCACAACACTCTGCCCATCATGAAGACCGGTTCCTGGATTATGCCGAACAACGTTTGAGGAGGCCTCATGGGGAAGACAGCGACTTCTTCCGTACCGACTGTACTGATGATCGAGGATCACGACGACACCGCCTGCTTGGTGCGGTTCATTCTAGAACGGAACGGCTATGCGGTCCGGCATGCCCCTGATGGAAAGAACGCCAAACGTCTGACGGAATCGAGCGAGCCTCCCGACTTGGTGCTGCTCGACATCTCATTGCCCTCCTTGTCCGGTTTCGAAGTCCTACGCGCGATTCGGTCCACACCGACCTGGGAACAGATCCCGGTCGTCATGCTCACGGCCAACAGCCGCTCAGAATCGATGGCCGAGGCAACCACCCTAGGAGCCACGGAATATTTAAAGAAACCCTTCACACCGGAACACCTTCTCAGAACGGTCGCCTCGTGTATGCCACGACCAACCACTCCGCCCGAGCCTGAGGTCACACACTCCCAGCTAAAATCTGCCCTAGATTAACCATCCGTACCTACGCAACGCGGGAAGCGCTCCTCTGATCCCACGATTGATAAAAGACTGCCGCTGAATCGTTGGCTACGCTGGGTAGCATCCTTCGCTTGTTTGGCACGGTGCACTTCGAGTATACTTCTTGGTTTGCGCCCCACTACCGTGGCGTATTTTTGTCATTACAAGGAAACCTCTTCATTATGTCCACCGTCCGCGCCCCACATGACCGCCGGAGCGATATCCGGAATATCGCCATCATCGCGCACGTTGACCACGGCAAGACGACGCTGGTCGATGCGGTGCTTCGCCAAACCCATGTCCATCGCAAGATCGACGACATGGGTGAACGCATCATGGACTCGATGGATCAAGAGCGGGAACGCGGAATCACGATCCGTGCGAAAAACGCCAGCGTCATCTACAACGGCGTGAAGATTAATATTGTGGATACGCCGGGCCATGCCGACTTCGGCGGTGAGGTGGAACGCACGCTCCGCATGGTGGATGGTGTGCTGATCTTGGTCGATGCCAAAGAAGGCCCGATGCCGCAAACGACATTCGTGTTGCGGAAAGCCTTGGCGCTCGGACACAAAGCCATCGTCGTCATCAACAAGATCGATCGGCCGGACGCGGTCGTCGACGATGTCGTCAATCGCACCTTCGACCTCTTCGTGCACCTCGGGGCCACGGACGAGCAACTCGATTTCCCCATTGTCTACACATCGGCCATCAAGGGGATCGCCACGCTCGATGTCAATAAGCCGGGGACCGACATCGTCCCGCTCCTCGATACCGTCTTGGAAAAGATTCCTGCGCCAGCCATTCATGCTGAGGCCCCGCTCCAAATCCTCGTCCTGGCGCTCGTACAAGATCCCTATAAAGGCAAGATGGGGATCGGCAAGGTTCAGTCCGGTTCGATTGCTCGACGGCAGAATGTCATGGTGCTCGGGAAAAACGGTGCCCAGTTTCCCGGCAAGGTCTCCGACCTTGCGGTGTATTCGGGGCTCGACCGAGCCGATACCGAACAGGCAGCAGCCGGCGAAATCGTCGCCGTGGCGGGACTCGATGATGTGAGCATCGGCGACACCATCGCCGACGCCGATACGCCGGTGGCTCTCCCGCGTGTGACCATCGACGAACCGACGGTCCAGATGACGTTTTCCGTCAACAACAGCCCCTTCGCCGGACGGGAAGGGAAGTTCCTGACCTCGCGCCATTTGCGTGAGCGCCTCTTCAAGGAACTCGAGACCAACGTGTCGCTCCGCGTGAACGAGACCGACAGCGCAGACCGCTTCCTGGTCGCGGGTCGAGGCGAGCTCCATCTGTCCGTGTTGATCGAACAGATGCGACGGGAAGGATATGAACTGCAAGTCTCGCAACCGGAAGTCATTCTCCATCGTGAAGGCGGCGCCGTCATGGAACCGTACGAGGAGTTGACCATCCAGGTACCGGAGACCTATCAGGGAACGGTCATCGAGGAAATCGGGAAGCGCCGCGGTGAGATGCGCCACATGCGCTTGATTCATTCCGACGTCGGCACCAGTGAAATGCATCTCGAATACCATATTCCAACCCGCGGCATCATGGGGCTGAAGAACCTGCTGTTGGCCAAGACCCGAGGAACCGTTATCATGCACCATGTCTTCACGGCATACGAACCGGCTGAGGAACGAGACCTGATCGTCGCCCCACACGGTTCTCTTGTGGCCTTCGAAGACGGTACCAGCACAGGCTATGCCATCTTCATGACTCAGGAACGCGGCGCGATGTTCATTGGTCCGGGCGTCGAAGTCTACCGAGGAATGGTCGTGGGCCAAAACAGCCGCGATGAAGACCTTGATGTGAATGTGTGCAAGGAAAAGCACCTCTCCAATATGCGAGCATCCGGTTCCGATGAAGCCTTGGTCCTTACTCCACCACGTGAAATGACGCTGGAATTCGCCTTGGAATATATCGGATCCGATGAACTGGTCGAGGCCACGCCACAAAATCTCCGTCTCCGAAAGCGCCTCTTGAACCCAGACGACCGCCGCAAGGCACGGAAAGCGGGCAAATGAGATGTCGTTCGTGAAACGTCGTTCGTTTGCGGGATAAGCTCGGCTCGCTGAGTCGAAACGGCCTTCACGATAGACGAGGTACGGTTTTGAGATGAGAATCCGCAAAAAATCGCCCAAACCTTCGGCAAAGCGACCACCCCTGTATTTTGTCGGCTATCGAGGTACCGCTCCCGCAACGAACGAGGTCAACGCACTCTATGACCGCGAGTATGGCGGTCCGCTGAGCATCCGCCATGAAGACGGTTCGGCTGAATCCTGGCAAGCCACACATGGCCCCTGGTCGGCTCATGTGGTGATGCCGTTGCCGATGAGTCACGTCGCTGAAATCATGAAGCAACTGGCTTGGGAGCACGAACTCATGGGTGCGGTCGCCCCATCCGTCGCTTCGCCGAGGGATATGCCCGACACCATTCTGCTTGCGGCCCGATTAGCTCGCTGCTTGACGCTCTTGTCTCAAGGGACGGCGTACGATGTCATCGCGCAGGCGTATATCAATCCATCGGACTGGCAGCAGCGCATGCTCACGAGCTTTGTTTTGGATGACCACCTGTCGATCGTTCATGATGATGCGTCAGACAGTGACCGCGTGTGGTCCTATTCGCTGGGCTTGAGCAAGTTCGGACTTGACGAGGTTGAGGTCTTCACGCGTAAGGGGTTGTCCGACAGCACAGCACACGAACTCCTGTCGGCATCCGCCGGTGAATTGCTACGGGTGGGACATTCTCCGAAAGTCGGAACCTCTTTCGAGCTTCCTCAACTAGGCCGTGCGGTCCACATCACGAACTATCGAACGGCCGCCCCCGCCGGACGGATGTTAGGATTCCGAGAGCTGAAGACTTCGTGAGTTTTTCGGCGGCTTCACCGGGTACCGCGCCGGGCCTTCCAGGCTGTTGACAAGCTTTTAAACCACGGAGTACAAAGTTTAAGTATACGTAGCAGTGGGGTCCTTCCAATTCGAGACCTCAGTACAGCAATCACCCATACAGTCCTATAAGGAGGTTTGTGATGAGCGATGTAGCACCGGAAATCAAGGTGGGCGATACAGCACCGGACTTCAACCTGAAGGATCAGGACCAGCAAGATGTGAAGTTGAGCGACTACAAGGGCAAGAAGAACGTTGTGCTCTGCTTCTACCCACTGGATTGGAGCCCTGTCTGTCAAGGCGAGAACAAGTGCTTGACCGATGACTTTCCAAAATTTCAGACTGCGAACGCCGAGCTGTTCGGCATCAGCTGCGACAGTTTCTTTTCGCACAAGGCCTGGGCGGACTCTTTGGACCTGAAACACCGTTTGTTATCCGATGTCCACCGGACAACCGCGAAGTCCTACGGCCTCTATTTCGAGCCACTCAACTGCTCCAAGCGAGCGACAGTGATCGTCGACAAGACCGGCAAGGTCGCCTATGCGAAGGTGCAGGAGATCAAAACGGCGCGCGAGGACAAGGAAATTCTCGATGCGCTCTCGAAGCTGAACTAACTGGACACGCCGGAGCAAGATAGGGCTGAGGGCTGAGTGGTGCTGGAGCTCAGTCCTCAGCACCCATGAGAGGCGAAGTGGTCGAAGACGTCAGTGACGCCAACTATCAAGAATTCACCCACGCACCGGCTGCGGTCGTTTCCTACGGTCTCGCCACGTGTGAACCATGCAAGATTTACGACCCGATTCTCGAAGAGGTGGCCGCGAAATTTCCGGATCTGAGGGTCGGGAAGGCCAAGATGCATGTGCCCGGTCGCTGTCGAGAAATTAAGAAGAATCACACATTTGAGACATATCCCACTACTCATTTTTTTTCACATGGGAAGCTCGTGCTGACACGCGAAGGAGTCGTAGAATCGGCCGAACTCGTCGCATTGATTTCAGACCATTTGCTTCAGTAGTGCCGATGCCGCCCGTTTTACGCCACCTTCACTAAAATCCGACCCTCGTGAGGAAACCTCAGGAGGACCCAACACAAACCGATGGCGGCAAGCATCACCACCATCTACCGAAGCATCGATGTTCGCCATCGACCTGGACGGTGAGATCACGGCGGTTTCTGGGAGGATGGATCATGAAATATTTGTTGAGTTCTCTTTTATTCTGCGCACTACTCCTCTCGGCCCTGTCGGTTGATGCCCACAAAGCAAAAGATTCCGGTCCCGTCACGGCCCACCACGGCGGACAAGCACTCGCTGCAGGCCCTTATCACCTCGAACTGGTGGCCACGGATGGAGAGCTCACGCTGTACGTGACGGATCATTCTGACAAAACCATCCCCACGGATGGGGCGAAGGCCAAGGCCACTATTCAGCATGGAACGGAGAAAGCCCGCACTCAGATCGAGTTGGAACCGTCAGGTGAGAATACTTTCAAAGGGGCCGGAATATTTACGATCAATCCGGATACCGGCGTCATGGTCTTCCTCAGGATGCCGGAGCAAGACGCCTACGCTGCTCGCTTTACTCCACGCCAGACCAAAGGCAAGTGAGCCGGATCGGAGTGAACGCTAGGCTGATACTTCGTACGCCAGGTCGCGGGATGGAACCAATCGAATGTTGGTGAGAGTTCCTTGAGTGATACGTGGGGCAAGTTCCTGGAAAATGTTTCGAGCCAAATTTTCTCCGGAGACGGCCTGTCGGTTGAAAACAAGTGACAGGTTTTGCTTATTAAATTTCTTGATGACCGTATCCTCCACCAGCCTGTCTAAGGCCCCGATATCGGTCACCATGCCAGTCGTCGGGTCGATTTTCCCGCGCACAGTCACAAAACAATCCCAATCCCGCCCTTGACAGTCCGCTTGCAGCGCGTTGAATGTATATCGCCTGGTGACTGTGGTGATCTCTCGGCCGTCTGCAGCCGTGACCTCGGCATACAGATCTTCATCCTCACACAGCCGAAGGGTATGGAGAGTTCCGATATCCTGTTGCGCCGCGAGTTTCGCCCACAAGACATGCGCAAAGTTCTCTGATGTTGGGATCATCTCTTTGAAGTAGGGCATATCGAGGTTCAGATTCTTGTGATCGAATTCTTCGATCACATCGAGGAGCACCCGCTTGAGATCGAACAGGTTGACGACCATGCCGGTCTTCGGATCGATCTCGCCGGAAACAGTTAGTTCCAAGAAATAATTATGTCCATGAGCGGGAGCGTTATAGCAACGCCCGAACACCGAACGATTCTTCACCTCGTCCCACTCCGGCCGCATATAGCGGTGAGCGGCGGCAAATTCGATCCGCTTGGTTAACAGAACGGTGGGCATCATCCTCACGTACTGACACTTGGGTGCTGAGCCAAAAGATCAGCGCCCTGCGGTCACTCCTCGGTCACGCTCAGCAAGTCGGCAAGCCACTCTTCTCTCATTGTCCCTGGAACTGAGACTTCATGCCTGTACCCACCGTGGTCCACACGGATGGTCACCGGCCGAGTGAGGTCCGCAAACGTGTGCTTCATCGACACCGTCGGTCGAAACCGTACGAAATGAACCGCACTAATCTTTGTCTCGTGGCTCCGGCCACCCTCGAACTCACCGAAGACGACTTCGCCACCTGCTGTGATCGCGACCTTGTTGCCGTGGTCCAGACCCATGAACTGATCAAGCCGTTCCTTTACGTCCGCTTCGTCGATGATTTCAATCAAGAGCGTCGCGCTCAATTCTCCGGGATCGGGTAACAGTGCATTATACACTTCCAGCTCATCCTGAATCTTGACCGGATCGACGATGCGTTCCGCTCTGATCATTTCCTGGATCTGAAACCTGAGCGTTTCTCGGTTTTCAAACACCAGGGTCATCAGCGGCCCAACGGAAATTCGGCGCCGTTGCTTCAGTGTGATGATACCAGCCCGAAACAACTCGCGTCTCCGATCATACTCTTCAATCGAGATGAGCTCGTCTGCCCTAAGTGTCTTCATCAAATTTCCTCACATGGTTCGGCACGCACAGGTGAGGTCTAACACCTTGCGCTCACCGCTACGCAGGCAACCCATACGCGTTGCGGACAACCTGTATCGGATGCAACACGGTCTTGCCGGGCGTATGCGCCGATCCTCGGGCTTGATCCAACTGCAATCCGGCCAGTGGACAATCCGAGGCGATAAGGTCAGGTTGGGCGTGCTCGATTGCGCGGACGGCCTTCCCGGCGATTTTCATCGACAGTGAGAAGAACTCCGTCTTAGCCGACCATGCGCCATCATGTCCCGAACACTGTTCGATGACCTCGACCTGCGCGCCGGCGCACTCCATGAGTTCCTTGGATTTAAACCCGATATTCTGATCTCTCAGGTGGCAGGGAATCTGATATGCGACACGCCCAGGGTTTAGTGTGAAATCGGTCGCCAGATGGCCGGCCTTTTTCATCCCCATAAGATACTCGCAGATATCGAATGTCCGCTCGGCAACCTGCTTGGTCTGCTCATCGGGCTGGAGCGCTGGATATTCCCGTTTCAGCATCAGGCTGCAACTGGCGGTTGGAACCACGACATCGTAGCCGTCAAGCACCCACGGATGCAATGACGCCACGTTACTCCTCGCGGCTTGTTGAATCGCTTGTGTGTCGCCCATATCGAAACTCGGCATCCCGCAACATCGCTGCGGCGGTACCACGACCTGCACGCCGTTCTTCTCCAACACTTGCACCGTCGCCTTTCCGACATCCGTTACTTGGTAGTTCACCAGACAGCTGGCAAACAACGCGACCTTGCGAATAGGTGGATCAGCCGGAGGTCTTGTCGTCCGACGGCCGAACCAACTAGGAAACGTCTCACGTGAAAAGTGCAGAAGCCGACGGTCTTGATGAAGGCCCATCACCCGATCGAGAATACGGCGTACAAGTTGGTTTCCCAAGAGACTGTTGGTGATTGAGGCCGTCGCGCTTCCCAGTTTCCCAATCGTATCCGTCATCGTCAGTAGGCGATCCCTCCACCGGACGCCTCGCTCAGCGGCCAAGCGCTTCTTCCAGACCACCATCAAGTGGGGAAAATCGATTTCATAGTGATGCGGTGGGGTATACGGACAATGGTTGAAGCAGAGTTTACAGTAGTAGCACTCATCGACGACCTGATGGTGATCACTGGGAGTCAGCTTGGCGACATCACCTTCATGCACATCAATCCGGTCCAGCAGGGTATTGAACGAGGGGCACAGATTGAAGCAACGTCGGCACCCGTCACAGACCTCGTAGATCCGCAGCGTTTCTTTCTCTAGCTGCTTCACATCGACCGGCAGGATGAGGCTGAGACCTTTCATCGTTCCTCTTTCCCCAAAACGACGAGCGGCCAGCCCTCGTCGACGGATTCACGCTACGTCGCCGAACACTGACCGCTGAACGTGCGCTGATACCCTGGCTAGGCCTTCAGACTATCCAACCCTTTTTGAAACCGGTTGGCATGAGATCGTTCGGCTTTTGCCAACGTTTCAAACCATTCGGCCAACTCGGGAAACCCCTCGTCTCGTGCTGTCTTGGCCATGCCTGGATACATCTGGGTATACTCGTAGGTTTCGCCCTCGATAGCCGATTTGAGGTTCGCATCCGTGTTGCCCATGGGCACACCGGTGGCCGGATCACCGACTTCTTTTAAGAAATCGAGATGGCCGAACGCATGGCCGGTCTCCGCCTCCGAGGTATCCCGAAAAAGCCCACCGACATCAGGATACCCTTCGATATCCGCGCGGCGAGCGAAATACAGATACCGCCGGTTGGCTTGAGACTCCCCGGCAAACGCATGCTTCAGATTGTCATGACTCTTCGTCCCTTGTAAGCTCTTTCCCATAGCATCCTCCTCCTTGTTCGAAGGCCCACCCTTCTCTATGTACTGCCTCAAGAACCTTTGTCGTTTGCAACCGGGCATTAAGATAGCGCAGCCATCATAAGAGGTTCAAGGGGGCTTCTCTCCTGCATACGGTCAATGGGGCAAACAACATCCCACCTACCCACCGATGGGGCTAGTGCTCGCTTGGACGGCCATATGTTAGACTCCACCGATTCAGAATAACCTTCGATTTTTACACAAGAGGGTCCACGATGATCACGCCACATTCTTTTTCTTCACGCATAACCTGTGTCATTGCGCTGGTCCTATTGATCGTCCCCGGTTGCGCCCACGATTCGTACCAACAACGAGCCGACATCATCAAAACTCACGTCGGAGACTTTTATGATCATCTCAAGGCCAATCGAGTGAGTGCCGCCGTTCATGAGAACGAACAGATTGAAGTCATGGCTGATCAGATGGCTGAAACGGTCCTGAAACAAGGTCAGAAACAAGGGACGACGCAGGTCGAGCGGGAATTCGCCCTGATGAAAACCGCCAGAGAAACGGCCGCCCAAAACTGGATCGCCTTGGGTCAATATTTCACGATCAGGGAGCAACCGGAGAAGGCTCGTGCATCCTATCAACGTGTGATTGATGCCTATACGGACCAGACAGAGCGTGTGTATCGAGAACAGGCCTTGCGAGCATTGAGCGACTTGGAAATCGTGTCAGAACCTGCCTCAGGCCTGATCCCTTGATTGGTGAGACCGCGGTGCCAGCCAAGACATTTCTTTTGTAATCGACTGCCCATGCCTTTCCCGGTCCGGATCATCTTTCTGCTGCTCTCTCTATGGGGAGGGAGCACAAGCTGTGTCCACAACATTCATGTCGCACCGCTTCCGGACAGCCCTTCATCTGCTGGTATTCCGAGGAGTCTTCAACTCATCACCAGCGCCCCCTCACTGGAAGGCGCCGACCATCGGCCAGGCATCACGCTGCTGAAATGGTCGCAGTCCGACCTCCACCAGGCGATCTTGGGCTACCTACAACAACGCGGCATCTTTGCATCGGTTTCGGATGAACCCGGTGACCTCACACTTCGCGTGACCACTCAACTGTCTCTCACCTCCCGCCGAGGTCTCTATTATTACCAGATCGTCCTACAAGGAGAGATGAGTGAAGCAGAACGGCCTCTCAACTCTTATCATGTTGAACAAAGGGTAGCTGGCTTGTCAGTACGGTGGGTGACGAGTTCCGACCGTGTCCCCATCGAAACAGCCCTACGGCTGGCTTTGGAAGACTTAACAGGGGAAATTGAGAAGGACCGGCCCCGCTACCTGCTAGCTACCGGCAAATCAGGAGAATAACGATTCTTCAGCGACCCCTCGATCATGCACGAGCAGATTGAGCGATCTTCACGGGCTCAGAAGTACTTACTCCCGGGTGAGAATCCTCCAGAGATGATTCCACATATTCCGGACAGTCGAGGCGGAAGGATTCCTCGCCAAAAGCCGCATCATAGAAACCACAGTGGTGGGGCGCCTGCGCGTCCTCATGAGCATGAGAACGGAAGTGTTCGCAAGACACACACATCCGTGCAACCTGAATTTCTCCTTGCAATTGAAGCGCGCGAATCAGTTTTACAAGCGCTGTCAGGAGGGCAATCTGCTCCTGGGTCGAGAGATTCTCGGTCGCCGACGCCAGAATCTCCGGCCATCGGTTTTCTACGTGGCCCGCTTTGGCCCCCAGCGCGGTAAGATGCACCGTCACGACACGGTTGTCGAGTTCACGGCGCCGCCGACGGACTAACCGTTTTTGCTCAAGCGTTCGGATGACCTCAGAAGCAGTAGGCAGCTTGACGGAGAGTTCCCGAGCAATCGTTGACACGGTCGCCGAATGATTCGGCCGAGACCGGAGAAACGTGAGCACTTGGATTTGTAAGGGACCGATACCTTGCCGTCCCTTTCGTCTCCAGGTTCGGCTCTTCATCGCCAACCCTATTTTGGAAAGCCCCGTCACCAAACGATCAGGGAGCGAGTCCTGGTCGACCTGCGGTAGTGCTGACATAATAACCCCCCTCTCCCTAAATATTCGTTCGACGAGGGGTGTAGTCTATTGTGCTTTGGTCTTTCCCGTCAACCCCATCCCTAGGGTCATTATTCCCTATAGGATTGCCGATCAGCGGACCACAAGGACCCCACAATGGGCATGTTGAACGACACGGGTGGACACACTGCCGAGCAGGATGCGGCCGATTGCACCTAGTCCATTGGCTCCGGTCACGATCAGGTCAGCCTTCTCCCGTTTCGCCACGTTCAGAATTTCTTCAGCTGGTTTTCCCAGCTTCAGAGCCTCCTTGATCTGGAACCCTGATTTCACCAGCTTCTCTCCGTATCGTTGCATTAACTGTTTTCCGGCTTCCTTTACCTCTGGATACTTCAGATAAGGCATCGCGTGCACGACGATGACCAGTATGGGCTCTCGATCTAGACCATCGGGTGTCGGACTCATCTGGCGCATCAGAAACCTGAGTGCCTTATCTGACGCATCAGATCCGTCGATTGCAAGGACGATGCGTCGGACAGGCCGAGGCCGTTCCTTCACCACCAAGACCGAACAAGGCGCATGGTGGATGGCATGATTCGAGACACTGCCCAGCATAAAGCGATCCAAGGCATCCAACCCCCGAGAGCCGATCGAGAGCAGACTCGCTCCGCGCTCCGCATATTTCATGATGGTGCCGGCCACAGCACCTCGCTCCACCGAGACCCCTCCATTCAAACCTAATTTGGCCAGCAAGGCGATTGACTCTTCTTTCGCCGCCTTGGCTGCCTTCTCCAGCCGGTTGACTTCGGACTGGACATAGCGCTCCGTACCGGCCATGATCGGTTGCACCATAAATGGAGCCCGAACACTTGCCACATCGACCACATGCAGAACACGAACAACCGGCTGCACAACCAATGGCATGCCTGCCAACCATTCAATCGCCCATCTGCCGTATTTGGAACCATCCGTCGTCGCCAGAATCTTCATGTTGGGTACCCTCTTTTTTGTACGGTTGCTCGACGAAATATCGTGCGTGCCTTCAGTGCGCGCCACTGAACCGTTCTTTGAACGCCTCTGCGGAAAGACCACTCAATGCAGCATATCGACCTACCAGGTCAGGATTGCTCAGATCATCTTCCGTAAGCCGAATCATGTACTGCCGAGCAATCTGGTAGGACTGTGAATCAATCTCCACCATTCGAACCCTGGTCCGTCCTGTTGAGGAATCCACCATGGCCTTGAAGAGTATCGGAGTGAACCGCCCGTTCTGAATCGAGACCATAGCCGACGTCCCGCCGTCCAGCAGATACTGCGCGGCGCAATAGCCAAGGTCACGCGTATACTCGATATCGTAGGGAATCGGATCGGCACAACGAAGTTCATATCCGACGTTCTTCGCCACAAGGGTCGTAGACAAGCCCAGCGCGTGAAGTTGCTTGGAGAGCTCACGCCGCAAGACGTCGCCCACGTCCACGTCCGTCATACGTATATGACCGTGCTCGTCGCGCTCAACATGCTCCAAGCCGCCCAGATCATGTGGATCAAGAATTTCGATCAACCCTTCTGCCAGCACGGCCACGCCGTCGGTTCGACCATGTTCCCGTCGCTTGAGGATCGCCCCTATCAAGAGATCCACCACCCGTTGGAGCCTCACCGGACGATCTCGAAACTCCTCTGGAATAATCGTCAGCGTGGCACCGGCCGCCTTCCCGATCCCCAATGCCAGGTGTCCGGCCTTGCGCCCCATGGTCACGACCAAGTACCAGCGGCTGGTCGTACGGGCATCCACCATGAGATTCTTCACGATCTCGACTCCAACGTGACGGGCGGTTTGAAACCCAAACGTGGGAATCCCGTGAGGAAGATCCAGATCGTTGTCGATCGTCTTCGGAACATGCACGACTTGTAGACGCCCTCTCGATCGCTCCTCCAATTTCATGGCCGAAAATGCTGTATCATCCCCACCGATCGTCATCAAACGAGTGACCCCAAGCCTCGACAGCGAAAACAGCACGTTGTCGAGCAACTCTCCACTTTTCGTCGGGTTGGCTCGCGATGTGCCCAAATACGATCCGCCTTGAAAATGGATCCGGCTGATCTCCTCGATCGAGAGCGGACGCACTTGTCCCGTGGTCCCCTCCATGAGCCACCTGAACCCATCGATGAGACCGAGCACATCTGAGCCTCCGAGAATACTGCGGATCGTGGCCGCACCAATCACGCTATTGATCCCAGGTGCCGGCCCTCCACCGACGAGAATACCGACTGTTGTTCGCTGTTCCGTCATGGACTGTTCCTTCGACTGATTCCCGACAGACCTCCCAGCTGAGTCCTCCTCCGGGGCATGGTTGTATACTCCATTTCCTCAAGAGGCAAGCGGTGTGGTCTCGAAGTTCGATGGATCACAGCTTTCCTGGGTACTGAGGGTCACCCAGGTTGTTCCTCTACTCCCACCTGCCCGCGAAGACGATTATAATTGAAGGCGATGTGACCACACCGCTGACGGCCTAGATCGTGCTGCTCCATTTCTTCGATCAAATCAACCACCTTCCTCCGCAATGCCGGAGACGCCGCCGCGTGTCGAGGAGTCTCACGACCGAGTGCAAGATGAGGCTGATCCGACCACTCGAGGTACGCTTTTTCCAAAAACTGGGTGAGCAGCCGACCATCTTCTTCTTTCGTCACGACCACCATGGCCGGTTCGTCCGACCGGAGTTCAGCCACCGACAGTTGCCGGACCGGTGGGGTCGCCGTCTCGCCTCGGAAATGCAGCGAAAACCCAAACGCCGCTGCAAGTCGATGCTTGATCCGATCAAGCCGCTCAGGACCATCGCATTCCACCATGAGTTGTAACGATGTCAACGTGACCTTCGCAACGATGAGGTCTGACCCGCTGCTTCGATCCCGCTGCACCCAGGTGCATGCAGGTGGAAACGACCCGACCCGGCTTGAGCTTCCGGACAACGGCGGCGGCTTCTCCGCCTCAAGCTCACCGATTTCGGTTAACCCATCGACAAAGAATGGATATTCGTGATGATCATAGAGGGCCACGGCATAGAGATAGGGCTGCCCATCGGGACGGCGGTAGAGAATATGGACGACGGCATCCACCAACGCCTCCATGCGGAGCTGTGCGAACGCCCAGAGCAGCAGGTGCCCGAACCGCTTCGCGAACTCTCTCCACTCCCCTAACGCAAAGGACCCGGTGGTCATCTCCATCTCTCTACGCCATTCTGCTGTGATCTCGAGCAGCGCTTTGGCATCGGCTGGGGAGAGGATGAGCCCGCCGCCGGCCCACACCGCCTCACATGAGCCACCGGCATCCGGGTTTCGAACCACGCGAGCCAGTAATACCTGACCCGCCGCAGCATCCTTAAGAGAGTCCATGCTGGGCACCACAAACGAGGTTTGATCTCCGAGCGACCGCAGCGTCAACTTTTCCCCAGACTTCGGCGTGGCGGTCAGTTCCAGCAGGTCGAGAGAAGAACGCTTGAGCGGATCGAGCCATTGTCGTTCTTCATCCGGAATATGTTCGGTGATGACATCGCGCAGTTGTTCGATGAGGGTCAATTGTCCATCTTCAGGATAGAAATCACAGAGGACTGAGAGGTCGGCAAGATCGGTTTCTTGTGCGAGAGGGGCAACGATTCGTCCGACGCCTCCTCCCACGTAAGGCCTGAGCATCCGTGCCAGTGCGATCTCTCGCTGCAGGGCGAACGTCGGCTGGCGCGACAGCGATTCAAGTCGCGCCAGCACCGCATCGAGGGACGGAGGTCTCGACGTCCAAAAACCTGCCGCTCGTTCACTCCCGAGCTTCATGGATCTCTTCCATCACGATTTCTTCCGCGTCAAGCCAATCGCGGAGTGCGTTCCCTTCTTGACGCCCTCGCTGAACCCACAGTTCGTGGGCTTTGCGCGAGATTCGATCCCACATCCCATCCGGCAATTCGATGGGTTTTTCCATTACAGATGAGGCCGATGAAGATTTGTCTTTCACTTTACTGGCTGACTTGACGCTGGCTCCCATGACTCGCTCCTCGGTTACACGTTGGCTGATCCTGATCCATCTGAAACGACGCGTCGATGGCCAGGGCGGAACTTTGGGCTCCGGACCATCAACACTGGGCACGAAGACTTTCGAAGGACTGACTCCGCGATACTGCCGAACAGCGCATGGGACAACCCGCTTCGCCCATGAGTTCCCATCACGATCAAGTCGGCCGGTTGCCTCCGAGCCGCATCGAGGATGGAGTCGGTCGGCAGCCCACCCGACACCTGGAATTCGGACGAAACGCCGGCGAAGACAAGCGCCGACGCAAGATCCGATAATCGTTTCGTATGATCTGCCTTGATCGATTCTCGTGTTGCCCTATGGGGGAACGTGAAGTCCAATCCGTACGAAATAGGTTCCAACACATGAAGAAGGGAGAGAGAGACCTTCGACCGCTGCGCGACCAGCGCTGCATATTCTAAGGCATCAATCGAGCAGTCGGAGAAATCAACCGGCACCAAGATCCGTTTAAGGTGCGTAGGATCGCGTCGGTTTTCCACGGCCTGTGCTTCTCCATAGGGTTGAGCGCACGCAGCCAGAACCGGGCAGGGCGCTCCCCGGATAATCCGTTCGGCCGTACTCCCCAGCAGCACACGTGCCAGGCCGGTCTTCCCTCTCGTACCCACGATGACCAGATCAGGATCTTCGGCAGTTGCGACCGAAAGGACTTCCTCGCTTGGGATACCTGTGGCAATCCTCGTGTGGGCGATAATCCCGCGATCGACCGCCCGTGCTTTCAGCGCCACCAGCTCGGTCGTCGCCTGTTTCATCAATTCGGTCAAATAGAGCTGATTCACGGGGTTCTCTGGATCAAGCCCAGGTGGACATTCCAACACGTTCATCAGGCTCAGCGAGGCCCCCCATGATCGAGCCAGCGCGAAGGCATAATCCGCCGCTACCGCCGAGCCCCGCGATCCGTCGGTCGCCAAAAGCAGTCTCGGTGCACTTTCAGTCGACGTCACACCGCCTCCGCACTAAGAAGCAGCAACTCGCCGTTCATCGTCGGGTGGATGGAGCATCGAAAGACGTGCCGACCCGGTCGCGTCATGTCAAATCGAATCGTGGCCTCTTGTTTTGGGCCGAGAAAGACTCCCCCCACTCCACGACCGTACACGACGACTCCGTCCTTCTCGATTTGAGTCGGAATACCCTCAAACATCGTCGAACTGAAATCATGTCGATCCGAATCTCCATTCCGTACCTTAATGACTGTGGGGAACCCCAGTCGCAACGTACTCTGCTTCGTCACAAACCGATAATCCTTAATCGTTACGTCTACTACCTGTTCAGATTGCGCGCCAAGGATCCCACCAGAGCTCCACATCAGGCACACTATGCAAAGAACCGTTCCTGGCATACGCCTCCGCACCCAACTTGGTTCATGGGTCATAGTCCCCTCCCTCTCCTCATCAACGCGACGCCTTTCTTTGGGAAGTGGAAGCCGGAAGCGGGACAGTTAGGACCGGACAACCCGCCGTACGAACGACTTTTTCGGCTGTGCTTCCAAAGAAGATCTTATCCACACTGCCGGACCGGCCTCCATAGCTCCCTATCACAACCAAATCAATGTTCCCCGTGCGCGCAACTTTGGTGATTTCGACGAACGGTGCCCCTTCAAGGATCGTACGAGTCACCTTCACCGTGTCCGCCTCATTCGACTCCAACAATTGCCGTACATTCAGGCGGGCATGGTGGCGCAATCGGCGGCGCTGTGCGGTGGCATCGGACGGGACAGCAAGCAAACCCAATCGATTGAATGCGGTGAGGGCGCTGGTATCAATCACATGCAAGACCAGGATTTCCGCCCCGCAGAGACGCGCCATCTGACAGGCTACCCGAAACGCCTCTTCTGAACAGGGAGAGAAATCGACCGGGACCAAGATAGTCTCAAAGAGATTCGAATCTCGTCCCATGAGCGCTCCTTCTAGACACAGGGTGAGCAAGCACGGTGCCACTCACGAGGGACTGGCGGTGGTGGTCGAGCCCGTGGAGATACGGATGTTTGACCTTATTTCTGAACACTTAACCGGTTATCGCGCATGGGTCTGCCTCCAGCCGCCTCCCGAAGCAGGGGCGCTCTGCTACAACGACGATTCACCACTTGTGGCAGAAGGCGACAGAAGAGGTGAGAGGTGATCGGTACAGTGTCAGAGGTAAGAGGAAAATGCCTCTCGAAACCGCTAAACCGCCCTCTATCCCTTTCACATTTCGCTTTTCACGTCTCACGTCTGCAAACGGCATCGGACTTGCTGCTCTTGCTACTATTGATGGACAGCTAGGGGGACTGATGACAAGGGCACGTTGGTTTCTGCTTGGAGCCGTGGGGTTAGGGGTTGTGATCGTGATGTACGTGGTTTTCTTCTGTCCAGCAGATTGTCAGTGAGGCCTCTTATGAAACTTTTGCTCGCCGTTGACGGTTCCGACAACTCGTACGAGGCTGTGCGATCCCTCAGGTATCTGGCTCGAGCTGAAACACTGCACATCCTGCACGTGCTCGACGTCCCTCAGCCAGCGTACCCCTTAATGGTGCCGGAGGTCGCTCAGGAGATGTACCAAACCGTCGAGCGGAACATGCGTGACGACGGGGCCCGTCTCCTGGATCGCATTGTGTCGTTGCTCCCATTGGATACAGGGCCTGTGACCAAGCACCTGGTTGTCGGGCCTCCGGCGGATCAGATCGTGGCCTTGGCCGAACAAAACAACGTGGGACTGATTCTCCTCGGCAGCAGAGGGCTTGGACCGATCAAGGAACGGCTCGTTGGAAGTGTCTCGCATAGAGTGTTGACGTTCGGAACCGGGGCCAAGCTGATTCTTCCCGGCCCCTTGAAAACGCTTCGTCATATGCTGCTCCCCCTGCAAGGGACCGATGACGCAGAGCAGGCACTCGCCTTGCTTCAACAGAAACCCTTTCGTGACCCACCGGCCATCACGCTGTTCACCGTCCTCCCCCACACCAGACCACCCTGGCCGATTGATGCCGTCTCGGCTGAGCACATGGAAACCCATTCTCTCAACAGAGGGAAGGACTTTCTCGAGGAAATTGCCGCCAAGCTCAGACAATGCGGCTACCAAACCTGCGTGTCGGCTAAGTTGGGCACTCCGGTTGATGCAATTCTTGAAGAAGCCGGAGCATTGAATACAGACCTGATTCTCATAGGGTCTCGCGGACGTCGAGGCGTCACCCGTATGGTGCTTGGCAGCGTGTCACATGCCCTGTTGCACCAGGGGGCCTATCCGCTCATGGTTTTCGGCTAACGTTCAGGGCATAATCGGAAGGATGCTCAGCATGCCGATGTACGACTATAAATGCTTAGATTGTGGGAAAGAGTCGCTTATCGTAGTAACCTTAAAGGAGCATGAAGCGGGAGTGGTTTCATGTCCGGCATGCGGCAGCACGAAACTGCAGCAACTCTTCAGCCCATTCATCGCTCACACCACGAAGAAGAGCTAACAGGATGACGACTCCACAGACATGCCTACGACGATGTCTTGCAGCAGGACTCTCCGTCCTCGGTCTGATGAGCAGTTCGATACCCCCCTCTGCTTCCGCTCAAGCCTATCCGCCCGACAGGGCGCGTGGCAAAGCCGTGTATGAACGTCACTGTCGGACCTGTCATGGGCCCACTGGCCAAGGAGATGGACCTGGAGCAGCGACCTTGAAAATACCCCCGGCGAATTTTCAAAAGTTTCAATCGTTCCTCAAATCCGACGAAGAGTTACTGCGGACGATCGAGCATGGCATCGTCTTCAGCCCAATGCATGCATGGCGCGGCCAACTCACAGACGGGGAAATGCAGGATGTCGTGGTCTACATTCGCATGCTGTCGGAACATGCACGATAGCTGATCCAATGACCGGTTGATTCAAGCCTGAAGATCGAACGTTCAATAGATCAGCAGATTTCCCCAACCTGACAATGGTTCCCAAGATCTCCCTGACACCCCATGATGCGTTGCTCATCACAGACATCCAGAACGATTTCCTGCCGGGAGGTGCGCTCGAGATACGGGGCTGTGAGGAAATCCTTCCGATTTTAGAGAACTATATCCGCCGATTTCACCGACGCGGGCACCCCATCATTCTGACGCGTGATTGGCACCCGGCTGACCACTGTTCCTTCGTGTCTCGCGGAGGTGTGTGGCCTGTCCATTGTGTCGCCGGTTCTCCAGGGTCTTTGCCGCCCGCGTCCTTTCCAACTCCGGATTCGGCCGTCATCATTTACAAGGCCACCGATCGGAACCAAGAAGCCTACTCGGCATTCCAGAATACGAGCTTGGGTCGCCTGTTACGAGACTTGTCCGTGCGACGTCTGTTCGTCGGGGGATTGGCAACGGACTATTGTGTTCTGAACACGGTCAAGGACGCGCGAACGGAAGGATACGACGTCTGCTTGTTAACGGATGGCATCAAGGCAGTCAACCTTGTTCCTGATGACGGTCGGCGGGCCGAGGAAGCAATGATCAGTCTGGGGGCCGTGCCTGTTCAAGTGGAGATGCTTCAAGCATGAATCCCTCGACCAGTGCCCTGCTGGCAGATCT
Source organism: Nitrospira sp. (assembly GCA_016715825.1). NCBI lineage: Bacteria > Pseudomonadati > Nitrospirota > Nitrospiria > Nitrospirales > Nitrospiraceae > Nitrospira > Nitrospira sp. The sequence continues at coordinate 542,678 of JADJXO010000002.1, read as the reverse complement.
GTATGAGCTCACGATGGCCCAGGCATATCTAGAACAGGGGATGACGGGGTCGGCCGTGTTCGAGTTCTTTGTCCGTAAACTGCCCGCCAACCGGAACTTTCTGGTCGCAGCCGGTCTCGAACAAGTACTGAGCTATCTCGCGGACCTCCATGTGACACAGGAGGAACTCCTCTGGCTTGATCGATCCGGACGGTTCAGCTCGGGCTTCCTTCATCAGCTGGAAACACTACGATTTACCGGCGATGTGGACGCGATGGCCGAAGGAACCGTCTTCTTCCCCCACGAACCGATTCTTAGGGTTACCGCGCCACTTCCACAAGCTCAGCTCGTGGAAAGCCGCGTCATGAACCTCTTGAACTTCCAGACCATGGTGGCCTCCAAAGCGGCACGCTCGGTACTCGTCGCCGGAGGAAAGCCGCTCATCGATTTTGGATTGCGCCGCGCGCACGGCGCCGAAGCAGGGCTTCTTGCCGCTCGAGCCAGCTACCTCTCTGGTTTTGCCGGAACGGCCACCGTCCTGGCGGGTAAGGTCTTTGGGATTCCTCTCTACGGCACCATGGCCCATTCATTCGTGCAGGCTCACGGAGATGAGCTCCTCGCCTTCGAGCATTTTGCCCAGGCTCACCCGGCCAATGTCGTTCTACTGATCGACACGTACGATACCGAAGCCGCCGCACAAAAGATCGTCTCGTTGGCTCCGAAGCTCAACACGAGGGGAATTTCCGTGAAAGGCGTTCGTCTCGACAGCGGCGATCTGGCCGATCATGCCCGAAAAGTCCGCCGCATCTTGGACGAAGGCGGATTGTCCCACACGCAGATCCTCGCCAGCGGGAATCTTGATGAATACCGCCTGAGAGACCTGGTGAACAATGCGGTGCCGATCGACAGCTTCGCCGTGGGCACGGCCATGACGACCTCATCGGATGCTCCCTCACTGGATTGTGCCTATAAACTACAAGAATATGTGGGACGACCCACGCGGAAGCGATCGGAGGGCAAAGCCACCTGGCCAGGCCGTAAACATGTCTATCGATACCTGACGCCTGACACGCGTTTGAGCCACGACATCGTCACGACAGACCGTGATCGCCGACCAGGAGAACCGCTGCTGCGACCTATCATTAAAGAAGGGCGCCGCCTTGAATTGGCGCCCAACTTAGGTGAGACGCGACGGTATGCCGCAGCGCAGTTAAGACAACTCCCCGAATCGCTCCAAGCTCTTGAGATCGGGCCGCCCTATGACGTCCAGATTTCTCAAGATTTGCAGAGCCTGGCCCAGGCAGTCGACCGCAGCCTCTAACACAACAAGGAGACACGACATGACGCACCGCTCCATACCAACCCTCTCTGTGAGCATTCTCCTTCTCATCGCACTTGCCGCCACGGGGGCCAAGGCCGCCGGCTCCTCTGGTTCCCAGCCGGCTTCACCCGCTGTTCCTCTTTGCACAAGCCTCTACAAGAAAAAGGTCGTACCGGCCAAAACGTTGCAAACCATGGTCCGTTCACACGAACGTTGGGCAGAGTATCGTGGGAATGCGAATGCCAGGCGGCTTGAACTCTGCCAGGCCGATTTGACTCGTGCGGCACTCGTCGAAGCAAATCTTGAACGGGCACACCTTGAAGGGGCGGTCCTCCGGCAAGCAAACCTGTCTCGGGTCTCACTCATTCAAGCCAGTCTTGCTGGGGCTGACTTTTCAAAAGCCAGCTTAAAGGACAGTAACCTTTCGGGGGCCGATCTTCGGCGTGCCAGATTCACCGGTGCGAATCTCTCTCGTGCCATCGGTGACGAAGCCGCTCTGTTTGATGCTGTTCTCACCGGCGCCACGTTGCGGGAATCTGCGTTCGAGCGAGCTCAATTGGAAGGGGCCGATCTCACCTCGGCCGATTTGACAGACGCAAACTTCATCGAGGCGTACTTTTATGGAGCAATTTTGAAAGGCACCACCCTGGTGAATGCCGATCTGACAGGCGCCGACCTGCGTCGTACAATCCTGACCAATGCGGATCTCTCTCGTGCCAACCTTCAGGGCGCTCTGCTGGACCATGCACAAGTGGAGCGGGCTCAGCTGGTCGAAGCTGACTTGGAAAGCGCCTACCTGGATGAAACGAACTTGCGCAACGCCAACCTCCAGGAAGCCATTCTACGTGGCACAGACATGCGGTATGTCGACCTGCACGGTGCCGACCTTCGTCACGCCGACCTGGAGGGAGCCAACTTGGAAGAGGCCGTCCTGGTCAAGGCAATTGCCAATTCGGCGAAGCTCCGCATGGCCATTCTCTACCACGCCGTGCTCGACGACGTCAGTTTCCAGGGAGCCCAACTGAACCGTGCAGTCCTCATCGGAGCCAGGGGATCGCGTGCCAACTTCACAAACGGCGATTTGAGAGAAATCTACGCCCCAAAATCCACGTTCCAGCACACTCACTTCAACAAAGCCGATCTGAATTCGGCTAACTTCGTCGCCGCAGATCTTCGTGGATCGAATTTCAGCCACTCCAACTTGACCCAATCCAATCTTCAAGAAGCTAACCTCCAGGATGCCACCTTTGAAGGAGCAGACCTGAGCGGCACTCGGCTCGACTCAGCGGACCTGCACCGCGCAAACTTCAAGGGTGCCATACTCTTGTCGGTCACAGGCCTCACGCAGACACAACTCGATCGCGCCTGCGTCAACGAGCATACGCAATTGCCTCCTGAGCTCAGCCGACCCACTCCTTGCACGGCGATTCGGGAGGAGAAGCGTCCATGACCGATCGCTCAACGCAAGCCGTACAGATTACAGAGGAACGGCTAACCCTGGAGGGCCTCCTCAGTGCTCCTCCTCATGCGCCCGGGATGGTGATCTTTGCGCATGGCAGCGGGAGCGGCCGGTTGAGCCCTCGCAACACCTTCGTTGCACGCCGTCTCCAGCAAGATGGAGTCGCCACTCTGCTCCTGGATTTGTTGACGGAAGAAGAAGCCGACAACCGAGACAAAGTATTCGACATCGATCTGCTGGCAGATCGTCTGCTACTGGCGAAAAGATGGTCGGAAACAGATCCCCGGACAGGGCACTTGAAGATTGGTTACTTCGGCGCCAGCACCGGCGCTGGGGCAGCTCTTCAAGCAGCTGCGAGAGAGCCATCGAACATCAAGGCCGTGGTCTCGCGAGGAGGGCGCCCGGACCTGGCAGAATCCTATCTGCCGTCGGTTACGGTCCCGACTCTGTTGATCGTCGGGGGTCACGATGAACCCGTTATTGAAATGAACCAAGTCGCCTATGACTTGCTGGCCTGTGAAAAACGGTTGATCATCGTCCCCGGTGCGACACACCTCTTTGAGGAGCCTGGGACGCTGGGCCAGGTTGCGGAACATGCCGGGAAGTGGTTTCAGCGGTATTTACAGTAAATCCTACTCGTAGTGTGTACGGCTCAACAACTTCAACAGTCCGTACTGAATAAATAGGATGGCTCATGACCGCTCTACATCAACGGAACAAATGAAGGTGGGACCTGGTTTGCCCAGCGCACCGTCGAGCTGGAGCAGACTCACCCTTGCGCAACGATTCGCAGCCTGGGTTTTGGGCAAAGCTTACGCTTGCCTCAGACAGCAGTTTCTCTGGAGCACTTTAGTAGAACAAGGATTGGAAACTCACACGGGGCGGTTGATGTGAGGTCTCGAGTCGTTTGGGATGGCCCGGTCGGCACGTGCAGGTGTTCACACTGCGCGGCTAGCCGAGAGAGAGGGAGAGAACGATGGAGAGTAGGGAGGAGAAAAATTACCGGAGACTGGCTTTCATCTACTGCTTTACAACGCTCATCCTGAATCGTGTACCAAGCAAGAGTTGATACGGCCATGCCTGTCCATCGTCAACGTGTTTAACACGCTGAGATTTTCTCACTGGCACAGAGAAACGATACGCTGTCCTCAAAAGAACCGCTGTGGGACCACGATGATATCGTTCGGATAGACCGGGTCATCGAGCTTCACTGAAATTGATTCTTCTCGTCCATTGATCATGCGTAGTACCTTGGTCCGGTTCTTCGCGGCTTTTGGTGTAAAGCCACCCGCCATCGTAATCACCTTGTGTATGGTTAAGCCCTGCTCATACATGTAGTCACCGGGACGCCCCACTTCTCCATTCAAATAGAGCCGCGGAGCCTGCAGCACGATAATCAGGTCATTGGGAAGAACCGGCGTATCGATCGGCACCGTAATGGTTTGCGCACGATCCCCCGTTAAACGGGTCACCATCACCTCATTCCGATTGGCTCGTTCAGTAAAGCCTTCCGCAAGCGCGACCGCTTCACGAAAAGTCACGCCCTCTCTGTATTCAAATCCACCTGGCTTCCTGACCTCTCCACTGACCGTAAAGTTACGGTGTTTCGCAATAAATACGGTCACCTTCGGGTGCCGTAAGTACCCCGCCCGAAGACGAGTCGTCAACTCGTCCTGAAACTCCTGGACCGTGTGACCCTCAACAGGCAAGGTACCGAGCAGAGGAAAGGTAATCGTGCCATCACCGTCCACCGTGCGTTCCACAGAGAGATCGTCTTCGCCAAACACCTGTATGCGGATGACGTCATGCGGACCCAAGCGATACGTCTGTTGAGGTTCGGCACTCATAGCCGTGACAGTTCCCACAATCACCATCGCGATACATACAAGACCGACCTTGCTGATAACGGTGTGCGTCACAGGCGTTTTACCATTGAGATCATATTGTAGACAGGTCCTTCTGTCGTTTGCTGGAACATCACCGCCGTTCACGAGGCCATCCTCCTACCTTGCTTACGGTCGTTTAGTTTGAGATGTGCCCGCCCAAACTCATTCGTGATACTTCCGTGTCTGCCACGTCCCCTTGGGCTTCCGAATTGACCAGGGCTCCCGTGGGGGTGAAGGATGGCACCAACTCACGAAGAAGATCAATCACGCGATCAGCGTCCTGACGAGCCGCGGCCTGTTCCAGCATGGCGATTCGAGGCTGTAGCGCGTAGAGCGTCCACGGGCGGGCGGATCTCACCTTCATAATCTTCTCCAATTGTGATGGTTCAACCGCTTCTTCTCGCCCGACTAATTCCTCATACAGTTTTTCTCCTGGCCGAAGCCCTACAAATGATATCGCAATGTCTTCGTCCGGCATAAGACCGGCCAGGCGGATGAGGTTCCGTGCCAAGTCCACAATCTTGATTTGATCTCCCATATCCAGCACATAGATCGCACCAGCCTCGCCCATGGCGGCCGCATGCAAGACCAATTGCACGGCTTCTGGAATCATCATGAAATAGCGACGAATTTCAGGATGTGTCACGGTCACCGGCCCACCCGCCTTGATCTGCTCAAGAAAACGCGGCACCACGCTCCCGTTGCTCCCCAACACATTCCCAAATCGGACGGTCGTGAATCTTGTATGATCTCGTTCATCCAAGCTTTGTACGATGAGCTCAGCCACTCGTTTCGTCACCCCCATCGTGCTGCTCGGATTCACGGCTTTATCGCTCGAAATCATGATGAATTGGTCGACACCACAACGGGCGGACGCTTGAGCAAGAATGCGGGTCCCTCGGACATTGTTTTTAACCGCTTCGCAAGGGCTGGTCTCCATCAACGGTACATGCTTGTGGGCCGCCGCATGAAAGATGATGGCCGGCGAGAAAGTTTGTAGCACCTTTTCAACCTGCACGTCATCTCCGACATCTCCCACAATCGGGAAAACAGGGACTCCGCACACACGATCCATCAGTTCTGTATGAATGGCAAATAAACTGTTTTCATACCGCTCGAACAGAACCAGGAGACGCGGTTCAAGGACCGCAATCTGCCGGCACAACTCGGATCCGATTGAGCCACCCGCCCCTGTCACCATAATGGCTTTATCCTGAATGAGTCGACGGAGTGATGTGACGTCAAGTCCCACGGGAGTTCGTTCCAAAAGATCTTCAATCGCCAGATTCCGAATCTGTGTGATCTCGACATGACCATCAAGAATCGATTGGAGATTCGGCACCGTCTGAATTCTGATCTTATACGGCTCGAACAACTTCACGACATCCCGCATCACCTTGGGCTTAGCGGCCGGTATCGCCAACAAAACGACCTGAGGATCAACGGCTGACATAATCTGGGCGAGATGCCGGCGGCCGCCAAGAACCTGCACGCCATGAATACGCTTGCCTTTTTTTGTCGGATCATCGTCGATGAATCCGACTGGGTCATATTTGTTTGCGGAACTTTGTTTCAGTGCCCTGACCAGCCGCTCACCCGCCTGGCCGGCCCCGTAGACGACCACTCGTGTTTCGCGATTGGAGCGGTCATGTTCATGCACATATCGTCGACTCAGACGGACCCCCCCTAGGAGAACAATCACGAAAACCATGTCCAGTATGTAAATGGAGAGTGGATACGCCACGTATCCAAAGCCCCACCGAACAGTCAGGTAAAATACACCCGTTCCAACGATGGAAGAGACAATAATATTCTTGAGGTCCCAGATTCCCGTGTGCTTCCACACGCCTTGATAAAGTCGGAAAGTAAGAAAACTCAACAACCGAACCACCAGCAACAACGGGAGCATCTGCATGAACAGTCTCATTGCCCAATCTGGGACTGCCCCATCGAACCGGAGCCAAAACGCAAGATAATTGGCCAGACCGATCAATCCCAAATCGATTAAGACGATAAGAGGCGGGCGGAATCGGAGCAACGATGTCATCATGGCAATAGTCTTTATTCGTAAAAAATAGGGTTTAGGCCAAGACCGCCTCTCGGCTGATCAGCGAAGTGGCAGCACGGTGCTATGAGTGGCGGTCATATACCCGCTCTGCGTTGGAACTGGAGCGCCCATGAAGAAGCTCACGGCCATAGGGCATGATCCATTCATACAGTTCAGGAGAAACACGCCCGAGCATCGCGCCCCCTAGGCTGGGGAAGAATGATCGGACCTCTCGAAACGAGAGTCCTTTCTGGAGAGGTCTGAGCGGAGTGGCTACGATGTTTACCTCAAGACCGGAGCCGAAAAAGACAACGGCGAAGATCGCCGCCGCTCTCACCACATGGTCGCGCGATGTGACAATGAGCACGCGATCCACACCTTCCTGGATCAGCACACGGCGCATGGCTAAGGCTTCGTCCACGGTATTACGAACGCCGGTCGCACAGAGCGCCCTCAGTTTGCGCGCACGGATGCAGGCAGGATCAACCAAGGTGGAGAGCGTTCGAGGAGCGAATCCTTGTTCAACCAACGATGCGGCATGTCTCACACGCTCACGCTCTTGGGCTAAGACGACGATGACATCAGCTGGTTGTGGTCTTTCGAACAATGGATTGTGAATGAAGCCTGTGACCAGTTTGGGATGAAAGACCAGCCAGTTCAGCCCGTAGATCCCAGCGAGACCAATGAATGGCAGCAAGAAAGTCGCCAGCACGACCCCGCCGATTCTAGACAACCGGCTTCGCACAATGCCCATCCTGCTTGTACCGAGCCACGTGAGCGTCCCGACCGATCATGATCAGCCAAGCAGCCGTTCAATGAGGGAACAGACGTGATTAATTTCCTCCAGTGTGGTGTGGGAATACAACGGCAACGCGAGGCCCTCCCGACTGACCGTGGTTGTGTGCCGCAGTGTCGAGCTAATACGGTAGGGAAACCGTTGAAAGAGCGCGTGTGCATGAACCGGCGGATAGAAGTATCGTTTTGTCTGGATTCCAGCCACTTTCAGGGTCTCATAGAGTTCGTCACGACACAGTTTTGCACGGTCTGTAATAAACAGGACGAAATAGTTCCCGCTGGTCGTCCGATCAACAGGGAACTCCTGAACCCAACAGCCTGGAAGACTACTCAGCCGATCTCGATAGATCGCAATGAGTTCCCTGCGCGCTTTGACGAGTTCGTCCACCATGCGCAGGGAAAGGAGCCCGACCGCTGCATGAAGTTCACTCATACGGGCAGACAGCCCCAGCGAATGCATTTCCTCCCCGTTTACGGGGTCCTTTCCATAATCTCGTAGAGAGCGTACTTGCTCCGCGAGGGCTTGATTATTCGTTGTAAAGAGTCCTCCTTCGACCGCCGTCACCACTTTTGTCGGGCTCATCGAAAATACTTCACAGATACCGAATCCTCCCAACGGCCAGCCGTTGTAGGTTGCACCAAGCCCTTGCGCACTATCGAAATACACAGGCAGCCCCTTACGCTGGCCCAGGTCAAGCAACGCGTCATTATCGGGGGGCAACCCGAAGATCGACACCCCACAAATCGCCACTGTTTCCGGAGACAGATTGCGTTCGACATCCTCGGGGTCGATCGTGCACGTTCCCGGCAAACAGTCGCAAAAGACCGGAATCAACCCATTCCACAACAAGGCCTGTGCGGTCGCCGCAAAGGTAAACGACGGCACAATCACTTCCTTCCCCGCCGGCAACCCCAGCGCGCCTGGTACCATCATCAGCCCCGCCGTACAGTTTGACAGCGCCACACTGTACTTCGCACCGGTCTGCCGACACGCCTCTTCTTCGAGGAGTTTGACGGTGGGACCCAGCGTGACCATGCCGGAATCCCAGCTTGGCCCGATGAGTTGCATGATTTCATGCATCGATGGAAGTGTGGGACGTATGATTGAAAGCTTCATGGTTCTTCTCCTTCGGCATTGACGCCATTGGAATGTGATGAATCGAGATACCCGAGACGTGTGTGGAGGCTGATGTACTGTCAGTAGAGGAACGTCACGACACGGGACCGCACGGGATGAAGCGACCGGTCATATCTGTGCGTGTTATCGTGGCAACATAAGGATCGCCGGTTGTACACCGCCCTCGGCAAGGTAGGAGCGGGAAGATCCTGTCAGGTTCTGTACTCAGGGAACCACCTCGAATCTGATGGGAATAGTCTGGCGCATATACTGCCGCCTGGACAGCGACGATTCCAGGTGTTCCCTCACAGACATACAGGAAGAAACGAGTCGTTCGCTCTCGGCGAGACATGAACGGTCATGGGAAGACAGGGTGAGAGAGTCTCCTTCAGAGACACTGCAAACCAGCCGTCGTTCAGGATCGAGATGGGTGAGGCCTTGGAGTGCGACAGGGTCATCCAGAATCGAGAACGTGCAGACCCGGAAGAGGTCTTGGCCGAGTCGTCCAACGCGATAGGTAGCCAAGTTCGTCGTCAGCGTGAATTGAGAAAACCCATAGCGGAGATGCTTGACAGCAGCCTCATCAAGCCCCGAAACGGTATATCCGTGCCCATGATCAGGCTGCGTCAATGGAAGCGGCAGCTCAATCCACCTGGTGCGCGTTTCCAACCGTAGGTGCAAGGACCGATACCAGGCCTGTGCGCGAGGGGTGCCGGAAAACACATCGACGCTGAGAATGTCCTGCGATGGCCGACGGATTCTGCGGAGCCCATCCAGCATCAGAACAGTGCCCAGTCCTTGCCCACGCACACTCGGCGCCAGATAGAGGTGATTGAGATGCAAGGCCGCGTCGGTATGTCTCCAGCCGCACATGCCGACAACCCGCTCCCGCACAGTGCACACCACGTAGTCATCATTCTTGTTCCTTGCGAGCTCATCGGCGATGAATCGCGGGAGGTACGGACTCCCCAGAATCGTGATCCGTCGTACCGGCTCGCTCACGCCCTCACGCATAAGGGCAGCAATGGCTTCGCTGTCTCCCGGCCTGGCAGGTCGAATGAGGGCTTCCACTAGCATACCGTTCACCGCTGGAATGTGTAGAAGCTTACCCGCGATAGGCTGGGAAAAATCCGTCAATGGGAGCCCATACCTGACCCTGCTCCGCAGCCCATACCTGGCGTCGCTCGATAAGCTGCATATACAGGTCAGGGCTAAACACTCGGGTGCCGACCCTAAACATCTTCAGACTCTGGGGAGCAAACCGCTTCTTATAACTGAGAAGACCATCACTTTCCCGATGACTCCCACCGAATACCATGTGGCTCTTGTTGTTTTCACTACCCCAGACATTCGTTGCGTGGCGGAGGGCCGTGTTGGCTCTTTGCGACAGCCCTCGCTCAGTCGTACCTCCGAGAAAGGCGTAGGAATGGGTCTGTGAGATAAGTTGCAGTTCGGTCGAGACGACTTGATCTTCGTGAAGCGCATGGAAAAATATTACATGCCCAGGGAGGCGTTCTCGAAGCGACGTAAAGAACGTCCGTTTGAAGAAATAGTCGGAGGACGCGGCACGACGTTCCATAGTGGAGTAGTAGACTGACAGAAACTCTTCCAAACGATCACCATAGGGATCCACAACAACAGACACACCGTTCCGCACCGACTGTCTGAGAACTCCCCGTACAGATCGTTCGTAGTTTTTTAGAATCGCTTCTTCTCCTCCTCCCAACGGAATGACTACGGAGGGACCCTTTAGGATGACTTCACCCCTGAAGGGAATACTCTGGTCCTCAAATAACGGTAGCCGAGTGAAAAGTGATACAACATTCTGAGCCTTCGCCCATTGATCAAAACGATCCCAAAATGTCATTACATCTGGAGTGCCCCAGCTGAACGGGCCTCCGAACCCGTAGCACGAAGTGATGTCGAAGCAGCGGTTGCCGTCTGTGGCCCATGGCAGATCTTCTAGCGAGCGAAGCAAGAGGGGAAAGAGGACTCCGCCACAGGAATCTTCCATTGCGAGACAGATAGCCCGCTCCCCTGGCCGTCCAGACACCGAGACGTACTCGGGATGGGCCCAGACTTCTCGCTCCGGCCACCGTTGCCATATCTGAAGCCATGCCGATCGTTCCGTCGGATTCGAGGCATCCAAAACTCGTACTGAGGGGCTACCGATTACCTCCAATCCCGCATCGACGGATGATGGTACAGCTGACATATATATATCCATGTCACATGCTGTGCAGGTGGGTTAACGGGGCCACTATGGCTGGGGCCATAGTGGTGGGAATATCTGTGGGTCTGTATAGTCCGGCAGACCATTTTCTTGCTTACGTGCAAAATCGTCATTGTAAATTTTCCAGGGATCGCCCTTCGCATTCAGGAATACTCGAAACCGATTCGCCTCATCTTGCATATGAATGGCATAGGCAACACGTGGCCGATCGCTTTTGTTTGGGCCGCTGCCATGGATTGTGCGGCAATGATGGAAGCACACTTCGCCTCGACGAAGAGTCATGGGAACCTTTACGATTTGATCCTCTGAAAATAAATGTCGTTCCAACTCGCTCAAATCACGGCAATTGAACGTTCGCATATCCGCAGTGCCAGGCCATCGATGACTCCGGTCAATATACAAAACGGGCCCCATCTCTTCGGTACAATCCTGAAACGGGATCCACACCGTCAGCATGTTATCGGAGGAACACGTCCCCCAATAGGAACGATCGGTATGCCATCCGACTACAGAATCATTACCGGACAGGTTTCCAGGCTTGTAGACCAGCGAGTCGGCGAAATAACGGATCACGGAGGTGCCGGCGAGACGTGCGGCCATGGTGCCAAGCAACGGATACATGGCTAGGTCGCGTAGCTGTCGATTCTGCAATGCCACAACTTCAGCATTTCGGACCGTGTCCGGGTCGCCCGGCTTCCAATCAGAAAACCCACTGCTGGGCGGCAGTATCCAATCGCGTTCTCCATCGAAATGTCGCGAGACTCCAATAAACGCCTCATTCAATACAGTGTCCGGTATGATGCGCTTCGATCGATACCACCCATGTTGCCGATAAAAGGCTATGTCACCGTCTGAAGGTAGTAAGACTTCTTCCTCTGGGGTGAGAGGTTTCATTCAATTCTCTGATTGTAGTTGGATAAAGAAAGAACCTGCGGACGGATGCTTTGTGAAACGGCTCAGGAATATGGAACACGCACAATGGCTTGACGGTCGACATTATGTGAGACGGTCATCCCTGCCCCGACGATCGACGCTTCACCGACGACAACACCTTCCCGTATCACTGCGTTGCTACCAATGAACGAATGCCCCTCGACCTTGGCTGCTCCGTTCACGATGGCGGCAGTAGAGATATGGCAATGGTCTTCGACCACGACGTCATGCTCAATCAGTGCTTTGGTATTGATAATGCAGTTCCGCCCCACGGAGGCGTAGGCATTGACGATTGCGTGATGCATGATGATCGTTCCCTCCCCAAGCACAGCCTGGCGTGACACATGAGCCAACGGGGAGATGATGATGGGGAATACAACATCCAACTGTTTGAGGTGCGTGAACAATCGAATCCTCGGCTCTGGGGACTTAATCTGCCCGATCGTGATGAAGAAGTTGCGACAGGACCGCATCAGTGACGGGAGATCTTCCTCCCGACCCAGTAATGGATAATCGGTAAGCATCAAGTCTTCTGTTGGTTTTTCGTCGATAATACCGCGAATCGTGAACCGACCGTCCATTTCGATGACATCAATGCAGGAACGACAATGGCCACCTCCGCCGATCAATATCAGATTCTCTTTGTATTTCATCACATTATTCTAGCGCACACCATATCAGTGAGTACCTCGTTAACGGGAGAGTGGATCTGACGGCGTGCCCTTAAAATTACCTTCCCAGGATGGGTCGTCAGGATGCATGATGCCTTCCCGCCTAAGCACCTTCCAGGGCGTCATCAGGATGATCTTACAATCCAGCCAGAGCGAGCGATGATCAACATACCACAGATCCAAAAGAAATCGGTGCTGCCAGTTGGCGAAGTTCCTTCCGTTCACCTGAGCCCAACCGGTCAGTCCGGGAGGAACGAGATGGCGACGGTGCTGTTCCGGACTATAATGCGACAGGTATTCCATGAGGAGGGGCCGCGGTCCGACAAGGCTCATATCTCCCTTGAGAACATTCAGGAGTTCAGGAAGCTCATCCAGACTCGTGCTGCGCATTAGCTTACCGAATCGCGTGAGGCGATCCGTATCGGGCAAGAGCTGCCCATCAGGTCCGCAAGTCGTGGTCATCGTGCGGAATTTATAGAGGGTAAACGGTCGACCGTACAGCCCAGGACGTTTCTGCGCGAACAAGACCGGCCAACCATGAAACATCCCTGTCGCCACGGCCGTAAGGCCGATGATCGGAAGAAGGAACGGGAGAAAGCTGATGGTCACCACCAAGTCGAACATGCGCTTCCCTGGAAAGAGGCGAGTGATCGTCACCTGGGATGGGTTGATCAGAGGGTCCATGATAGGGTCAATTTGTGCGCTGCATGGTGTGCGATGCAATCAGGGGATCATCGAGAATCAGGACCGGGTCATTTTTCTTTTCCAGATGACGATACTCGGGGAAGAACTCGGAAGACGCAGGGACACATCCCAACTGTTTAGCAGTTTGGTTCAGCGCCGCGTGTTTCGCGTCATCAACAACGATGCGATAGCTGTAGAACTGACTCCGCATTGGAGAGAAGCCGGACTTGAACTGAAACAGCGAATCTTCACTGGCCCCTACACCACCGCCAAAATGAAACGTATGGCACGATTGCTCTTGAGCCCAGCGCCACATGAAATCCACGACTAATTTCGAAGGCGAACGGCGCTGGTACTGCGCGGCTGTTGCCCCAAGATGATGCTGAGCGATTCCCTTGGTGACGATCAGCAAGCCGGCTGCCGCGAGTTCATTGGCACTCGTCAACGCACAGACAAGATGTATCTGAGACCCAAGCTTTGCCCGCAGATTCTCAAAGTAGTCCGGCGAAAAGAAGTACTCCTCTTTGGCGCCCACCCGTTTCATATTGGCATGATACAAGACGATGAACTCCTGAAATCGGCTCCAATCATCAAGCGTACAATGGAAACCCAACCGAATAAGCCTTTTGATGTCACGTTGATGATTCGTCGACACCTGCTGCCAGATGTGCTCTTTGGATTCAGACAGGTTGATGTACACAGTCGCCCCATGCTGAATCAGTTGGCCGAATCTCTCCAGCGGGGCTTGCGCCAGCGGGAAGAGCGGGTGGAGACGAAGGAAGGCCGTCACAATTCCGTATGCTCTTGCGATGCGGCAAAACGCATCGAGGAACGAGGGCAACTCCTCTTGCGAGGGGGACAGCACAATGCCCGGGTATCCATAGGGAGAAACGCAATCGTACCAAACCCGTGGTGCCTTGAGCGCTGCGGGTATCGTCCGGATAAGCAGGGGAATGAGACAGGTTGCCAATCCGTATTCCGCGTAGAAGGCCACTGGCATCGCGCCTGCTTCAGCGGCAACCACCTCAGCATACTCAGGCAAGTCATAGAAATCATGGGGGGTTCTCTGTAAGAACTCCTTCCATCTCGTATCACGGCGATCGATGAACTGAGCGATCATGTGTAGAGCTTCTTCCACGCTCGGAGCAACTGGCTTCGGATGGACTCAGCGCTTCCTCTCTGTCGGCGAAGCCTAATTGAGATACAGGTACGGTCGTCCCGCGTTTCAGTTCATCATGGGTGACGGGCGTCACGTGCAGGTGACGCTGACGCAACGATCAGCGGTACGATACGGTCTCCGATGTATTCGGCCACGGTCTTATTGGCGAGCGCAGTGAGATGGCAATCATCGGTAAACGCATCTTCCTTGACTCCTCCGAAGATGTCGGTCAGGTCGACGAATGAGGCTCCCAGGTCGGCCGTTACCTGCCGGAGTTTTTCAGTGACCATCGGCCGTGCTCGGTTTTTGAACTGCCGATAGTTGACCGGTTTCCCGTTGATGAATTCGGCCAACAGGTCCTGCTCGAACTCTGTCAACACTTTGTGCTGGTCAAATAGCAGATCCGGTTGAAGAGCGAACACAGGCACAACCCCTTCGTGTCGGAGGACGAGCCCATTCCGTTCAACCATCCGGATGAAGTTGGTTTCGGCGTTCTCTTCGAGATTCCGCAGGGCATCGTCCACATCCAACTCACGACGGGGCTGGGGGGAAACATTTTTGATCGTCGACCAGAGCGGGCGAAGCTTCTTCCCTGCGAGGTACACCAGATGACTCTTGCGATAGAGCCAGAACCCGGTATAGCTGATCCACGCCTTGAAGGAAGGCTCATCCAGATAGAGGTGCGACCATTCCCGGTATGGATAATCGCGGAACTGATCATACCCCTTCTCCCATGGATAATAGTCGTTCGTACCATCAAGAAAAATGATCATGTCAGGGTGATACTTCAAGATCGTCTGGTTGAGATAAATCAAATGATGATGACTGGAATGGCTGGGGATGCCGGCATTGACCACCTCAAACCGACGAGACGGAATGTTGCGGTCCAGAAATTCCTCCACGTAATGATCGATGGTCTCATTGTTGCCAAGCACCGGATACTTGAGATGCCCTTTCGGAGACAGTGAACCCAAGCCATAGGCAGTCGATCCTCCCATAAGGAAGATGCGGTAGGTGTTGGGGGGTTTCGCTAGAGAGACATCTTCGGCCCTGCGAAATCCCTGTCCATTGTGAGTGACGCCTCTGGTGTCCCGATAGTACGGGGTCGGATGGATGTTCTTGTAATCATCAAATTGATGCATCATTAAATGATGCCCGTCGTAACCTTCTGCTGCACGCAGATAGGCATAGGAAAGCAGCTCCAAGCAACCTACGCTGAAGCACAGGGCGAGAATTGCCCCCACGATTACGGTTCGTCTGGTGATGCGGGTGCCCGGAGGGGTCATTCTGCTGTTTCCTTGATGGGCCTGTCTGGATCCATGTCGGATGGGTGTACCACCATCTGTCTTCTCATGACGCGCTCGATGAGGCATCGAGCGTCGGTTGAGCGAGCGCAGACCGCCAAAAAACTTGAATCAAGCCAAGAGACGCAGCCTTTACTACTCTGTATATCGAAGGACACGTGTCTGTGATAGACCTGCCGGGTCAGCGTTGTTGTTCAATGGAGAATTGTCGCGGCATAAAGGGAGTCAAACCGTCAATACCGATCGACCCGCGCGAGATCATGACCATTGCTCCCGTGGGCGATCGGCCCGCTCGCTTTCGCTCCGTGCATTCCGTGCATACGGATGCTCCCCGTGAGGCTTCAAACCTCTGCTGAGCAGACAGCGCACATACTCGTGATACACGGCCTGCCAGATTTCCTCAGGGCGAAATTCCCGCAGGACCCACTTCCGTGCCGCCTCCCCATGCCGCCGGCGCAGTGCAGGGTCACGCACATAACGCTGTAGCCCGACAGCAAGCGCGTCCGGATCGTAGGCTGACACAAGGGTTCCCGTGATGCCGTCCTGCACTGCATCCAGACATCCGGTCACGCGCGTGGCGACGATCGGCACTCTCATGGCTGCGGCTTCCAGCAAGACGAGTGGAAAGCCCTCACGATGCGTGGGCAACACCAGGATATCCATCGCACGATAGAGTGGGGGCGTGTCCCAGTTTTCTCCAGCACACTGCACATGGGGATCCTCTCGCAGCCGTTCAAGCAACCCTGGTGGCGGCGGATCGCCGGGCTCCTCCGGTCCAATGAGGAGGAGGTGCAGATCTGTATGTTCGCGCCTCAGCATCCTCCAGGCAGAGTCCAATTCGGCAAGTCCCTTCGCACGCGCCAAACGGCCCACAAATCCGATGACGGTGGCATCAGCCGGAATACCATATCGGCGCCGGGCCTCACTTCGCACAGAGACGTTCAATCGATCTGGATTGAACTCGCTCTCGGCATCGACACCATTGCAGCTCCCTTGCAACAGAACGTGGATTTTCTCCGGAGGAGACAGGTGCAGATCGACGGCCAGAGACCGTACCGAGCGGCTGACGCAGAAAACCTGGGAGGCCATCCGACAGGAGACCGCTTCGGTGGCCATAAGGATCCGACGAGTGAGTCCCGTGGCTGTAAGAAAGGGCAGTCCATGCATGTGGTAGATTCGGACAGGAACCCTTGCAAATCGTGCCGCGAGCATTCCGAGCAAGCCGCCTTTCGGCGTGTGCGCATGAACGATATGCGGGCGAAGGCGACGGAACAGCCGCCACAGTTGAAACAGTGCCACAAGATCTCTGAGCGGTGTAATCCGCCGAGCCATTGGCACCGGGTGAACCGTGACAGATTCCTCCGTAGCGAACTCTGTCAAGGCTGTCCCCGGAGCTGAGACGGCATGGCTTTCGAATCCCCTGGCCCTCATATAGGCCGCTTGGCCAGCCACAAAGCGGAGTGATAGCGGAATAGTGGTCACATGAATCAGTCTTATGGGAGAAACCGTCATCAAGATCTCAGTCTGCGAGAGAGAAAATAGGACGTGACGTGATCCGAAACGATGTAGTAGGCCGACTATCAGCACTCAAGAGGACACCGGTGCTGTTCAGGCCAAGCCTGAACTCTTAATACGTGTGTTTAATTCGACTCAATGCTCGTTGCCCACAAGTTTTTCCATTTGGAGCCTAAAACAACGTGTAAATGAATGGCGCGACCGCGGACCCTTGGGTCAACACAATCAATGTGCCAAACAAGAGAAGCACCAAAAGAATCGGCAACAACCAGAACTTCTTGCGTTCGTTCATAAACGCCCACAACTCCATCAGGAATTCGCCCATACCTGCTCCTTTATTGAGGAGAATGCTAGAATTGGTTTCGCATATGCTGGCGTGGCCGTGGAGCTCGCAGGATGCGATAGGTGTCCGTCCCTTGCGTCAAGACCTGCTGCATCGGGTCCTTCCCCATCAGGCGCATCACCAGGCCCATCGGCGTGATCAGCAGATAATACAGAATCCCCAGGATAATCTTCGTATTGATGGCGCCGAGGATGTGACCGACCTTCATCCATCCCGCATGCCCCTGTGTCAGGCTCTGGGGGGCCACCGCACCCAACACCATGAGCAGGCTCCCGAGCGCCATCGCCCACACCCGTGGGGACTCACTCCGAACCACCAACGGCCACAGTCCGATCACGGCAAACACGCCGCCGACCACGAGCCCGAACTGGCGCAACTCTTTGACAGTCGCTTGATGATTGGATCGTTCCATCGTGCGATCTCCTAATCCAACGCGAATTCTTGCTGCCAGTTGGTATCGTGTTCCATAGGCTTCTGATTGGTTTTATAGAGCACACAGTTTTCCAGGACCAGCACGTCCATTTCGGTCCGCATGAAGCAGCGATAGGCATCTTCCGGTGTGGACACAATCGGCTCCCCTCGCACGTTGAAGGACGTATTGACCAGCACGGGATAGCCCGTGAGGGCTTCGAACGACTTGAGCAACCGGTAATACCGCGGGTTGGTCTCTTCATGGACGGTTTGAATGCGGGCCGAGTAGTCCAGATGCGTCACGGCGGGAATATCGGACCGTGGCACGTTCAACAGCTCAATCCCCCACAGCTCCGACTGGTTGGCCGGCAGCGGGAGGCGTCGTTTCTCTGCGACCGGGGCCACCAGCAGCATGTAGGGACTGTCGGAGTTCATCACAAAGAAATCCGCGACCCGTTCTCGCAGGACCGACGGCGCAAAGGGCCGAAACGATTCACGATACTTGATCTTGAGGTTCATCACGGATTGCATCTTCGTATTTCTGGCATCTCCGAGGATGCTTCGCCCGCCGAGCGCGCGGGGCCCAAACTCCATCCGGCCCTGGAGCCACCCGACCACCTTGCCTTCAGCAAGATCCTGCGCAACCCGTTCACAGAGCGGCTCCTCGTCCAGCCGTTCATACGGCGCGGCGATCTGTGTGAGATACGATTCAATCTCGTCGTTGGTATGGCGCGGCCCCAGATAACTCCCGCGCATCCGGTCCACACCGGTGGACACTCTCGGGTGATCCTCATAGCGATACCACGCGCTCAAGGCCGCCCCGACCGCCCCGCCCGCGTCTCCCGCCGCCGGTTGAATCCAGATCCCCTTGAAGGGCCCCTCGCGTAAGATCCGCCCATTGCCCACACAGTTGAGCGCGACGCCACCGGCCAGACAGAGATAGTCCACGCCCGTTTCGTGATGGAGCGTGTTCGTCACCCGGAGCATGACCTCCTCGGTAACCTCTTGGACCGACCGGGCCAGGTCCATTTCCCGTTGAGTCAACGTACTTTCGGGCTTCCGGGGAGGGCCGCCAAACACATCGTCAAATTTATTCCCCGTCATCGTCAAACCAGTACAGTAGTTAAAATAGTCCATGTTCAAGTGAAAGGTTCCGTCTGGCTTAAGATCGAGGAGATGGTCATAGATTTGCTTCACATATTTCGGTTCGCCATACGGAGCCAGGCCCATCACCTTATACTCGCCTGAATTGACCTTGAATCCGGTGTAGTACGTGAAGGCGGAATAGAGGAGCCCTAGTGAATGGGGAAAGGGAATCTCCCAGAGCGGGGTTAAGTTGTTCCCTTCGCCGAGCCAGGCCGAGGTGGTCGCCCATTCGCCGACACCATCCATACAGAGCACGACGGCCTTGTCATAGGGCGACGGATAAAAAGCCGAGGCCGCATGCGATTCATGGTGCTCACCGAACAAGAGCTGAGGCAGTTCCGATTGCGTCATTCCTGGCGCCAGGGCGAGGAATTCCTTGGCGAGTAGGTTTCGAAGGAACAGCTTTTCTTTGAGCCACACGGGCATGGCCGCAACGAACGACTGGAGCCCCTTGGGCGCAAAGGCCAGGTAGGTTTCGAGCAATCGCTCAAATTTCACCAGCGGCTTATCATAAAACACGAGATAGCGGAGGTCCCGGAGGGTCAGGCCGCCCTCCTGTAAGCAGTAGGTCACGGCCTGCGCTGGGAACCCGGGATCATGTTTCTTCCGGGTAAACCGTTCTTCCTGCGCCGCCGCCACAATGTCCCCGTCGCGAATCAGGCAGGCCGCACTATCGTGATAAAACGCCGAAATGCCAAGAATATGATTCATAATTCCCCTCCTCTTCACATTTCGGCCAGCGCCGAGAACGCATGATCATCCACTACGCTCAGACAACGCTAGAGTCTGTCGACATTCAATTCATCCAGACCAGAGTCGCGGCACGCTAGATACTGTTGATGAGATTACAAGCGCATGTGGCGTAACACGTTGCGGTGGCTACAGTCTCGCCCTAAATACGTGACTTCTATCAGAAAGACCCTGCTCCATAGCTACGAACGAGGTGGCACTGGTCAATCTGTACGCCCAGATGGCGACTGTGAGGAAGATCACGGCCCGCAGACTTTCCTTGGTTTCATCGAGCGTATCGCCCATGATGATGTTCTCGCCCACAATCACGTAAAGCGCCTGCGTCGTAACAATGTGTACCGGGACAAGGCCGGCGATCCACCAGGGAACAATCGGGAGCCCAATACGCGCCGCCCAGGTACGGAGAGTTGCACTGTAGGCGCTAAATATCGGGACCAACGTGCACAGTGTAAGCTGAAAAGCAGCCAAGAGGCGGTCCATGACGAGCAGACGTGCCCAGAATGATTTTTCAACACCCTCCGCCGTCTGCCCATGAAACCAGGCAAGATTGTGTAGGTTCCACTCATCTTGTCGATTGATGTCCTTGAGCCAATCCGGAACGGGATAGGCAAAGAGTCGCTGGCCCCAACTGATTTCCTCACCAAAGCAGATGAAGCAGAGCATCCCGAGGCTGAAGAGCGCCAGAGGGTTGTCAAAATAGTTGGCCCTGGATTCTCCTGGAAGCTTCGATGAGCGATACGCGGCTATCAAAAAGAGGATACTGGCGAGCAGAAAACTGAGCGCCCCCATATTCTCGATCGGACCATCCTCCATGCCCAACCAGACGACTGTCTCATCTGAGCAGAGCAGCAGGGCCGCCTGTCCAACCAGTAACAGATAGGCCAAAACCATGACTCTCAGTGGAACAGCAATATCGTGACGGAGCGGCTCTCCCATGTCGATCTCTCCTCATCTGTCACACGTGATACCGAAATCAGATGCCCTGTGTTTCATAGACTGCATGCCACCTCCACCCCCGATCGCATGGGTCGCTGTTGGGAATCGAACCAGGCTTGGAACATGAGGGCGTCCCACAGAATACGCCAGTCCTCCTTCCCGGATTGATGCTCGCACCATTTGCCTCGAATGAGGTCCGGGTTCAGGAATCCTTGATCTTTCAATCGCCTTCTATCCAGGAGTGCTTCGCCCCAGTCCTTCAGGGGGCCGCGTAGCCATGCGCTGATTGGCACAGCGAACCCCATCTTCGGTCGCTCGGTCAGAGTGGGTGGAACGTACCGGGAGAGTACTTGCCGGAGAATCCACTTGCCTCGTCCGTCGCGAACGTTCATGGAGACCGGAAGTTGCCAGGCAAACTCGGCCACGCGATGATCCAACAGCGGCACGCGTGCTTCCAAACCCACCCCCATGCTGGCGCGATCCACTTTCACGAGGATGTTGTCCGGCAGATACGTGATCAAGTCGGTGTACATCATCCGACGGAGGACGCCGGAAATCCTTCCCCACTGGGTCCGATCGGTAAACGCCGTCGGAGGCTCCGACGACCCGATAACCACTGAGTCTGGAACATCCCAATGCGTGATGATCCCCCGATACATGGCTTCGACAGAGTCCGTTGGGAGAAGCTCCGCTAGTTTTTTGAGCCGAAGAGCTTGGTGCTGCAGCCGGAGGCCCTTCGGACAGATCGGCTCGACCATTCGAAGCAGAAACTCCCATGGCGCCGACGACAACGCAGTCAATCCTCTTCCAGACAACAGCCGCAGAGATCGCGGCCACCAGCCAATCAGTTTCCAAATACGTACTCCGTGGAGATAGGTATCATAGCCGGCAAACAGCTCATCCCCGGCATCCCCCGACAAACAGACCGTCACGTCGCGGCGAGCCAGTTGAGAAACGAGAAACGTCGGTATTTGTGAGGCGTCGGCAAACGGCTCGTCGTAGAGTGTGGGAAGTCTGGGGATGACCGCTATGGCTTCTTCAGGGGCCACATAGAGCTCGGTGTGATGTGTTCCAAGATGCTTCGCCACCGCTTTGGCATAGTCTGCCTCGTTATAGGCCGCCTCGTGAAACCCGATGCTGAAGGTCCGGACAGGCTGCGTGCTTTGCGCCTGCATGAGCGCGACGATGGCCGAAGAATCGATACCCCCGGACAAAAACGCGCCCAACGGCACGTCCGCTTCCATCCGAAGTTTGACCGCATCTCTCAACAAGTGATCCAAGTGCGCAATGGCTTCCGTCTCCGTACCAGCGAAAGAATTTGCGCTACCCTGTTCGGCGACAGCTCGAACGGACCAATAGGGTATGGAGTCTGGAGGGGAACCTGCTTCCGGATCCACCGTCAAGATCGTTCCAGGCAAGACCTTTGAGATACCACAATAGATCGAATAGGGAGCGGGAATGTAGCCGTGGCGAAAGTAGAGCGCCAACACATCTCGATCGATATTGGCTTCGAAGTCCGGATGCGCCCGCAGAGCCTTGAGTTCCGACGCAAACATGAATGTCTTCCCCATCCACCCGTAGTACAACGGCTTCTCACCAAATCGGTCACGAGCCAGGAGGAGCCGGCGCTCGTCACGATCCCATACGGCAAATGCAAACATGCCATTGAACCGTTGGACGGCCTGATGAACACCCCACTGTGAAAATGAAGCAAGCATGATCTCGGTATCCGAATGGCCACGAAACGTATGTCCAAGGCATTCCAATTCGCTGCGTAGGGCCCTGAAATTGTAGATCTCGCCGTTGTAGCTAAGTGCGTAGCGGCCTGAGTCCGAGTGCATCGGCTGATGACCGAGCGGAGAAAGGTCTAAGATCGACAAACGGCGATGAGCCAACGCGATACCGGCAGATGGATCGGTCCAGACCCCCGAATCGTCCGGCCCTCGATGGTGCAATGTGGCAGCCATGGCCGCAACTGTCACTTCCAGCTCCTCTCTCCTACTGCGAGGAACAATCTCACAATAGCCTGCGATGCCACACATAACGACGCGTCACTCCGTTCAATTCAATGCAAAGGCTCGTGAATCTGGCCAGATTGATTGGTGGCCACTTTAAGCGGCAGGTAAGATTGCAAGGTCTTCAAACAGCGCTTGATAGCGATCGACGATATCCGGCAAATCAAAATGGTCCTTAATCCGTTGTCTCGCCTGCAATCCTGTCCGGAGAAGCTGTTCTCGACCAAGATCAAACATCTGTTCCCAGGCTCCCGCTAATGCCGTCGCATCTCGCGGGGGAACCACAATGCCGGTCGGCCCTACGATGTGCGCTGAATCACCAACATCCGTCACAACACAAGGCACCCCACAACTCATCGCTTCACTGACCACATTGGCGAAACTTTCACCGAAGCAGGACGAGGACGTGGCCAGGTCAAACGAGGCCATCAGTTGCGGCACGTCCTCACGCCGTCCCAGCAGACGACAATTCCTGCGAATGCCGGCATCATCAATCCACGCGGCAAGTTCTCGGTTGTCCCAGGTCACATCTTCGCCGCAGAGTACAAAATGGACTGATGGTCGCTTTGAGAAAATAAGTTTGGCTGCCTGCACAAAGTTCTTGTGGTCCTTCTGAGGGTGAAATCTTCCGACCAGACCGATTACGGGGACCTCGGTGGGAATAGCGAGAGCATGTCGAGTCGCACGGCGTGCGTCAGGATCGGGTTTCAATGCTGTCAGATCGACGCCGTTGGGGATGACCACCATCTTGTCGGCTGTATAGCCAAAGGCAACGTGAGCCTCACGCGACGCCTCAGAACAACAGACAATCCGTTTGGGAATCCAGCGGGACAATCGAGCGCAGAGCTTGACCGTGGGCACTGTCAACGGACCATACCCCTGAGTACGCGGGTCACTATGCCGGACTCCCCACGCGATCGGAATGTGCCCTACCAATCGAGCTGCCACACCCCCGAGTAAGTCTGCATGGTACATCCAGGTTTGGATGACATGTGGACGGTCCTGACGAATCCAGTACAGAAGTCGCCCAATGGACGCTAGATTCGGTTTGCCGGGTTGCATCCCGAGTGATCGAACGGGAATTCCTAGTTGTTCAATTTTTTCACTGACCGGCCCGAGCTGGATAAGTGAGATGACTGATGGCACGAAGCAGTGGCGGTCCAAGCGCGAGAGCAGTCGAAGTAACATTAATTCAGCCCCTCCAGCATGCAGACCAGTCGTGAGAAACAGAATCCGTTTTGGAGTCATGGGACTTTCCTACTGTTCAAGAGACGCACGTGATAGGACGAGAGGCGCCGACGAGGGCCACAACCTTTCAGAATCTGGGGTGTCCGTACACGAGCCTAGGTAGTCAGACAGATATGACCATGAAGGCCAATCCACACACATCACCCCATACATGCATACAGTGCGACAAGAATACGCCTGATATGTTTTGCGTTCCGAACTATATAAAATAACAACTATTCAATAGGTTAACGAAAACTGGTCAGGTCACGTGCCAGCAGGTACTAAAATTGCCTTCATCAACGGCATCCATTTGGCAATGCTGTTCGTCATCGGGAAACGCACCAAAATATGTGAGCTCATGAAAGGATTCGATATGACCGTCCTGTTCTTCTTATCGATGGTACTGCTTCCCCTGCATAGTTGGGCATTTCTCACCGATACCGCTGTACATCCACAGTCGACCGGGCTTTCCCTACCCACAGCAGGCTCGAAGGCAACCGACCACGTGTTTGGATCCACCATCCTACGTGTGACAGACTCAGGGGATGGCAGCGGTGACTGCATGACGTTCTATTCGAACATGCCCTCTCTGAACGTCAACAACACCAAAGTCGCGGCACAATGTCGAGTTGTTGGGCCTAAGCGCTTCAAGGTCTGGGATTTCAATGCGTCGACGATGACACGTTCTAACGGACGGACTCAAAGTAATCCAGTAGCAGGAGCCCAAGAATATTTCCCACAATGGTCTCGCACCACTTCCAACAAATTTACCGTGTGCGCACAAATGAATCTTGTTGAAGTGACCATTCCCGATGGGACCTCGACCGTCTGGACGAACAAAATCCTTCGCAATTTCACGACCGACTTCCCCGGTGCGACCAGAGTGACACAGCATTCCGTGTCAAACAATGATGATGTGTTTGCTGTGATGTCCAATACCGGGGGCTATGCCGTCTGGAGACGCAGTACGAATTCCATTCTCCTGAGGGTGACCAACGCAACCGGTCTCAATGAAGTGGAGATTGATAAGAGTGGCCGTTATCTCGTAGTAAGGAGAAGTGGGATAACAGCTATCTGGGACCTGCAAGCCGGACCAACCCAAACACAAGTCGCGGCGACACTGGCTTTTAGCCATCGCGCCATGGGAAATAGGATCGTCGGCAGCGCCTGTAATTACCGTCGGCTGTGCGTACGAAATCTGGCGACACCAAACACCGTGACGTTCATCCTGCCGAGAGATTCATGGACCTACTATACCCACGATGATCATTTTGCCATGCCCAGCGGCAGTGATGCCTGGATGACGGCAAGCCGCTATTCACGAACCGGAGGGCCTGTGCTGCAAGCGTTCGATAACGAGATCGTTCAGATCGCTACGGATGGGTCGAATCGAGTGCGACGGATCGCCCACCACCGCAGTGTCGTCGTGAACAATAATTACGATGCTCAACCAAAGGCATCGGTCAGCCGCGATGGAAACTTCATTACCTTTACGAGTAATTGGGGAAACCCCAGCGGCCGCAAAGACGTCTATCTTGTTCGGGTCCAGTCCACAACTGCGACCACACGAGCGGCCCCCACCAACCCACGAATTGTCCGGTAAGGGAGCAACAGCCCACGAGACAGGCTGACGAGAGTCTTGATTTCGATCCCTAAGCTGCATCGCCTTTCAGGTTTCTCTGCGCAGAAATGTACGTCGCGACTGACGGTTCCCTCCTCGGTTGGACAAGACGGCCCTGTATTTAGTGACTCCCTAAATAACAAACTGGAATATCCACCAGATACGGAATAGGGTGGTACGCACCCCCATGGCCCTGCCTGGCATGCTCGTTGCCTCGGTAAAGGTCATTCCCATCAAGGATTCGTTGATGGAGCGAAATCGGGCGGCCGTGATAATACCGGAGGCGAGTTATGCGCGTGCTCTATCTCGTTCCGCTAGGAATGCTGTGGGCCATGCCGTCGTGGGCATTTCTTTCAGATATGGATGTACACCAGATGCCTGCTACCCCACCTTCCTTGCCCGCCGCCGGATCGATCGCGACGGATCCCACGTTCGGAACGACCATCCTGCGGGTAACAGATAGCGGTGACAGTTCTTCGAACTGCTTCAACGATTATAGCAACGAGCCACCCTTAAACATCAATAACACGAAGATCCGTGCGATCTGTAAGGTGGGGTACAAGCGGCTCAAGGTCTGGGACTTCAACGCCGCCTTGATGACCCGCTCGAATGGGCGGATTCAGGCCAATCCACCTCCCGGATTGCGAGAGTATGAGGCTCAGTGGTCGCGTACGAGCCCGAACAAATTTTATGCGGTGGCTCTCAAAGCGCTCTATGAAATCACGATTCCAAACGGATCCAGCACGACATGGACGAATACGCTGATCCGTGACTTTGGAGCCGATTTTGTCGGCAGTTATATTACGCAGATGTCCGTGAGCGACAACGACGACGTCTTTGCCTTTCACTACGTCAATAATAACGGGGTGAGCACGGGCTATATGGCCTACAAGCGAAGCACCGATACCATTTTGCTCAACGTCAGCGATGAAGGGTCGATTAACGAAGTCGAGATCGACAAAAGCGGACGCTATCTCGTGTCGTTGAAATCCAATACGACCAAGGATCTGCATGTGTGGGATCTGCAGAGCCTCCCTACCCGTACGACAGTCGAGAGCCTCTTGTGGTTCAGTCATCGCGCGATGGGCAATGGGATAGTCGGCACTAGCTGCAATACCCGGCGCCTGTGCGTGCGGAACCTGGCGACGCCGAACTCGGTAACATTCCTGCTGCCGAGAGATTCATGGTCCTATGCGACCCAGCAAGATCATTTCGCCATGCCGGGCAGCGACGACGCTTGGATGGTTGGGACCCGGTTCCACATCAACGGAGGACCTGTGGTGAATCCATTTGATAATGAGATCGTTTTCATCGCCACGGATGGGTCGAATCGAGTGCGACGGATTGCGCATCATTGGAGCATCGTCATCGACAATAATTACGACGCTCAACCGCGGGCATCGGTGAGCCGTGATGGAAACTTCATTGCGTTTACGAGCAATTGGGGAAAGGCTGGTGGACGTACAGATATGTATGTTGCCCGGATACAGTCCCAAACTACGACTGATCGGACTCCACCACAAAGCCCAAGGGATCTAACAATTTCACACTAGGAGTGACAGGAAGTGCTGCTCCCATTGTGCTTGAGAATAAGACCAGCTCACCCGGCTGTGACCTGTGTTCAGGTCGGCTGTGAGCCGGTGAGTTGCCCGCAAAGCTCTTGAGCGATCAGTTGCCCCGCCAGATGATGTCCAGCGATATTCCAATGTCCCAGACCAAGGCCAGAACTCGGGAAGCCATGTAAAAAGATGCGGTGTTCTTCAGCATACGCTTGAAACAGTGGAGCCAGAGCAAGAACCTCGAATCGATCTTCTCCCAAGGCTCGTATTCGATTCTCGGAATAGAAGAGATCCGATACCCCTAAACGGCGCTCTAATACCCGGCGAGCTTCTCGATCCGGACCTACTTGAGGGCCACTGCTCACTGTGATGGCCATGAATCCTTTGCCTCTGCTTTCCACCTCTGCATGCAACAGCTTGATGAGATCCTCCGTTACTTGCCAAGCCTCTTTCCAGACCGACTCTTGCGGCTCCGCGTATGTTTCCATATCCAGACCAGCTTCTCCTTGCAGCCATGGTGGATCCTCGCCTCGCCGTCCGGATCTGCTGGTTTCATCCGCCACCTGACCAACGAGGTCTGACTGCTCATGGGTCGCACGATTCGGTTGCATTATCCGCCGGAGAGCTTCGATCGTTAATTGGAATATTCTCAACGAGTCACGCACATCGGTGACTGTTCGTCCCAATGACGACGAACGTAGCCGGAATCCGATCCCATTACGAAAAGACGTGTCTTCTACGAGAAGCCCGTTTTTCAGGACAAAATAGGGCCTCCTGCCGTCTTTCTCCAGGGCTCGAGAATTATTGCGAATGTCGTTGCTGGGAGTGATCATTAGAAGGACGATGTCAGGCGCATAGGTCCAGACTCGATGACGAAGCATGATCAATTCTTGTGCCGTACCGTACCCAGAGACCCCAAAATTAATCAGCTCGGGTTCTCGATGACCCATGGCTGCACAGCCCTTGATCTCTCGTTCCGCTACCGCCCAGAACGTGTCCTCGATCGGAACCTGCAACGCTTCGGAATAGGAGTCTCCCAGTACCGCAATTCGTAGCACGTGATCTGGCTTGGGTATGGCATGCTCACGATCACGAAGTCCCGTCGAATTGATTCGGACGAAGGCCTCCCCTTCTCTCTTAAACCATCCTTCAGCTTGTGGACGTAGCGAAACCCCTAGCTCACGATCGAATTGGGAAAAGTTTGGATAGGAAATACCAACCGCTCGTAACCCAAGTTCGACCATCATGAGCCCGAACAGAACGCCCCCGAATATCACGAACAGGATGTGGTTCTTCGACATGATCCAAGATCCGCCGAGGCTCAGGGAGTCATCGCAGGGAAGGCATCCACGTTTTCATAAGATTACCCTGATCTGAATTGCTAATCAGGTCGCCTTGGGTCGCTTGGTCTCTCCGACGGACATGTAGTGATACTGGCGCCGCTACCATCGCGATAAGGAGAAGACTGTGCGCATTATTTAGGAACGTGTGTGTAAAAAAACTAAACCACAATGTGGCACCGCAGAAGATGAGGGCAACTCGTCGGCTTGCGCCCTGATTCCGCCAGATCAAGACCAGCAGGAGCAGCGGCATGAGAATCGCACCAACAAGGCCATGATCGATCATGTGCGACAAAAACTGATTATGTGGTGGTATATCGAGCCCCTTATGTACTGAGCCGGTTCCACCACCAAAGAACGGCCGTTCGGTCACCCGCTCCCAGGCTTCCCGGGCAACAGACTTGCGTGACCAGCCGGATTTATCATCCACCCCGAGTGGATCCATGAACCAGGCGAGTCGTTCCTGCGTGTCCGCATTCAATGTGCCAGCCCTTTCCAGTGCGGTGAGAATCTGATCGGCTTTCGGCAGCAACACAAGGCTGAGGAGAGCGACCGCCACAAGACCTATCCGAACCAAATGCCTTGCGTCTACGCACCGTCCCAGCATCAGCCCTCCTATAGCAATCAGCCACCCGATCAGGCCCGCCCGAGAATAGGTCACAAACACACCAACGCCGGTGAGGAAAATGAACGCCCCGCGATACCAAGAGGGTAGCGCCGTGGTGCCGAGAATCATTCCAAGGACGAGTGCTTCCGCAGACATATTCGCATTCACATACAAGCCGGCAGAGCGTCCAGACACATTGCTGAAGGTGTTGGGAGCAAAGAGTTCAAAGATATTGACCATCACCGCAACATGTACCGCGACTACAAGCGTGAGTCGCGCAATCAGGTGCGCCCTACCATCCATAAAAACCGCGAGGAAGCCAAGAATTTCAAATATGGCCAAGATCCGCCATCGTACTTCCTGCCAGGCCATGTCCGACTGTGCCCCTAACAGGAACCAGACTATCGTGACCCAGAGATACCCAAAACACCACACCACGATCGGGAGCCTGAGAATTTCGGACGTCATCACCTGTCTGACCAGTAGCGGTAGAGATAGGATAAGAAAAGCGAGAACCCAATGCCATGGCACCACGACCTCGTAGGTCCTATGTAGGTATTCATGTAGATTGCTGTAGAAGATCGCAACTGCGCTCACCGCTAAGACGTCGCGGAAGAGAGAGTTTGTCATCACATTACTTTGAACGTTTTGCATTGGCCATCAACAGGAGCATGCTCTTGTGACGTGATGGACTGGCTGGTCGGCAGATGCCACAGTGTCAAGAGCGTCCGCTCAGTCGTATGAACAAGATTCTCTACCGAAAAGTGCTCAACAATGCGTCGGCGAATTTCTGCTGCAACCGGCTGGCGAGCTAAGACTCGGAGTATGGCAGTTTTGAGTGCAGCCGGATCCTTGGGCGGTACCAGGTGCCCTGTATCTCCGATCACCAGACCTGAATCCCCCACATCAGTCGCCACACAGGGGACTCCGCAGGCCATGGCCTCACCAAGCACGTTCGCAAACCCCTCCCCGTACGAGGAGGAATTCACCAGTACGTCAAGTGCGTTGTAGATATGAGGCATCTCCGATTGCCCACCAACCCACATCACGCAGTCGGATAACCCCAGCCTTTGTGCACGGTCTTGGAGCGCAGTTCTGTAGTCGGACCGACCGTCTCCCACACATACAAAACGCACCTGAGTCTTTTCTTGTCGCAATAGCACCGCGGCTTGTAGGAATGTCTCGTGATCTTTCTGCGGATCCAGTCGGCCCACAAGACCAATCACGACTTCGTCCTTTCCTACTCCCCACTGTATCCGCATCCGCTCGCGCGCTTCCACGTTTGGGAAGAACCGGTTGATATCGATGCCGTTTGAAATCACAACAGTTCTGTCGGCCGGATAGCCGTCTGCGATGTGGTCTTGACGGCCGGCATACGAATTCGAAATGATCAGATCTGCAGACTTGGAGAACCAGCAACTCAGGGCATAACTCGCGCCACACAGCCAATCGTAGCGGCTGTAGTCCATGTTGGAACTGCGAATGCTCCAGACAATCTTCATCGAGCGCAGAAACGGTTGCACGAATACGGTCATGAGGTCGACAATATAAGCGTGCAACACGTCCGGCCGTTCTGAGCGCACCGTCCTGATCAGTCGTACGAGAAACCCCACGACATCCCATCGTCCTCGCTTCTCCAGGGAAATGATCCGGACCGAGGCGTCCTTCAGATATGATTCCAGCGGGCCGCCAGGATAGAACACAGCAACAGAGACTTTATGTCCGCGTTGATGAAGTTCACGAGCCAAAATAACCAGCTGCCGTTCCGCTCCGCCGTAGTCTAGAGAACGGACAAGAAAAAGAATGTTCATGTGACGCTTTGGCTCACACATAACGGTCACCATGACGTCGAACCTTCTTCACACATGAGAGGGGCTTGCGACACCAGTCAGTAGATCGTCCCATAACTTCATCACTCTGTTCATACTGAAGCGCTCGACGACCTCCACTGCTCGCTTTCCAAGCCGCTGGCGTTCCTTGTGGTCCGCCATCAACCGGTCCATGGCAACGGCTAAGGCCGCCACATCCTTCGGGGGAACCAGTATGCCATCGATCCCATCGCGGATGATGTCGCGCGGTCCACCGCTGGAACAGTCGGTGCTTACGACCGGAAGCTCACAGGCCATCGCCTCGACCAATGCATTTGGAAACCCTTCATACCGAGACGATAAGACGAAGAGGTCGGCTCCTTTCAGAATGGTGTCAGGCTCCCGAACCTGCCCAATTAAATGGACCCGGTCTCCAATCCCCAAATCAGAGGCCACGGACTCCAACCTGGAACGCTGTGGACCTTCACCGAGAATCACCAACGACCAATCAGCATGCTTCGTGGCACATCGGCTAAACGCCTCAACCAGGAGATCGAATCCCTTTTGCTCAACCAACCGCCCCATGGCGACGATGGCATGAGTGGAAGTGTGGGGTCTCGAAGTTTGCTCGGATTCAATGCCTCTTGGACGAATCGGGTTTGGAATAACGTAGGTGGCCTTTATTCCCGGGAGCTTCAAGACCCAATCGCGTATCGCGTATGATTGCACCACGACCGCATCAGCATGCCGATAGATTGCGGACCGCATGAGACTCCACGCCAAGCCGATACTATATTCACGGGGATCATTGCGCTCGGAGACGACAACGGGAGTGCCAAGGCCAAAACTCGCGATGAGCGTAAGCACATTGGTTGTACCGAGAAAACTGACGATCACGTGAGGGTGTGTCCGACGTAATGCCCGGCGCAGCCGTACGATTCGCCGAACGTTATCACGTATTGCTTGGCCAAGATGTGCCGAGTGAGATAAGACGTCTAACCCCACCCGTGTGACACGAGGATGAAGCTGATACCAATCGTTAGATTGCGCGCTGATGGTGATGACGGTCACGTCATCTCCCCTCTCCGCCCAATAGTTGGCCATAAGGGTCATCACCCGCTCCGCTCCTCCAGCCGTGAATGTCGAAATGACCAGTGTGATGCGCATCGAGGTTGCAGACTTTAGGAGGCACGGTAGGGGGAAACCCCGGCACTCTCCAACCGGAGTTGTCGAAACACCATGATATAGAGAAAACACATCGAGACGAGGTACATCAGACTCGTCGCCAGCGCAATCCCGGCGACACCGAGGAGTTGCATAAAGACGTAGTTTAAAACAATCGAGAGGACCAGGCTGATGGCCGAACTCCACATCAAGATGTGGTTGGCCTTGAGAGACGAGAGCAACCGCACGGCAAGAATACCCAAGGCGAATGGAACGAGCTGCAAGAGCGCGAGGGATTGAACCCATGCCGCCTGGTGGGTATGGACAGCCGTAAACGCCCCACGTTGGAATAAGACCTCAATAAGGGGTTCGGAGAATGTCACCAATACACCCGTCAGCGGAATCGTGATGGCCGCGGTAAGTCGTGCATACGTGAGCAGCGTCTGTCGTATCTCAACCCACTGATGTGCAGCGACCATCTGTGAAAAATACGGCAGTATCGCCGTGCTCGCAGCCATAGACCCTACCCCGAGTAACAGCATGGGCACCTTGTTGCCGTACGACAGAATCGACACACTCCCCGATCCCAACGACGCAGCCATGATTTGTCCGATCACTTCTGTACCGCCGATCAAGGCAGCCCCTGCAAGCATGGGAGCATACTGATGCCAGACCGCTTTCAACGCTGGCGTGACACCGGTCCATCCGGGCCGAAGCCGGAGCCCTTCTCGACCCACCCCCCATCCGAGGAGTGCAGCGTGACATACGGTGCCGGCAACGACGCCAACAGCAAGCGTATGAATATTCACAGGGTGAGAGAATACCAAAAGGGTCAGAATAGTCACACATGCCATGATGGCAGGAGCGATGGCGGCAAGAGCAAATTGCTCGTGCGCATTCAGTATCGCCCCCCAGGTGGTGGCAAGTCCGATGAGAAGGAGACAGGGTAACAAGGTGTTGAATAACGACACCGTCAGCGCAAATTTCTCTTCAGAAAATTCCATGGCCACCATCCGAAGCAAGAACGGGCCTATGGCAAACAAGATGAGTGACGTCACCGATAAGAGCACGACACTGCCGGTCAGAACACTCGCATACAGATCCGTGGCCGACACTATTCCTTCCTGTTTTCGTACCTGAATATAGGTAGGAATGAGCGCCGCATTGAGCGAGCCACTGATCAGATTGATCGCAAATGATGGAATCAGAAACGCCATGAGAAACGCGTCGAGTTCATCGCCGGCCCCAAATTGGTAGGCCACCACCAAATCTTTTCCGGCAGAGGCAATTTTGGCCAGGACAGTGAGGGTACCGACAGTCACCAACGCGCTCAAGATCCGCCGATTGATAGATCGCGCCTTCCACGTATCCCACCATTGAAGACCTACTTGCAGTACGTCATGCATGGTTCACTACCAACGGTCGAACCACGGAAGGGGTGTCCAATTCAACGCGTTCTGAGCGCCAGCCGGCCACATCCTCCGTTATTCGCGTGTAGACTTCCCCCCTCCAGGACTGACAGGATGACTGCCGTGAAGCGGCTTACCAGGGCATGCCGTTCGTTTCGGACTTCTCACCCTTATAGGAGTGGTACGCACTCATGGGGACTGGGACTTTTTGCAGAACAATGCCCAGAATTTTCCCTCCTGCACTCGTCAGCTGGTCGATCGCCGATCGACAGGCTTCACGGGTGGTCTGCCCCGCACTGGCCACCACCAGCACACCATCGACCTGCGAGGCGAGGATCACAGAGTCGGTCACGGGGAGCACCGGGGGAGCATCCAGAATCACATAATACCCTTCCTCTCGACATCGATTCAGGAGCTGTCTCAACTGTTTCGAGTGAAGCAGTTCCGACGGATTTGATGGACGCTCCCCGCGAGGAATAACCGAAAGGTTGTCCAGATCGGTCCGATACATAATCTCCCTCAGCGTGGCTCTTCCAGCCAGAAAACTTGTGAGTCCTTGTGTATCAATACCTTCGCGCTGAATTCCATGAGCGTATCGGTTAGCTGGTTTTCGCAAATCCGCATCGATCAGTACGACACGCGTATTTTCCAGCTGGGCCAGCGCGATCGCGAGATTCACCGAGAGCGTCGTCTTCCCTTCGCCTTCTCCCGCACTGGTGATCAGAACACAGGACGGCAATTCATCGGGTCTCGACAGCAAGACGCTGGTCCTGATAATCCGAACGTGTTCAGCCGCAGCGCCTGAGGATTGGCCTGTGAGGAGGGGGACGCCTTCTCCCGTTTTGGTTTTCGGCAGGAGCGGCATCACACCGAGGAGGGAGACCTTCGGCAGATACCGTCCTAAATCATCGGGTCCTCTCAAGGTCCGGTCCTGGCCTTCCAAGAAAAGAGCCAGTCCAACCCCCGTCATGAGCCCGACGAGAAGTCCCAAGACGATATTTAACTGTTTCTTTGGCTTTACGGGAATGGTGTTCGGAACTGCCGGATCAGCGAGATAGACGTTGGCACTACGCAATCCCGCCGAAAGGTCGGCCTCTTTCGTCTGTTTCAGAAAAATGTCGTAGAGATGCTGTGTGCTTTCGGCCTCTCGTTCGAGGATTCCATAGTCGACTTCATACTGTTCGAGCTTGATTTTCTCTTGCCGATGGCGACTCGCCGCCGCCTTGATCACGCGTACTCGTCCACGTGCCGCATCATATTCCTGTTTCACCGAGTCGAATATCTTTTGCACCTCCTGCTCGATTCGTTCACGAAGATCCTGCATCTCTGCCTTTGTGTGAATGAGCTTGGGGTGAAGCGGACCATACGTTTCTTCCAACTCGGCGACCTGACCTGAGACTCTAATTTCCTGCCCCCTCAACGTTTGAATCAGCGTCGAACTCAGCACTTCGGTCGAAGCATCCAAGCTCGACCAGTCGATCGTGTCGACTCCATCCGGGTCGGTCCGGTTGCGCAACACCGATTCAATTTGTTCCAGACGAGATTTCGCCTCAGCCTGCTTCATTTCGGCTCTGACAAGTTCCGAGTCCAGCTCTGTGTTCGTGTGGGCCCTCGCTGTTTGCTGCTCACGCCCTCCCATCAACCCATGCTTCACACGAAACTGGTACAACGCCTGTTGAGAAGTCTCGGCCTTCTTGCGCAGCTCGTCGAGATGCGTGGTATACCACTCAGCAGCCTTTTCCTTCGAGAGGGCGTTCAACTCCTGAGTGCGTTCAATGTAGGTCGACGCCAGCGTGTTGGCGATACGAGCAGCAAATTCCGGGTCGCCAGAAGTGGCGATCACATGTGCCAGTCGCGCACCTCGAATCGGCACGATTTCAATCGCCTCAGCAAACCGCTTCAACAATCGCTCATCACCTTCTCCTGGAACGTCTTTATCGGCGCTCCCTTCCGGCTCTATCACATTCGTCATAGACGCAGGCAGCCTATCACCCACCATCGACGATAGATCGCCTATCATTGACGATAGGATCGATGGCTTGCGTTGGTATTCCGACTGTTCGGATATATGAAGGAGCTCCGCCGTCCGTTGAAACACATAATGGCTCTTCATCAATTCAAACTGTGTCTGAAAGTATTCTGGGGAAAGATCGCTCTGGCGGTAGTCTCGATCGTATTCAAACCCTCTCGACCCTACTTGCTCGACGACCACGGTTGCTTTTGCCTGGTACAGCGGTAACTGCATGAATGACCAGACTGCCGCAGCCGCTGCACATCCAACCATCATCGCGACAATCAACCAGATACGGCGCCGACAGGCAGCAGCATATTCAGTAAGGACCGTTTCGCGGCTATCGCTGTCGACTGATTGCAGTACGCGACTGCCGTCATCGCGAGTCATGTCACATCCCCATTCAGTGAGGCACAGAAGGATTCAATTGATGGACTAAAAGAGCGTTTGTGCGAACAGCATGACGGTGTTTGCTTGGTAGGTAAACTGAGGCAGAGTCGAGTGTCGGTCCTCAAAAATATATTGGGCGCCGAGCCCCACCCATTTGACCGCTTGGTAATTCACTCCGACTGCAACATTCCGTAAGTCCTCATCTCGGTCAGACCCGCTGGCTGTATCTCGAACACCTTGAAAATTGTCGTGCTCGTATCCGAAGTTGATCGTTGCCGTGATGCGCTCGGTCACCTCATGTTTCGCCGTCAGATTGACACCGGTCGCCGTATAAAATAGCGAGCCGCTCGCAACGGTCTGTTGGACCGACCTGAACAATTGTAACGTGATCTTTAACAGCGGGGTCGCCTGCCAATGAAGCCGTCCCATGGCATAGAGGTTCGAGTACGTATCTTTGTCTCTGAAAAACTGGTTCAGCGGAGGAGGTTGATCGACCTGTGCACGAGTAAATTGCACATACTGATACCCGACTAGAATTTCTCCGGACGTCACCTCACTGACATTCCATGTCCCTCCTCCACTGAAGGTATAGATGACATTGTCCAGATTCTTGTTCTGGTCATACAGCGATTGCTGGGCGCCAACGATAGCCCGCAGAGACAGTTTGTCCGTTACGCTACGGGAGAACATCAAGTCGGCTCTATTCATCAGTCGATCTCGAATAGGGCCCTGGTTGTTATTGAGGTACTGCCAGCGAAACGTCTGCACATGCAGTCCCACGCTGGACTGCGCCCCAACATATTCGGCATGACCCGAAAAACCATCGGCGGTCCATTTGTTCACTCCGAGACGTTGTATATTCACATTGTCCACGGCAGACCCTCTGGGATCATGTCCGAGCCTGTGCTCGCCTTGAAGATCGATTTTGAGGCCGCCGGGGAAGTCGAACTTGACCGCTCCGACGGCAGTCTGATCCTGCACATCATTCGACGACGTGCGTGAATAGTATTGAAGATTGGTCCGATAATCGATGAGGAGGGAGTGCAATCCTCCGAACGGCAGTCGGGCCTGGATACCCGGTGACAACGTGGTCAGAAAGTCGCTGGTTCTATTGCTGTTGGTCCTGAATACATTATCGGTGTACATCTGGGCGACCCCCATGTGGGGGTGCAATCGAAGCGGTCCCACTCGCACCCCATCACTGGGGAGGGCCTGGGACAGGCTTCCTGGGAAGATGGGATAGTATCCCGTCATGGGCCATTGCGGGGTCAAGTAGAGAGATCCGAGGATCGCGGGATTGGCGAATTGCGATAAAAACGTTGTCCCCGATGCTCCGAAAATGGCCCCACTACTGACAGAAGACGTGTTGGGTGTCTCCGATTGCTGCGCCAATGGCATTTCCACTGCTGTCAAGGTTGAGAGGAGACCTATGGTCCAGGCAAATGATTGAATCGTATGAACCCGGAACGATTCCGAATTGTTCAAAGGTTCAATTCTCGTCTTGAGAGGTCTCTGAATCTGTATTCGTGCCGATCGGAAGTGAAGGACATTTGATGCGATTCTGCAGGTGTTCATTCCTGCTTCTTTCAGCTTGATGAGCAACGCCACCCTAGTAGAAAGTACCAACCGCTTCGATACATGGCTGGATACGTCCTTTCTGAACAACGCCGAGATCCGTGATGAGTCCCCGAAATGGCGACATACACCGTAGCAGAGTAAGAGAAAGATTCGCTGGAGTTGATCTGCGCTGAAGACTATCAATTCAAGGTTGCGTAACCGCAGGATGATCATGCCGCTGCGATCGTTGATCGGCGCTCCTCAGCGGCATAAGGTTGCTCCGTAATCCGGTGCGGCCGACAGATTGCGCTTGGCCTCACCCTGTCGACAACTTTTCTCAACCCAGTTCTGATTTCTTCATTAGAGCCCGATTACTTCTCCGCAGCGCACCACGGCCAATACGACGGTCCTGGTTTTCAAAGGGCCATAGCTTCGCCCCGTAAGCCCCATTCCTTTTCCTAAACGAATAGAGCTATTCGACTCTAAGCAATCCAACTTATAAGCATTACCATGTACTAGAGCTCTTTAGTCTCAGTCAAGTGAAAAATGTCCTTCCGCTAGTGCCGAATTCTACATAATGAGGTGATTCATTCGCACGTTGACATTAGCTGCTCGCCCTGCGCTTTTCGAAAGGCAAGTGCTTTCAACTGGTTCTGTTCATGGTTCGACAGACTCACTACGAAGCGTCCGTCATTGCCACGACCCTGTTGATGGTCGGAGGTCACGGTGAACCAGTCCTTGAGATGAACCCGACCGCATACGATGCGCTGATCGGCGACAGGGAGTTAGTCATCGTCCTGGTCTGACACACCTCGTCGAAGAATCCGGTAGGTTGGGCCACGTTGTGGAATGTGCGAGCAGGTAGTTTGGGCGGGAGCTACCATCTCCATACATTCGGTCGTGACCAACCCCTTCGAGTTTTCATGACCTGAAGCGGGGAGTCTCTCACGAAGCCCGATCCGCCATTGCCAATTCGGTTCGGAAACATTATTATCGACACGCGTCGAGGTTGCCTCCTGATAAGGACGACCACGACTCAGATGCGCTGGATTATGTCTGTCCGAGTTTCAACCGAAACATGAGCTTCCTTACCACGCTCCGCCGGAACGAGTTCTTGGCCTCTGCATCGCGCGGACACGATGCAGATCTCACGACTACTTCGCCACCCCCTCGTGTTCCGTTGCAACTGCTCCTCACGACCATTGTCATTTTTGGGCTCGACTGGATCACTCCGCTTGGCTTTGCCGTTTACATGCTCTATGTACCGCTCTGTCTGACCTGTCTCTGGCGGCGAGGATGGCGGTTTGCATTTATCATGGGCGGGCTGTGCTCCGCACTGATCCTCATCGGCTTCGTCGGTTCGCCGTCCGGAGACCTCTTCGTCTTTTCCATCCCGGATCGGTGTATTGCGCTGCTCACCCTCTGGGCAAGCCTGTGGGGCGGGAAACTCTTCGCCCATCGCACCTTTGAGCTGGAACGAATTCAAGCTATCTTGCAGCAAGAGGCTCGGCAACGGGAGCGGGCGGAATCGAAGATACGTGGCCTAGCCGCTATCGTCGAGTCGTCGACTGATCCGATCATGAACATCAAGGATGGCCTGTTGGTCGCGTGGAATCCAGCAGCCGAACGAGTGTTTGGGTACTCGGCTGAAGAAATTCTTGGGCAATCGATCAATCTGCTGGTCCCGGCCCACCGTA
Organism: Nitrospira sp.; assembly: GCA_016715825.1. Taxonomy (NCBI): domain Bacteria; kingdom Pseudomonadati; phylum Nitrospirota; class Nitrospiria; order Nitrospirales; family Nitrospiraceae; genus Nitrospira; species Nitrospira sp. The sequence continues at coordinate 503,581 of JADJXO010000002.1, read as the reverse complement.
TCGGGGAAGTCGAGGCGACCGTGGCACAGGCGTTGAACGGGGACCTGATTCAAGACCTTGTCACCGAACGAAAGAAAAAAGATGGGACCCTCGTTCCGGTGTCTCTGACGATCTTTCCGGTCAAGACGATCGAGGGGCAGATCATCGGATGCTCGGCCATTGTCCGAGACATCACGGAGCGGAAGAAGGCGGAGGAAATACTCCGACAGAAGCAGCGTGAATTGGAACGGTACCACGCTCGTTTGCAAGACCTCTCCACTAAACTGCTCAAGGCGCAGGATCAGGAGCGACAACGGATTGCTCGAGAACTCCACGACGATATGACCCAGCGACTGGCCGCCCTGGCGGTCGATGTGGGCTCGCTCGAACAGATGTGCCGTCCCAAAACGGCGTTGCTGCCGCGCCTACGCGCCGTGCAGGAAGCAGCCGGCCAGCTTGCCGACGACGTGCATAGCTTCGCGTACCGACTGCATCCTCCACAGCTCGAACATATAGGCTTGGAGGCTGCAATCCATGACCACATCGATGAGTTCCGTCGACGATCAGGACTCTCGACGCAATTCAAATTGCGAGCTGTTCCGCAGGTCATTCCGATCGATATCGCCACCTGTCTGTACCGCGTCATGCAGGAGTCTTTGCAGAACATCCTCAAACACGCCGAAGCCTCCAAGATTGTGGTGCGATTGCTCGGCACCTGTTCTGGAATCGGCATCTGCATCCAGGACGATGGGAAGGGATTTGCTCAAGAACCAGCTGGAGTGCCAGGCCGTGGGCTGGGGCTACCCAGTTTAGAAGAGCGAGTCCGTCTCTCGAACGGACTATTCCGTATCCAGACAGGTCCTGGATGCGGGACGGAAGTCCACGCCTGGATTCCGCTCGTAGCGACACACTCCACGCGACAACGTAACGAAGAAAAAACGGGCGTCGGTCTCTCTACTCACGGCTAACAATTCTCTTTTTCGTGACCAGGTCAACCACCTTCCTGGCCGCCTCTTTCGCAGAAATTCTGGTCGTATCCAACCTGAGTTCTGGACTCAACGGCGACTCATAGGGGTCTTGTAACCCAGGAACCGTCGACGATTCACCCCGTTGGCCTCGAAGATAGGTCCCTTTGTAGTCTCGCTGCATCGCTAGTTCCAACGGACATTCCACCGCCACCTCGACGAACCTCTGGATAAGGCTTCTGGCAAAATCACGATAGGTTCGTCGGTTGGCTGTTGCATCGAAGATGACGGCGATGCCATGGGAGACCAACTTCGCTCCCATAAATGCCAAGGCACGGTAGAAAAGCTCCCTTTCAGCCTGACTATAGGTCGGATGAGGAGTCAGGACGTGTCGTACCGCATCCGACTCCAAGACGTCTACCCTATAGTCCAATGTTTCGAGTTGGGAGGTGAGTTCACGGGCGATGGTGCTTTTCCCAGACGCAGGCAAGCCAGTGAGCCAGATGGCGAAGGCGTTTGATGTGACGTCAACCCTCATCATCCATCCACCACTAATAAGGCGTCGCCACACATTCGTTCTGTCAGAAGAAAGATGAAGGCTCCCACGCGATGGCGACTACCCTCCACAATACTCATTGACTCGGGTCGGTTCAAAGCGCGGTGAATCAAGCACGTTTTCGATGAAGCGAAAAAGACGGCGCCGGATATCCATCGACAGCTTGGGGTACCAAAGCGGGCTGGCCACCACCAACCCGCGAAACGCGAAGAAGGGCGCTGCCGTCTCCGTGACTTCCTTATCACGGCTGGCCTCTACATAGGTGTCCCAGAATAATCGGAACAGCACCTCGAATGGACCTGTGAGCTTCCCCCAGCTGATGAGAGAGCTGAGCAAGTAATTGATCGTCATTGCAGTGACGTCGTCAGCCGGTTCTCCCCATTCGCCTCGCGACCGATCCAGAACCGCAAAATCCGTCCCCGTCCGGAACAACACATTATACGGATGGAAATCTCCATGAACTTGAGCCAACCGACTCGCCCTATCACGGAGCCGCCATCGCCATCGATTGCAGGCTTCTTCTACGGTTCGCAACAGATCCTCGGTGATAAAACCGCAGCGTTGGGGATAGCTGTCGGTCAAACCCATAATGCATTCACCATGACCGATCAACTCACGCAACCGACGCTTGTACAGATTTCCATCACGCCGCCTCTTCGAGTGGATATGCGCGAGATAGCGCGCCAGCGCGACTACGCGTTGTCGATCCAACGCTTGCAGACTCCCGCCTTTTGCCAGTCGGCGAAGATCCGCATGATAACTCGTTCCCTCCGTCCATTGATTCAGCACAAAGAGTTCACGCGCGTCCGCGAGAGAAAAGAGTCTCTGCTTGGCGTCAAATGCGCCGACATCGAGAGCCTTCACATGACGCGGCAGGCGGCCGTACGAATCATAATCCCACAGTATGGCTTGGGCACGATCCGCCATATGTTCATGGCCGAAGGGGCCGGGCTTCATTGTTTCCAAGACAGCAGACTGAATCCTGGTTCCGACTTTGAACGTCAATTTGACCGGCGTGCCGTATCCATAGCGTTTTTGCTCTCCTTTGGAACTCTCTTTCCCGATGACCCCGTAGGACAACAGCCTCAGCGTCGAGCCGAAGCGAGCTCGTAGATAGCGTTCCAAGGCCGGCTTACTTAACATCGGCATACGGAAAGCCCTCGCAATTCATGTTCCTGAAATCATCTTTCCTAAAGCTAGGGAAAGTTGATACTGACAGACCTACTGTCGCATTCAGCGCCACCCCTCCTAGTTGCACTGGGGGAAAATGCATCAGCTTAAGACTGGTAGCCTCATCGAAGTCGAAATCCCTCAACAATCTCACTTCCAAGAAGGCCGCTCCGCGATTCCCGAGTCGGCATGTCATTTGCGACCTCCGGTTCGTCAGACGCACTCATTGTGATTAGGCTTCCGCCCCCATGGCGACGAAGATGCCGTAGATGACGATGGAAAAGTTCAAAGTCCCCGTCTCAATGCTCGCTCCCATGATCGACCCGGGTCAACTCGGCTTCGAGGATACGGGCGATCTGGAACCGCTCACAGAGATCATTGGTCAAGAACGAGCGGTCGAGGCCCTCGAATTCGGGCTGAACATGAACGGCCCCGGATTCAATCTCTACGTATCGGGGCCCGTCGGCACAGGGAAAGGTACGGTTGTTCGGCAGATGGTCAAGCGTCTGGCCCAGTTGGCGCCTGCTCCGTCCGACTGGTGCTATGTCAATAACTTTCAGGACCCCTCTCGTCCGACCTGTCTCGCCCTTCCAGCCGGACAGGGAGCCTCGTTCAAACGTGAGATGGCGGCGTTCATCGATGGATTACGCCGCGATATTCCCTTGGCATTCGAGAGCAAGAAATATCTCGATGCCAAGGCCAAGTTACGCGACGAGATCGATTCCAAGAAGAAAGCACTCTTCCAGGACTTGACGGAACTCAGTCGAACACGTGGGTTCGGCTTTGAAGAAACCTCCGTGGGCTTTGGGATTGTCCCGCTCAAAGCCGGTAAGCCCATGACGGACGCCGACATGGAAGCGATGACGGACGAGGAACAGCAGGATTTGAATGAACGACGGAAGGCTCTGGAAGGCGAGATCCGCGAGTTCCATGTCCGTATCCATAGTCTTGAGAAAGAAGCCGAACACGAGCTGCGCCACCTGGATCGTCAACTGGTCACGAGTGTCCTGGAAAACCGCTACGAAACTATGTGGCGGACCTATCAGGATATGGGGTTGATCGCTTCGTTCTTGGAGCGAGTTCGGAACGACATCGTGCACCACTATAAGGATTTTATTCCTCGTGAGGGTCCAGCCATTGCCATCCCCGGCTTGGAGTTCAAACGACCGGACCTGTCACGCTTTCTGGTCAACCTTATCGTGCAGCACGATCCAACGGCGGGCGCCCCCGTGATCGACGAATCCCACCCAACCTATACAAACCTTATCGGCAAGATCGAACGTCGGGCTCACATGGGTGTGATGTACACAGACTTTACAGAGATCCGCGCAGGCGCCGTGCTGATGGCGAACGGCGGCTACTTGATCGTGAATGCATTGGATATGCTCCGCCAACCGTTCTCTTGGGATGCATTGAAGCGCGTGATTAAGACAGGGGAGGTGAAAATCGAAGACCCCGGAGAATTCTACGGATTCTCGACGGCCGGTCTGAGGCCGGAACCGATCCCGGTAAATGTGAAAGTGATCGTGGTCGGCCCCCCTATCCTCTACCGCCTTCTGCAAGCCTACGAGGAAGACTTCGGCAAGCTCTTCAAAGTCAAGGCGGACTTTGACACCGAAGTGATCCGAAGTGAGCGGCAGGATCGGCAATATGCCAGGTTCATCGCCAAGCTCTGCCGTGAGGAAGGACTGCCACACTTCGGTGCAGATGCAGCCGCGGAAGTCATCAGGCAAGGGCACCGTTTCGCCGATCGACACGACCGTTTGTCGTTGCGGTTCAGCCAGGTGAGCGATCTCATCCGAGAAGCGGGGTACTGGGCCAGGAAAGAAGGCCACTCCTTTGTCAGCCGAGCAGACGTCGATACCGCCGTCACCCGTAAGCGCCACCGCTCGAATCTGGCGGAACATTGGATCCAGGATGAAATCAGGGAAGGCACACTCATGGTCGATCTCGACGGCGATGTTGTCGGCCAGGTCAATGGCCTCTCGGTCCATCAGCTCGGCGACTATGCATTCGGACGACCCACACGCATCACAGCTCGCACCTATGTCGGCACCAAAGGCGTCATCGATATTCAGCGTGAGGCTGACCTGGCCGGGACAATTCACAGCAAAGGTGTAATGACGCTGGCCGGATATCTTGCCGGCAAATTTGCGGGATCCCATCCATTCGCCATGAGCGCCTCGTTGACGTTTGAACAGACCTATTCCGAAGTAGAAGGCGATAGTGCTGCTGTGGCTGAGCTCGCCGCCGTTCTCTCCAGCCTGGCGGATCTACCGATCCATCAATGGCTGGCGGTTACCGGGTCAATCAATCAGTTGGGCGAGATTCAGCCGATTGGAGGCGTGAACGAAAAGATCGAGGGATTCTTCGAGTCTTGCTCTCGAAAAGGTTTGGCCGGTAAACAAGGCGTGATCATCCCAGCTCGCAATACCAAGCACTTAGCCCTTCGTCGAAAAGTCGTCGAGGCGGTCGAATCAGGGCAATTTGTCGTCTATGCGGTAAACATGATCGAAGAGGCATTGGAACTACTCACCGGGGTCGCAGCTGGCGAGCGTGGTCTTGATGGAACCTACCCATCCGATAGCATCTTTGGCCGTGCCGCTCAACGATTGGACGAGATGGCCCAAGTGGTGGCGGAATGGAGCGAAGGAGAAGGAAAGTCGGGTGGACATATCATCACGGCACCATAAAGCACTCTTCGACTTCCCAGTACTTAGCCGCTCCTTCGGTCCGAGGAGGAGGTGCAGAGCGCCCTCCTCAGATCCTCTCCTACAAGATCTTGTTTCCCTCTCAGCGATGTGACGACTGATCGCGCGCACAGGTTTCTTCGGCCAGCATTCGTTGACCTACCGTAGCATCGTCAGGGATACGCGCTAGACAAGCTTCAAGTGAATCACCTTGTGTGCCGGCTGATGCACGACCACCGCTCTTTGTTCTGGCGGTTCCAACTATGCCTTGACGGAGTTGCTCATTCCCCTGACAACTCTGCTCGGCAACCATCTTCGCGCCGTCTGTCGAGTCACTCGGAATCCCGGCCAGACACGCTTCCAGGGAATCTGAAAGGCTCTCAGAAGATGCTTGAGTAGGCGTCGTCTCACTCGTGGCTGACCTGGCTGAGTCTTCAGATACCGGCTGCATCGCAGTTTTTCCCGCAGTGCATCCAACTGTTCCCAACAGACAGGCAAGGCCGATCACCCACGTTCCAACCTGGATCTTGTTCATACGGGAGCTTCCTCCTTTGATGGAAAATTTGCGCAAGAGATGTCGATGCACTTGTATATAGCGAAGTCTCCTTAAGGGCGCAAGCAACATCGGGTGAAACCCAGTGAAAGCCGCTGAATATCACTGCCCGTCCTGGATGGGAGCTCGAGCCCATTCCTTCATGGTCAGCACCGCGCGACAACAGGCCTTCCCGTTCACCATACGGTCATACGCTGTCGCCGCCTGCTCAAGCGGAAACGGCTCGACATCGATCACTCCCGCCACCTCATGGCCCGTAACGTGCGTGGATATTGGAGTCCCGGACAGATGTGGTTTCTCTATCAATCACTACTAGGATATTTCGATCCGGCCGTCAAACGGTCAGATCGCTACGCGTGACACTCCACCGTCACTTTTGTTTAAGGCGTTTGTCTCTTGTGATAGGCTGAACCAGTTGGTAGGCTTACCTCTATACACAACGGCGCCGAGGACTGTCATGAAGATGCTGCACATTGTCTGTGGGAAGAGATTTGAAGAAGAGATCGTGGCGCTGTTTCACAAAATGGAAATCAAAGGATACACCGTGATTTCAGGTGTGGGAGGCAGCGGGGTGACCGGGACCGTGACTGCCTCCAATGCGTCAACGAACCAGACCACTAATACACTCTTCATGGTCGCACTCGGCTATGAATCTTCTTTTTTGCCGCAGATTGTGGCCGCACTCAAGGAGATTCGTGCCAAACATGTCCAGGGACATGACGACCGTGAAATCCCGCTGAAAGTCTTTCTTCAGCCCTGCGAAATCATTATTTAGCAGAACTCCACCCATTTCTTGTTCCCCCATCCCGCTCCACTTCACCCCCTTCTATACTGACGAGCTGACGATCCGGCCTCTCGATGGTGTTGGATGGTCCTCGTAACAAACCAGGGGATCGGCCGATGATCTGTACTCTCGGGCCATGCGGCATCGAAATGATCCGGTCTTTCTCACCCTCACGACCTAATACCCATTCGAACAGCCGCTTTGCATCGTTCAGCTTCGGGTCCTGTGGAAACCCATACTGCTCTGCTTGCATCGGTTCGTCGTAGAGTCCGATACAACCGTGCGAAGCAGGATAGCCCGGCAAATCTCGTCCGTGAATCCAATATGACACCCCTTTGCGATCGATATAAAACCTGAGCGCGTAGTTCATAGGATAACGGCGGTCTGTTCCCTGAACGGTGTAGAGCTCGGATTGATGCGCGCGATGGGCAGTGAAAAGGCTGAACTCACCGGTCGGTGTTTCATCGTAACTGTTCCCGGAGGCAATCGGTACCGCAAACCGAAGCGCCCCATATTCATAGGCTCCAAGAAATTGTTCGGAAAGATCGATGAGGATGAACTGTTCCTCCGATCCGGCAGGCGGATACGCCAAAGGCAGTGGCGAAAAAGATTGAAGATCCCGGAGGCGCTTAGGGACCTTGATGGACCGCCCAGCCCAAGCATGACGTCGATCGATCCGATTGAACCGTGCAATATCGATCCAGCGGTCGCCGAACAGCTTTTCCAGTGATTCACCCGTTCGAATGGTCCGGCACTCCCACTGCACCATCGCATCACTGGGATACATGATGTCGCAGGGCCCATGGGATATTGCTCTCGGTTCAGAGTGGGAACTGGCCGGAACAAGAACAAAGATGACAAGCAAGATTTTCCATATCGGCCACGACCACGCAGGGGACATCATCAGCGTAGTGTACCTGGGCAAGCCTGCAATGGGAAAGGGCGTGTATGACGCCCTCAAAATCCCCCAGGTTCAAAGGAAGATGTTCCGGCTCAGACTCTGCTCATCTGTGCAGTTTTCGTGCATTCCACTCCCCGATTCCGTAGACGATCAGACCAGGAATAATAAACAGCGCCACACTGAACATGATCCCAAAGGTGGGAAGTCCCTCTGGCCTCGGACTGCTATACATTCCAAGGATGATATTCGCTGCCCCTGTGAGAATCCATATCACGCCGACAATCTTTAATACCCTCACCATGCCCATCGATTGACCTCACGCATGTTTGACTCATCCCTCTCATCTGCCATTCGATGCGCCGCATGTAACATACCAACCAGCACAGGCTGAGTTGAGTGGTCAGGTCGCTGATTCCAAGAAACAATGAATCAACCGATCATCATCGAGATAGGCGCCACGTCATCACGACCAATACTGCGACGCCTTCATATAGCCGAACAGGAGATCTCGCCTGGCAAGAATCCCTACCAGCTTGTTGTTCCGAACCACCGGCACACGGGTCAAATAGCGATCCTGGAACAGGTCGGCCACTTGGACGAGGGTTTGATCTTCCGTCACGGTTACGGGATGGGACGACATCAGTTCCGTGGCGAGAATCTTTCGGAGGTCCCGCCCCTCGAGCATAGCCTGGAGCAAATCATATTCCGTGACGATCCCAACCAACGTTCCCTCCTCGTCTACTACGGGCAAACTCCCGTAGTTTCGGTGCGTCATCAGATGGGCGATGGTCGCGGCGTCGGTGCGCGTTGTGCATCGTGTGACCGCGTCTTCCATCAACTGTCCCGCGGTCAAGGTCTTCGGGTCGCAGGCCTTCATGAAAAACTCGGTTTGTCTCATAAGCTCCTCACGATTCTCGTTTTCCGCCGGTGGCGAGATAGGTTCGCAAGACATCGCGCCTCGCGATGATACCGATCAGCTTATCCTTCTTGTTCACGACAGGGACACGGACTAGATCACTCGCGCGCAGGACATGAACCAACGTTCCGAGCGTCGTTTCAGACCGGACTGAATAGGGGTTAGAAGTCATGAGGTCCTTTGCCGAAACAGCACCCAGCTCGTGACCATCGTCGACGGCCACCAGGAGATCATGTTCGCTGACGATGCCGGCCAGTTTACGCCCGTTCTCCACGACCGGAACGGCCCCGAACCCCTCGATCATAAGCGAAGCAATCACGTCGCCCTTGGTTTTCAGACGAACGAATTGCACTTCTTTTTCCATGACCTGGCTGACCGTCATGGAATCGAAATCTTTCACCTTGACGGACTTCCGCTTCTTCGCCTTTTTCATCGCCCCTCCTTAGTGGAGCGCCAGTTCCTCTTCCAAATTCTGAGACATGCTCAAACTGACGCCAATCACCACAGTGTCCTCACCACCTCTGCTGCAAAATGCCTCAATATCGTGCCGGACAAGAACAGAGGCTTCAATCCTAACCCTTTGTCGGATGTGAGATTCTTCATCCGTCTCTCTCCATCCTACAGGCACATCCAATGCAGGTCTGATACCTGAAACGTTTTCCACACCATCCCATCAAGCTCAGGAAGGGAATCAATCATGCGGATCTTATGTGCCGTCGATGGATCGGAGTATTCACAGTGGGGGATTCAAGCGCTTAAGGCCTTCGCCAGTCGTGAACCTGAACATGTCACGTTGCTGCACGTGGTCGATAAGCCCGCGCTTCGATCGCTGACCGGCAAGAACGTCCTCGGCGAGCGCCGTGCACTGGCCGCCATGGAAAAGGCCGGCAACATTCTTCTTCGAGATGCAGCACGATCGGCCCAAGTCGCCCTTGGTCAAGCAGCCACCGCACCTCGAACACAATTCCGGACTATCCTAGCCCACGGTCCACTGGCGAGCACGGTCGTCAAGCACGCGCGGCGATTGAAGACGGATCTGATCATGATGGGGTCGCGGGGCCTAAGCGACATTCAAGGATTCTTGCTGGGGAGCGTCTCACGGCAAGTCGCATCGACGGCTGCTTGTTCAGTGTTGGTCGTGAAACAACCTATGCCACAACTACTCCATGTTGCGCTTGCAGTCGATGATTCAAAACCATCGCGGGCGGCCGCAAAATTTCTTCGATCACGCATTCTTCCGGAATCCGCCACCGTCACGATTCTGACATCGGTTGAAAGTCCCGTCACGGACTTTGCAGCACGTTACTTGTCTGAGTCACAGCTGGACGATTTGAAGCGACCGGTGATGGAACGAACCACTGCGTTGGTCGATCGCCTGCGCGGTGAGTTCATCAAGGAGGGCTTCTCCGTCGTGACCCAAGTGCAGATGAATCATGTGATCGATACCATCGTGAAGCATGTTGAGGTCAATCATGACCAGCTGCTGGTTATCGGCTCTCGTGATTTGAGCAAGAGCGAGCGTCTCCATCTCGGCAGCGTGTCCGAAAGTCTGCTGAGGCATGCCCCCTGTTCGGTGCTGATCGTACGGGGTGCGCGCGCCTGACTTGAGCGGAACAGCATGACCTCTTCCCATCCCTACGACGACATTCATCGGCTCTCGACGGAGGACGTGCTGAAGCGGCTCGAGACCACCGTCGGAGGCCTCTTGTCCGATGAAGCTCAACGGCGAGTGGTTCATCACGGGGCGAATGTTCTCGTCGAAGCGCATCGCGACTCACTTCTCCGGAGACTTCTCCGTCACTTCACCCATTTCCTGGCCGTGCTGCTGTGGATCGCCGCCGGTCTTTCGTTCGTCGCAGATGGGATGAAGCCGGGTGAAGGGATGGCCACATTGGGGTGGGCCATTGTCTGCGTCATTGTGATCAACGCCGGGTTCGCCTTTGTCCAGGAATACAAGGCCGAACGAGCCCTCCACGCCCTCCGTCGTTTGTTGCCGGATAAGGCCTGGGTGACCAGAGGAGGACAACCCGTCGAAGTGACACGCCGTGAGATCGTGCCAGGCGATGTGTTGATCTTGGAAGAAGGCGAGCGAGTACCAGCCGATGCACGCCTCATCGAAGCAGTGGGAATGCGAGTGGACACCGCCGCCTTAACAGGCGAATCAAGGCCGAAACGGCGAACGTCCGAGGCCATACTGGACGGACACTGGCTTGACCTCCCAAACCTGATCTTTGCCGGCACGACCATTTTGTCGGGCCATGGCCGCGCCGTGGTCTTCGCGACCGGAATGCGATCAGAGTTCGGCAAGATCGCCGCCCTCACCACGATGGTTGAACCCGGGCTTAGCCCTCTTCAGACCGAGATCATCAAAGTCACCCATATCGTTGCCGTCATTTCGCTGGCGATGGGGGCCACATTTTTTCTGGTCGGTTTATGGACCGGACTTGGCTTTTGGATCAGTGCGATCTTCGGCGTTGGGATCATTGTGGCGAACGTCCCCGAGGGACTCCTCCCGACCGTCACGCTCGCCCTCGCCATGAGCAGCCAACGTATGGCGAAACGCAATGCTCTGATCAAGCATCTCCCCTCCGTTGAAACCCTCGGCTGCACGACCGTGATTTGCACGGATAAGACAGGGACGTTGACGGAAAATCGCATGAAGGTGGACCGGTTCTACGCCGACCAGCTCGTTATTGAATCACGCGAAGGTTGCTTCTTTACCGCAGGCCATATGGTCAGTACGACGGATGCCAAGCGGTGGCGGCCATTTTTCGACGCACTGTTGCATTGCCACAACGCCAAACGAATCCGCCGCTCCGACGGCCGATACGCCGTCACCGGCGACCCCACCGAAGTCGCGCTCCTGGAGTTTGCCACCGAGCATGGACTCGCCCATGGAGCCCCACTGCGCCGAATGGGCGAATTGGCCTTTGATGCTGATCGCAAACGCATGAGCACGTTGCACTGGTCGGGTGGCCACCTCATCGCATTCAGCAAAGGCGCTCCTGAGTCAGTATTGGCCCTCTGCACCCACAGCAGAATCCATGACGACACCGAGCCGATGACGTCCGACGAGCGCGCACGCGTACTGAACCAGAGCCGTCTCTTCGCCGAACAAGCCTATCGGGTGCTCGCCTTCGCCATGCGCGAAGTAGGCCATCAGCCTGAGCACATTGAAGTCGACACGATCGAAAACGATCTGACGTTTCTTGGTTTAGTCGCCATGATGGACCCACCACACCGAGAAGTACCCGAGGCCATCACGAAATGCCGAGGAGCCGGTGTTCGTGTCGTCATGGTCACCGGCGACCATCCGCTTACGGCCCTGGCCGTTGCGCGAAAAATCGGTCTTGTGCCTAAAGGAGTGCCGTCTTCGTCGAGCAACTTCGTTCCGGTGATCGAAGGATCACAGCTCGACCGAATGAGCGACGAGCAGCTCCGTCATCTCTTGACCCCGTCTCGGCCCGACGAGCCGGACCCGGTCTTCGCCCGCATGGCTCCACGCCACAAGATGCGGATCGTGTCCACGCTCAAAGAGATGGGGGAAGTGGTCGCGGTCACCGGCGACGGGGTTAATGACGCGCCCGCGCTCAAGAAGGCCGACATCGGCATCGCCATGGGGATTACCGGCACCGATGTCGCCAAGGAAACCGCCGACATGATTCTACTGGATGACAACTTTGCGACGATCGTGAGCGCGATCGAAGAAGGACGCACAGTCTACGACAATATTCGGAAATTTTCTTCGTACATTCTCGCCAGCAACGTCCCGGAAATTGTCCCTTTCCTTGGTTATGGTTTCATCGGGATACCGCTGGCCCTGACGATTCCCCAACTACTGGCTGTCGACCTCGGAACCGACATGATCCCCGCCCTGGGTCTCGGGACAGAACGGCCCCAATCCGATGTGATGAACCTTCCTCCACGATCACGACATGAACGGCTACTGAGCTTCCCACTCCTGTTTCGAGCCTATCTCTTCCTCGGGCTCATTGAGGCAGGGGTGGCAATGGGAGGATTCTTCCTTTACCTTTACGGTCAGGGCTGGGCGTGGGGAGAGCAACTGGACTGGTCTTCCACATTATATAAGGAGGCAACAACCGTGACCCTAGCCTCGATAGTGCTCGCGCAGGTCGCAAACGTGTTCGCTTGCCGATCGGACCATCTTTCAGCGGCCAGGCTGGGATGGTTCAGCAACCCACTTATCCTCTGTGGAATCCTCACGGAGCTGACGATCGTTGCACTCATCACCTATACACCGATCGGAAACCAGATCTTTGGAGCCAGCCCTTTGCCTCTTTGGATTTATGTTCCACTCGTTCTGGGCTCGCTGATACTTCTAGCTGCTGAAGAGTTCCGCAAAGCTCTGGCTAATCGACTGCGGCAGAGCCGCGAACCGCAGACCACACAACCGGTAGGTGGATGATGGTAGATGACCCGAAAGAGTCCCGGCGCCAGATGCCGATCACAGACATGGTGTCGGGCGACGTCACGGTACGGCAGCCCCACATTCCTGCGATGATCGATGCAGGGACCAGAAGAAGATCTCAATGGCCTATCACGTTGGGAATCGGGACGATCCTGCTGCTAACGGGAGCAGGGATCTGGCACTGGGTCACATCCGGTCCTCATCCGGTTTCCTACAAGACGACCCTTGTCGATCGAGGCCCGATTACCGCCATCGTCTCAGCAACTGGAACAGTCAATCCCGTTGTTTCGGTACAGGTCGGCAGTCAGGTTTCAGGAAAAGTTGCGCAACTCTCTGCTGATTTCAATTCGCCGGTCACGAAGGGACAGGTCCTGGCACAGATCGATCAAAAACCATTCAAGGCTCGCTTGAGTCAGGCGCGGGCGGCCGTCAAGAGTGCCAAGGGAAACCTTGCGAAGGCCAAAGTGTTGACCACACAACGCAAACGGGAATTCGATCGCATGACGGTCCTACGGCAACAAGCCTTCGTCCCGCAATCGGATCTCGATGTTGCGGAGACCAACTATCGAGAAGCGGCCGCGAATATCCAGGTCCTCCAAGCACAGCTAGATCAGGCCCAGGCGGCACTGGCTTCCGCGGAGCTGGACCTTGGCTACACCACGATCTATTCACCTGTCGATGGCATCGTGGTGTCGCGAAATGTGGATGTCGGTCAAACCCTCGCCGCCGCCTTCCAGACGCCGGTTCTGTTCGTGATCGCCCAGGACCTGACACAGATGCAGGTCAATGCGAACGTCAGTGAGTCCGACATCGGAGGAGTACTAGAGGGAAAGCCGGCACGCTTCCGGGTTGACGCTTATCCCAAACAGTTTTTTGAAGGCACCGTTACGCAAGTAAGGAATGCGCCCATCAACATTCAAAACGTGGTGACGTACGATGTCGTCATTACGGTGGCCAATCAGGATCTCAAATTGAAACCCGGCATGACTGCGAACGTCACGATCGTAACCGAAGAAAAAGAGAACCCCCTCCGGGTCCCCAACGGAGCATTGCGCTTCCGTATGCCGGACGTGCCGTTCGATCGCAAGGTGACCTCGGTGTGGAGTCAAGACCAGGCAGGTCATGCCCATCAAGTACCGGTGACGACCGGCATTGCCGATTCCCTCTCCACAGAAATCTTGGAAGGCTCGTTGAGCGAAGGAGATCGTGTGATTATTGGAATCGAACTCCCTGATGAACAGGACGAGAGAACATTACCGCCGGGGTTTGAACTCGGACCAAAGGTGAAATGAAAGCGCTCTATTGAGTTTATCTTGTCTATCTAGTCTTTCTTGTCAATCAGATCAGACAGACCAACTATGTCTTTCCTCTGGCTTACAATCCTTTCAGCTGTCCGCATTCTCAGCCGTAATCCCTTGCGGGCCGGCCTGACGATGCTTGGAATCATCATCGGGATCGCCGCCGTGATCGTCATGGTGAGCCTTGGCCAAGGCGCAACGACCCTCGTCCAGGCTGAAATATCAAGCCTGGGAACTAATGTACTGATCATCGTGCCTGGCGCCACGAGCGTCGGCGGGGTCCGTGGTGGGCTCGGCACCCTTTCGACCTTGACCGTCGATGATGCCGAGGAGATCCAAAACAAGGTCTACGGTATCACCACGATGATGTACGCCACTCGGTCCGTCCTCCAGGCCATCTCAGAATACAAGAATTGGAGCACGGTGATCCTTGGCACGACGCCCGAGTTTATCGATGTGCGGAATTGGCCGGTGGCCGAAGGGAATTTCTTCACACAGTCCGACATGAACTCGGCCGCGAATGTTGCCGTGCTGGGGAAAACTGCCGTCCAAAACCTCTTTGAGCCCGGCGAAGAAGTCGTGGGGTCTCAGGTTCGGATCAGGAACGTTCCGCTCCGCGTCATCGGCATACTGGCACCAAAAGGCCAATCCATCACAGGCCAGGACCAAGACGACCTCGTCGTGCTTCCGTTCTCGACCGCAGAGCGGAAAGTGCTTGGAACCCAATTCCTTGGAACGGTCGGTGTCATTCTCGTCGGTGCCCGGACTCAGTACGAGATCCCCGCCGTGGTTGACGATATCAAGGATCTGTTGCGATCGAGACATCGGCTGCACCAGTCGGAAGAGGACGATTTCACTATCCGCACCATGGAAGATATCGCCAAGACCATTGCCGGCACGAGCCGAACGATGATGTACATGCTGATGGGCATTGCGTCCATTTCCCTGATCGTCGGAGGCATCGGCATCATGAACATCCTCTTGGTATCGGTGACCGAACGGACGAGGGAAATTGGGCTTCGGATGGCTGTCGGAGCAAAGCGAGCCCATATTCTGCTGCAGTTCCTCATCGAAGCCGTCCTCATGACGGCTGTTGGAGGAGCGCTGGGTGTCGGCGCCGGAATCGGTATGGCGAGCCTTATGACGAAGATGATCGGTTGGCCGACCATCATCAACACCGAAGCCGTAATGGCCTCGTTTTTCTTCTCTTTGATCGTAGGATTGTTCTTCGGCCTCTATCCGGCCAATAAGGCCTCGAAGCTGAAGCCGATCGAAGCGCTGAGATATGAGTAAGAAGAACTCAGCGCTGCCGCTCGACGTCGGCCTAAACCACGTGGACAACCTCTGCCTCGCCGATTCGGCGGGCCACTCTCAGGGCCACTTCGTTCTCGTGTCGATCGAGCACAAGGTTCAGACGTGCGGTGCCGACGGAGAGGTTTCGGATTTCTACTCGCTCGAGGAACGGTGGAAGCACGGGGCGGTCGAAACTCACAAGACGACGAGTGCCGTCGATTTGCAGGCCCAGACAGGCTTGCAAGAGCTGGAAGCCGGCGCCGGCCGCCCAGGCTTGCGGAGAACAGGCCGTTGGATAGAGCGTGGGGCTTTCACCGGGGCGTCGAGAGAATCCGCAGAACAGTTCCGGCAACCGATGAAGCGGGATAAAGAGGCTGGCATCGAAGATTCCGGTTAACACCTTCATGGCGCCCTGTTTATCTCCGTACGCCGCCATCCCATCCGCAATAAGGGCGTTGTCATGAGGCCACACGGACCCGTTATGGTACGACATCGGGTTGTATCGGGCCTCGGAGGTTGCGATTGTTCGGATGCCCCAGCCGTTGAAAAAGTCCTCGCCCAAGAGTGCGCGTGCCGTCCGTAGTCCACGCTTTTGCTCGGCTATACCGCCGTACAGACAATGCCCGGCATTCGAGGAACGCACCCGGCAGGGCCGCCCCCGTCCGTCCAAGGCAAGCGCGTAGGTACCCAGGTCTTCACACCAAAATGCCCGCTCAAATCGTTCCTGAAGAGCGTCTGCTTCCTTCAGCAACCGATCGGCATGAGCGCCGTCTCCCAGAATCCTAGCCAGATCCGCCGCTGCTTGTTTGGCTCGATACACGTAGGCTTGGACCTCGCAGAACGCCACCGGTCCTTCCACTGCCCTTCCGTCGGCATGAAAAACAGAATCATGCGAATCTTTCCATCCTTGGTGCACCAGACCCTTCGCAGACTGTCGAGCGTAGGTGGTGAAACCCGTACCTGTTGGGTCACCGGACTGATCGATCCACTCGAGCGCACGTCGAATATGCGGCCAGAGCGTGACAAGGAATTTGCGATCGCCGCTTCGTTGATAGTAGGCACCCGCCAAGACAATGAACAACGGGGTTGCATCGACACTTCCGTAGTACCGACCGAATGGAATTTCCCCAAGCGCAGCCATCTCACCTTGGCGAGTCTCGTGCAATATTTTTCCGACCTCTGCATCCTGCTCCGGCCGAACGTCCGTTGCCTGCGTGGCCGCCAAATACCCCAGCACCCCGCGCGCAATGCCTGGATTCATCCATAACATTTGCAGTGCGGTGATGATCCCGTCCCGTCCGAACGGGACGCTAAACCAGGGCACTCCTGCATAGGGATAGAGCCCATGTGGTGTGTCCGAAATCAACATGTGGAGATCAGCCAACGACCGGTTCAGCCAGTGATTGAATTGTTCATTCGAGGTAAAAATGTGCGCATCTGAAGCAGTGGCTTTCTCTAATGCCCGCCCTGCTTCATGCTGAGCTCGATCGTAGGTGAGAACACTTCGCTTCCGTTGCCGTTCCAGCTCACAAGAAATCGTGATCTCCCACGTCAGATCGGCGTTCGGGAGGATGCGCGACTCAATCCTGAATCCATCGGCCATCACCTGTTTCGGAGCCGGCGAGCACCGTACATGGGTTCGACGGATGACCCCATCAAGCCCTTTATATCCAAACACAAGTCCGGACTTGGAGCGAATGGTTTTAAGGCGCACGCCGCGGCGTGGGCGCGTCCGCCCTCTTGCCTCAAAAAGATCGGCAAAATCTGCATCGAGTCCGATCCTGATCGAGAGTGGGAGTTTGGACGTTCCATAGTTATGTACACGAATCCGCTCATGCCATGTGCCCTGCCAGAGAAACCGTGTACGGGAAAGATGAAGTGTCCCGCGAGGGACCTGCCGTTGTCCTTCCAACATCATGTCTGAGTTGGTGAGATCCACGGTAAAGAGAGCATTGTCCTCTTTCGCTGATGCGCTGAGCATCATCAGCCGTTGAGTCCCAAGCGACAACTCGAAGCGTGAGAGAAAGCGCGTCCCTTCGTGATAGAGTCCCTGCGGACTTGGGAGAACCCGGTACACATCACCGTACCGATCAAACACGGCAAATGTCTCTCCATGCTTCAGGACTTCGGTGCGGCCATCGGCCATCGAAGATGAAGCCAGGATGTAATATTGATCATTCCATCGAATCACGTCGCTCATACATGTCCCCTGACTAGGTGACGACAGTAGCCCGACTCATCCGGGCAGCCACCAACGCTGAGAGTAAAAGAACGATTCCGATTCCGAGCAGTCCGGTTTCCGGTCCCTGTTGCTCCGTGATCCAACCGAACGCAGAAATCCCCCCGATGGCCGCAGTCATAGCCCCGGTCCCATACAGTCCCAGCACGCGCCCAACCATCTGGCTTGGTGCCAGCTCCTGAATCATCCCCCAGGCAATCGGCGTAAACGTTCCCAACCCGCAGCCGACGATTGCCATCAGAAGACCGGCTACGTACGGATCAACGGTCCATATCAGCCCACACAGGGCGGCGCCGCTTACCACACTCGTGCTCACGATCAGCTTTAAACGATCATTGACCATCCAGTTCGTCACCCAGAGCAGCCCGATGGACGTGAGCAGTAACCCGACACCGAGCGCCGACCATAAATACCCCACCTCGACCGGTCCAAGTCCCAGCATCTTCCTCGCGAACACCGGGAACAACGCGCTCAGTGCACTACTACCGAACGTGTGGAGTGCGGCGGTACCGGTCAAGAGTAATAGACCAGGCTGGGTGACCACGCTGTAGCGGAACCCCTCAACGAGATCCTGCAATACTGTCGGGGGTGCTGCAAGCGATGGCGTGACTGCGGCAGGCCGACCAAAACGGACCAGCATGAGACACGCGGCCGAAATCACATAGGTCGCTGCATTGAGGCATAACACTTCCTGCGACCCGTAGGCGGCGATGCCTAATCCGCTCATCGCCGGACCAAAAATGATGCCGAGGCTCGTGGTGCCCTGCAGCAACGCATTGGCCGCCGTGAACTGTGTCTTCGGAACGAACGTCGGAATGGAGGCTGTGAGAGCAGGTCCGAACACTGCTGAGGCGACCGCGTGAAGGAAGACTAAGATATAGAGCACCGAGACTGTAAAGGATTCAACCGGAATCAGGCATGGAATCAACCCAATCAGCACCGCGCGCAACAAATCACTGGTGATGAGCAACACCTTCTTCGGAAGTCGATCGACATACACTCCAATGATCGGCCCCAGAACGATCGGGGGGATCGTCTGCAGGAGCCCGATGATCGAGGTCTTGAGCGGAGAACCGGTGACCGCATAGACGAACCAGAGAAGGGCCAGTTTGGAAACACCGTCGCCGATCTGAGAGATGAGTTGCCCGGACCAGACGAGTCCAAAATCTCGCGTCAGAAGTAGCGGCCGAGCCTTGACCTCGGTGAGATCTGCTGTCTCCATTATGGTGGGAGAGCGAGAAAAGTGGCCGGAGCGGCCCTGCATCAGCTCTCACCCTCCAACCTCACCTTTTCGGTGTTGACGGCACGTACCCCGGGCACTTGCCGAGCAGCCTCAGCAGCCTCGAGGGCAATGACCTGGAAGCGAACCGTTCCCTGAATCAGGACGACCCCATCTTCCGTCTTGACCTCAAAATTGGCAGCCTTTAACGTAGCGCTCTTGGAGAACCGTTCTTTAATCAAAGAGGTGAGCGCATCATCCTGTTTCTTGGACAAGGTCTTGGCGAGATCCTTCTCGACCGAAAGTTTGTTGACCACATTCTTGACGCCGGGGACCTTCTCCGCTACTTCTTTCGCAGAAGCCTTCTCGTCTTCTGTCGAAACACGCCCGCTGAGTGTAATGGTTTGCTCATCATCTTCGGCTTCGATCTCGTAGTGGAACAACCGTGAATCTCCCATGAGCGCGAGCTTGACTGAGAGGATCAAGGAACCCAACGTTTTCTTTAGAGCCGGCTCCTTATCCTTCACCTCCTGGTCAGGCGGCAAGTCGGCTTTTATCGTAGGAGCTTGAGGCTTGGCGTCCGGTGACAGCTTCGGTGTCGCCGGTTGTCCATCGGCTGCAACTGGTGCCTGCGGCACCCGCGGAGCAGACTTTTCCGGGACACCTTCTTTATGTTCCGTTGCCGTCTCACTCTTGGCCTTAGACGCCGCTGGTGGCTGTGGTTTCGCCTCGTGCGCCGGTTTCTGGGGCACAGCTTGACTGTCGGACGCAGGCTTTTTTGGTACCCTCTTTGTGCTCCATCGAGGCCTCGCTCTTCGGTGCCGGAGTAGCCGGCGCCTGTGGCTTCCCTTCCGGTACCAGTACCGGTTTCGGTGCCGTGGGCTGACTGTCGGACGCAGGCTTTTCTGGCACACCCTCTTTATGTTTATGCTCTGCTGAGGTATCACTCTTTGGCACGGGAACAGCTTGAGGCTGTGGCTTCACTTCTGGAGTCGGGTTTGGCGTCACCGCTTGGCCGTCGGAGGCCGCCGGTTTGACCGGCACGACTTCTTTGCGCTCAGTCGGAGGTTCGCTCTTTGGCACCGGAGCCGCCGGGGGATGCGGCTTTGCTTCGGGCGCCGGTTTTGGCGCCGCGAGCTGACCGTCGGATCCAGCAGGTGCCTGTACGGCGGCTGGTGCAGATTTTTCCGGCACCTGTTCTTTCTCGTTGGCCTCAGATGCTTCAGAGTGTGCACCTAGCGGCCAGATCGAGAACAGGCTCAAAGCGATCAGCACTCGTATTGACGTGGTCATCGCATGATTCCTCCTTATGAACTTCTTACGTAGAAGGTCACACACGCATTCTAACTCGCGGTTGCTTCCCTGTCACCGGTCTGTATAGACCACCAGGCAGCCCCCTGTTCATCAGGAAGCTGCCTGGGATTGCGTCTGAATGCTTTTTGAACAATTCCTGACAAAACCGTTCGGTGTGGACCTACGTCTGAGCGGGGCTGGTTTGAGAAGGGAATGGACCACCCGTGGCAATTGTTAACCCTTGTGCATGCGATTTATAGAAGCTGAAGAGCCATGCGGTAGCGGCTGTCATGAGAAGAACGGCACTGATACCTGCCAAGCTAGCGGCAGGGCCGATGGTATCCGCAGCCCAACCGAATCCCGCCATTCCAGCCATCGATGAGGCCATCCCTCCCGTTGCAAAACTTGTAAACACTCGGCCGAGGAGATGCGTGGGCGTCAATTCTTGCAGCATTGTCCACACGAGCGGCGTGAACATGGCTGTGCTTCCCCCGATCACGGCGATCAAGGCTCCGGCAACAACAGGGGCATCAAGGAAACCAAGTGCGGCCACAGCAATACCCCCGATGGCCAGCGCACCGGACATGAAGCGCAAGCGCCAAGGGACATCTCCTTGTGTAATCGAGGTAAGAACAAGGGACGCCAATAGCATTCCAATGCCAAGCGCCGACCACAGCCACCCAAGTTGGATCGGACCCACTCCAAGCACGTCTTTCGCAAAGACAGGCAACAAAAAGATAAAGGCGCTAATGCCCACGCTATAGAGGGTAGCCGTCACCATAAGCAACATGACGGTCTTTTGTTCGACAAACACGAAGCGAAAACCTGCCAGCAAGTCGCTGGTGATGCCTTCCGTCAAGCCCTTGCTCGCAAGACGAAAATGATCGAGCGTTTCACGCACGCGAATAGGGAATATGCACAGCGCAGAGACAAAGAACGTCGCTGCATCAACATAGAGCACGTTTTGGGCTCCGATGAGGGCAATGCCAAGACCACTGAGGGCTGGGCCCACCAGGAGTCCTACATTCGTTGTCGTTTGCATCAGCGCATTGGCAGCGATCAACCGATCCTTAGGCACGATCAGTGGAACGGCAGACGTCAAGGCTGGCCCAAAGATGGTCGAGAAAATAGCTGTGGCGAATACAAGGACATAGAGGCGATCGAGCGTCAGAGCCTCCATGGCATAGAGTACCGGGATCAAGAGCACCATCAGTGTGCGGAGGAGGTCGACCCCGATCATCACCGGCTTCTTTCGAACCCGATCCAAATATACACCAATCAGTGGTCCAAACAGCAGGGGTGGGAGGGTTTGAAGCAACCCGACCACCGCCATCTTGAGCGCCGATCCGGTCAAGTCGTAAACAAACCAGAGCAACGCCACTTTGTTCAGACTGTCACCAATTTGTGAGATCGTCTGGCCTGCGAACAAGAAACCAAAGTCTCTCGTCTTGACGAGCTCCCAGCCACGCCTGCGGCCTGAGGCGGAAGGGACTTCCGCTGAATCAGTTACAACCTCAGACATGTCGGCGCCCCCCAGGGAAAGAGTGCGATGCAGGCTTGAACGGCTCGTTGTTTGATCGACCAAATTCGATGCCTCGTGGGGCTTGTATCGCCCCCTCTTCGAGCAGAAGGCGTTCATACAACGTGACATAGTCACGGGCCATCCGATCTGCGGTAAACCGCTCGTCGAATGCTGCCCGGCATTGCTTTCGATCAATGAGGGGGATCTGACCGACTGCCTCCACCATCTCATCAACGGTTTCACAAATGAAGCCCGTGACCCCGTGATCGATGATTTCTGGAATCGAGCCACGCCGATAGGCAATCACCGGGGTCCCGCAGGCAAAGGCTTCGATCAGCACCAACCCGAATGGTTCAGGCCAGTCGTAGGGACATACCAACGCCATTGCATTGCCGATGAACTCGTTTTTTTCGGCATCGGAGATTTCCCCCACGAACTCTATGAGCGGATGGTTGAGCAATGGCTCAACCTCGGCTTCAAAGTACATACGGTCCGACGGGTCAACCTTTGCCGCAATGCGAAGGGGAATCCCAGCTCGTTTGGCGATCTCGATCGCTTGGTCTGGTCGTTTTTCCGGAGCGAGCCTCCCTAAAAATGCCAAGTACCCCTGAGATCCCTCCTGAAAGGAATACATGTTACGCGGAAGCCCATGATAGATGGTGCCGGCCCAGTTGGCCCAGGGCAGCGGCCGGCGTTGCGCGTTCGATATGGAGACCAGAGGCATTTCAGAAAATTCCCGATAGACTGGCTCAAGTTCCGGAAGGTCCAAGCGGCCATGAAGGGTTGTCACAACTGGGACAGGATTTCTCCGCGCCAAAGGAAACCCGGTGAAATCCAAGTGCGAATGAATAATATCGAAGCCATGGGCCGACCCAAGCCCCCGTTCGTGCAGCATCATCAAGTACGCATCCCGATTGAAAAGACCTGTCTTCAACCGGAGCGCCTGTGGGGAAATCGCTTCAAGCTTCGCGGCCGTTTCTGAGTCCCCACTGGCAAACAGCGTCACATCATGCCCCATCGCAACCAGTTCTTCCGTCACATACGAAACGATTCTCTCAGTTCCCCCGTAGAGTTTTGGTGGAACGCTTTCCCACAAGGGAGCTACTTGTGCGATTCTCATATGTCTTCCTTTCTCTCGTAATCAACTGGGCTAGCCAGTCGTCAGCTTGTTTACTTGTTAGGTGTTTGTGTGAGCCGGGCGATTTGTTGATTGAAGGTTGATCACCAAAAGACTGTTGGGTGAGACATCCATGCTGCTTACGTGTATCCTCCTACCGAATGTCATGTTACGCACCCATCTTTTCCGACTCAACGGACAAAACCTCTCGGCCCATACCAAAATATGTCCAGACGCCCCACCTTGACTTGCCATTCGATCCCACAACGACCGTGCTCGATGGGACATGTTTTTCATGTTGTCCTGGGGGCATTTGAACCAACTGCAGGCTTGAATCACCGCTTATCGTCATCAGACTTCAACGGGACCGATTGGCGTTCGCCTCCCTGGCTGTCGCGATGTCCGAAGACTGTCGCCACACCGCCGGTCACGCGGAGCGACGTATTTACTCTTGGATCCGCGCAGCCTTGACGATTTTCTCACCTCTGATTTGCTCGAGAAATAGATCGGGAGGGACTGCCGGGGGAACAATCCGCACTTCCTGCCAACCTTCGTTCACCGCTCCCTTGTGGCCCCTCTTTTCATGAACCCACTGGTCGATACTCTCCTGACTCGTACCTTCGCTGAAGGTGACCCAAAAGAGGAACGGCACCGTCTGGGAGTTCTGGAGACTCTCAGCAACTTGCACCGACTGATTTTTACTCGACACATCTGCCTGACTCGCCAACAACCGCTCCGGGTTTTTATCGACGGCCTTCGAGGCATTCGCGCTCGCCGTCTGGAGCTTAGCCGACAAAGTCTGGTTATGCTCTTCCATTCTGGCCAGTTCGTTCGATAACCGAGCATTATCGACAGTCAGGTTCTTAATCGTCGCTTCGAGCTGCTCCTTCTGTACGAAGTCGCTCACAGGACGTTGTGTTGGTCGATCTGTGTCAGAGCCTTCCTGTCGCTTCTCCATCTCCTCCTTGACCATGACAACGCTGGACACTACGGATTCATGACTTGAGGACAGTTGGGCCATCGTCTGATGGAGCTGCGCCATCCCTTTTTGCTGAGACTCGAGCGTTGCTCCGACCTTCTGTTGTATCCGTACAAGGTCACCCAACTGTTGCTCCAACTTGTCCATCTCCGTCATTGAGACAGTCCGAAGAGTCGTTGGTTGCCCAACGAAGCCCGGTTTTCCTTCCGGATTCACCCAGGTCGCCAGTCGGTCGAACCCCAGTCCGACCACCATAAGTGCCAACAACACTTGCGTGAATGCGATGGTTCGCATGCTATGAGCAAGCGCCGTATCCGGACGCCGTATTGCCAGCCTATCGGCTACCTCAGCAAGCGCTTTCCAGGTTCGACTCCAGTAACTCGGGGCGGGAACAAACGCCGCGTTGAGCACTCCTCCCTGGGCGGTATTATGGACGCAGAGCTCGACCGCATCGGCTGCTACCTGGATACGGCTGGTCCGATACCCATATTCCGGTGCGACTAATCCCCCCAGGAGCGTTCCATCTTCAGTTCGAAGCTGAATGGTCTCAATGTGCTCGAGGTTCTTCACGTGCAGCGTGGCATCCACTCCCACACCCTCAAGCTCACCAACGCGCCGCTCATTGACATAGACCTGGATGGGATCCGACCCACCACGAACCGAGCGACTGGGTTGGTTGCTCAATGATTGAAGGCGTTGTGATCGATATGCTTCTAACTCCTCTTCGTACCCCATAACAGCCTCCGTGTTTCCTTTCTCTCTATCTTCCTGTCCAGAGCAGGATGCTTCAGTGACCCGCCTAGGGTCGTACCTGCAACTCCAGACGTGGCTTTTCCTCGGTCAACGATCCGCTGGAGCCCAAGCCCCATGCGGTTTGCACACAGTCTAGGCACAGCGCGAGGTGCCAAATTCGGTAATCACACCCGTAGCCCTGCGCAAACATCTCTCGCCATTGTGAACGCGACAGACAGGGATAATGATCCGGCTCACTTTTTCGGTAATGGGCCTGAGCAACTCTAATCAGCCGCTCCCCCTCGCTGTTGAATCGCTGACGATGACGTTGTTGCTGACTGCTCAATTCCGCCAACTCAGCCTTCGTGAGGCCTACCTCATCCATCGTCCGTTGCCATCCACTCTCACGCCATCGTCGAAAATTTTTATAGATGCGCTGGCTTTCCAATCCATTGAGTCCCGTCGCCGCAATCACTTCACCAGGACCCCATCCGTAGGAGTGGTGATACAAGGCGATCAACGCATCACGGCTGACTACTGCCCTCGCAACAAGCCCGTCCAGAAACCTCCCCAGCGGTCGCAACAGGTCCGGATGATAGCAAAACGGTTCCGGCTTACTGTGCTGCTTAGCCACCAGCGAATCGAAGAGAAATAACGGCCGGCATGGAACTTCAGTACGTCCACAGACCAAAAACCGCTCGAGATATTCGGAGCCCCAGCGCAGCGCAAATTTCTCATGCTCAATATCATCGTTCCATTGACCGGTTTCCCGCAAGAACCGCTTGGTGTATCCGGTGGCCCGATCCAACAGCACCGGCAAGGCCTGCGAGACGACTCGATCAAATTCATCCGACGTCGAGACAACCTCTTCAAGGCGGCTCACCGTGACCGTGTGATCAGCCATGACCTAGCTCTTACTGACTGTATTCTGCATTCTCGTTATGATTACTTCTCGTCTGATTATGCCTGTATCGCCAGCTGAAGAGCATTGGACAAATATCCTACGTTCACAGCAGGTTTTGTCCGTTGTTCCAACTCTCGCTTCCCTGGCAGAAAGCTAATGTCCAACAACCTTCCGGAATGAAATCTCCGTAGCAGCGTTCAGTCACCATCTGCTACTCGCCTACTTTGCTCACCACTGGAGAGTCGTGAGAACACGCTTTTTGGCAGAAGCAGCTAAATATACCCGTTATCATAACCAGAATGGAGCAGATAATTGCTAGTGGTTTGATGCATTATTTGGGTGATGGGTCAGGAGTGGCGGGTTATCGAGAAGACGATCTTCTTAGTCGCTCGCATCCGCATCACAGACTCTGTAACCCTATCTCCCCATATGCAGATTCTTGAAACATTCTCACCCCAACATCCGGTAGATGAAGAGAATTCAGCAGGCCGTCACGCCCCAGGCCCATTTAAAAGGCTTGTCGACTACGCTCGGCGCACCACGAATCCATCAGGGCACTACGATGTCGGGGGAAATTTAGGATGGGAGATTACGGACTTTTGATACATTTCCACGGAGGCAGGCACGCTCACCACTGGTCTCGATAAAAGAGGAAGTACCCAATAGCGACCACAATGGCTTGAAGCAGGATCAGCCAACGCATGAGCCCCCATTTGGTCTCGGACTGGCTGTCCTTCATTCTCCGAAGCAGAGAAGGTTGCGTCAGTAGAAAACTTGCGACCACCTCCCTCGCATCCTCCCGACTGAGGTTTCCTTCAAGCATGACCTGCTTGATCGCGTCCTCCCTATCGCCTTGCGACAACGCTTCCAATGCCTTCTGGGGAAGAGTCTGCTGAATAGTTCCTTCACTCATAATGAGGGGAGTGTACCAGAAACACACTGCTCACGTCTTCCTGAATTCGATGGCGCCGAAGCACACTCATCGCGGGCGCTACGGCGCGATGCATCAGAACAGTGGGTGATGTGGTGCCGAGGCAAAGGGTGCCCCGGACGGTACCTCGCCGGCATTTCCGATAAATCGCCACGCGCCATCTACTTTTACCAGATAGTGAACCTCACGAAACCAGCTGTCGAGTGTGATGCGGTTACCACTGCGTTCGTCGGTTCCATACAACCCACCGGTGCAGGTGACCTCCGCACGAAGCTCATTGTCTGCCTGCGTGATCTTGATATCAGAGAACAGATGAAGTGATTCCATCGCCTTGTAGTGCTCGAACACTTCACCCCAGATTCGCCGTACATCGTTCGCTTTCAATCCATGATAATCATAGGTCGGCGCATAGAACTGCATCAGGGCATTGAGATCTTCCTTCTTCAATGCCGATTCCGCACGGTCGAATGCCACGAGCAGGCCTTTCACCATCGGATGAGTAGCCAACTCGTTCTGTCCCGTCACTTTCTTTCCCTCTACCAACAACGTCGTCTCCGATAACACCTGCACCTTAGCCGACACCGCCCCTACCCCCAACGCCGAGCACAAGACCAGACCTAGACCAACACTCGCTGTCACCTTGCCGCATCGTCCCATCGGTACCTCCATCAACGAAGCACATCACCCGCCATACGATGAGGGGAACAGTATCATTGGAACGATCGTCGTTCTCGACTGCTTGCAAAATTAGGAGCGAAATGGCTCGACATCACCGGACTTACGCAGCATCTTGTTCACCTCGTCAAGGTGCAGCTCTTCCCCAACGATCATCTCTCGTGCAAATTCTTCCAACAGGACGGACTTTCCTTCAGAAAGTTTCAGCAGTTCATAATAGGCTTCGATGGCACCCTTCTCGTGCTCCAAACTTTCCCGCAGAATATCCCCCACATCATGCTTCTCAGTTTCCAAGAGCGTCCCAATTTTTAGCGACGGGTGCCCACCGAGTAAGGTGACCAGTTCTCCGGCTTTATGCGCATGAGCAAGACTCTCATTCGCATTACTCTTGAGCCACGACACGATAGGAATGCGGTTATAGCCGTAGATCATGAGCGAATAATGGGTATAGCGCACCACTCCGGCCAACTCATGTTCCATAATTCGGTTGAGAATCTCTACCGCCCGTTGTGTGTCTTGTCCGTTCATCTACTGCCTCCTATGGCACTCGATCGTCTGTCCTAAAGAAACGTGATAGTACCACGTGTACGAAGGCTTTCGTGCCACGTTAATTCCCTATCGCCTAATTGAGGGGAGTGAGTGTACTGCAAAATCTGCTACGTATCCATCTCATCTTATCCCTGACCTCACAAAAAGCGTTGGCCGCGAACAATCAGCCGTTAGCTGCTATGCAAAATTCACGAACATCTTTTTCCATAAGTCGATCGCACAACACGACCGCCTCTACTGAAAGCAGACGGGGCCAACAAGTTGACTGAGGCAATGTTGTGGCCTGAGAGTCGGCGGGTCCACCACAATGGGCGGAAAAATATTCGCAAGAACCAGGTAGAAGGTCTCGCCGTTATGAACGATCGCTGATTCAGCGTCCCAGCATCACGAGTACTACGATCCCGACAGCAAATACCAGAAATCCAATCATCCAGCGGATAAATTTCTGCTGCGCCGTGACAAGCACCTTGTCCATCTTCTTCTTGAGCGCCGGCTGAGCGGCGATATGGATCTCGACCGCTTCCTTGGCCTCTTTGAACCCGATATTCTGCTCCTGCCGAACCACCTTGATGGCTTCGATCAAGTTTCCACGCCGCAACGCCTCCACCGCCGGTTTAGGAAGATCTGAACCTCGCCGTAGTTTGTTCGCCATGTTACCGTCCTAAGAGCGCGCCGAGAGAGACAGTTGCAATGGGTAGAATATAGCCAGGACAAGAAAAAGGCCTATCCCGAGCGGCCACAGATTTCCAAATCCTTGAGTCGCGAACATCCACACAGCCTGTGCCATCATCGGAAGTAACCCCCAGCGTCACGGTCGCCTTGCATCAGTGATGCTCAGTCCAGCCACCACAGCGCCTAGCATCGGCCTGCCTAGGAATATATATCACAGCGAGTCCCGCGGTTCCCCTCTCGCCTGAAATGCCGGAAACCAGGCTCCGATACCCGACCCGACGGCAGCTGCATACAACCAGAATTGCTAGCTAGCACGGTCCTCCTCCTCAAGATTCGACAAACACCGTGTGACTGGAAGGTCAAGCCCTCATGGCGATCCATCGATTGAAAATCGAAACGGCACAAGGGTCAATGGAATTGAGGCTGTCGCCAGCATAGACGTATACGCCCCACGATGTTGGACGAAAGACCACACCTGCTTGGAGTTGGACACGAGGACGGCCTTTACACAGAAAGGCTTGCGTGCTTAGGGTGGTGGATCATGCAGGCGCTGAAGCCGGGCTTCGTATACTTTCTCTTGGTCTTCGGGACGGGATTCGTCTTGGGAACCATTCGCGTGCTCCTCATCGTTCCACTTGTCGGCCACAGAACCGCTGAACTCCTGGAGATGCCGTTGATGCTGATCGCAACGGTGCTCGCAGCACGGTGGACCATCCGGCGTTTCTCTGAGCCTCGCACCAGCGCGGCGAGATTGTCCATCGGCGGCATTGCGCTGGGCCTGATGCTGGCGGGAGAGCTGGCCGTCGGCATCGGACTCCGAGGCATGACCGTCGCCGAAGTCTTCCTGAACAGAGATCCGAGTTCCGGGACGGCCTACTACGTGAGTCTGATTCTCTTCGCCGTCATGCCATGGCTCGTCTCTCGGCGGTAACTATAGGTGGGGATAGCAAGCGGGTGGCGGTTTCTTGAAAGACTCCATGGTCTTTTCTCTCGTTCTTCTAGAACGGGCAGGGCAACCATTGGACGAGACGGGAAACCGAGGGCAAGAAGTCTATACGCATGGCAGACCCTATTGCCTATGTTCATGATGAGACTATGCCTGCGACGGCGCCCCAAGCCGCCGGCGGGCGCCGCCTGGGACGATGACGAATTCGTACAGCCGACATTCCAGATCACCGTTGAAGAGAGGAATGCGTTTTGACGGAGCGAGGCCGATGAGTTTCGGCACGCGGGCGTCGGCCGTCAACACATACGCCCGCCATCCGGCGAACCGCTGCTTGAGCCAATTGCCCAGTTTAGGGTAGAGCGAGGCCAATTCGTCGGTGTGACTCAAGCGCACACCATAGGGCGGGTTGATAACCATAATGCCCTGATCCGCCGGGGCTTCCAGATCCAGAATATCGCTCTGTTTCAACCGAACGTCAACCACTACCCCCGCCCCCTGAAATGCTCGCTGCGCAATCTTCACTGCGGCAGGATCATGATCCGATGCGTAGACAGCGGCGGGAACTTCGGCCAATCGCTTGGCGAGCGCCGCTTCGCGCAGACGGCCCCAGAGTTTGGGATCGTGGATCAGCAGCCGCTCGAAGGCAAAGTGCCGGGCAATACCCGGCGGAATCCGGCGGGCCATCAACGCGGCTTCAAGCGCGATGGTCCCGCCCCCGCACATAGGATCGAGCAGCACGTCATTCGGCGTCCAGCCGGCGAGTTTCAGCATCCCCGCCGCCAAATTTTCCCGCAACGGCGCTTCAACGGGCGCAATCCGGTAACCCCGTTTGAAGAGCGGCTCGCCGGAAGTGTCCAGATAGAAGGTGACGGTGCTCTGATCGAAAAAGGCGTCCAGCTTGATGTGCGGTCGTTCCGTATCGACACTGGGCCGCCGCTGGCGCGTGGTGACGAACTTGTCGCACACGGCGTCTTTGATCCGGAGAGTGAGAAAATCCAGACTGGGAAGTGGGCAGCGGCGCGCGCTGACTTTTGCTTTAATCGTCTGCGAGGGCGCAAACCAGTCTGGCCAGGGGAGCGCATAAGCTGCGCGATAGACGTCATCTTCTGTTTTATAGGTGCTGCAGCCAAGTTCCCAGAGGACACGGCTGGCGATGTGACTCTTGAGATTGACCCAATACATCGTCGACCAGGGGGCGGTGAAACCGACACCGCCGTCGGTCCTTGATGTGGCCGGCACACCGAGATCATGGAGTTCCTGCTCAAGCACCCCCTCCAAGCCCCGCGGGCAGGGGGCAAAGAATCGTCGTGCTGTTCCGTCCATCCCTGCTTCATCCCTTCCCTAATGGATGACCATGCCCACCCCTCACAAGCCATGGCACGATCAGAGTCATCGGCGATGGTATCATCCTGACCATCTAGTCAGCACCTCTGCCTCGTGGTGTAGAACGGAGGTAGGCGGACTTTTCTGGAGTTGTCGTTGGACTCAGAAAGCACTTGCAATAGATTCGAGTCTTCTTGGTTGAACCAGTTGTATCTGCCACGCCGAGGAGGCATTATTTACTTTAGTACATAGACCGCAATGCCTGCATCTCTTCAAGTCTTCATCGCGATCTTCATCCTCGGAGCCTTCCTTCGATCCTGGGCAGTGTTGACCAAATGCCACACCGAACGGGTGTCGGCGTTCGTGTTCTCCGTGGGTCTACCAGCGACGATCCTCGTATCCCTGGATCCTGTACCACTTGCATCAACGGCCTGGAAACTCCCATTAGCCGCCTGTTTTATCACCCTTCCAATGGTGGTCTGTTCCTGGCTCCTGGCCTATCTGTTGCAGCTTCCCCGTAAAACGAAAGGTGGGTTCCTGCTGGCCACCGGTTCGATCAATTCTGTCTTCTTTGCGTTTCCTGTTATCCTCGCGACGTTCGGCGACGAAGGCCTGACATACGCGGTGCTCTTCGACCTCGGCCAGACCACACTGACGATCACCCTCCTTTACGGTTTGGCTGTCTGGTTTGGTACACGCTCAGTCACTGCAACATCGGCGGCAATCCGCTTCCTTTCCTCTCCTCCTCTCTGGGCGCTGGGCTGCATACTCACGTTGAAATTCTCGGGCCATCACTTGCCTCCCTTGCTGATCACTCTACTCACACCATTACACCTAACCACCACTCCCCTCGCAAGTTTGGTACTGGGGCTGACAATCAGTTTTTCTGCCATTCGCCAGACCGCGCCGTTAGCAACACTCGGCGTGATCATACGAATGGGCGGAGGTCTCATCCTCGGATGGGCCACAGTGGGCTGGCTGGGTTTGACGGGAATAGAACGAGCGGTCGTGATGCTGGTGGCCGCCATGCCCTCGGCTGTAAGCGCCGTCATCTTCGCCGCAGAAACAGGCCTCGATGAGGAACTCGTGGCCTCAATCGTTGCACTGTCCATTTGCCTAGGTATCGTAATGATCCCCTGGTTGCCTGATCTCGTCCCCCTTCTGACGGAATGAGTACCACGGTGCTGTTATGTCTTCGCGAGAAATCTGGGCCGATCCCTGATAGAGACCATTTTCACCAAGTCTCGTACGGAGAGTACTCCCACGATTTTCCCGCCGTCCGTCACAGTCAAGTGACGGACGCTCCGTTCGGCCATCGCTTGACTCGCATCGCGGATGGTGCGGTTGATATCGATACTCAGCAAGGGAGAACTCATCACGGCACTCACGTGAGTGCCGTCCGGATCCCGGCTGCCGGCAAGTCCTTTCCAAACCAAATCGCGTTCGGTCACGATCCCGACGATCTCGCCGGCCTCGATCGTCAACAATGAACCGATCCGCTTCTCTCGCATGAGCTGAGCCGATGCACGAAGGGAGGCATCGCTCTGGATGGTCGCGATCGTGGTCGCCATCAGGACGCTCAGCGGACGGAACACCTTATCAAGGTCACGGACTGGACCGCTTTCTGCATCCACAAACGATCGCACGAGATCCCGCACCGACACGATGCCGACGATCTCACCGGCCTCCTCCACACAGAGGTGCCGCACATGATGGGTTTCCATCAACTGACTGGCATCCAACATGGTGCGCTCGCCGGCAATCGCCAAAATCGGGCTCACCATAACACGCTCCACCTTCGTGACCATTGGATCTAATCCCTCCGCAAGCACCTTCCGTACGAGATCCGCCTCCGTCACGATCCCGATCGGTCCTCGCGTGGGATCATCCGACTCCACGAGCAGACAGCCGATCCGCCGAACACTCATTCGCCCGGCCACAGCCGAAACGGTCGAATGGTGAGGAACGACTTCCAGGTAGCGATGCATAAAATCTTTAACGGTTCCACCCCCGTGCTCAGTCATAATCACTCCTTGTTCCACAAACCGATTGACCCCTCATTCGATACACGACCCACGTGGCTTCAGCCCAAGATTCACGGCGTCCACTATACTCCATTACGACATGCCACGCACGGGCACCCCTGACTTCGATCTCCATACGACGGCCGGCATGGAAAACCGATCGCCTTTGAATCCTTCACCTTCCCAACCCCTTAAGGTTCTAGACCTTCGAGCCAGTGTTTTACCTAGTATCATTATGAAACGCTAATCTCTGCACCCTTCACCTCCTACAGATCCATCACCGGCTCTGGCATTCGCACTTCTTTTCGTGACCGATGCGGCTCCAGACTATAACTCGTTACAATTACGTACAAACTTGAACACTGAGAGCGCAGGTCCTACCGTTTTCCCTGGATGCTTCCTCCCATGGCACCCAACTTGCCTTTCCGGATCCTGAACATATTCTCGTGCACCTAAGGGGGTGAACCATGGAACGGACGACAGACCCCATCTCCATTCGCATCAACTGGTGCAGACGCCAGATTGCACAGGCTCGTACGGAACCAGAGGTGGACGGGTGGCGCGCCGAAGAGGACGGACTGCGTGATGCCTTGTTGAATCGTGACCACACTGAAGATTACCGCTCGTGCCATCCGGAGATCCGTGATCGGTACATGCTTGGCTTCCGAGACGGCACGGCATTGTTACGCACCGCTCGGATCGAGCGCACGACACGGAATAGCAGCACCCAGAACCCCGATTCTCGGGTTAAACAAGACAATCGATCAGGAGATGAACAATGAATTGCATACGATGTAACGGCCTTGCCGTCCGTGATGACAGCTTCGCGATCCAGACCGGTTCGTCGTCCAACTTTCATGGCTGGCGGTGCGTCAATTGTGGAATGATCGTCGATGATGTGATCCGAAATAATAAACGTGTCCTCCAAAGGTCAAGAAGACCCAGAGACTCTGAACGACGCCGTGAAGCCGCCTGAACGGTACTCGATCACTCCCGGACCAGCCGTCCCAGGTGTATGCATCCTTGTGCAACGTTGAGGCGAGGCTGCACCAATCGACATCCGACGAAGAATCGGTGATGTCTCGCGCACGAGATCCGGCTACGCAAGGGGAAGGCGTTCGGCTTCATTCCTTGCTTGATCCGGCTTCCGATCTCCTGAGCGCAGGAGCTTGTCCCCAAGTCCAACGGCTAAGTTGCGGTAGATAATCACCCCAATATCAGGGCGCCGGCGAATGAGTTCCTCCAGATCTCGCCGAGGCAGCTCCGCCACCTCGAGATTATTCACAGCCCTGGCCGTGGCTGAGTGGGGCCTCGCGGAGAGGAGTGATACTTCGCCACAGGTCTCTCCGGTGTGGATAGATCCAATGATGTCGGAGGGAGATGCACCGCTGATCGCGAGACGCCCATGAAGCACCAGGTAGAGCCGATCGGCCGGCTCGTGCTTGGTAAAGAGTCGCTCCCCTGCCTCAATGTTCTTCACCGCGCAGACTCCGGCTAACCTCGTCGCCTGTTCCGTGTTCATCCCATGAAACAACGGGACTTCCTTGATCGCCTGCGCCATTCGGGGAGCGATGACGCACGTGGAAAACCCCCGCATCACCACATCGGCGATGGCCTGGACCGGTTCGATCAGACCAAGAGATCCCAAATCTTGTAACGCGTTCAACCGCACCATCTTCACGATATCGAGTCGTTCGACCTGGTAGAACACCATGGCGGGCACATAGGCGACCGGAAGAAAATTCAGCTCCAGCAGCGTGCGCTGCATACGCGGTGCATACGCGCTGACATCGATTTCAATGTACTCGATCGCCATCTCCTCCCGACACTTTCGTTCGAGTTCGGCCAGAAGAAAGCGCACGACATCGTCGGCAAGCGCGATCAACTCAAACACCCGCACCGTATGTTCCACCGGATCCATGGTATAGCCGACCGCTCCAACGACTTGACCGCCGGCTCGGGCAAGAAAGTAATTCGTCTGGCGAGACTGCAGTTTGAAAAAACCATAGTCCAGTCGCATCGGTCCGAAAATCTCGCGATTCCTCACTCGGCCTCGTTCGATTCGGAGCAACGCCGGATACCCTTCGGCCTGCATCTGTTCAAGATGATAGTCGCCGCCTGCTGGGTAGGATGCGGAATCCTCGTCCACGATGAAGTCGGGAGTGAGTGCAGGTTGGTTCATCACGAGATTCGCCAAGGCATGGACCTCTGGGATGATGCGCGGATTATTGCGGCGTAGGGCCAGAGCATCCCCGAAATACCGAGCCAGCAGCGCAAAGCTTTCGCGGTGGCGAAAGAGGTGCTTCAGCGGCAGAAAGCCCGTCGCAATGAATCCCTGGGTGAGACTGATGCGCTGGGCATAGGGATGGACGGTCCGAGCCACCACAAGACCGACGTGAAGGCGGTTTCTGATGGCCTCGAGCCGCCGGTCCATGAGCAACTTTCCAACCTGCATCCGGCGATAGTCAGGATGCACGGCAAGACGACCGAACTCTCCGACCAGATCGGAGTGGGCCCCGAAGTCGAACAGGACCGAAGCGGTGCCGATAACACGGCCTGAGTCGGTATTTTCCGCCACCAGTATGAGCGCGTCATCGGTAAAGACGGAACGTTTCAGCCAGAGTTCGTCATAGAGTTCGCGATGCGGATAATCCGTCCCGTACACCGCGAGAAAAATCTCGCGAATCTGGCCGACGTCTTCCTCCCGAGCTTCCCTGACTCTGATCATCGGACATCAGGCGTTGATGAATTGGCCACGACTTGCCGGTTCAGTTGCCGACCTGCGACTTTGGCAACGGAGCGGTAATACGCTGCTCCAACAGCCAACGCTCCTTCATCGAAATCGAACTTACTGGAATGTGCCGGATAGCCTTCCCGACCCGGAACTTGGCTCCCGAATCGAACATAGGCGCCCGGAATCTTTTCTAGGTAATAGCTAAAATCTTCCGCCCCCATATTGGCGGTCTTCAGCGGCAGCACATTTTCCTCCCCGACGGTCTCGGTTGCGGCACGACGCGCGAGGGTTGCCATCTCCGGATGATTGACGAGCGGCGGCGTCCCTTCCGTGACGATGATCTGGATCGTTGCCCCGTGGAGCTGCGCGATCGATTCTGCAATACGGCGAATCGAGTTCAGCAATTGCCGGCGAACCGTCGGATCTTGGGCTCGTACTGTTCCTTCCAGCTTGGCCTGTCCGGCAATCACATTCGGTGCCGTCCCTGCATGAAACTGACCGACCGACACCACCGAGGGACGAGACGGATCAACTTCGCGCGAGACGATGGTTTGCAAGGCCATGATCATGAGGCTCCCGACTATCACGGCATCGATGCTTTCGTGCGGTCTAGCCCCATGCGCACCTTGTCCGATGATCTCAACGGTAAAGTTATCAGAGGATGCGTTGACGGCCCCTTCACTCACCACAATGGCGCCGGGCGGGTAATGGCGATCCAGATGGCCCCCAAAGATGAGGCCAGCCCCATCGAGCACCCCTTCCTTGATCATCGCGATGGCGCCGGACCCTTTTTCTTCAGCCGGCTGAAAGATCAATCGCACCGGCGCCGGCAGATCTTTCTCCTGCACCAGCAGTGCAGCGGCACCAAGCAACATCGTCGTGTGTCCGTCGTGGCCACAGGCATGCATGACCCCGTCATGCACCGAGGCGAACTCTAGGCCGGTTTCTTCTTGAATCGGTAATGCATCCGTGTCGGCCCGTAGCACCACGCAAGGTACCCCGGAAGGCCCGGGAATCTCGGCCACCACTCCGTGACCCGCGACACCGGTGCGGCTTTGAACCCCAAGGCTGTGAAGAAACGTGTTGATGATGCCGGCTGTCCGTGACTCCTGCCAGCTCAATTCCGGATATCGATGCAGATCTCTCCGCACTATGACCAAGCGCTCATAGAGGTCTTGTGGAACTAACGGCACGTCGATGTTCTCCCTGCTCACATTCGCCCATACCAAGCCGATCCAACCGGACAGCGGAACTCTATCCTTCCTTTGCTTGGACACCTGATTGATACAAGGCATACACGTAGATCGGGATGGACAAGTGGCCGAGATGTTTCTCGATCAACGGCTTGACATCCTTCCAGTCGAGCCCGCCCACACCGGTCGCCAAGCGGGGGAGTGCGACACTCTTGATCTTCTCGCTTTCGATCAACTTAGCAAGAGCCTTGAGACAATGATTGACGTTTTCGATCGTGGCTTTTCCCGGTCTGGACCCATGGCTGGGAGCTGGTTCCTGCGTAAAGAGACTCACAATCCGTACGCCGCCGGCACCCGCCCAGGCCCACAACTCACCGGTCTTTGGCGTGAACGTTTGGCAATAATGTCTGAAATCCTTATACATGGCTGGCCACTGTTCCCTTAGGGCTAATGCCAAGCCGTTTGCATAGTTGTCGTTCGGAGCAACACCGTGCGCGACCATTTCGGTTTTTGACCGTAAGATATCTCCTGTAACTTCCTTCAGCATGAATCCTCCCTTTACGTCTTTTGATGGAATACCATGGCACTCCCAGGGATGGTCTTTCGTCCCTGTCAGCATGCCGTCAATCGTCCTTGCGAATCTTGTTCCCTTCCGTTATGAAGTGCGGAGACCGTCCTTGCCCCAGGAGCTCTGTCGTGGTTCACATCAGACCGGCAACCGAAGTCGATTTTCCCGCTCTTCTCCAGGTGCAACAGGCTGCGTTTGGCGAATATGCCGGCGTCTACAAACTGAGCGGATGGACGACGGAAACCCTCGAAAGTCTGAAAGACGATGCGAAAGAGAAGCATATCCTCGTGGCAGAGGCGGATGGAGAGATCGTCGGCTCCGTGCGCTTTTGGACCGTGGCCGGCGTCTGCGTGATTCGGTTGCTTTCCGTGAGTCCCGCGTCCCAATCTCGAGGGGTTGGAAAAGCGTTGATTCGCGAGATTGAGCGAGTGACGACCGATGCTCATAAAATTTATGCCTGCACCATGCTGCGCACGGCCAGAAACATTCAATTCTTCCTCAATCTTGGCTACAAAGCCGAAACCATTCTGCCTGATCATTATGACCACCTCGACTTGATCTGCTTTGCCAAATATCGCTGAGTCGAACCCCAAAGGCCCACTCTCGACGCTCGTCAATCCAGCAGGTTCAGGTTACGGCGTCTTGGCGCAACGGAACCCATAGCCGAATTGTCCACCGGACGGTTCTGCATTAAAACGGAACGAGGTGCGTAAAAAATCTGGAACATAGAGCCAGGACCCGCCCCGTACCACTTTAGACTCACCCTTGGTCGGTCCCTGCGGATTTTTCTTCGGGCTCTTCTTGTAATAGTCATGGTCATACCAGTCATTGACCCATTCCCAGGCATTGCCGGCCATGTCATAGATGCCATAAGGACTCTTACCCATTTCGAACGACCCGCCCGGAACTAAGGCGAGATGGTTATCCCATTCCTTTTTGCCGAAATTCGCATGGAGCCGAGTCGGTGCTTCGTTACCCCATGGATAGAGACGCCCGTCCGTTCCCCGTGCCGCTTTTTCCCACTCCGCTTCAGTCGGCAAGCGCTTGCCCGCCCATTTACAAAACGTAGCAGCATCCGACCAATTGATGTTGACGACCGGGCGTTTGCGATGTTGCGCTTGATTCATAATGTTCCAGTCCGAAGGCTCCTCCATGCCCGTTGCCTGCAGATACTTGGCATACTGTCCTACTGTCACCTCATACTTGTCCATGTAGAAGGCGTTGAGATAGACGCGATGGACGGGCTTTTCGTCATCTCCCATGGTACTCCCCATGGAAAATTCACCGGCCGGCACCAAGACCATCGGCGCTTCTCGTGGATCTTCCGGTAATGCTCCTTGCGCCGACGAGCCATTAGATTTCAGACCATCCTTCCGCTGGCCCGGGAGCTTCGTGAGCAAGTATTCATGGATAGGCCGTTGCGCATCGCTGAAACCCAGTTCGTTGGCCTTGTCCAACGCGTTCTGTGCCAACTTCACCTTCTCTGGTGGAACCTGCCCGCCGACAAGCAGCCCCCTCGCTTCCTCCAGTAACCGCCATACTTTCGCATCATTATGCAATTGCCAGGCTTTATGTCTTGGCACTGGCAGACGAGAAATCGTCGATCCACTCGCGATAGAGACATCCAGCTCAAGCTCTATCGCAGTCTCATAATGTTTTTCTGCACAGACCCAGGATTTCATGCCTCGACAAGCCTCTGCCAGATTGAAATGGGCCTGCTTATTCGACGGATCTTTCAGTAAGCCGGCTTCCAACACAGTCCGCGCCTCCGCATACTGCTTTTGTTTCAGCAGAGCTGCACCTTTCACAAAATCCGGGTCTTCGGCGGCGGTTGCATGCACGACCGCCCCTGAAGCCACAAAGAGGCACACCAGGATCATTCCCACCAGCATCTGTCTCATGGCCCCCCCCTCTCAAATTTTGACCCCCAGCTATGCTCGGTCTCGAACTCACGTGTCTATAAAGTTAGGAGACCCCAACTTGTCCATCGCATGCACCTACCAACACGTACAAGATTGATGCCTGACCGTAACGAAAATGTTGTTTGATCCTTTGCCTGCTCCCTCGAAGACATTTTCTCAGACCCATTCCGGCGCCTCCTCTTGGCTCACTTCATGTCCCCCAAACAGACTGTAGAGTGCCGGGAGCACAACAAGTGTCAGCGCCGTCGAGGTGAAGAGCCCCCCGATCACGACCGTCGCAAGCGGCCGCTGCACCTCAGCGCCAATCCCTTGGGCCAGCACCAATGGCAGGAGGCCCAGCAATGTCGTCATCATGGTCATCACGACTGGGCGAAGACGGAGGCTGCAACCGGTGACGATCGCTTCAGCCGTTTGTTTGCCCTCGTGACGTAATTGATTGATGTACGAAACGAGTACGATTCCGTTTCCGACCGCGAGCCCGAACAATTCAATGAATCCAATGGAGGCCGGGACGCTCAAGTACTGCCCGCTTAGCCACAGAGAGACCACGCCGCCGATCAACGCGAACGGGAGATTGAGGATGATCAGGGTCGCGTACCGCAGCGAATGAAACGCCCAGAAAAGGAGGAAAAAGACCAAGCCCAAAGTAATCGGCACAACGATCATCAGCCGCGCATTGGCTCGCTCCATATTTTCGAACGCCCCGCCCCAGACGACAGTATATCCTTCCGGCAAGTGAAGCCCCGCCGCGAGCTTCGCACGCCCTTCATCGACCACCCCGCCAATATCCCGGCCCACGACATTGAAACCGACGAAGATTCGGCGTTTCACATGCTCCCGACTGATGCGGAGCGGCCCTTCTCGCATTTCGATCCTGGCCAGATCGCTCATGGGGATGAGTGCGCCGGAAGCCGCCTTTACCCGAATCTCTCCGACGCTCGCGACACTGTTCCGATACGGCTCCGGAAATCGCAGGATGAGCTGGAACCGCCGCTCGCCTTCATACACCTCTGTCGCTGATTTGCCGCCGATCGCAGTCGTGATAATCTCTTGCACATCGGCTACATTGATGCCGAAACGGGCGATCTTCTGCCGGTCGATGTCGATGG
Organism: Nitrospira sp.; assembly: GCA_016715825.1. Taxonomy (NCBI): domain Bacteria; kingdom Pseudomonadati; phylum Nitrospirota; class Nitrospiria; order Nitrospirales; family Nitrospiraceae; genus Nitrospira; species Nitrospira sp. Next base: position 463,396 of record JADJXO010000002.1, on the reverse strand, counting down.
TGAGATAGGGCTGTCCGGAGATCTGTTCGATCTTGATGTCTTTGACCCCTGAGATCTGCTGCAATAGAGCTGCGATTTCCTCTGCTTTATTCCACAATACGTCGAGATCGTCGCCGAACAACTTGATGGCGCATTCCGTTCTGATCCCCGAAATCAACTCGTCCACCCGTTCCTGAATCGGCTGACTCATGAGGACGGAGATGCCCGGAATCTCCGCCAGCTTTTTTCTGATGGCATCGGTCAGCTGCGGCTGAGTCACCGCCGATTTCCACGTACTTCGGTCTGTCAGTGACACGATTGGGTCACTCTCATTGGGTTCTTCCGGACCAAAGGCGATATCCGGTCTCCCGATTTTGCTCACCGCCATCCGAACCTCAGGAAACTCCAACATCACCTTGTGGGTTTGCTTTTCCATCTCAATAGATTCCGGTAGCGAGACACTCGGCAGTCGAACTACCTGAGGAGTCAGCGCGCCTTCCTCCAGTAGGGGGATGAACTCCTGCCCAATGAGCGGCACAAGGGCCACACTTGCAAGTACGATTGCCGTCGAGCCAGCCAGGACAACGGTGCGATGTTGCAGCGTCCATTGCAGCACAGGGAGATACCGTTGTTTCATCCAGCGGGTAAGACCCGTTTCCTTCGGGTGGTCTCCGCGCAAGAGCAGCGACGCGAGCACCGGCGACAAGGTCAGGGTCACCGCGACGGAGGCCAAAAGTGCGATCACCAACGTGTAGGCCAGCGGCGCAAACATCTTCCCTTCGATACCCTGAAGTGTCAGAAGTGGCAAAAAGACGACGCTGATGATCAAAATACCGAACAGGATCGGCCTCCCCACTTCCTTCGTCGCATGAAGAATGACGCTGAGCCTGTTCTCCGGCGAGGCACCGGTATGTTGGGCGAGGTGCCGATAGGCATTTTCCACCACGACCAGCGATCCATCAGCGATCTCGCCGATGGCAATCGCCAATCCACCCAGCGTCATCAAGTTGGCCGAGAGCCCGAATCGCTCCATCGCAATGAAGGTCACGAGCGGCGTGACGATCAGCGTGACCGTCACGATGAGGGCGCTGCGGACATGGCCCAGAAAGAAAAAGAAGACAAAGATCACCAGGACAATGCCCTCGATTAATGCGTCACGGACCGTGGCAATGGCAGCATTCACCAATTCAATGCGATCATAGAAAGGGATCAGTTTTGTGCCTGCGGGAAGGACGTTGCTCTGCTGCAGATCCTCCACCGTGGTCTTGACCGCCTTGACCACCTGCCTGGCGTTGCCTCCTCGGATCATGAGCACGGTACCGGCCACGACCTCCCGCTCACCGTTGAGCACCACCGCGCCATGGCGAACGGCGTGGCCGATACGGACCTCGGCAACATCGCGAACAAAGACCGGGGTCCCGGCGGATTCCTTGACGATGATTGATTCGATATCACTCACGCTCTGGATCAGTCCCACCCCCCGGACGATGGCACGTTCGGCATGACGTTCTAGGACATTCCCGCCGGCATTCGCATTGTTCTTTCCGACGGCCTCGTAGACCTCGTGCAGCGTCAAGTTGAATTTACGGAGTTTGGTCGGCTCGACGAGGACCTGGTACTGCTTGACGAACCCGCCCATGCCGTTCACATCGATCACACCCGGCACGCCCTTGAGCAGAGGCCGCAGAACCCAATCTTGGATCGTCCGCTGGTCCGTCAATTCCTTCTCGACGACCTGCGTATCGATCACCCTGGTACTGGGCTCTCTCCTGAGCGTCGTCGAGGGACCCTCCACATAGTACTGATAGACCTCGCCCAACCCGGTACTGACCGGTGCCATCACGGGTTCGATCCCTTGTGGCAAGCGTTCTTTGGCCGCGATCATGCGTTCCAATACCAACTGGCGGGCAAAGTAGACATCGACGTCGTCATGAAACACCACCGTAATTTGAGAAAGGGCAAATTTGGAAAGTGAACGAATTTCTGCCAGACCAGGCAAACCTGTCATCTGGATTTCGAGGGGATAGGTGATGAATCGTTCTACTTCGACCGGCGAGAGGCCCGGCGCGTCGGTCAACACCTGCACCTGGATGTTGGTCACGTCGGGGTAGGCATCGATCGGGATCGATTCAAAGGCAATCACTCCGACGACGGACAACAGACATGCCAAGCCGATGACCAAAATCCGTTGCCGCAGCGAAAATTCAAGCAGGGAGGCGATCATGGCGTGGGCTCGATCTTATCCCGTTCCATTTGAGATTTGAGTGCGAAGGAGCCCTTGGTGACGACCTGCTCACCAACCTTGACCCCCTCCAGTACCGTGACGACGTCTCCCTCTTCATGCCCCAACTTCACGGGCCGTGCCTCAAAGACACCAGGCCCCCGTAGAACAAACACCATCCTGCCGTCAGGCCCGTCTTGGACAGCCGCAAGGGGTACACTCAACACATCCTTGCTCGAGGTCCCGTACACGCTGACAATGGCGAACATCTCTGGTTTCAACAGGCGATCGGGGTTCGGCACGGTCACCCGTAGGCTCATGGTACGAGTGGCCGGATCAAGCGTATCGCCGATGTACGTGATCGTTCCCGAAAAAATGGCGTGCGGGTACGCCGCTAGGATCACGTGGGCTTTCTGATCCTTTCGGATGAATTGCACGTCTTTCTCCGGCACATTGCCGATTACCCACACATCAGTGAGATTCGCCACGGTAAACAGCTTCTGCTCGGTCTCAACCACTTCACCCTGCGTGAGGTTGCGTGTGATCACTCGTCCGGCGAACGGTGCACGTAGAGGCATGTCGGCCCTGATCGTCAAATCTCGATCAAGCCTCTCGATTTCCTCCGGCGGCACACCAAGCAATTGAAGACGGTTTTGCGCTTCCCGCACTTCAGCTCGCGCGGTCTTCATCGCGGCCTCACGGCGCTGAAGTTCAGCCAGACTCACCGCCTTGTTGTCATATAGTTCCTTGGCCCGTGCGTACGATCGTTCCGCCTCTTCCAGCCGAGCCTTAGCCTTCAAGTATTCCCCCTCAGCGACGCCAAGGTCCACGCTGTGGAGCATCGCCAAGAGAGTGCCCTTTTTCACATCCTGCCCGACATCGACGTGGACTTTTACAACCCGGCCACGGATCAACGTGGTGACCTCGGCCAATTCGTTTTGGTTGGCCTGGACGGTTGCGGGAAACTGACGGTGCGAACGAATCTGCCCTTCCGCCACCGATGCAAATTCCAGCTGGACTCTAGCTAACTCTTCTGGTGTCAGGCTCACTCGCCCTGATTGTGTAGGTGATAGCTTCTGCTTGGCGACCGCAGTATCGACTGGCTTGCTCTCGCAGGCCATGCTCACCACGACGACCACGCAGGCTGCCAGACTGCGCATCAATCGAACGAGCAATCCGGTTGCGTCTTGATTCAGCCGGCTGTATCTCACGAATCACAACCCCTTGGCATTACTCATCGAGTTCAGGGTGCATTCACCCTCTGTTGATCTCCTCGCACGGGGCATGCCCTCCCGATAACACCGTTTTCGTCGTGCAAGCCTGAATATTCGTTGCATTTTGCTACGATGCGGGTTTGATGGCGTGGCGAAATGCTACAGTCGCTCTCTACGACTTCCTCACACCATCGATTGTCGATATGAGATACTGATACCGTAACGGACCAGTTTTGTATGAAGATTCAGGCGCAGTTTCCGGACGAACAATCGCCGGCTGGTGAGTTTACCCGCCAGGCAGATGCATTCCGCAAATGGGTCACGGCCGACGGCAGCTCTGGCTATCCGGCCGAAACAGGTCGCTACCATCTCTACGTCTCATGGGCCTGCCCCTGGGCTCATCGTACGATCATCGTACGCAAGCTGAAAAAACTGGAGACGGTGATCGGTATGACCGTCGTGGACCCTGTTCGTGATGATCGGGGATGGGCCTTTCGCGAAGGTTCTGGCCATTCCCTCGACTTCATCAATGGATTTCAGTTTCTCCACCAAGCCTATGTGGCCACGAATCCGAACTATGTTGGCCGCGTCACGGTCCCGGTCTTATGGGATTGTGCCACGAAACGCATCGTCACCAATTCCGACGATGATCTGATGAGGATCTTCAACGTTGAGTTCAATCGATTCACTGATAGTCCGATTGATTTGTATCCGGCTCAGTTGAGGCAGGAGATCGACGAGCTCAATCGGTTCATCTATGAGAACGTGAACGACGGGGTCTATCGAACGGGATTTGCGACATCCCAACATGCGTATGAACGAGCGGCACGGGCCTTGTTTGCGGCACTGGATCAACTTGATGCGAGACTTGCAACCCGCCGTTATCTATACGGATCTGAGATCGTTGAAACCGACTGGAGGCTCTTTGTCACCTTGGTACGATTCGACGTCGTGTACTATGGGCATTTCAAATGTAACCTTCGACGAATCGCTGACTACCCCAACCTCTTCGGCTATCTCAAAGACCTCTACCAAACCGATGGAGTTGCCGACACTGTGAATTTTGACCATATCAAGCGGCACTACTACGTCACCCACGACGACATCAATCCTACTCGCATAGTCCCGATCGGACCTGAACAGGATTTGTCCACGCCCCATGGTCGGGAATGCCTGGGCTAGCGTCTAGGCCAAAGTCTTATCAAGAAGATGTTCTTTCTCCAAATTTGTCTAGTGAACTGGACGGCGATGGGGACATTCTCCACAATTCCCCAAACCATGCGTACCGGTACCGCTCAGACACACTTATTATCGCAACGTTATGGCTAGGCTCCCTCTCTTGTTGCTCGCACAGGAGTTGCTACTCCCTGTCCAGTAGTCACTATCATCGTTACTAGCCGAAAGGAGCGTTTTATGGATATGTTGTGGATGTTTGCGGGAGTGATGGGAGTGCTTCTCATCGCCGGGCTCGTCGTGTACAAAAAGAGTGCATAACACGCCATACGAGGAGCTACCAGACTTCGTCAAGGAAAGAGCCTCCAAATCTCGTAGGATTGCCTTTCTGCGGAAGCTGAAGACTCTAAGGCGAATGGTTCTTCCTCTGGTTGCTGGTGTTTTTCACCTATTCTTCGTCCCTCCGGTGAGTATGCTGCCTGCCTTGCGTGGCAGAGTCGCAACGCTGACGGCTGTAAGCACATACTGCGCTGGAGGGACTCCCTTTACCGAATAATGAGAGTCGAGCAGGCGCTCTGATGGATCAGTTTTGTTGAGACGCTTCCTGGAGAAAACGGGCCACCGCACTCCGTCCTTTTGCTCCGGTCACAATCAGATCAGGCCGCTCAAGGCTCACCACCCGCAAGATTTCTTTAGCCGCCGCTCCTACCCGTGGGATTTGCCTGACCAGATAGCGTATCCGAGCAGAATTCAAATCTATGGTATGAATCGCCATGACCTGAGGTGCGACACGAAAGGGAATCCGCCCCAGCCATCCCTGCGCCCACTCCGAATATTTTGAGCCATCGACTCCGATCACGGCATTCATCGGCATCCTCCTGGTCCAGTGTCATGAGGTGTTCCGGAGCTTACAGGCAATCCATGCAGATGCCTGGTTCCAGACGTCAGACTCGGCTGCGAACGTGGTCCGTGTTGTCCAACGCATGGTCGAGCCATCATCATGCCATGACGACAAAAGAGCGTGTGGCTTCTGTGTTCTTCTTCGGATCAAGGGATCAGAAATTTAGAGATTGGCGCACGACTTGACTTTTGGTACAGTGCGAGGCCGCACTGCTACAGTGAGTTAATTGATTCCTAGGAGGATCACGTTACGTATGCGAATACAGACTGGTTGTAGGCCGGCCCGGTCGATTGGAAGTAGAGGTGGACTTGTCCTTGGCGGTATATGCGTGCTACTTGCTGGTTGTGCGGTACAGACCGGTTCAACACGCTCCGAGGTTCCAGGCGTGGAGCACAACTCCTCGGCAGGTCTTATCGCGGATGCCTCCTCAACTTCTTCCTCCACCCCTCCACCCTTTGTAACCGCTGACGATCAATCTTCAGATGAGCCGTTTGATCCATTTGCCGAACCGGGTGAAGGGACGGTTGAGGAGTATGACCCTTGGGAACCTCTCAATACCAAGTTCTTTGAGTTCAACCGGCAGCTCGATCGTTGGGTGCTGAAGCCGGTTGCCAAGGGATACAACGTTGTCGTTCCGGATAGCATCCAGATTGGGGTCAGCAACGTCTTCTATAATAGTCGTGTAACGCCACGATTCCTGAACAATATATTTCAAGGTAAATTCAAGGGCGCAGGGATAGAGGCTGGGCGATTCCTCATTAATACGACCGTTGGGATCGGGGGGTTCTTCGATGTGGCAGGGCGCTTCAACCTCACCACACCGGAAGAGGATACGGGACAGACTCTAGGATTTTACGGAGTTAAACCAGGGCCCTATCTGATGGTGCCGCTATTGGGACCCTATACGGTTCGGGATCTTATCGGCTATGCCGGAGACATCGCCCTCAACCCGATTTACTGGCTGATCCTCCCGACCATGCATAGCATTGATTCGATCCCTACAGTAGTTGATATCGATGAGCGAGCAGCCACTTATGCGATTTCGATTGGTGCGCGTGCGCTAGAGATCGTCAACGATCGCTCTCTAAACTTGGAGAAGTTTCAGGGTGTTGAAGAATCAACCCTTGACCTCTACGCTGCGGTCCGTAATGCCTATCTTCAAAAGCGAGCCAAGGCAATCCGAGACTAGCGGATAAGAGCCTTCCTCTCTGTGATGTCTTTCTTGTGAATTTCTCTTGGTGTGCCTCGCGGACACACTCGTACGAGCGTGTCGAGCAGCTGGCCGGCATTCCTGCTCTTGGTGTGTTAACACAGAGACCGTGCCTGGCTCCCTCTGTGATCAGGCAGAAATGGAATTGGCGCACCGCTCAATTGACGCTCAACACACCCAATAGGCAACCGGCAAAGGGCATCAGGTGTTGAGCCACTGACGAACGACGGTACGTGGTAGAACGATGTCTAGACGCTCTTCTTGTACAGGATGATACCGCCGATGAAGATCACGAGCATCACGACCGCAAACATTATGAAGGTACTATCCATAGCTACTCCTTTCGTCCGGACCCCTCACGGAATGAAGTAGTACACCACAGCACACTTCCCAAGTCTGAGACCGATAGACATCCTCCCTGAAACACACTGCTGCATCTGACACCACAGCGTCGGATGCCAAACGCCAACCCGGCCCCATGGACGCCTGGGAACCAATATCGACCGTAAATTTAGTCTGAGGAAGAGGTACTGTCAACTGGCTTAGACACAGGGGCCAGCATGAGTCGCTTCGAATAGGTTGGTGCAGCCTGAACGGGATACGCTAACAAGAAAAAATATTCCCTTGCCGAACCGAGTCGGACGGAGTCTTGTACGATTGCTAGACAGTGGTCTGAACGCGACCTTGTCTCGAAGACACGTGGGATGGTTCGGTGGTGACTGGGTAAGCCTGGACTGAGTAGGTTCTATCCGGATCGAGTGTCACACGAACTCTTCCTGTCTTATTCAAATAATCGATGGCGAGATACACCTGATTCCAGGTCAATTCTGGACAAAGCCCAACAACGTCCTCCATCGAGCAACTGGCACCAAATTCTTCTAATGCACGATGGACACGGTCAATGATCGCTGAAACTCGCATGGAACCCTCTTCGGAACTGACTGGCTCTTCCTTTTCGATCATTCTCATTCCTTAACGGGCACGCCCCCTCCACTCAACTCTCTTCGCTAGGATCTTAGCGAGCAAGTACGATCTTTGTGAACTAGGGAAGTTTCTAGAAAGAGGAGGGTATCTTACTAGTGACGACGTGAGCTTCTCAATGACCCTACAGACCCGTCCAGCCTCCGGCCGATGCCTAGGTCGACACGCTCACGAGGCCTTCAGCGATGGCATACTTGATGAGCTCGGCGGTGGAATGCAGATTAAGCTCTCCCATGATTCGAAACTTGTGGAATTCCACGGTTTTCACGGAAATATTCAGAATGGAGGCGATCGTTTTGGTTCCCTTTCCCTCCGCCACAAGCTGGAGCACTTCACGTTGCCGCTGGGTCAGAGACGTCACGAGCGGCTTACTAGGTTGCCCATCCGGGGATTGCAGTGTGGCCGCCAACACATCCTTCGTGATCAGCGGCGTCATGTAGTGTTGACCTCGCATCACCGCCTGGATCGCTTGCTTCAGTTCTACCGCCGCTGAGCGCTTAATCAGATACCCGGCGGCTCCAGCCTTAAAGGCTTCCGTGGCATAGGTAGGGGTCGCATGCATGGTGAGAAAAATGAGCTTGCTTTCCGGCACCAGCTTGGTCAGCTGACGTGCCGCATCCAGCCCATTCAGCAATGGCATCGAGATATCGAGCAAGACAATGTCAGGGCGGAGCTGCTGCGCCATATCGACCAACGCCCGCCCGTCTTCCACCATCCCAACGACCTCGCCCTCGGCTTCAACCAGCTTCCGTAACCCGGCCAGAACAATGGCGTGATCGTCTGCCATCAAAATACGCGGCCGCTTCATGTGACCTCCACTTCAAAGGGTACCCACGCACAGACCTTCGTCCCTTGGGACGGTCTCGACTGAATTCTGAAAACCCCGTGCAATTGCCGCAATCGTTCCTCCATGCTGCTCAACCCTAGACCTTGTTCATGGACGCTCAAACCATCCACGTTAAACCCGTTCCCATTGTCTAGGACGGACAGCCCAAGCCCTTTAGAAGACCCACGAAGCCGGACGGTCGCCTGCGTAGCCTGCGCATGTTTGACGATGTTCTGGACACTCTCCTGCATCACCCGGAAGAGACAGGTGGCGTGATCGAGTGGCACAGCCGTTGGAACCCCGGCAATCTTGAGCCGGATCGGCAGGCCCGTGCGCCGAGCAACCTGCTCGATATGGTCTTCGACAGCCGGGCGCAGTCCGGCATGCTCCAAGAGCGAGGGATGGAGACGATAGGCCAGGCTGTGCACGTCGTCGGAAACCTGTTCTAATCCTTGCCGCAACGTTATCAACGCTTGCGTCAGTTGTGCCGGTACGATCGAAGAATGATTCTCGAACGACGCGACCTCCAGGACCAAAGCCGCCAGTCGCTGACTCACATCATCATGCAGATCCCGGGCGATTCGTCGCCGCTCCTGTTCTTGCGCTGTCAGGAGCTTCGACGTCAGCTCCTCCAGCTGCACTTGCTGGCGATGAAGCGCCTCTTCCGCCTGCTTACGTTCAGTGATGTCACGATTGGACTCCAGCGCGTATTCCTGGCCACCGTACATGACTCGCACATGCCGACTCTCGACCATCAACCGCCGACCATCCTTGGCGATGTGAGTAATCTCACCGTACCACCGACCCTCGTGCGCAAGGTGAGCTTCCATCTCTTTGGTCGTCGTCGAAGGGCTCGTATTGAGCAGCGCGTGACTACTGCGCCCAATCACCTCGTCCGATCGCCATCCATAGAGTTCTTCTGCCCCGCGGTTCCAGTACACGATGCCTCCTCCGATCTTCCATGCAAAAATGGCATCGTGGGATTGATTCAATAAGTCTGCTTGCTGCCGCAGCAACTCCTCCGCTTGCTGGCGCTCAGTGATATCGACCGCCACGCCACCCAACAGGGCAGGGGACCCTTTGTGATCAACAATGGGAAACTTGCTGACAAGCGCATGCCGAACCTCTCCATCTTGCAGGAACGGCGCCACCGTGTGCAGTGGCATCCGCGTCTCCCATACTTTCTCAAAAATTTGCTCGTGCTGCTCGGCAATCTCTTCCGGCCACAACTCACGGGCGGTTTTTTCTTTCCAATCTACTGCTCCCATCAGAGATTCTTGGAAGAGTCGATTGACGTACAGATATTTACCTTGACCGTCTTTGATCCACGCAAAGCCAGGCAAATTATCCATGAAGGAAGCAAATTGACGCTCGCTGAGCTTCAGTGCCTCCTCAGCTTGTTTGCGTTTCGTAATGTCGATCATCGCTCCCAGGGTTCGTGTGGGGCGACGATCTGTTCCCTCATCGTCAAACAGCGTCCATGATCGCAAGCTCAACCAACGGATACTACCGTCGGGCCGCACCACACGATGCTCCACCAAGTTCAGATCGTCACCGACTGAATGATTCGTCACCGTCATCGCCGTCACCACCGCTTCTCGGTCATCCGGATGGACGAGCGCGAGATACCCTTCGACGGAAGCCGGCTCATCGGGCCCAACTCCATACATTTCTCTCATCACCGGCGACCAGTAGACGGTCCCGGCGCGGTGGTCATGATCAAGAATCCCAAAGTTAGCCAGGCGAATGACCTGATCCGATCGTTCCTCGCTCTCGTGAAGGGCACGCTTCGCTTCCACACGGGCCGTCACGTCTTCGGTGGCAACCACGATACCGCCGACCGTATCCCCGCTGTACCACGGGCGAACACTCCAGGTGACCCACTGGATGGTGCCATCGGATCGGACGAAGCGGTCTTCATCCGAACTGAGGATTTCTCCCGTCAGACCTCGCCGATGGACTTCCTTCCACCATGACGGAAAATCGGGAGTCAGGTCATAGTGGGACCGACCCAGAATATCTCCGTAGAGCCCATAATCCTCCAACCAGCGCCGGCTCGCTCCCAAATAACGCATGTCCCGGTCAAACATAGCGATCGCAGCAGGGGCGTGTTCGATAAACAACCGAAATTGTTCTTCGCCTTCGCGCAGTGCTTCGTTCGCCCGTTTCTGGTCGGACACGTCGATCTGGAACCCGATGAGTTCGAGCGGCGTACCCGCCTCATCGCGGAGCAGGCGGACTTCATCGCGAAGCCAGCGATAGGCTCCATCCTTATGCAGGAACCGGTATTCGTGGATATGACGGCCATGTTTAAAGGTTCTCGAAAGGCCAGCCAACACATACGCACGATCATCGGGATGGATATGACTCATCCAAAAGTCCGAGTGACTCGTGAAGTCTTTCGGGCTATGCCCGAGCTGCGCCACCACGTTCTCACTGACGAATGTGGCGGCATAATCCCCGTCTGCCTTACAGGCGTAGAGCACCACCGGAGCGGACGTCAGCAGAAGTTGTTGCCTGGCTTGCACCGTCCTCAATGCCGTCGTGCGCTCGTCGACACGCTGTTCAAGCGTCTCGTTCAACCGGCGAAGCACCTCCTCGGCCTGCTTGCGTTCGGTGATGTCATTGCCGACCGTGAGGATGCACGCTTTCCCTGTGAGGGTGATCATGCTCGTGGAGATGAGGAACTGTCGGCATTCTCCGTTCCTCATCCGCATGGAGACTTCATGATTCCTGACCGCCCCTTCAGCACGAAGTCGATCGACGAGTCTTGCACGGTCGAGAGGGTCGGGCCAGATTCCCAACATCAAGGTGGTCTTTCCAATGACTTCGTCTCGACGAAACCCGAAGATCTCGAGACACGCGTCATTGATCTCCAGACAGCGTCCGGTCTCGAGTTCCGTGATACCGATCGGGTGAGGACTCAGGCGGAAGGCTTCGGCAAAGACCTCGTCCTTTGCTGATCTGGCCCAACGTTCCTGCCGATCTCCTGGGTGAAGGACCGGCGAAGGTGGCCTTGCCCTTACCCAACGCTTTTTCTTGATGGCCTTGGGTTTCATGGCGAGAGAATTTAATTCTAGTCTTCTTACGTAGGTCCCGCAAGCCCACAATTTTGATCGCGGACGTGTACCTTCAGGCACATGTGAGACCGATCGGAGATCAGCATGCCCCTATGAAACTGTACGGCTCGGCTATCCCAATGAGTTTCCCTGAGATCATCACTATGGGCAGTACGGACCAGAGAAAAGCGCAAGCGCGGTAAAGAGAGACTGGTTGCTTGATGGCTCGTCGATGCCTCCAGCCTTCAGAACATGGACGGACCGAGCTTCTTGACCTTGAGAGACTCATGGTGCGTCGAAGACTGTTGCAGCTCAGCCAATTGTTGCATGAGTGCGCGTTCACGATCCGACATCTCGGTAGGCGTCCGCACCTCCACCACGACAAAGAGATCGCCCTTGCCTTTCTCTACGACCTTGGGCATGCCTTTCCCATTCAGCCGAAGCGCAGTGCCGCTCTGAGTTCCAGCCGGAACCGCGACTTGCAGTGTCTCTCCTCCCAACCCCGTCACACACAACTTTCTGCCGAGCGCCGCATCAGGGAAGCTGATCGATTGAACCATATAGAGATCGTCGCCACGACGTTCGAACGAGGGATGGCGCCGGATATGAGGACTGATGAGAAGATCGCCTGGAGGCCCACCGTTGGCGTTCGCCTCACCTTGGCCAGGCAACCGAATGAGCATACCGTCGTCAATTCCAGGCGGAACCTTCACTTTCAACGTGTGTGGAAGAAATCGATAGCCGCTGCCCTGGCAGAGTGGACAGGGAGATTCGACGATCTGCCCCCGTCCTTGGCAATGCGCACATGTCGTCAGCGTCACCAGCCGCACATCTTTCCTTAGTTTCACATCTTGCTTCTGTCCGCTTCCTCGGCAATCGGGACAGGACAAGGGCTTCGTGCCGGCCTTGGCCCCACTGCCTCCACAATCCGTACATTTCTCTGAGCGCGTGAGATGGATCTCCCGCTCTCCTCCGCGGGCGGCCTCTTCCAACGTCAGTTCCACGTCGTAGCGAAGATCCGCCCCTCTCGCCGCATCCGGTCCGGGCCTCATGCGCCTTCCAAACAAATCCCCGAACTGGAAATCCCGCATGAGGTCGTCTGCCGACCACCGTTCACTGACGCCGGCATGGCCGGTCGTATCGTATTCATTTCGCTTCGTATCATCGGACAGCACGGCATAGGCTTCCGCAAGTTCACGGAACTTTGCCGCCGCGTCGGGATCCTTATTCTTGTCAGGATGGTATTGCAAGGCCAACTGCCGATAGGCATGCTTGATCTCATCGCGCGTCGCGGTTCGATTCACACCAAGCACTTCGTAATAATCCCTCTTCGTGTTGACCTCGGGCACTGGGATGGCTCCTCAACCTCTTAGATGAGATACACGATCGTCATGCCGTAGCCTCGTTCTTCAATGTCATCTTCTCCTTAATCCATAGGGACTCCAATGCGAAGGCCCCCAGTACGGTCCCCAATAGGCACCGAAGTATGGATAGGGATGGAACCAGAAGGCCTGCAGTTTGGGAGGCCAAATCGTCAACGAGGCAATATCGATCGTCGGGTAGGCATACTCGACCTCGTCTAACATCTGCGTCGTCGAACCGGTCACTTCGCCCACCACCGTGACTCGTGTCCCGGTAGGAATCGTCGCCGGATCGAGGAACTCTTTGTGGAACGCGAGGAAGCGCCCACCGGATTTCGTCAACGGACCATGGGGTTCGTCGTCACTCGAGAGCGGAAGCTGGAGAACCTGGATTTGCGTGCCGTTTTGTTTGAGCGGCTTGACGGAAAGCACGGTTCCTCCAACCACGACGAACTGACCTTTGTAGGAGAGCGGTGAGTCTTGTATCTGCTGAAATGACACATCTCGCTCGATTTTTTGCTGAAGATCGGGTGGCACAACCGGCACACCGCCGCATCCCACAACCCATAAGATCGAGAGAACAGCCGCAATTACTTTCGTGACGCTCGTCGCACGTCGAAGATCCATGCAACCTTAGTTCAGCAAGAGGAATGCCTGACCGAAACACGAGCGAGCTCGCAAGCGGAATCTCATGTGTCACCGGCAGAAGTTTGAGGGAACGCCGCTCGTACCATGATGGATGGCCTGGACGGGAATTGGGGGAGATTGCCCCAAGTTCAGACAACGACTGCGGCGCGATGGGGCAGGGTTCCCCGACTAGTTGGATTTCCCTCTGCACCAGAAAATCCAACACAGCACAATGGCGACCACGACCGCGAGAATCGTTTCAAACGAGTACTCAGACATTGAGTCACGCAGGAGGTGTGAGCCTAGTCCCTTGCGCCGTTCCGAGTGCTTGAGTCTGTGCTAGCGCAAGCGCCTCGAGAAGTTCGAAAGCCGGCCATCCAGATCTCGTACCTGGTCGGCTGACTTCGCGGATCCGAAGACGATGAGGATGTCCTCAGTTGTGGCATTGATGGACGACGCAACCACATCTGCGGGTCGTTCGCCTTCGGCAATTCTGGGGGTCGGCGGCTGACAGAGACTCACACTCAATACTCCTATCACCAACGCGCACAACCCAATCATGAATCGAAGATTCATACGCTCCGACCTCACACAGTACTAATCGATCTTCACTGAGACGGATTTCCTCTTCGCTTCTTCCGTCTTCGGCATCCGGATTTCCAATACACCGTCCTTGAAGGAAGCCTTGATTTCGTCGCTCTTCACTTCACCAGGCAAACCCACGCTCCGCAAGAACGACCCGTAAGACCGCTCACGGCGATAGTAATTGTCCTCTTTCACTTCTTTGTCATCTTTTTTCTCGCCTTTAATGGTCAAGGTTTCCCCTGCGAGATTGACTTCGACATCTTCCTTCTTCATCCCGGGAAGTTCGGTCTTGACCACCACGGAGTCTCCTTCCTCGTACACGTCGAGCGAAGGCATACGCACCGACGACGGACGGAGAGGCAACCAGCGGTCCCGTCCGCACAGATTGGGAAATGGACGCCGCCACATGTCGTCCATGAAGCGCTCCATCCAATGCTCGATGTCCTCCACTCGCGACGCGATTTCACCCGGTTTCTTAGTGGCGACAGCTTTTTCTTCTGCTTTGGCCATGACACATCCTCCTGGCTAGGGGTTCGTTGTGGTTTCTACCCTCAGGCGCACTGATGCGCGCTGGCTCTTTGCCCTTTGTCTGCCTCAGCAACGACGATGCCATCGTGATTCACGTTGCCAAGTTGTTGATGAATCGTGCTGAGCCCTAGTCGCACGTGCGGCCGCTGATCTCGATGGGGCGGGACAGTGGGGACTAATTCCCCACACAAGTTCGTTCCCTTGCTGCAGAACGCCACGTTTGTGTTGACTGACTCCTAGAGGAATCGCCTACTGACTGTGCCGCCTCACGGCACGCACGATGCACAAGAAATTAAGAGGCGTGGTGTAGACTATGACTCTTCCTCTCTTGGACATTCGCAATCTGACCTTCACCGCGGGCGATCAGAGGATTCTCGATCGACTCGGTCTTACCATCGACCCGGGAGAAATCCATGCTCTCCTTGGAGCGAACGGATCCGGCAAGACCACCCTTGCCTATCTCCTCATGGGTTGCGACGGGTATGTGCCGACGGCGGGAACCGCGATGTTCAAAGGCGCAGACCTTCTCTCACTTAAGATGTATGAACGGGCGAAGTTGGGCGTGACCCTCGCCTGGCAAGAGCCCGCTCGGTTCGAAGGCATCACAGTCCGCGAGTACCTGACCTTAGGCCGTGCCTCGCTCGATCCAGAACCGGCGCTGCTCCAAGTCGGCCTGGACCCCGATCGCTACCTGAATCGGCGAGTTGATAAAGCCCTCAGTGGAGGCGAGCGTCATCGAGTGGAGCTCGCCTCCGTCCTGTCGATGAAGCCGACGCTGGCCATCCTTGATGAGCCCACCGCCGGCATCGACATGCTCTCGATTAACCACATCATCGACATCATTCACGCACTGAAGGCAGCGGGGGGATCGGTCCTCGTGATCACCCACCAGGAAGAGGTTGCACTCATTGCCGACCGAGCCTCGCAGCTCTGCGCCGGACGCATCATCTTCTCCGGCAGTCCACGGAAAGCTGTCGATCATTTCCGCGGACGAACCTGCGTTCGTTGCGACGGGGAGGTATGTAACTATGTCCGACCTTGAGGACCTGAGACGCACCCTCCCGATGGTCGGAGCTGAGCCCTCGATTCTCGATGATACGAGCATCGCGCATGTCATCGGACACGGCCATCGCATCCTGAGCCGACGGTCTGTACCAGGTCTCCAACTGGATGTGGAAGAAACTCCAGACGCGCTCGTCGGGAAAATGACCATTCAAGCAGGCGTGACCATCGCGCAGCCCATCCACATGTGTTTCGGCCTGGCCCATCCGACGGGCCGTCAACGCATTCAGATCGACGTCTTCGTGGAAGAGAGGGCGACGGCGCACGTGCTCTCCCATTGCCTTTTCCCTGTCGCCACCGCTGCAGAGCATCGCATGCAGGCCACGATTGCCGTCGGCCCAGGCGCGTCGCTCACGTACACCGAAGGCCACTATCACGGCCCTCACGGCGGCATGCTGGTCATTCCCCACGCGACGGTGAAGATCGGGAAAGGGGCGCGGTATTTTTCTGACTTCTCATTGCTCTCTGGTTCAGTGGGTAGTCTCGACATCGATTATCTTGTCGAAGTGGAAGAAGACGGGATCGCCGAACTCACCGCAAAGATTTTTGCGCACAGGACCGATCAGATCATGCTCAAGGAAGCCGTCATACTTCGAGGGGAACGCTCACGGGGTCTGATCAAGACACGCGTGGTGCTCGAAGACGAAGCCCGTGCGGAAATCACCGGCATCACTGAAGCCCATGCACAAGGAGCCCGCGGTCACGTGGATTGCATGGAAGTCGTGCAGGGCCGGGCACAGGCCAGCGCGATCCCCATCGTGCGAGTGTTTCACCCGGAAGCCAAGGTCACCCACGAAGCAGCCATCGGGAGTGTGAACAAGAAAGAATTGGAAACGTTGATGGCGCGTGGGCTCACGCCGGAGCAAGCGGTGGAGATGATCGTGAGCGGAATTCTTCGCTGACAAGTCGTCTCACTCAACGCCATGATCTTGCTGGCGACGCAGAAAATGTCAGTCGTGTCTGATCACGAATCCGTTCGCACACGGAATCGTGGTTCCAATGCCTTCAGATTTTCCATGATGCCGGTATACTCCAGTTCCGCCATGGGCAGCATCGCAGCACCAAAGAAACCTTGGCGTCGCATGCCGATGGCTTTCTCAGACACGGTGTCCCGTACCCGGTTCCAGAACGGATGGGCGAACGCGTCCGCTGGTTCGGTGAACCGGCCTTCGTGCATGGCGAAGGCGGCACAGGTGATCACCGGAGGGCCATCGAAGTAGCTGATACCCGACTGAAGCGGGACCGGCATCAAGGGCATCTGGTGAGAGCCACGCATACCACCTGCCACATACGGACCGACGGCATAGGGCGCTAAGACCTCGCCCGTCGCCGGGAAATCCTTCTGAACCCGCACTAGCATCACCGGGTCGTCCTTGCCGGTATACTTCCCGGCAATGTTATGCAACCGTGAGGTGGATGCCACCACCGCTTGGTCGCCGCTGGCAACGGACCAAATCGATTCCACGACATACCGTTCGGTGTCCCGCAACAGCGCGGCAATCTTGTACAATTCTTTCGGGGCATCGAGCTCGATGAGCTTGTCACCTTCCGTATGATTCACGTCCATGATGACGAAGCGAAAGCCTTGCGCCATGTTGGGCGCCAGTATTAAACCCGGTGTGTTCATGGGGTCGGCGAAGGCCAGATAGAGCGGGAGATTAAAGGCCCCGGGATCTGTTTTGTCGGCCGCGAAGAACAGAAAAGGCTCATTCGGCCGCTCGTTGAATTCCATCTCCGCCACGGCCGGTCCCATCCCGCGCACATTGCCCGAAAAGGCGTCTTTCAACAAATCCTGACCGGCCCCGTACAGCCCCTGCTGTTTGGCCACTGCTGTCCCGGCGAGAAACGCGTCCCACGCCAGTTTATGGACGGCTTCATGTCCTGCGCCATGTTTGTGGCTCATCAAGATCGCGATATCATCACCAGTACTACTGACATAGTGGTCGATCAACAGAGCGGAGCCGTGTTTGGCGATATGATTCCGAACGCTTTCCAGCACTTGTCGCGAGGGACAGATATGGCCGCCGATAGAACCGATATCAGCTTTGATGATGCTGAGGGTGACTTTCATGGTGATACTCCTCTTCCGGAGGACAATGAGCGCAGTTCTTGCCTGAACATAAACTGAGCAATCCCGATGCCACAACGTTCATAGACGATTCGTTCACGGATTCCCATAATTGGTGTATGGAGATTCGAAGCACGGGCATCGAATAGTTGGGGTAGGCGTCTACAGGGAAGTAGGGTTCGATGGGGCAAGATGCAACAGTGGACAGGGTCCTTTCCTAATCATGAATGAGTATGAGGAAAGCTGTGAGAAGCAGAAGCACATGCCTGTGACTAATCGTTTCGATGACGAGAGACGATGGCACCCCCTTCCTAGCTCAGCTTGTCCGTTCCATCGGGCCTTTGTTACGATGTTGTATCCGCGAGATGTGCATGCCTCAGATTTTCGCTCCCGGCCTTCTTCTCGTTATTCTGCTCGCGCTCACCTCGTGCGGAGACTCTGGTTACCAGCTCCGTCAACCCCTGGGTTATGGCGTGATGCCTCCTGGAGAAGCCTGGGTGGCCGTTGACAGCGCCTACCAATCCCCGGCACGGAACATGGTGTATTTCGATCCAACGACGATTCGTCGAGACGGAGCGCTTGTCACACTGTGGCAGTTAACCGACTATAAGGTAATGCAAGGGAACGCGCCGTTTGGGCGGTTCATGATGGGTCCCCACCGGTTTTTCTCGACGAAGTCGCACAAAGAATTTGACTGCATCAATCAACGTGTTCAGCTGTTGGCGTCCTCTGAGCACTCTCAGCACATGGGCACCGGTGTGCAGCATTCGGTCGCGGTTGCCCAAGATTCCGGACTTCCCATCGAGTCAGGCAGCATCAACGAGGCGCTGTGGAACGTGGCCTGTGACAAAGAAGGAGAAGGTTCCGGTTATTCTTCTCCGGAGCGGTCTCGATAGGCATGCCAGCTTGCGACCTGTACCCTCTTGCTACAGGTCATCGTCGCTCCTTGTAGCAGAGTTCCCCAATCCTTGAGTCCGTCATTTCTCCCCTCCCGTCTAACCCTCCGAGATATGGCATAAAGATCAAGCTTCCTCCTGAACGAAACTGGCCTCGCCCTTGCTGAATGTCTAGTCAGATATCGGTTGAGGAACTATCATGAGCGCTTATGCGCATGACGAGAAGGGAGGAATCTTATGTCCGTTGCCAAAATCATCGAGATCAGCTCCGATTCGCCCACGAGTTTTGAGGATGCCATCGCCCAAGGAATCGCCCGAGCATCCAAGACCCTCCACGGGATCAAGTCGGCGTGGGTGGCAGAGCAACATGTCGTGGTCGAAAACAACAAGGTCACCTTGTATCGCGTCGATCTGAAGGTCACGTTCGTCATGGATTAACGACGAGCCGAAAGTTTATCGCCTCGCGTCACCGCCTGATCAGGAGACACTTCGACGGTGCCGTGGCGATATCGACAGACGAAGGGATGAGTGGAGAGGTTGTGTGCTTGGCGAGTGGCCACAACGAGAGGTAATCCGAGAGAGGGTGCGCGCAGTTGTGTGGGGCTTCGTCCTTCATACTGTAGTGCAGCTTGTTCTCGTCTGGCCCGTCGTCCTTGCGGCGGCACCCAGATCTGAATCACCCACCGAAGCTGTTCGTGGGACGATCACCCAGGTCATCCGAATCCTCGAAGACCCGGCACTGAAGGACCCGGCCAAACTCATACCGCGTCGCCACATGCTGGCGGAGGCTATCGCCAGCAGATTCGACTATGCGGAAATGTCAAGACGCGCGCTCGCCGTCGAGTGGAAACCTCTCACCACGGCCGAGCGTGCGGAGTTTGTCGAGGCCTTCAAAGGTTTTCTGATCGACCGGTACGCCGAGCGGATCGAAGGCTATAGCGGAGAGCAAGTGGAATATCTATCGGAACGGATCGAAGGAACCTATGCGGAAGTCAGAACGGAGCTCGTTTCTGACAAGACAACCGTTCCCGTCGACTACCGTCTCCTCATGAATGAAGGCCGGTGGCATGCCTACGACCTCGTCGTAGACGGAATAAGTCTGGTAAAGAATTATCGGAGTCAGTTCCAGAAGATCATTCGTGAGACTTCCTATCAGGAATTGATCAAGAAATTGCGCGAACGAACGGTAGTAGACGAACCGACTTCGTAAGACTGATGCGTGGCGTTCCCATGTCTCAATGTCATGCCTGTGCCGTCGGATTCCTTCCTTCTCTCAGTAGACCGGGTTGACACCCCGCGTCAATGCCTTGCAGAAGGATGTCATGGTCCTGAAAGCCCGCTGGACTTCGCGCTGAATTTGCGGGCGCACGGCCGCGAGCGTCGTCCCGCTTGCCGGAATGACCTCGACGACTACGGATTGCGGCAAGAAAATCGGATGGCCGATCTGGCTTGTCATCCATACGGTCACATCCAGCAGCCCGCGCACTTTCTTATGGATGTCCTCCGCCAACACCTGGGCCAGGACGGTATACATCTTCCCGACATGGGCCACGGGATTCTTCCCCGGTGCGGCCTCGGCGCTGGCCGGCCACCAGCATCCCCTTATCGGCATTAAAATGAAGGACGCGACCGCACCGCTTGAGAGAGGCCTGCGCTAGCTCGACGGCCACGGATTCCATCACGGCGTCGCAAATGGTATCGGGATGCCCTAGCCCCTTCCGCTCCACAATCTCCATCGGTTCTTGTGCGAGCCTAACTCTGGGCGATTCGATGATGAGCGGTTCAATCATGATCGATCGGGATGACACCATCCTCACGCTTGTCACCTGAAACGAAGTCAAGCGAGCAAGGCTGATGCCACTAGACAGATCGAGGAAAAGCTGAATCGCTCCGAAAGGTTGGAGTGGGAGCGCCGATCGAACTTACACGGAGCAGGGATACTGTGCCACAACACCGCAGTCATAGATGTCGTGGAACGCTACAGCTACGCCAACTCGCTATGACCTTCCGCGTTGTTTTCCGGCACAACAAGCATGGCATCGTGATTGCTCCTGTTTAACAGGATGACCTTGACTGCTTAGCGAGGGAAAGCCATGAGACGGTCCGATCAACGTCCCTTGTGCTGTACACTCACTTGCATCGCGCTCATCAGTCTGCTGGTCTGGATCTCCTCCTGTAGCCGAGCAACGGACTCTTCTTCCATGGATTCCAACCGCGAGACAGAACGCAACCGGATGGTCGATCAATACATTGTCCCTCGCGGCATTAAGAATCCTGCCGTCATTGCCGCGATGAGGCATGTGCCACGCCATCGCCTCGTGCCGGGGAAGTATGCTCTGTTTGCCTACCTCGACGGCCCCTTGTCCATAGGTCACGGCCAGACCATTTCGCAACCCTCTTTGGTCGCCGAGATGACGGATGTACTGAGCTAGGCTCGAAAAAGTGGACGCCTTCAACCTACAATCAGAGGTCTGGAGGTGTGAGATGGAACAGATACCGCGGCAGCAGTATACGAAGGAGTTCCGAGAGCAGGCCGTGCGGCTAGTCCTGGAACAGCAGGTGACGATTCCGGAGGCAGCCAGGCGCCTGAGCATGTCGGGCAAAACGCTCAAGAACTGGGTCGGGCGAGCTCGGCACGGCCAGCTTGCGACAGTGGGCGCGAGCCGACGGCCCGTGACGGAGCTAGAAGCAGAGCTGTCCCGGCTCAAACGTGATCTTGCGGAAGCACGGATGGAGCGCGACATCTTAAAAAAGCCACCGCGTACTTTGCGAAGGCGCAGCTGCCCGGTACGCGCTGATGAGGACGCTGCGTGCCCACTATCCGCTGAGTCTGTTGTGCCGGGTGCTGGAGGTGTCTCGAAGCGGCTACTATGCCTGGCAGTATCGGCGGCCGTCGAAACGCGATCAGGAGAATGCGCGGCTGGAAGTGGCGATCCGCCGCCCATGTGCGCACCCGTCAGACGTACGGCCCGGAACGGCTTCAAGCCGAATTGCATGCCGACGGGTTCCCCGCTGGGATCGGCCGCATCAAGCGACTGCGGAAGAAACTGGGCCTGCGCTGTACCCAGGTCCGCCGGTTCACGACGACCACGGATTCGACGCATGCGCGGCCGGTCGCGGACAACGTATTGGCGCAGACCGTTGCCGCCACACGACCGAACGAGACCTGGGTGACCGACATCACGTACGTGCCGACCGCGGAAGGCTGGCTGTATCCGCGGGCATCAAGGATTTGTTCACCTGCGAGGTCGTCGGACATGCGATGGGGGCTCGGATGACGACGGAGTTGGTGAGCCAGGCGCTGGGCGCGGCGGTATGGGCAAAGCGCCCACACCCGGGACTGATCCACCACTCGATCGTGGCTCACCGTATTGTGCCCAGGCCTATCAAGATCAGGTCCGCCAATGTGGTATGACCGCGTCCATGAGTCGGCGAGGCAACTGCTACGATAATGCTCCGATGGAAAGTTTTTGGGGCACGCTGAAGAACGAACTGGTGCATCACCGGCGCTACGAGACCCGTGAGCAAGCACGGCGCGAGATCGCGGAGTACATCGAGATCTTCTATAACCGACAGCGGCGGCACTCACGCCTCGGGAATCGCTCGCCAGTGGCGTTTGCCCAGCAGTGGGCCCGTCAACAACCGGCGGTGTGAGGCTGTCATTCATGGCGTCCACTAT
Organism: Nitrospira sp.; assembly: GCA_016715825.1. Classification (NCBI taxonomy): domain Bacteria; kingdom Pseudomonadati; phylum Nitrospirota; class Nitrospiria; order Nitrospirales; family Nitrospiraceae; genus Nitrospira; species Nitrospira sp. Next base: position 441,026 of record JADJXO010000002.1, on the reverse strand, counting down.
TGACAACCGAGGTCAGAGTTCTGTCGGGCAGCACCGATGGAGATGCGGCCCCGGAATTCCAGATTCAGCTGCTAGGCGCTCCACCGCTCGTCGTCAATCCGGCATCGGCCGGTAGCGACATTCTCCTGTAAGACTTGCGGCTCCATGGCGGGCGTCCCCATCCGGGGATGTCCGCCGTGGCCGATTCAGGAGTCACCGGGGAATCCTGTCTCGAAACGTCTCCCGCCCCTGTTTCTCGAACATGAACCTATGAGGAAATGTTAACTCCATTTTTAGCTCCATCACAACATTCATGTAACACCTTCCCATAACCATACACATCTCCTGGTACCCGCACCTTCACGGAGGAAGTGTGGGCTATGGTTCCACACGCATCTGAGGCTCAGCCCGGTCGCCCACCCATGTTCCTGGTTCCCTCAGCGGACCGGAGACGACCCGTGCGTGTCCGTAGCCTGCCCGTTGCGCCATCAGGCTATGAACACGGTCGCCCGGCTTGGATAGTGGAGATGATGCCCCACCGGACAGTCACCCCTGTATCTGATTGGATTCATCGCCGTATCTCTTCCGATACATTCGCCGCTCATCGGCAGAAGTATCCGCCTACGTATGACTTCATAGATTGCGTTCATATTGTAGTAATTACGTACGCTTGGCAGGCCATCTACCACCGTCCACGTCGTCCCCTGAGGTCGGCATCGAGCTTGCTCTACACACGCCCGAGCCTCTTGCCCCAACAGCGAACGTAACGTGTTGTGGCCGGCTCTGCAGAGGCAGCCTGAAGGCTGCACGAATCTCTCGGCGGAGGGATTCCCGACGAAAGCAGACGCTCGTGGCATAGCACGTAGGCTCGGTCGGGTGAGAGCGGTCAGTCGGCAGTGTCGTGCGCACAATTCGGAACCCCTCGGAAGGAAAGGAGGGCGGACGCCGAGGTGAGAGGGGCACAGCACCCCGCAGGGAAGTGAGTAGGAATCATGAGGGAGGGGCAGGCCTAGACGAAGACCGTTCTCCCTCATTCACCCTGACCCGGAAGATCCGGGCAGGAGACCACACCAACTTAGGAGGTTGTAATGGCGATCATATTCGGAAATAACTCAAATAATACTCTCATAGGCACAAACGTCGCTGACAGTATTTTTGGATTTGGTGGAAACGATCAATTGTTTGGGCGTGCTGGTAACGATATCCTCAACGGGGGTATCGGCAATGACACTCTCAACGGGGAAGCCGGTAATGACACGCTTAATGGTGAGGCCGGCAATGACACCCTCAACGGGGGCTCCGGCACTGACACCCTCAACGGGGGGCTCGGGACCGATACCGCCTCGTATATTGGTGCAGGTCCTGTCTCCGTCAACCTGAATCTGGCGGGGTTCCAGAACACGGGAGGGGCCGGCTTGGACCGTCTCGTGAGCATTGAGAATCTCACCGGCTCGAACTTCAACGATACCCTTACCGGCAATGGCCTGAACAACGTGCTCAACGGCCAGGCTGGCAATGACACCCTCAACGGCCTGGGAGGCAACGACCGCCTGGACGGCTGGACAGGCGACGATATTCTCAACGGTGGCGACGGCAATGACACACTCCTCGGGTGGACCGGCAACGACCGGCTCAACGGCGGCACCGGCAATGACACCCTCAACGGGGAGGCCGGCAACGACCGCCTGGACGGCTGGACGGGCGACGATATCCTCAACGGTGGATCTGGTAATGACACGCTCCTCGGGTTTACCGGCAACGACCGGCTCAACGGCGGCACCGGCAATGACACCCTCAACGGGGAGACCGGCAACGACCATCTGACCGGTGCGGCCGGTCGCGATGTCCTGACCGGAGGTGGTGGGACATTGGCGTTCGATACCTTCGATTACAATGCGGTCAACGAAAGCGGACCTGGTGTCCTAAGTCGGGATGTCATCACCGACTTTAACGGACGAGGAGTGCTTGCAGGCGACCGGATTGACCTCTCCACAATCGATGCCAATCCCTTCATAGCCGGCAACCAGGCTTTCATCTGGAACGGCGCAGCGCCAGGCGGGCTTGGTCGGGCCTGGTATTCGGGAGGGATCCTGCGGGTCAACACCGATCTGGATGCAGCGGCGGAAATGGAGATTCAGTTGACCGGTGCTCCGGCGCTTTTCGTCCAAGCGGGGCATCCTGGCAGCGACATTCTCCTCTAAGACTCGTGACACCACAAAGGGCGTTCCTGTCCGGGGCGCCCTGCGTGGGCCGAGGCGGGAACATGGAAATGTCTGTCAGGAGGGACGGCGTGCATGCCTGATCCAAATGGACCGACCAAAAGATCCGGCCATATGGCTTGAAAGCTCCAGTACGATGAGCTACATAGGTAGCCAAATTTGCGACGTTGTGACTAATGGATTTATGCGTCTTCATCAGACATGAGAGGTCATTGTTGCTTCTCCATAGCTTCATGCACCGGCGATAACCATGATGAAACCAAACACCGCCACACCAGCCATACCTGTAACGAGCGACTCCTCCGATCTACGCCAGGCCCTGGCGGCCTGTCGCGGGTCTTTTCTGAGTACCGCGTTCTTTAGCCTGTTCGTCAATCTCCTGATGCTCGTGCCGGCGATTTACATGCTGGCGGTGTACGACCGGGTGTTGCAGAGCGGGAGCGAGTCGACGCTGCTGATGCTCACCCTGATCACCGTCTTTCTCTTTCTCGTGCTGGGCGGACTCGAAATGGATCCGCTCCCGAATCATGGTGGCGACCAGTGCCCGGCTCGACGAACAGCTGGGGGAACGGGTGTTCGACGCCATCTTTGCCCAGTCGCTCACCAGCAGCCGGCAGGTGTCGACGGCCCAACCGCTGAGCGATGTCGTGCAACTCCGCCAATTCTTGACCGGCCCTGGGTTGCTGGCCTTTTTCGATGCCCCCTGGATCCCGATCTATGTGGGATTCATGTTCTTGTTTCATCCGTACTTTGGGATCGTGGCGGTCGTGTCCGTGCTCCTGTTACTGGGCTTGACGTTCTGGAACGAGCTGGCGACGCGCACCGATCTGGCGGAGGCGAACCGGGACGCGCTCGAGGCCACCCAGTTTACGCAGCGGAATCTTCGCAATGCCGAAGTGGTGGAGGCCATGGGGATGCTGCCCCGCTTGCGGGCTCGCTGGCACATGAAACAACGACAGGTGTTGGCGCTGCAGAGTCGGGCCAGCACCAAGGCGAGCTTGATCAACGCGTTGTCACGCACCTACCGGTTGACGATTCAATCCTTGGCGTTGGGCTTGGGGGCCTATCTCGCGATTCAGAAGCAGATCACGCCAGGGCTGGTCATCTCCGGGTCCATTCTTTTGGGGCGCGCGCTGGCGCCGTTGGACCAAATGATTGCGGGCTGGCGCGGATTCCTCGGGGCACGTGAGGCCTCGCAACGGCTCGAGACCCTGCTGCGCGCCATTCCAGCCGAAGAACCCCGCATGACACTCCCCCCGTTACGGGGACAGATCACACTGGATGATCTCGTCATCACGGTGCCGGGGCGGCAAGAGCCCATCCTCAACGGAGTCACCCTCACCATCGAGCCGGGAACGACCGTGGCGCTGATCGGGCCGAGCGCGGCCGGCAAATCCACCGTCGCGCGGGCGATGCTCGGCCTGTACCCTCCGGCGCGCGGGCGGGCCTGCCTAGATGGCGCCGACGTGCAGAACTGGGATCGGACCCAGCTCGGCCAGTCTATTGGGTACCTTCCCCAAGATGTGGAATTGCTCGACGGCACCGTGGCGGAGAACATCGCCCGCTTCGGGGTGGTCGACCCGACACAGGTCGTTGACGCGGCGCAGTTGGCAGGAATCCACGAGATGGTGCTGACCTTCCCGCAGGCCTATGACACGCCGTTGATCGGCGGAGGCGTAGCGCTGTCGGCGGGGCAACAACAACGGATCGGCATTGCCCGAGCGATCTACGGACGCCCGCGCCTGGTGGTGCTGGATGAACCCAATGCCAATCTCGACATGGCCGGGGAAGCCGCGCTCCAGATGACGTTACACCAATTACAGCAGCACGGGTGTACGGTGGTGGTGGTCACGCATCGGACGACGATCCTGAAGGCCGTGCATCGGATCGCGCTGATCACCCACGGCAAACTGGCCCTGTACGGGCCCCGAGACAAGGTGTTGGCGGCCATGACTCAACCACACGCCGTGGCGGCTTCGCCACGACCGACCGCAGTGGTACCGGAAGGCCAGGCCATGTCGGTTGTATCAGGACTGAACCCATAAGGAGTGTCCCATGGCTAAACTATTACTCGCTGCGCCACAGTCTGCCTTGAGTGATGATCGTGCGATCCGTCGGCAGGGACTGGTCCTCGTGCTGGTGGTCTTTGGCGGATTCGGCACCTGGGCTTCCCTCGCGCCGCTCCAGAGTGCCGCCTTGGCACCCGGTGTGATTGCGGTCGAACACTACCGGAAAACCGTGCAGCATTTGGAGGGGGGCATCATTCGAAGCCTGGCGGTGCATGATGGAGATGCCGTGCAAGCTGACCAGGTCATCGCGACACTGGACGATACCCAGTCTCGCGCCCAACTCGAAGTCTTCCGTGGGCAGCTCTATCTGCGACTCGCACAGGAAGCCCGCCTGGCGGCGCAACGCGACGGCCTCCCAAGCGTGCCTTACCCTCAGGACCTGCTCGCACAGCGGGACGACCCGCGCGTCCAAGACGCCATCCGGTTGCAGGATCAAACATTCAACGTGCGCCAGGCGGCGACCGACGGAGCACGTGCGGTGTATCGGCGACAGATCGAGCAACTGCACGCGAAAGTGACAGGCCTGCGCGCGCAGACGCGCAGTCGAAATCGACTCGTAGAATCCTACCGAGCCGACCTCCACGACTTCAAGAGCCTCTTACAAGAGGGGTTTACTGAGAAACAGAAGGTCGAGGAATTAGAGCGCGCCCTGGCGCAGAGTGAAGGCCAGCGCGGGCAACTCCTGTCCGATATGGCCGCGAGCGAGTTGCAGATCGCAGAGATCGAACTAAAAATTCTCCAACTGCACAAAGACCTCCAACGGGAAGTCGCCAAAGAGCTGAGCGACGTCCAGGCCGATTTGTTCCAACTCCGCGAGAAAGTACAATCAATTGAGAGCACGGTTAACCGCTCCGTCATCAAGGCTCCTGTCTCAGGGATGGTGTTGGGGTTGACCGTACATACCATCGGGGCCGTCATTCAACCAGGTGGACGGTTGCTCGACATTGTCCCGCAAGATCAGAACCTGATCATCGAAGCGCAAGTCGATCCCATCGACATTGATCGGGTCAAGGTCGGCCAGCGTGCGGAGGTGCGGTTCAGCGCGTTCAAGACCCGAGATCTCCCGACGATCGAGGGCACGCTGATCAGTGTGTCGGCGGATCGTCTTATCGGGGACCATCAAGACGGCGAGACCGCCTACTATCTGGCGAGAGTCGCGGTCTCTCCCGAAGGCCTTGAGGCCTTGAGTACGGCCGAGCTCGCACTGGTGCCGGGGATGCCGGCGGAGGTGCTCATCCAGACCGGGGCCCGGACGCTGGTCCAGTATGTGATGAAACCCCTGACCGATAGTTTCAAGCGTGCCTTAATCGAGGATTGAGCGGAGCACGACGATGCATACCCGAAGCGTGCTCATGGTGATCCTGATAGTCCTCAGCTCGGCTGTCGAAGCGGCCGAACGATCACCGGCCAATTTACTCCAACTCTACGATCTGGCCCTCACCACGAATCCGGTGGTCGAGAGCCGGAAGTATTCCATCATGCAGGCGGAGGCCCAGAAGGAGCAGGCGCGCAGCAAGCTCTTGCCCCAGGTGTCGGCCATCGGCAACGTCACGTGGAACGAATTCACCCAGGAAGTCCCTACCCGCTTCACGGGGCAGACGGTGGATATCACCACGCAATATCAGGGATTACGCGGCATCGTCCAGGCCCGGCAAGCGCTCTTCGATCTGGCGTCGTATCGCGCCTATGAAGGCGCCGGGTTGACGGTCAAACAGACGGAGCAGGACTTAGACGACGCCCGCATGGGGCTCGCCACAGACCTCGTCGATCGCTACTTGGAGTTCCTGGAAGCCCATGATGAAGCCGGGTACGTACGGAGCGAGCTCGACCTGACCGACCGGGATCTGCAGCGGATGCGTCGCCTGTACGAGCGTGCCATGGCGAAAATCACGGATCTCTACGAGGTGGACGCCTATTACCACACGCTCAAGACGCGCGAGCTCGAAATCGACAATGGCAAGGCCGTCGCCTTGGAGAAGGTCCGCGAGGTAGTCGGGGTGCCGGTGGCTGATCTGGCGCGGCTCACGCGAGAGGAACTGCCACCGGTGCCTGGAGAGTCCGACCAGTGGGTGGCCAACGCCGTGGCGCGTCATCCGGCGATCCGAGCCTTGCAGCACGCGATGGATGCCGCCGCCAAGACTATTGCCAGTCAGTGGGCCAACCATCTCCCCCAGTTGTCTCTGCAGATGGCCGGCATTTATGCCAAGAACGGCGGGTTTGACAACCGTCAGCTGGACCCCTATACCGTCGGCACATTAGGAGTGCAACTCACTGTGCCGTTGTATTCCGGAGGCAGCGTGAGGGCCGGAGAACGCGAAGCCCTCGCCCGCTTTGAAACGACCAAGTATCAGCACCTGCAGAAGCAACGGGAGATCGAACGAGAGACCCGAACCGCGTATCTGCGGGCCCAAACCGGGTACGCGCGGATGGCCTCAACCGCTCGCGAGGTGGAGGCCCGCGTCAAGGCCCGAGATGGGCAGCAACGAGGCTACGAATTGGGGGCGGCCACGATCGTGGCCCTGCTGGAAGCCAAGAAGAATCTCTTGAAATCCCGCTTCGCCCACGCCCGAGCCCGCTACGACTATATCCGGTCCTTGGTGGCGTTACGAGTCTGGGGCGGCACCCTCTCGCGAACAGACATGGAGGAACTCAACAGTTGGCTGGCACGGACCTGATGATCTCCTATCGAGAGAGGACACAGCGCACTGAGCCGTGAGGCAGATATTCATCTTTCTTCTATCCTTCACCCGCGACATTGCTGATGAGGAGGCGAACACGCCCGTGCTGCATGCCGCAGTTGCCACGCGAGGCTCGTTCGGCTGAAGGCCCAGAACGGGGAGACCGGCAAGCCTGCTTCGCGCAAGGCCTGCGCCGCATACTGATGACAGGTATAAAACAGATGGTAGGAACGTTTCGCGGGATAAAACACGGATTGATGGAACGAGGCCACTGGTTCCTCGTTCAACAAGGTTGCATGCAGATGCTGACGCAATCGCTGATGGCCTTCTTCGGTCAGTCGAAAGGTGAAGAGGTCGGAGGGCGGCTGGGGTGTACGCTCCGCCCAGACACGATCATGGAGCCCGACCTCGACGACGCCTTCGGTCGGCCAAAGGAGAGCCCGCACGACACCGCTCACACCCGTCTTTCCCTCCAGGTACCAAGCACGCTCGGCATAACCCCACTCCTCATATGCGTGAGGCGTGAAGCGTGAAACGTCAGGCGTGTCGACCCGAAAGGCGATCATCGCATGCCAGGTGTCGATCGACACGGAGACAGTGTGCTGGACGGGCTCCGGAGGGGGAGGCCACAAGCCATCGACCGGTGACGCGCAAGCCGACAACAGGGTAAGGACTATCGCGGCCCCAGAGCCACCGCAACGCGTCACGGTTCATCCCTGTATGTCTGGGGATGGAGTCACCTTCGCGGCTCCTTCCTGATTCGGTACAAAACCGACTCTCATCTCGCTTGATCGGTACCCGGATTGACAATGAGCGGAACGTTGAGCTTGTCGGGCACAATGATCGTTTTGGCATTGGGGCTATCATAGAGCTTGTACTTCAAATAGTCCGGCGTCAGTGTCTTGGTAATGGTTTCCTGGGCCTGCGACTGTCCCATCGCGCGAATCCTCATGCTGTCGGCCTCACCCTCCGCACGAATTTTCAAGGAATCACCCTCTCCCTTGGCTTGAATCCTCGCAATCTCAGCGTTGCGCTGAGCAATGACCACTTCAAAGTCCTTCTGCTCCTTCTCCTGCTCCTTGGCTTGCTTCTGTTCGATGGCCCGTAGGACCATCTGGGAGAATTCCATTTCGGAAAGCGCCACGTTATAGACATCCAAATGGCGACCTTTCAGGGTTTCGACGACGACGGCTTCGATCTTATTGCCGATTTCGCTGCTGCGCTCCGGAAGCGTTACCATCGAGTAGTTGGCGACGACCCCGCGCACAGCCGACAAGAGTTGAGGATGCACGAGTTGCTTGTACCACTCAGGCCCGACCTCCTGGGCCAGAAAGTAGATTTCATCGGGTATGGGGCGCATGGTAATCGTGGCATAGACGGTGACCGGCAGATCATCCGCAGTCAGCGCATCCACCTTTTCTCGGAAGCTTTTCCATCGCGTGTCGTAGACCAAGACGTCGTTCCACGGCGCCCGCCAGTAGATTCCTTCCTTGAGCGGCTCTTTCGCTAATCCGCTGGTCAGGGGAGACCACTTCAATCCTCGACTTCCTGGATAAACAGTACTACTGCAACTCTGAAGGGTCATCAGGAGCGGGATCAGCATAAGCAGGAGCCGAACGATCGAAGACTGTTTCATAGATCCCTCCTCTTTCTTGTCGTGTGCGTTCCGGCTAATCTCACCATTCACCGAACAGCCGCAGGCGTTCGCTTCTTACGATCAACAGCCTCATGCGCTTGCGCCACTCGTTCTAATTCCTGTGCGGTCTGCTCATAGTAGTGCGCCAATGACTTGGCACCGGAAACCAAGTCGGCCTCTGGTCCAAAGAGTGCTTCATAACGCACAGCAGCCGTCGCTTGTGCGTCGGCCTTCTCGCGCATTGCAAGGGCTTGATTGTGATAGTAATTGGCGATCTCCGTCTGATTGTGTGACGGGTCAAAAGAATCCAGGTCGATCGATTCAGTGGAGGCGCATCCGGTGAATACCCCTACGATGACGCAGCACAGCAGGAGTCCTCTGCGACTCGAGGCAATCGTTTGATCGCCATGACTCTTTCTCTTTTCACATCTATGGCTGGGCGTGTCGATCATCAGTGTCAGACGTTTCCATACTGAAACTGTGCGCTGAGGACCTGTGATGATTGTACTACGCGGAATTCTCCCAATAAGTGGGCTTGGGAGGCTGCTATTAGCAACACGAAGGGTGTCTGTCCCCTTAGTAGATGACCGGGGGCCGTTTCTGATCGATGATCAACATGAGTCGGCGATGTTTCAATGGCCGCTCGGGGTCTCGCGTGTAGTGTCCCAGATCCTCGGAAAGCTCTGTGAGCCTGAGCGGAACTGAAACTCGCTGCTTGATATGCGGCGCCTTGGTTTCAATCGAGAGGTCGACTAATTCTTCCGTCGTCCCCGTCACCTCGGCGTTGAGGTCCTTCTCGTCCAGAAAATGCACGGTCACACGCTCCTCCGGAGCAATCCATGGAATGATTTTCTTTCGCTTCTCATGATTGGTCATATCAGTGACTCCACGTCTTGAACCAAAACTCCATCAGAGCAATCGTTCATTAGCGGCTTTCGATCATCGAGCCAGCCGCCGGATATAGAGCAAGACATTCTGCTTGTCCTTTTCCGATAGCTCCCATTTCCAGGACCCCATCGCCGTACCCCGCTCACCTTCATGAATCGTCCGAGTCAACTCGGCATCGGACTTCTGCTGGACAGCAGCACTGGTGAGATCCGCCGGTGGAGGCGTCACGTCAAAGGCCTTCCCTTTCCCCTGGTCTCCATGGCAAAACCGGCAATATTGCTCATAGAGCCGCTTGCCTTCTTGTAGCTCGTAATGTTCGCGCAACGCGTTCCCACTGCTCTTGTCGCCTGCTACGGCGTACAAAGCGGTCACACCGGAGAGAGCCAAGAACAGGAATAACACCCTAGATAGTGCCAGCATAGCCTCGCCTTTACCTCCTCTAAGACAACCAATGGGGCAACCATTATGCCATCGGATTAGATCGTGAGTTTCTTTCTGAGAAGCAGAACCTTGTTGAAAAAATGAGGGTTTCGCAAAGCGTGCAGAGAAATCGCATCGTGGAGAGCGGGAAAAACTCCACGGGTGAGCGTCAGCCACTGTTGCAGAATGCTACAGCTGAAGAGAAATGACCCAACTTGTGCGAAGAAGTTCCTCAGCTTGATTCGCGACTTAACAAATTCGCGGCAGTTGCTCACCCGATAACAGATCGAGAACACGATGCGTCCCCACAACAGTCCGTAGGACAACCATGAGAGGATCGCTGTCCGTCACAATACCGATGTGAGCCGATTGATTCCCCGCCTTATGTCGCCGCATCACGGCAAGCGCGGCCTCAGCCTGCGGTGCCGGCACCATGGCGACGAAACGTCCTTCATTTGCCACATAGAGTGGATCAAGCCCTAAGAGCTCGCAGGCTCCACGGACCGGCTCGTTCACAGGAATGGCCGTCTCGTCTACGGTCATGCCGATCTTCGCCGCAGCCGCCAGTTCATTCAGCACGCTGGCGAGCCCGCCACGGGTGAGGTCGCGCAGGCAATGGATGTCGATACCACTGTCGATCAGGTCGGCGACGACATGATGCAATGGCGTCGTATCGCTTTCGACATGGCCGTCGAATGTCAGTCCTTCCCGCACGCTGAGCACCGCCACGCCATGGGAGCCAAGATCGCCGCTCACAAGAATCGCATCACCAGGCTGGATCAACGTCGGCAGCACACGAACACCACTCGGGACCAGTCCGACCCCGGACGTATTGATGAAAATCCCATCGCCTTTGCCGCGATCCACAACTTTCGTGTCGCCCGTCACAATCGGCACGCCCGCCGTTCGTGCGGCCTCGGCCATGGAGTTCACGACTCGCTGCAGCACCTCCATGCTGAGCCCCTCTTCCAAGATAAATCCCGCACTCAGATAGAGCGGCTTCGCGCCGCACATGGCTAGATCGTTGATCGTACCATTGACCGCCAGACTCCCGATGTCACCCCCAGGGAAAAACAGCGGGCGCACCACATAGGAATCGGTGGTGAAGGCAAGCGTACCTTTCTCCACTGGCCACGTTGCGCCGTCGTGCAGAGGCGCCAGCATAGGATTATGAAAGGCCCGCACGAAGACGTCTTGAATCAACTCCTGCATGAGCCGACCACCACCGCCATGGGCAAGCTGAATAATGTTCTTCGTTGAGTGCGGCAGTGGGCAAGTCGGCTCGAAGGCTTTATTGCTGGTCATCATCATTCTCTCGTCGTTCGTGAAGCGTCGTTCATATCTCGATTCTGAGTTTCAGGTTTCAAGTTCAAAGTTTCAAGTCGTGCAGAAGCCAAAAACCTCAAACATGAAACTTGAAACCGTAGACCGATACGCTTCACCCTTCACCCTTCACGTTCCGTCGGTACCGATAATACGCGGCGCAGGCCCCTTCGCTCGATACCATCGGCGCGCCCAACGGTCGCTCCGGAGTGCAACGAACTCCGAAGGCTGAACAGTCCATCGGCTTGAGCAAGCCCTGGAGAACCAGCCCACTTTGGCACTCTGGATCCTCTTTCCCTTCAGCAAGCTGTGCAAGTTCGCGGTGAAACTTCAGCTCGGCGTCGTAGTCACTGTAGGTAGACTTGAGGCGTAAGCCACTCGAAGGAATTTCGCCGATTCCTCGCCAAGTTCGTGGCGCCGGTTCAAAGACTTCACTGACGATGCTCCTCGCCTGTCGGTTCCCCTCCCGGCTGACGGATCGTGCATACTGATTCTCGACCTTGACTCGTCCCTCTTCCAACTGACTGACCAACATGGCCACACCTTCAAGCACATCGAGCGGTTCAAACCCGGTCACGACGATTGGTACGCGATACTTCTGTGCGATCGCCTCGTACTCCTCATAGCCCATCACCGTGCAGACATGGCCGGCAGCCAGAAACCCTTGGATCCGATTCTGTGGAGAAGACAAGATTGCTTCCATCGCCGGCGGCACCAATACATGAGCGATCAGCAGACTGAAGTTCGTGATGCCCGACTGCTTTGCTTGCGCGACCGCCATGGCCCAGGCGGGGGCAGTGGTCTCGAATCCCACAGCGAAACAGACGACTTCGCGATCAGGATTCTTGCGAGCCAGTTCGAGCGCATCCAATGGTGAATAGATGATCCGCACATCTCCGTCCGCCGCCTTCACGCCGAACAGATCTCCATGGGAACCAGGCACACGCAACATATCGCCAAATGAGCAGAAGATCACGCCTGGCGCTGAGGCGAGACAGACGGCTTGGTCAATCAGCGACACCGACGTCACACAGACCGGACAGCCTGGTCCATGAACAAGCTCAAGGTTTTTCGGCAACAGGCTATCGAGACCGAACCGGACGATCGCATGGGTCTGCCCTCCGCAGACCTCCATGATCGTCCAAGGCCGTTGCGCCGTTTTCTTGATCCGCTCCGTTAACGCCGCCGCCACGGCACGATCGCGAAACTCATCCACGTACTTCATGACCGAGATCCCCGTTGCTCCACAACCTTCCCACGATGACTAGAGCCCTTGCTCTGCTTCCAGTCTTATAACTCTCTCACGGCGTAATAGAAACAGGTTGCCACATCGACCGTTCTCACCGGTTGCTTGACATGACCATTATAAATGACTGCACCGGGCAGGTTGGCGGAAGCTCTGGTTTTCGAAGATGGTATTGTGGCGCCGCTCGGCGAAGTCGAGTGGAACGTCTACCAGCGCTCACCCATGAACCAGTGTAAAGTCTATCGGTAACCAGCTATCGAGTTTGTAAGGTTGGAGAAAGCGGATAGGGATTTCTGATCCAGAGGTTTGTGTCGCACTCGAGATGCCCAAGCTCCGGCTCGTGCCCCTCACCCCCACGCTCAGCTACCGATCGTCCTCCGCCGCACGGGGATCCCTGATCCGATCTGCCACCGCGCGATCGCGAAACTCATCTACGTACTTCATAGCCGTGATTTCCCGCACTACGTTGTTCCGCGTCATCCTCACGGTTCGCCAAGACCGCCAAGGCTGTGTCTTCTTGGAACTCTCCGCTCCAAGAAGTGGTGCGGCATCTCGCGATTCACTGAGACCATTTTGGGTGAATCGCCGATCCAAGGAATTTTGATGATCTACGCTCCAGCTCGAGCTCAACCTCAAGTTCCCGGTTTTAGGTGGACAATCGCCGGTAGGGCCTTCGTATCAGCCGTGCGTCGCGATATTGTTGGGCAGGAAATCAAGTTGCAACCGGACGTTGGCTCACAAACGGTTGACAGCAATTAGTTGCATTACCTAAAACCGCTCGCGTACCGCCCTAACCTCGTTGAGAAAGAGTCCCGAAAATCGTTTCCAGTCAACGATGGTCTTGAGCCCCAGCCGATGAACCAGGCAGCTGAGTCCGATTAGTAAGAGATGAGCACACCATGTGCTGACCAACTGCTGACCGTGCGCGTCGAGAAATCAAACATCTTGGCAATATCTCTTGGAGTTCTCTCTGACACTAGAATGAATCCTAAAGGGAATGCGACACCCGAAAGGTTCGTTGGCATTTCCGTGCAGAAGAACCACCATTCCTGCCTCCGACCTTGAAAAGAATTTCGTCAAGAAGTTCAGCCTCCCACAATATCATCACCGAACTGCGACTACCTGCGTTGTCGATGCCAGAGCAAGATAGGTCTTGCGCCAACTCGATATGATAAATTTTCTGGAACTTCTCGACTCAGCCAATGAACCCGTTTTGATAAACACACATCGGCTCGAATCAATAACAGCAAGAATGCTGTATCCAATAATAACTACATTCAGAACAGCTTGGAACCGAGAAAGATGGCTGGAAGGTCGATGGGACTGGAAGTCTTCATATAGGTCAGGCAGGAGTGCTTTTAGTTTGTCAATGATGCCCGCGAAACGTAGACGACAAGCACGATGAAGAATTGGAATACCATTGCCGCGCTTACGTCTCTTCCATAACGTCACCTGGCACAGAACGCTTTGCCAGGATGGGCAGCTAATCCACGCATAAGGTGGCCGGATCCGTGCCCTTTTTCTGGGTCAACGCGCCATCGAATGTTCCGAGCATAACGCCAGAATCGTTGGCTCTGGCCTACTTCGAGGCTTCGAGGAACTGTTCGATTGTCAGTCCCGCCTTTGCAATTAGGCTGCGCAATGTGCCTCGCGCAACTTCCGAGTGGCTTGGTATGGAGAGAGTGGTCATGATGATATGGCTGCCTTTCTGGCGAACAACTTGCCAGCCATGGCGCTGAAACATCTTGATAACGTCGGAAGGGGAAAGAAGGGGAACCGGCGGCATTATGCGATGACTTCCACTTGGCGAGTGAGGACGGTCAGCGGCATCCCCATCTCGGCACGTACTTCAAGGCACTGCTTGATGGCGTCCTGCACGTTGGCTTGTGCCTCCGCTTCCGTCTTGCCTTGGCTAACACATCCCGGAATAGCCGGGCATTCAGCGATATATACTCCGTCCTCATCACGCGTGATGGTAATCGTAAACTTCATAGCGGCTCCCCTTGATTCCAGTGTGTCCAAGCAAGTCTACTGAAATGTCACCTGTTTATCTACCATTTGGCATCATTCGTCACATGACGCGCATCATTTATCCTTAAATACTTCCTCCATCGGAACACCTTCGAGATTTCCACCACGATACGCCTCAAGTCGTCTTTCCGCTTCTTCCGCCCATATATCATCGAGTTTCTTATCTGGTTGGGTAATCCCGCTATCCCACATCTCATCAGCCATTCTTTGAACCCACCACCCTATTCGGGAATGACACCTCGAGCACCACACATCCGACCTCGGTCTTAAACGGACCATGACGTTCGCCGGGAGGGCGGCTTGCGTACTCTCCCGCTTCAAGCCAGCGATTGAAAGCCTGGTCGTACAGCCGCCCGCTGACAATAAAAATCTCTTCAGGGTACGAATGGGTCTTGCCCCCGAACGCCGACGTATCCGCGCCAGGCAAGAAGCGAGTCAGTCTGGTGTATTCGCCCGTCACGGGATCGATGCTCAGTGTGATTTCCTCGGCCATCCCTTCCAGGCCCTTGATGGGAGTCCAGCGGGTCTGCTGGTCAGGAGCTAACGGGTTCCAGTACGTGGCGGTCGTTTTCGACATTCCCGTCTCGGCACAATGGGTGGGTTAGTTTGATACGCTAGGGGGATCGTCTCCGTTTGGCCTTCCTGAACTCCCATGGGGGGATCGGTTCTGGGTCTTCCCACAGCCCCACCTTCGCCTCTCTGGCTTCCAGCTCAAGCCGTTCCAGTTCAGCGTTGTTCGGTGCAAACTTCCGAGACCACCAGCATCGACCTTCCTTTACCAAGGTGTGATTCACATTGGTCCCGTCCGCAAGTAGCACCTCGGCTAGGATTCGCCCGGACTTGTCCTTCCCGCGTGGCTCGACCGTGACTTCCATAGCGAAGACAAGGGCCGAGAGCGCTGGTTTCACCTCATCGCCGTAGGGTTGGTCCTTCTCGGGACAGTCGAGGCCATGTAAGTGGATGCGTTGCGCCTTCCCGAGGCGCATCACTTCGATGGTGCTCCCTTCAAGAACTCCAACCACTTCGCCACCGAAGGGAAATGCTTCGGCTGTGCTCAAGAAAAAGACCAGCGCCAGGGGAAGAACTCGTGACGTCATGAGACGTGCCGCTCCAATGGTAAGAGGTCCGTAAGACATGGTTGAACACCGGGCTCGAAGAACGAGCCATATTGTAGGAGGGCTGTTGTCGGAGGTGCAAGCAGCTTTGACTGGGTTTCTTAGGCAACGACTCGGTCAACCGGCAGCGATGCCCACTCTAAACCGTGTTGATCCACCAACACACCGTGTCTCGCCTTTAATCATTGGTTGTATCTGACGACCCAAGAGCCGCCATCTCTGCATAAGTCTCCAATGTTCGTCTGGCTGCCTCCTCGTCCAGTTTGCTGATGGCAAAGCCGACATGGACGATCACGTAGTCGCCAACGCCGGCTTCCGGCACGAGAGCCAACGAAACCGATTTCGTCACTCCGCCGAACGACACCGTTGCGGTGCGGAGCACATCCTCATCGATGCTCAGGACTTGCCCTGGAACTGCGAGACACATCTTCGCTCCTAACGCTCACGTTTCACGTTGCGAGTTCCATGTCTCAGGTTTCTGATCTCCATCTCCATATCGTGAAACATGAAACCCGAAACTAGAAACGTTCACCCCCGAACGGTTCACGCTTCACGAGATACGTGCGGCAATCACTGCTTGCCCCAGCGACAGCCCTCCATCGTTGGGTGGAACCAGGCTGTGACTATAGACCTCGAACCCCGCCTCTTCCAATCGTCTCCGGACGAGCGACAAAAGCAGCCGATTCTGAAAACAGCCTCCGGTCAACACGACTCGAGGCAACCCGGCTGCTTGGGCCACGCGAACGGTCACCGCAGCAAGTCCGGCATGAAACCGGGCGGCAATCTGTTCAAGCCGATGGCCTCTGTGAAGATCTTCCAGCATGGCGCTCACCATAGATCGCCAATCGATCAGCCACTTGATATCTGGATTATTGCTAGCTACCAGATCCATCGGATAGCCTTCTCCCATGACTCCGCTTACCCCCGCTTCTTGCTCCGCGGCGAACTGAACCGCCATAGCCGCTTGCCCTTCAAACGAGCTTTCACGGCAGAGCCCTGAGAGAGATGCAACCGCGTCGAACAGTCGCCCCATGCTTGTCGTCCAAGGCGATGCGACGCCGAACTTCAGTAGGCTAGCGAACTTCTCACGCTGGCCCTGTGATACCTGCCAATAGGGAAGCCGATGCCCCAGCATCTCTTCGCCCATGAGCTCCCATAACAGCGCAGCGGCAGATCGGCCCGGTTCTTTCATGGCTGCTTCTCCACCCAATAGCCGAAAGGGTGTGAGGGAGGCAAACCGCATGAACTGCCGATAGCTCGTGATCAAGAATTCTCCGCCCCAGACCTGACCACTTCCTCCGTAGCCGGCCCCGTCCCAGGCAATGCCTAACACGTCACCGACGAGTTTGTGTTCCGCCATGCAGGAGGCCACATGCGCATGGTGATGCTGCACCGGAATAAACGGGACAGACAGAGTCGCAGCGAGTTCACGTGCGAAACCAGTCGAGCGATAGTCCGGGTGCAGGTCACAAGCGATGGCCTTCGGTGTGACCTGAAGCAGCTGTTGGAGATCGCTGATAGCCTGTCGGAAGGCTTTATCCGCTTCCACAGTGGAAAGATTGCCGAGATGTTGGCTCAGTACGACACGGTCGCCGGTGAGAATGGCGACGGTGTTCTTGAGATGTCCGCCCACGGCAAGGATCGGACCCTGCCCTCCATCTGCCGGACCATCACTCCAGCGAATAGCTTGCGGCACATGGCCTCGCGCCCGGCGAAGGATCATCACATCGCCCTTGGGTTTTCCCGTCTCGCCCCTGTCGTTGCGATCCGGGATACCATCAATCGCCAACACCACCGAATCATCAACTGACCTCGCGATCGACCGATCATGCACGAGGAATGCATCGGCAATGCCCTTGAGACGAACCAGCGCCTCTCGTTCGTCTGTCACGATCGGTTCCTCGGAGCGGTTGCCGCTCGTGGCCACCATGGGCCTCTGGAGCAACGCCATCAAGAGATGGTGGAGCGGCGTTGTCGGCAACATTACACCGAGATAGGGATTGTACGGTGCCACGGCATCGGCGATATCTGTTTCTTGGCGCTTGCATGTCAGGACGATCGGTGCTTGCGGTGAGCAGAGCAGCGCCTCCTCGTCGGAAGACACCACACAGTAGCCTCTAACCATGTCCATGGCAGGAAACAACACGGCAAAGGGCTTCTCCGGCCGTCGCTTTCGATCGCGTAACCGCCGGACGGCCTCATCAGATATTGCGTCCACCCAAAGCTGAAACCCACCCAGCCCTTTGACGGCAACGACGAGTCCCTGCTTCAGCCAAGCTGCCGCCCGCTGTAAGGCGTCCTCTCCGACTGCCATTTCCTGACCCTGCTCATTCCACAACGACACTCGTGGACCGCAGGTAGAACAGGCGATCGGTTCTGCGTGGAAACGCCGATCCGACTCGGCAGAATATTCGGCGTGACAAGCTGCACACAGTTCGAACTCTGCCATGGTCGTGTTGGACCGTTCGTAGGGTACCGCTGTGATCACGCTGTAGCGCGGTCCGCATTGAGTGCAGGTGATGAAGGGATATCGAAAGCGACGGTCCCCTGGATCGGCGAGTTCGCGACGGCAGTCGGAGCAGGTGGTCAGGTCCGGTGGGATCACAAGAGCCCGCTGACCGATCTCCGTACCTGGAGCGATGGAGAAGTACTTTTCGTCGATTACTGGAATTATGCTCGTGCTCATCGCCTCGATCGTGGCTGAAGCCGGTGCCTCCTGCTTCAGCCGCCCGAGAAACGACTCGATATCTCCGGTGTCTCCTTCTACCTCGATCAGGACACCACTCCCTGTGTTCGCCACCCACCCGGCCAGCTCAAGCTCCCGTGCAAGCCGATAGGCGAATGGGCGAAACCCGACGCCTTGCACCGTTCCTTCCACCGTAATCTGCACACGCTGCAGAGCAGACTCGTTCATGGCTGTACTACCAGTTCGTGGACGACCACCTCCGGCTCTTCTGAACCTACGACCGTCGAGGCTCCGCAAGCAGAGCACACATCGTCCGGTCCTGTAACCGTCGTCTCTCGTGTACAACCGGGACACCAGGCATGCCCTGGGATAGGAATAATCTCCAACGTCGCGCCTTCGGCCTGTGTGCCGCGAGCAACCATGTCAAACATCATCTGTAATGCGACCTGGTCATGGGTCATCACGTGCGACAGCGCGCTGACCTTCAGTCGCACGGCGGAGAGCCTCGCGCTTCCTGTTCCACCCAACCGCGTTTCCACGACCTTCACGACTTGCGTCATCAATTGGAGTTCATGCATGGCACGCATCACATTCTTGGATAACCAACTCGACGACCTTGTCCAATGCTTTGGCGACCTGAGGGGACAACGGCTGTCCTGCTTCCGTGTGCCCAACTTCGATGCCGTAGACCATCACCGTCTCAGGGAGCACACCGAGGACACGAGCCAACTCCAGTGCCTCCGATACCCCGAGCGCATGACTCGAAGATGGGAACATCCCCACCGCGATCGGCCTCGTCGAGGCATCGAGGCGATGAATGGTCCCAGGACGCTGCCCGCTTCTGGCTGCGTCGATCAGGATCGCAACACGCACCCCTTTCATCAACTCCACGATGTCGACTCCGACCATCTCCGCCTCGATTACCTCGGCGCGGTCTCCTAGGTCCTGGCGGAGTCGGCTGGCCGCCAGGAGACCGACTGCATCATCTCCTCTCATGAGGTTCCCGAGGCCGATGATCCGAATGGAGGAGCAAGAGCAGTCGTTCTTCACGTACCGCTCTCTCGCTTGATCTCTAGATTCAGGAAATGTGTTGCGCAGGAGATACAGGGATCATAGCAGCGAATGACTCGCTCGCACCCACGTGCCGCTTCCTTATCGGGAAGATGCAAGAGACGCGGCAGAAAGAGACGCAAATCCTGTTCGATGCGAGATTGATTCTGTGAAGTCGGTGGAACAATCTTGGCCTCTCGGACTACGCCGTCGTCGTCCACATGGTACCTATGATAGAGAATCCCTCTGGGTGCTTCCGTACAGGCCATGCCGGTCCCCGCTCGAACGACGACGGGCGCTATCGAGACCGCCGGAAGTTCGTACCGCTCGATGAGTCGTAACGATTCTTCCAGTGCGTAGAGGATTTCGACCGAACGCGCGATGATCCCGTGGAACGGATTCCGCAAGGGTAGCACGATCCCCTGGTCAGCCAAGATCTGCTTGATCAACGGTGTCAACTGCTCCTGATTCAGGTTTAGACGAGCCAGCGGACCGACCAGATAGGGCAATCCATGCAGCGCACAGTGGAGGGCGGTGGAATAGCTGACTTGGTGTTCGGTGAAATGTTCCTCGAACTCGGTCACCGCGAGTTGCAGACCACTGGAGGCGACGATCTGCCCTTCATTGAACGGATACTCATCCGGGTGACGGAGCGCCACGTAATTGTAGTCGGGCGTAAACTCCGGATAGTCGAACCCTGCGACCCATCGCATGGTCTCGACCGCCGCATCGCGGGCCCACAAGAGTTCGT
Source organism: Nitrospira sp. (assembly GCA_016715825.1). Taxonomy (NCBI): domain Bacteria; kingdom Pseudomonadati; phylum Nitrospirota; class Nitrospiria; order Nitrospirales; family Nitrospiraceae; genus Nitrospira; species Nitrospira sp. The sequence goes on along the minus strand of JADJXO010000002.1, from coordinate 420,935 downwards.
CTTTCAGCCCCTCCAGCTCGCGTCGCAACGGCACGCGCGAAAAGCCGCCGACCTTCACGGAGACCGGATGCACTGAGCGCCCGCCGAGCAACGTCATGATCGCGTTGCCGGCCTTCTTGAGCCGCAAGCCTCGAGACACCACCGCCCCATGGTCCTTCGCCATGGCGATGCCGCTCTCGTAGCCGAGGAAATCCGGAGCCTGCAGCAGATACACATGCAGCGCGTGGCTTTCGATCCACTCGCCGCAATAGATAAGGCGCCGCAGATCGCGCAACGCACCTTCGACACGCAGGCCGAAAATCTGCTCAAGTGCATGGACCGCACTCATCTGGTACGCAATCGGGCAGATCCCGCAAATGCGGGCGACGATATCCGGCACTTCCTCGTAATGCCGCCCCCGCAAGAAGGCTTCAAAAAACCGGGGGGGCTCGAAGATCTTGAGCGCTACATCCTCGACCGCATCGCCCTTCACCGTGACATGAAGCGCACCCTCACCCTCCACGCGGGCGACCATGTCGACGGCAATCGTCCTCGTTTGTGTTGTTTCTTCAGGCATTCATTCCTCTATGTTCGCTGGAGAGGAACCTCACGTCTTTTCTTCCCAGATCTCGCTCTCCTCGCGAAAGGGCGACACAGACCCGTTGATGCCGCGAAAACGGCGCATCACCTCGACCGGAATCAGTTGCAGCTCATGATGAAACCGCGTGGCGAGCGAGGCCGTGTTGGGTGGAAGGCCTGGTCCTTTCCGTTCCCCCTCGCATGGCCCAAAACAGCCATAGCAATCACGACCCATGCCGGGACAGATGGCCCCACAACCGGTCCTGGTCACAGGCCCGAGGCACGGTATCCCTTTCGCCACCAACACGCAGATATTTCCTCGCCGCTTACACTCCAGGCACACACTATCACCCGGCAGACGAGGCTGGACTCCGATCACGAGATCGGTAATGACACGAAGCAGCTGATGCTTATCGATCGGACAGCCCCATAGCTCGAAATCCACATGGACATGTTCCGAAATGGGCGTGGATGTGCTGAGGCTCTGAATATATTCCGGGCTGGGGTACACGGCCTGCTTGAACGATTCGACATCGGCCCAGTTGCGCAGGGCTTGAATCCCACCGGCCGTTGCACAGGCCCCGATCGTGATCAACACCTTCGTCTGTTGCCGCAACTCAAGAATTCGATGGGCATCCTCTGCAGTGGTGATCGACCCTTCAACCAGCGTGATGTCATACGGGCCAGGCTTCATGTCGCTGGAGGCTTCGGGGAAATAGGCAAGATCGAGCGCCTGTCCTATAGCAAGGAGGTCCTCCTCAAGATTCAGGATGCTGAGCTGACACCCGTCGCAGGAGGCGAACTTGACAACGGCCAACCTTGGCCGTTGTCGCTGCGCGTCCGGCTTAGACATGGTTGCCCCTCACACTCCTGTTCGGCCCAACCACGGTTCGACTCGATCGTAGCGCATAACCGGACCGTCTTTGCACAGGAAGTACGGACCCATCTGACAATGACCGCACAGACCGATACCGCATTCCATATGCCGTTCGAGCGACACATAGACGGCCGTCGCCGGAATCCCGCGCCTCATCAGAATCGGCACGCCAAGGCGCATCATGATTTCAGGCCCGCACATCAGGACGATGCTCTTCGCTGGATCGATCGTGACGCCCTCGAACAACTCGGTCACCACACCGATGTGATAGCTCCAGGTCTTGCCCGGCTGGTCGCTGGTCAGCAGCACTTCCGTATCGGGAGCGCGGCGCCAGTGATCGAACCGTTCACGGTACAGGAGATCGTGCGGTGTCTTCACACCGTGAAGGATCTTGACCGAACCATACTCCTCGCGCCGTCGGAAGATGTACTCAATCGCCCCGACGACCGGTGCACAGCCCAGACCACCGGTGACGATCACGACGTTCCGCCCCTTCGCCTCTTCCAGCGGCCACCCTTCTCCAAACGGACCACGGATGCCTAGGGTATCACCAGGCTGAAGAGCGGCGATCGCCTTCGTGGTTCGGCCCACGGCACGGATAGTATGGTCGAGTAACTCCGGTGCATCCGGGTCGGACACGATGGAAATCGCCACCTCGCCGACTCCAAACTGATAAACCATATTGAACTGTCCGGCCTGGAATCGAAATAGGCGTCGGGTGCCCTCATCGACAAGCTGCAAACGGTACGTATTGATGTCATCGGATTCTCGGATCTTCTCCACGATCGTCGCCGGATGGATCAGATACGGATTGATCATTGAACACGCCTTTGCCACCACAGCTACGGACGCATCGCTTGTTGACTTGCGATTGACGACTGGACGCCCGACGTCAGCAACGCCGGCAATTCCTCGGTTAAGTCGATCCCCACCGGGCACCAGGTGATGCATCGACCGCAACCGACGCAGCCGGACGTGCCGAATTGGTCGATCCACGATGCGAGCTTATGCGTCAACCACATCCGGTACCGATCCTTGATCGTCGGACGGATGTTTTTTCCGTGGATATATCCATGCTGTTGCGTGAAGCAGGAATCCCACAATCGGACATGAGCGCTGTGTTGATCCAAAAGGTCCGGCGTTTCCTCGACCGTATGACAGAAGCAGGTCGGGCAGACCATCGTGCAATTGGTACAGGCAAGACAGCGCCCCGCAACCTCGTCCCATCGAGGATGTTCGTGGGCATCGTAGAGGGCTTGCGGCAAGCGCGCGCGATCTAATCGTCGGACTTGGCTCCGAGCACAGGCTTCGATACGCCCACCGGCTTCACCAGTGAGGTCTTCGGAAGCAGGGGGCAGCGAGAGGCCTGACAGAAGATCACGGCCCGCCTCGCTGCCTGCTTCAACCAAGAAGCTGTCGTCCACCTGCGTCAACACAAGATCAAAGCCACTGTGGGCTCGAGGGCCGGTTTCCATCGATGCGCAGAAGCACGTCTGTAGCGACCTGGTACAGTTCACGGCAACCAGGAAGAGTCCCTCACGGCGGGCCGCGTAGTAGGGATCGCGATACGCATTTTCCAGAAAGATTCGATCCTGAATAGCTAGTCCAGCGAGATCACAGGCACGGGCGCCGATGACAGCCACTTTCTCTGATTGAGGAGGCGTCGGATGAGCGGTGAATCCGTCCTTGCTCCGTTCGATCTGCAAAAGCGGCTCACGCGGTGCGAAGACCAACGGCTTCAGCGATTGCGGTCCATGGACGACGCCGAAGATCTCGTCGGAACCGCTCTGCTCCAGCCGGTAGCGTCCCGGTTCCTGCTGATCACGCCAGCCGATCGGCAGGTCCGACACCAGCCGGATCGTCTCCCAGACAACGGCCCCTTCTCGCACCGTGGGCCCGACCACTCGATACCCCTTCGCGCTCAACCCTTCGAGCAATCGTTGGAAGCCAGTTGCCGGTAGGACCGCGCCCGTTTCCGAGACAGTTCCCATGTCCGCCTTTCGTTCCGCTCGATGCATACCCTGTCACCCCTTGACGCAGACGAGCGGTTCCAGCCTTGCCACTTTCTTTGCCAGCTTCGCATCATCCGCCGCGTCGACTACTTCGCGCACATCTTTGTAGGCACCAGGTGCTTCTTCAGCAATCCCGCGCATCGATGGACTACGAATCAGGATGCCGCGGCTTTCCAAGTCCTTGACCACGTCACGCCCCTGCCACCGTCGAAGCGCTTGGTGGCGACTCATGCTTCGACCGGCTCCATGACAGGCCGACCCATAGGCCAGCGCCATGCTCTCCTCCGTACCCACAAGCACATACGATGCGGTTCCCATCGTGCCACCGATCAGGACCGGCTGTCCCACGGCTCTCAGAGAAGGGGGAAGCTCGAGGTGGCCGGGACCGAATGCACGCGTCGCCCCCTTGCGATGGACGAACAGGCGAGTCGGTGTCCCATCCACAACATGATCCTCGACCTTGCAGGTGTTGTGGGAGACATCATACAGCAACGAGAGCTGGGACTGCGGCAGCAGGTCTGCAAACACTTCTCTAACGAGATGCGTGAGGATCTGCCGGTTGGCCAGCGCACAGTTGATCGCCGCTCGCATTGCCCCGAGATATTCCTGCCCTACGTCAGAATTAATTGGAGCGCAGGCTAGCTCACGATCAGGCAGTTCGATGTGGTGCCGCGCCGCGCTCGTGACCATGCTCTTCAGAAACTCGGTGCCGATCTGATGGCCAAGTCCTCGCGAGCCGCAATGGATGCTCACGACAACATCGCCTTCGCGCACTCCGAAGGCCGCGCCAACCTCTGCGTCATGCACCGTCACGACCTGTTGCACTTCGAGATAGTGATTCCCGGAACCGAGCGTCCCCATTTCATCCTGCTGACGCCTCTTGGCATGGTCTGAGACATGCTCAGGTTCGGCGCCGGCCATGCAGCCGTGTTCTTCGATGAACTCCAGATCTTCATGCGCCCCATAGCCCTTTCCCACGGCCCACCGGGCGCCCCCGGCCAGCATGGCATCCATGTCATTCGTATCCAAACGAACTTTTCCCGTGCTTCCCACGCCGGCCGGAATGCGGTGATACAAGAAGTCCGCCAAGCGGTCTTTCACCGGCTGGACCTCTTCGACCGTCAACCCGGTTCGGAGCAGACGGACTCCGCAGGAAATGTCGAAGCCCACGCCGCCCGCTGACACGACGCCTCCGAGATCGGGATCGAACGCGGCGACCCCGCCGATGGGAAACCCATAACCCCAATGGGCATCCGGCATCGCATAGGACGCTTGACGATGCCGGGCAACGTGGCTACGTTGGTCACTTGTTCGTACACCTTCTCGTCCATATCGCGAATCAACGCTTCGGTGGCGTAGATCACGCCCGGCACACGCATCTTGCCATGCGGAGAGATGTGCCATTCGTCACGCCCACGTTGTTGCAAGCGATTGAGATCCATCACCACCTCATGTCCGCATTGGACTGCCTCGCTGCAAGAAACAACGGAACGTCCCAGGATTGCCGACAGGCTGCTACACGTCTACCACACATTGGACGATCCATCGCCTCTGCTTATCTCGCGTTACGGCCAACTCTGTATAGGTTGCACCTTTGACTTCGACGGCCGGTTGATGTCTTGCTACCTCGATGAGCTCTCCCCAGACCGTCGCGTGCAATGAATGGTCGTTGAAGCGGACGGTGAATCGACTAAACAGCATCTTCCTCGTCGCCATTTCGTAGATAAGCGCATTCAGCCAATCGACAAGCAGCAGCTCCTCATCAGGCGCTTGGCAAATGATAGCCACGGCCTGCCTGGGAGCAACAGAAGCCGGATCTGTGATGACCGCGGTCAGTGCCAGTCCTGCGTTTTCGAACGCTGCCTCTTTGGTCGAACCAATCCCCCGCACACCGATATCGGCCTCATGCGGGAAATGTTCCCAACATGTGTCCGGACCGACATCGGAACCAGGGGACTGCATAATCGGCCCTCTCTCAAGTTCAGCAGGAATACTGGCTTATGAGAAGACTTGTTCTTCTCGCCTGTCTACATCACGTGACGGCAACTATTCCTATACGATACTTGAACGCAATCTCTACTCCAAATGCGTTGCCTGTGAGTCCGATGACGTCACCACCCGATCATGTGTCATCAGGCTGTGAGTTCTCGGTCGTTCGCTGATGCTTCCACGCCAGGGCTTCGATACGAATTTTCACTTGCTCGGGATCGTACACTCCCCGTAATGAGAGAGTTTGATCGGGAGTGCGCGAATGAATGACCAGCGTCGCGATTCCGAAGTATTGTGCGACGAGACCTTGCCGCATCGTCACACCGCGAAGATTACTCAGAGGAATGGATTGAATCACCCGACCCGTATAGCCGTTCCGCACCAGGACCTGCTCCCTCGTGAGTTCATAGTGCACCCAGTGTCTCACGATTGCAGCGCAGGCAAGCAGGATCACGGCCCCTATCACCCACATCTCCCATCCCCCCACGCCGAATCTATAAAACAATCCCCCGCGCAGAGCGGCGAGAGCGCTCATGAGGTAGAGCCAACTGAACTGTGCCCAGGAGGGAAACGTTTCCCAAACTACCAATCGATCCTGTTTCTGTCCGTCCATGACGGAATCCATCTTCGCTTCACCTTGTTGACCCACTTACGCCGAAAGTACCGAAAGGGAGCTCCGGAAACGAGTGCGCACCAGAGCCAAGATCCGACAACGCGTGCCGCAATGTGAAAGAGCAAGTGAGGTGCCAGCAGCGCCATCATCTTCCTCGTGAGCTTGAGCGGTACTCTACAGAACAAACCAGCCGACTTCGAGGGACCGCCAAGACCTGGAACTCGGAGAGGCGAGACTTACTGAGCTTTCGCTGGTCTAAGCATCCATGTGCCATTTCGCAACATCTGGCCTGGAGCGTTGTAGCGGATTTCCTCAGCGAGATTCACGTCCGATATCACCAATTCCTTTCGACCGTTGGTGTTTTCAACAAGTTACGTACAATTCCTCTTCGTCGCATTCCGTGGCGCTCTTCTTGCCAAGGTTTCATACGCGATTGGGAGATGCCGTACCGAATCGTCGGTACGGAAGCGAAGGTGGTTTCTTATGAACACGAACGCGTGTCTGCTTGCCGTGGCGTTAGCCTGTGGATTGGCCGGTACCTCAATGACCGTCGCGAGTTCTTTGACAGAGGAAATCCAGCGAACGGTCCAGGGGACAGTGGTCGCCGTGAATGTCGACGCGGATCCTCAGATCATCGTAGTAGAAGTCGTGCTCCCTAATGAGGTAGAACTCATTGTCGGAGCCCGTGTATCGGCTGATACAACGATTATGAAGGGGAAAGAGGCCGCTCTATTAGCCGATGTCCAAGTCGGTGAAACGGCGAATATCACCTATCTGAAGACGTCTGTCGGTTTGATCGCCCAATCCATTCAGGTTCGATAAGGAGGAGGAACGATGTCACCACAGGTTCGGCGTCACGGTCATGGTTTTGTGCTCTGGTTGATTCTGGTCATGATCGTATCCGGGTGTAGTGGGCGAACAATTGTGACCTCTGGAGAGGATCAAGGGGTCCAGGCCAGTCCTCCCCCTGCACCTGTCGCAGAGGAGACGAAAATCGTACCCTTAACAAAACCGGAAGAACCGGAATTGCGTGTGGAAGAAGAACCGATTGCGCCGGTTCCGGAAACACCGTTACCTCCACCCGTCGACCCACTGGTCGAGCTCTCGGATGTGTATTTTGATTTCGATCAATATGCGATCCGCGGTGATGCGCGATCGACGTTGAACCGTCTTGCGGATCTGTTTAAATCGGAATCGAATCAAGAACTTATCATTGAGGGCCACTGCGACGAGCGGGGCACGAGTGCATACAACCTCGTCCTGGGGGAACGGCGCGCTCAGGCCGCCAAACAATATCTGGAGAAACATGGTATGGCCTCGTCTCAAATCCACACCGCGAGTTACGGGAAAGAACGCCCCTTTTGCAACGAACATACCGAAGCCTGCTGGCAATCAAACCGGCGCGTGCATTTCAGGAAGCCGTAAGCGATAGGGTGAAGAAGCGGCACGCATTGGATATCGTGACTCACCATAGTGAGCGGCGATGCGAACACGGGTATCAGCGCGCAGTCTAACGGCTGGCCTCACGCTCCGGCGAACGTTGGCCCCGCCGCAGCAACTCCGGCAGAGTCGCCGCTTCACCAAGGGGCGTGATGTGGGGGAAGATGTGACTTACCTGTTCAGCGGGATCGCCGTGCATAAACTGTACGCCACTGCCTCCCTTCGGGAAGTAAGTTGATTCCTCACGAAAAGCGGTTATCTGATAGTTGAGCGGAGGCCTCGGTGAGAGGAACACTCAAGAGAATCGAGGTCGAGCGCTGGGGCGGTGAGCAGGCCCGCCGGTAGTAAGCGGGAAGCCTAAAGCCCCTCCAAGACTTCCACACAAGTGAGAAAGAGCTCTCTAGACCAGCCTCCGCTCTCGTTTTTTATCCTCTTCGCCTATAAGGGGAAGCATCGCCTAGGGAACTATCTGAATCTGGTTTCGGAAGGTCTCTTCACCCTTATGTAGCGGACAGAAGAACGGGTAGGTTTGCGCTTCCGACACATCCGCTTCTGGCACACGGTTCAATTCTTCTATGCTGACCTGCACAAGCACGGTCTCTTCAGGGGCGGCGTAGACTCGCATCGGTTTCACGGTCCTATTTTCACTCCCTTCCACTCTAATCTGCTCGAAGCGGTCTGGGGCCTCGAACATAATGGGTGCGAGGCGTCGGGTTCTCCAGTACGAAGATCAGCCCTCCCTCGAGATCCGTGCTCTTGTGAATGACCACCTCGCGCGGAGACCAGGCTGCCACATCGCCTTCCACATCCGTGCTTCCCCCCCTTAGCATTGCCGAAACTACAGGGCTTGGCGCAGGCACGTTCTATGCTCTATGGGCCTTTCCCCTTCTTGTGCATCTCAGTACTACGATGGAACAACACCTCCTAAGGGAACCGTACAGCCCACTTCCCTTCGAACTCTTGTACTAAGCAAGGTACTCTTCCGCTCCAGCGGCAACTCCTTAGCCACCACCAACCTCTCCCCTCGTTTCGATGACGTAGATCTCCCCTTTTACTTCGGGATGAATGTCACACCAGATGGCATGGCGCATACTCTCGGCCCCGCCATAGGGCCCGAATTTCGTCGGCGCAGTTGAAAACTCCAGGGTCATGGTGTGTCCTGGTTCGACATGGAACGACCGAAAGTTTTTCCCCTTCACCTCTTTCCCATTCTCCACACGAACCGGCAAGTCCTTGAACAAGGTTGAGGCAAATCCATGTGTCACACTGTTCTCGTTACGAACCACGACGATCGTCTTCTGTGAGGGCATCGTGATCCCTACCGTCTCATACCCATGTTGGCGATCTCGAATAGTGATCTCCACCTTCGACGGCGGAGCTCCCATTCCCTCTGCTTGGGCATACGCGGTGTCCGTTCCCGCGCTCCACAACATGGCTCCGGCGGCGGCAACGCATGTGGTTACTCCGATGACTGAATACCATCTGTGCCTCATGATCTACCTCCATCTTCAACACAGAAATCGATTGATCCTTCTCTTGCCCGAACGTTCTTGGTGAACAGAGACAACCTCATCCCAACATCTCGATATACACGTCACCCTCTTTCGCTTATCCGGCCAACGACCATTGCCGTCTACAGCCAACGACGACCTTTCTTGTGCCTGATTTTCAACAGGGATACGGTCGCCGTTCGGGTCGTTGGTCGACAGTCTTAGCTATACGCAACCGGCGTGCCTCTCCATCGTGCAACCTCTTCGAATAAGAAATACGCACAGAAACAGATCTACTTCGGTCACTCGACCGCACGAGCGAAGAATTGTGGTGTGGTGAGAGCTGCTACGGTTTGAAGTAGCGCATGGGGCAAAAGAGGGCACAGAAGCAACTTTCTAGACCCGCCCTCCGCTCCGGTTTTTGATGTACCCCCGACTACCCTTTGGTGAGCGCTGATCGGGGTGACTTTCGTCAAACCTATTCGCCGTGAGCATTGATGGCTTGTTTGTGAGGTGTCACTTCATAGTGAGAATACACAAGAAACAGCCCGCTCTTATGTGGAACCACAGGGGCTGTCATCTGGCCAGGATCACGTTCGACAATCCTTCAGTCGCATAAGGCTGATTGCCCCGCGCCTCACTCTTCGATCAGGCCGACTCGACGGCCGTGCCTAGTGGCACCGACAATCGATAGCGCGTCCCTTGAACCCTAACCCTGCGACGGAAACAGCGCCCGCAGCCCTTTGCCTGCTAGCTGCATAAGAACGGGTCAAACACCTGAGACTACCGACCGCCCTAGATCCACGCCACCTCCTTTAATTGTTAGATAACCACAGTCCTTTCAGAATCAACGATGGCAAGATACCCCACATTATCCAGGTGGTGCCCCAATGCCCCCTTCCTTCATCACCAGCCGAACTGTTTCCCTGACCTGTCTGATTCTTTCAGTCGCGTCCTCCATCAGCTGCACTTTTGTCCCGCACTGTTGAGCCAACCCCTGCTCTTGCGCCTTGAGAAACCGATAGGCGGGCACATAGGCCGCGCCCATGCCCAACACCCTCGTCCCATCTGAATTAGGAGGCGCTCCGATGGATGATAGAGCATGGTCCGCATGACGGGGCCATCCTCCGGGACAACAGACTGTCTGTTGATAGGCTGCCTGTGTATGGAGACCGGCGTTCGGTGTGAATTGGATGGGGGCTGTGACGCCCCCGGTTCCAAGAAGGAAAGTTTAGTTCAGACGGTGCTTACCGTGACCGACAAACAGCTTCTCAGCTTCTTCGCGCGCAACATCTGTCAGCCCTTGTGCCTGACGATGGGCGAGAATGACAGGATCGATCCGCTCGCCGCAGCTTACACAATGCCAATCGATCGACCCAATTTCGAACACTTTCTCCGGAACCATGAAGCCGCCGCATCGATGGCAGCGGTCGGCTCGCCTCCGCTCTTGGGTGATAAATGATGTTGAGACGTTGACCATATGCATACACCTCCTCATTGATGAATTGTGGGATGACTCTTATGAGCCTGAATCTTGGGAAAGGATTCACCCACAATCTCCAACAGTAGAGGCCGAACTGCGCTTATCCTTGTCCATACATAGCTGGGCGGGCCACCGCCTCACGCCTGGCATCTCACCCGTCGAGGGACTCTTCACGCTTTCACCATCGTGCGCTTGAGCAGCGGTCGCAGCGCCTGTAGAGACCGAGCATTCAACACATCCTTCTTCTCCAGCCACCCTCGGCGCGCCTGCCCGACACCATACTGAAGGTTCCCAAGATCCGGGGTACTGTGGGCATCGGAATTGATGCTGAGCATGACGCCTTCCTCTTTCGCCATCCGGCAATCGGTGTCCGTCAAATCAAGCCGGATTGGATGTGCATTCACCTCCAAGAAGCAGCCTCGCTCTCGGGCATGGTGGATGACACACGCCATGTCCACGTCATAAGGCGCTCGTTCATCGATGAGCCGGCCGCTGGGGTGAGCCAAGATCGTGAAACAGGGATGGTCCATGGCGCGCAGGATCCGTTCAGTCTGCTTTTCTCGGGAAAGTCGGAAGTGGCTATGCACGGCCCCAACCACCAGGTCGAGTCGGCAGAGATCTTCATCGGGAAGATCCAGGCTGCCATCTTCAAGGATATCGACCTCGATCCCCTTCAATAGGGTGATGCCGCTCAGCATCTTGTTCAGCCGATCGATCTCTTCGAGCTGTTCGAACAGCCGTTTCGAGTCGAGGCCCTTGGCCATCGTCAGACGCCTCGAATGGTCGGTGATCGCCAGATACTCAAGACCGTTCGCTCGGCCCGCTTCCGCCATTTCTCTCATGGAGTTGTGACCATCGGTCGCTTTAGTGTGGGCATGCAAATCGCCCTTCAGATCGGCAACCTCCACAAGCACCGGCAAGCGCCCAGCTCGTGCCCTGTCGATCTCCCCACGATTCTCCCGGAGTTCCGGTGGAATCCAAGGCAGCCCAACTGCGGCATAGACTGATTCTTCGGTGGCCCCAGCCACCGCTCTGTCGCCTCTGAACACTCCGTACTCGTTGATCTTGAGCCCCCGCTGCTGTGCCAATTGACGAAGCGCGACATTATGCGCCTTGCTTCCAGTGAAGTACTGCAACGCGGCTCCGTAACTGTCATCGGGAACGACTCGCACATCCACTTGCAACTTGCAGGCGAGCCGGACGCTCGCTTTGGTTGCCCCATGTGCCAGAATCTCTTCGACTTCCGGATTGGACACGAATCGATCCATTACGGGACTGCCGGAGGCGGCGGTGATGAGGATATCGAGATCCCCGATCGTTTCTCTGGCTCTCCTATAGCTTCCCGCCGCCACGACCTGTTTCACTCCGGGAGATTCCCTCAGGTAGGTGACCAAGGCTTCGGCATACTGATTTGCAACCGCCAATTGAACACGCTTCTCCTCCCCGACCCGCTTTTTCAGTTGATCCAGGATATATCGTTCGGTCTTCTCTCCGAAACCCTGGAGCGATCTCACCAACCCATCCTGCGCGGCCTTCTGCAGCTGATCGAGCGTCCGAATGCCGAGATCGTGGTACAGCGCTTTCACTCGTTTTGGTCCGATGCCAGGAATTCGGAGCAACTCGGTAAGAGTCTTTGGAACTTTCTTGCGATGCGCTTCGAGCGCAGCGGCCGTACCGGTCTGGACGACCTCCTTGATCTTTGCCGCGAGGTCTTCCCCTATACCAGGCAATTCGGTCAGATCCTCTCCCTCGTCGAGCATTGCACCGACTTCACGTGGGAGATCCCGGAGCATGCGAGCCGCATTGCGATAGGCACGAATGCGGAATGGGTTGGATCCTTCGATCTCAAGAAGATCTGCTATCTCTTCAAAGACCGCCGCGACATCGGCATTATGTGCCGGCATGTGGCTCCGCATTCTTCTCCTAAGCACCGGCAGGAGACCTCGACACCTGGCTTTCAGTCTCCTCTACTTGGAGACCGTTTCTCGGCCAACCTAACTCTTATTCACTTAACTCGCTCTCGTTCCTTCTCCAGCCTCAGCTTCTTGAACCGCGTTGCCTGGATCTTAGGCAGATTCTTAAACGACAACCGCTGTTTCATCGTCCTTTCGCCTCTCAAAGCCAATCACGGCTCTCCTTTGCCTATGACGCAGTGGACAGGCATTGCACGACCTATGCTTAGGTCTCATTCCTGCCATGGGCCCTTAATGTCGACCTAATGAACCTTGCGAGGGGCTAGAGGTTTCCCTATGAATAGGTCTCGCCTCAAGGCCCCTCACCTTATCTATCAATGTCGAAAGAGGCCACAGCCCCTTCGGTGTCACTGTCCCGTATTGCCACAGACTCTTTCTCATCTCTGATGAACCCAGCCCGTCTGGTTATCTAGAACCGCGCATTTTCTTGCAGATCCTTCACACCTTGGATGTTGGCACCGTCAATGCACAAGCTGGCAGTAGAGGGTCCAACCCCTCATCAATCACATAAGGAGGCACTGGCCATGAGTTCACTGACACGATGGGAACCGACGACGCGATGGAATCCGTTCAAGGAGCTCGAAGAAATGGAGAAACGACTCTCGACCCTATTCGGCCGCACACCGGTTCCGACCGGCGGCGATAAGAAGGAAGCCCTCACCGTCTCCGAATGGTCACCGCTCGTGGATATCTCGGAAGACGAGAAGGAATATGTCATCAACGCTGAAGTGCCCGAAATGAAGAAAGAGGAGATCAAGATCAACGTTCATGACGATGTCCTCTCGATTAGTGGTGAACGGAAATACGAGAAGGAAGAAAAGGGCAAAAAGTATCACCGCGTGGAGCGAGCTTATGGGAGTTTCATACGAAGCTTTACCCTTCCTGAAAATGCCGATGGATCGAAGGTCAACGCCGAGTATAAGGATGGCGTCTTGAAAGTTCATCTTCCAAAGTCTGAGAAGGCAAAGCCAAAGGCGATCGAAGTGAAAATTTCGTGAAGCTGGGCGTCGAGCGAGCGAAGGGACGAGTGTGATGTTCAGAAATCGTGAAGAGGCTGGGCGTCGACTCATGGAACGACTACTCCAGTACCGCGATGACCCAACAGCCATTATCTTGGCACTCCCGCGCGGAGGAGTCGCCGTCGGTTATCAACTGAGCCTGGGGCTCCATCTTCCGCTGGACGTCTTTATCACCCGCAAGCTGGGGGCACCGGATAACCCTGAGTATGCACTCGGCGCGGTGGGTGAAACAGGAACGGTCTATCTGAACCCAGGGGCAATGGCCGCCTATGGTTTTTCTCGGACCGATATCGACGGGATGGTTCAGATGCAGCAACACGAGATCGCTCGACGACAAAGTATGTACCGCCAAGGTCGGCAGATGCTCACGCTTGCCGACCACAGCGTCATTCTCGTAGACGACGGGATCGCCACCGGCTCCACGTTCTTCGCAGCTGTCCAGTCCATCAGACACTTCAAGCCTCGCCGCCTGATCGGAGCTATTCCGGTCGGCCCTGTCGACACCGTACAGGAGGCACGCGTCCAGGCGGATGAGCTGGTCGTCCTCGCCACACCGGATCCATTCTGGGCTGTGGGTCATCACTATATCGACTTCGCCGAAGTCAGCGATCACGATGTGGTGGAGTATTTAAACCTGGCGGAAGAGTCGCAGTTGGAATGGAAAGAGCGGACACATTCTTCGACAGCGTCTCCGCCACAATAATTGGAGGCTTCCTTGAGTAGACCAGATCGCGCAGCCTCGACAGTTGTCTCACTCGTACTCCTGATTGCAAGTGTCATCGGACTCGGCACGGCATCGGCGAACATTGTCGTTCCATCCGGGTCGGTGATCGAGGTCGACGAGGCGACGGTTAATAGCGTCGTCAAAGCCTTTGAGCGGGCGGAACAAGCGATCAAAGCCCATGACCTGGAACAGGTCATGGGCATCTATTCCTCCCGGTACAACTACCATGGGTTTAAGAAGGACGATATCCGCAAGATCTGGAATGATCTCTTTGATGAGTACGAGGAAATCGCCAGTACCCATCTCTTCACGAAGATGACCAAGCTCGGAGCAGGGAAGGATGCCGTTCTGGAGGTCACGTGCACAGGGCACTTGTGGGCCAGATCGAAGACCACCGGCCTCTATGTCCCCATCGACAGTTGGCATGAAGAAGTACACTATCTTGTCCCGGAAAACGGCTCGTGGCGTCTTCGCGGCCATCTTGGTGAATCACCGCTGGTGCTTCCGTTCGGCACCGCACCACATCCGCTGTTTTGACGATCGGATGGGAAGGGTCATGAAATGAGAGTCGTCATCGGTGTCGATTGGTCCGATCAGGCGTTCGCGGCAGTCACCCAAACGTTCCACCTCTATCATCCATCGGACGTCACGCTGGTCCATGGTGTCGACTTGGGAATTCTTCACAATCCGGTCGTGGCCCAAGCGGGCAACGTGCAAGGGTACGAGGATTTCCGCCACGCGATGGTCGATGCCGGGCGCAAAGCTCTGGATCACGCCGCGACTATGGTTCCGCCGGAGATCCAGTCCATCAGGAAGGTCAACGAAGTCGCCAATCCCGCACAGCTCATCCTCGACAGCGCGGACACCTTCTCAACCGATCTCGTCGTCGTCGGTGTGCGTGGACGAAGCCGGCTCTCGGAGATGGTCCTCGGAAGCGTATCCCATCGGGTGCTCTTGCACGGCTCACGCCCAATCTTGATCGTCAAGGGTGCAGCGCGCAAAGTTCAACGGGTGCTTGTCGCCATCGAGGATCGCGAGGATGCTGACCGAATCGTGGCATGGCTTACGAAGCATCCCTTCGCCGACCCTGCTGAACTCTGCGTACTCCACGCCGTCGTTCCGATCGGAGTGGATGATCCGTACGATGCCATGGGAACTAGAACATGGTGGGAGGGAGCTGAGCGGTATGCGGAGGAACTCGTCAAGTCGACCGCCAGCAAACTCATGACCCCCCGATACTCGGTCAGCACGAAAGTCGCCACCGGTCATGCCGTCTCGGTGATCGAAGAAGAGGCAAAGCCTGTGGACCTCGTCGTCATCACCTCACATGGGCGTAAGGGACTGTCTCGCTTTCTCTTAGGGAGTGTATCCCATGCCGTTGTTCATCATGTGACGTGTCCGGTGCTCGTACTGCGGTGAAAGGAGCGAAGATGAAACCGACGATTCTCACACTACTCTTCATTGCCCTCTCAATATCTGTGATCTTCGCTCAAGGAATTCGAGGAGATTCGAAAGCCGGACAGGGCGTGTATGAGCGACAGTGCCTCCGTTGCCATGGGGTTCAACTGGACGGGAATGGGCCGGACAGCCAAGATTTGATCGTCCAACCGGTCGATCTTCGATCTCAGATCAGTCGCTCGAAGACGGATTGGGAACTGCTCGTGGCGATTTCGAACGGCGTCTTATTCAGCCCGATGCATGGGTTTCGTGGCAAGCTGACGGATGAGCAAATGCTGGATGTGTTGTCGTACATCAGATTCATGTCGCCACCGGATATCACCAGTTAGCAGAAGTGTCGTTTCAGCGCATAGCTTGGCACATATTCTTCCGCCGACTTGCCATCCACGTCTTCGCCATCGTGCTCTCTCTCCCGGGCAGCGCTTGGGCGGGGGAGGCCATTCCGGACATTGAGGTTTTTGTCAGAGCGGGCTGTCCCCATTGCGCAGCGGCAAAGGTTTTCCTCGACGACCTTCGACGCGAGCGGCCTTCGCTTCATATTACCCTCTATGACATCGTTGAGGACTCCGCGGCACGACAGCGACTCGAGGTATGGGCCAAGGATCGAGGCATCACCACCCTTGGTGTTCCCGCATTTCTCATCGGCACAGAGTTGATCCTGGGATTTCAGTCGTCCGACACGACCGGAGCTAAGATCCGCGCCATGCTCGACCGGAACGCCCCGGGCATCGAACCAGGTTCATCAATCGAGACCATCGAGACGGGGTGGTTCGGCCCACTTCGTGTCCAGGATCTTGGCCTTCCGTTGTTCACCGTGGTCATTGGTTTGTTGGATGGATTCAATCCTTGTGCGATGTGGGTCCTACTCTTTCTCCTGTCGCTGCTGGTCAATCTACAAGATCGGCGGAAGATGGCGCTCATCGCGGGAACCTTCGTCATCGTCAGTGGATTGCTCTATTTTGCCTTCATGGCGGCATGGCTCAACCTGTTTCTCGTGGTAGGGCTGTCGCGCGCTGTTCAGATCGGGCTCGGCGGCATCGCGCTCTTCATCGGGCTGGTGAATGTGAAAGATTTCTTTGCTCTCCATCACGGTCTGTCCTTGAGCATTCCCGAGTCTGCAAAGCCCGGCCTGTACGCCCGCATCCGCCGCATCATCCAGGCCGACAACCTTGCCGGAGCCTTGGTGGGCGTCATCATTCTGGCCGGGCTGGTGAATACAATTGAATTGCTCTGCACGGCTGGATTCCCGGCGGTCTACACACAAATCCTGACGATGCAGCAGTTGCCGACATGGACCTACTACGGGTACCTTGGCCTCTATAACCTGGCCTATATTCTTGACGACGGCCTCATGGTGACGATCGCGGTCGTCACGCTGAGTCGGAGGAAATTACAAGAAGGGGCTGGACGCTGGCTGAAGCTGGCCAGCGGCCTGGTGATGGCCGGTCTAGGAACCATCTTGCTTCTCACACCCGAGTGGCTTATCTGATCATCGGCCCGTTGAGCAAACCTGACGCTTCCTAATTAGGGAAAGCGACAATGACTGGAGCAGTACGGGAAAAATCGCGGGCAGTCAGCCGTCAACCCGAAGGCAACGCAAAGTGTCCTGCTACGCGGATCCCACCTCGCGGAGGCGGCCCAGAGATCAGTGAAGTGGATCTGAATCCGATCTTCGCACTGCCGGAAGGCCAAGGCTGCCGGATCGTTGATGCGAGGGATCGAGTGATGAGGTAAACTCGATGCTCACAGCGACCTACGAACCTAGCAAATAAGGCCCTATATGTGTGCAGATTGGAAAAACGGTTATAACCCAGATGTAATCACTACGGGCTTAGAGAGGATTAAGTCAACGTCCGAAAATGGGGAGGTGTCGTTCACTGGCTTCGAGTTTGACGATTACGCAACCGTTCTACTTTCATCTCTCAGCTTCATCTTTCCTTTTCCTGATCGCTACAAGAGGCAGTTTGTTCACAAGGGCATCTCCATCGTAGCTAAATCGAAAACACTTACGAAGTCAGCACTACTGCAAGAAATCTCAAAACTAGAACAAGCGTACATGCGAGAGCCTATCAAGAAGTATTTACTGGTCAGTGATATCTCTCTTCATATACCTACGGCTCGTGCGCGTGTGAGCTTAAATGATACCCGAATAATTTTCACTCGTAGCCTCCACTCTAAGATTCAAAGAGATGTTTTTCTCAAACTGGGCCGTAAGTTCCTTAATCGAGAATTACCCACAGCATACTCACCCATTGAGATAATAACGCAAGGCCGGTCCCCAGAAGAGGCTGGAATGATAGCACTTGATACCATTGACCTTCTGAGAGGAATCTGGAACTTTGCCCTTAACAGAAGGCGTCACGTCATACTCCACGCTGGAAAAAGAGATCCGATCAATAAGATATTGTTAGGCCCCTTACACTCGCTTCATTATCCGAATGGGAAACGTCTTCCCGATCCGTTCTGGTATGACTCGACTTACGTTGAGGCGGTATCGCCGATAGATCTCCGAAAAAACTGGGACTCGCTCAGAAGCTTCGAACGACAGGTTAGAAAGCAACTGTCAAAATCTCATTCGAGACCTCTTATAGAGGAAGCCTTTAGGCGGTATGCCGGTGCCCTCGACGAAAGAAACCATGAAACTGCATTCCTCAAGCTTTGGAGCTTATTGGAGCACCTCACCAGAACAACAATTAAAGACTCCCATAAAGTGACCGTTGCTCGTGCCGTCTCAGTTTGGTCAGATCGCGTCTTTCATCAAGAAGTGTTGCACCACTTACGTGATTACAGAAACTCTGCCGTTCATATGGACCAACGGAATGAAGAGATCACGAAACTCTTATACCAGCTCAAGCGTTACGTTGAAGCCTTGATAGAATTCCATGTTTTTCATGGTTACAAGTTTGCCAATCTTGGGGAGATTATCTCGTTCTTTGATCTTCCGACCGACAAGGCAACCTTGATACGGCAGGAACATCTCATCCAAAAACGGCTTCGTTTCGTTCGAACATGACGACGAGTCGCCGTGCCATCCGTCAAATCAACGATCCCGTAACTTGTTTACGATTTCTGTGCGAACGTCAGCCCATGAGCGGCCTGCGTCTGGATGTGTTCGATACGACTCTAGTCGTTCACGAATGATGTTTCGATGCCAATCAGGCACAGGAACCTGCTCGGGGGTTGCCGCAATGCGATCCCACAGGGATTGCACAAAATCGATTCGTTCTTCGACGGGGAGCTCGTCGAATCCGGGAGGTGGAGAAGGGATTGGTTTTGGCATATTAGACACCTCTTGCAAACGAAGTATATCGCAATTTAGGAAGATGAGAATAGCGGCTCCTGAGAAAAGAAAAGGAGCCCTGTGGCCTGAGTTACTGCTCCGGATTGGGGTCTTTTCTGATGAGTGCGAGGTAGAGCAAGATGTCGGCGAGGTTTTGATCGGTCATCGTGGTGTCGGGAAACATGCCGGTGCCGGGATGGCCTTCTCGAATCGCACGAGACCTCTCTTTGTTGGTTTTCAGGCGCAGGACGTTGGGATTCCGTAGGTCGGTGGGAGGAGGGTTCAGCTTTGCGATGAGCTTCGCCGTGTCCGTTTCCAGTCGAGGAATCTTGTGCAGATATCCATCAATCCCATGGCAGTAGTAGCAGACCCCTTTCCCATTAAAAATCTCCCCGGCCCTCCATGATATTGCCTTTGAGCGTTCCAGTCGGCTGCGAGGACGACGTCTCGGCCCACCCGTCACGGGTCATGGTTGTCGACTCCACTCCCAACCATCCCGTCAAACAGAGACTGAACAAGAGTAGCCGGCGGTAGCTGATCTTTGAAACAAAGCCCCTGAGATCGCCTCGCCCTCGCCTTTGATCACTGTCAATGCTGACCACAGCAGGCATTGCCCCGGTCCTCCGGCATCGTGTTCATGTCGCTGAAGATCTTTGCGCACTCGTCCGGGCTGACGACATTATCAATGGCGGGATACAGTGCCCGCTCTTCCTTCCTGTTGTGAGAGCTCAAGATATTGAGCAGCGACTGTTCTTCCTGATCAGTCTCGAGACTCTGTGCTTCTACCTTGTAGTGAATGGCTTCGAGGAGCTTCTTGATCTGGTCATGTTCAAAACGCATGATGGGCGTCGGCCCGTCCTCGATCATCCCGGTTTTCTCTTCCCAGATCGGAAACAGCAGCTCTTCTTCCCAGACGATATGGCGTTGGAGACCTATCTTAAACTCCTTGAATGCTTCCTTCGCCTTGGGAAAATCCGACCGTTTCACTGTTTGAAAGGTTTTGAACAACTCATCCAGGCGGTCGTGATCCTTCTCATAGAATGTCGTGATCGTCTGTGGTTCGCTCATGATCCCGTCCTCATAACATGAATTGATGACCGAAGAAGATGGGCATGATGTAGCACCCCTCCCCTTCGTGATAGCGGAACATACCTCCATCCAGCGGCCAGAAGATAGCACACTCCCTATCAGTCGCGGTACTTATCAATTCTCTCTTTCACCGCCTCTCGACCTGCTCTCACGGCTGATTCGACGTCCGCGCGCTTTTCATCTACAAAATGCTTACCTCGCTCAATCACCTCATCCAGGGCCGCTCGTGCTTCCTTGGCTCGTTCGATGAGATCCTCCTCCGTCCTTCGCGCATGGGTTTGTATCACACGCCGGGTCTCCTCACCGGATTTGGGAGCGAGAAGAATACCGGCAATCATGCCTCCGATTGCCCCGCCGAGAAATGCGAGGAAAACCGTTTCAGGTGAGCTTCGACCATCCTGATGTGTCATGGCAATCCTCCAACTGTGAAGAATGTTCCTGTCATCCTATCACCCCTCCTTCTCCATGACCAAGCGGGCTCTTCTCTCCCTTGATACAACTAACCGACGGGGTTGAACGGAGCCAAGCTGCGAATGTGCCTCAGCACATCTCGGATTTCTTGATCCGACAACCGATCAGCCCAACCATGCATCGGACTGAAGAGGACCCCTTGTTTGATCGCGATGTACAGTTCCATATCGGTTCTTGTGCGCAATTTCGGCGCCCGAAAATTTGCAGGCGGAACGATCAGTTCCTTGATATCAGGCCCCAGTCCATCGCCGGCGGTTCCATGGCAGCCGACACAGTGTTGTTGGTATAAGGCCTCGCCTTTCTGTGGATTTCCGGACAGAGACTCGGCTTCCACCCTTGAACTGTACAGCCCCACTGCCAGAATACTCAGAATGCCCAAATACCACATAGTTTTTTTCACGACTCCCTACCTCCCAACCAGATGAATGACCTGTACCCTTGATACTCGCTTACCCACCGTGCTGCAATCGTAAGACCACGATGGTTCCCACACCAGCCAACAGAAGCAGAAGCTGTGCGATACCGGCTTCTGCACCGATCCGTCGATGGAGCCCTGGAATCAAATCCGCCAGACCAATATAGAGAAAGCTGGCTGCGGACAGCGCGAGGATCGGCCCGATGAGCGTGCTCGATTCTTCGAGCGCAAGATACCCGAGTAGAGCCCCAGGGATCGTGGTGCTGCCTGAGATCAGATTCCATTTCAGGGCACGCTTGCGAGAAAATCCATTATCGAGCAGGACTGCGAAATCCCCAACCTCTTGGGGCACCTCGTGCGCGATCACGGCAAGCCCGGTGGCAATGCCGAGCGGAATCGACGAAAGAAACGCCGCAGCAATCACGATGCCATCTACAAAATTATGCAGTGCATCCCCGAGCAGGATCAATTGCCCTGCGGCCCCATGCACTTCACAAGACCCTCCATGGTGGCAATGCCGCCAGATCATGAGCCGTTCCAAGCTGAAGAAGACGATCAACCCTGCTAATACCGAACCAAGACTTGTTTGCAGACCGCCTTGCGCTATGGCCTGCGGCAACAACCCGAGTAATGCCGCGCCCAGCAACGTGCCGGTGGCATAACTCACAAGGAAGGGAATGATGCGATCTCGTGTCCCCTTCGGGAGCAACAAGAATGTCGCGGCGCCAATGATGGCGCCCATACTGCCAAGCAGGGCAAATCCAAGGATCCACGTTAACACCATGATCGTGCGCAGAACTTCGCGACTGTACCATTAGCGATCTTACATACAGGCCGTCACCGAACTCGAACAGTTTATGCTGCGAAAGAGTGAGGCCAATCCATACTCTGCCCGAATCAGCGAGATCCACCAGGTTGTGTACCGTTTCGGCAGAAAGCGATCGGTGCCTGTGCCCCGTAGCTTCCCCTCTGTCTTACTTTCTCCTACCAGCACGGACTGTTGATGGCGAATCACTTCGTTCATGTTCGCCTCCGGTCCACTCTCGTTCACTCGTTCGTCTTTCCCAGCGGCTGCTTGACACTGATGGCACCGCGCAATTCTCCGGCCTTGTACCCGGTCGCCGCATCAAAGGGATACTGCTGCTTCAAGACCGTTCTGATCTCTTCCGGAATCTGTTCGCTCGGTCCATGACAGAGTACGCATTGTGGCTGCAGGGCAATCGGCTTCATAAAGCGGTAGTACTGCCCGTCAGGCTCCATCACCGCTTCACTACGGGTCATGCTTACAAACGACTCGCCCTTCCCTGCACGCTCAGCGAACTCGGCCAAGACTTGCTGCTCCCACGCATCAGGCATGCCGAGCAATGGATTCCGTACTCGCGTTCCCACACGAGTCACACGCCAGCCATGCTCCCGAGACAGCTGGCCGGCGATCTCCGGGGCAAGCTCGGCACAGACCTTGATCGCCTCGATGGGGCCTCCCTTGGTCATTTCCCTTATCATGGCCGCGCCCAACTCCCTCACAAACGAGACGGCCACTTCGCTGGCAGCCTTTTCACGTTCAGTGACGTCGGCACTCACGGAGCCTGCGGCCAATGCCAAGGTTGCCACACAGACTCCTTGTACGATCAGAACCGTGACTCTGCTCTTTGCCTTCATATCAGCACCTCTTTCTGTCTTTATAGCCGGAGTGAACGCCACGGCTTTGGTGCATTACTTCGACATCGTCAATCCCATCTGCTTCATCGCATACGCCAGGGTACCAGTGACGGGAGAATCAGTATCCCCTTTCCCATGCGTTGCGACAAGGAACGCCGCCACCTGGTCCGCATGCCCGTGTGTCTGTTGCACACCGGTGCCATGGACCGATTCCCGTGCATGGTTAACCGCATTGGACAAATGGGTGAGGGCATGGTCGATGGCTTCTTGCACGGCGACGGAAGCATTGGCCTCCTTGAGCGCCTCACGCGCCTCTTCGAGATACATGAGCGCTCCGTGTCCATCCCCGGGGTTACCGACTTTCTCGAAGAAGGGCGCTTCGTGCTTATCAAAATAATCCGGTGATGTTGTGCCTCCCAGCACGTTCAGCGCCCGCTGCATATACGTCCGGACCCAACCGCTTCCCTTGCGGTGCGGGCCAAGCGCCTTCTCGGCTTGATCGATTGCCAGCTCCAGTTGGTCGTGCGCCTTCTGCAGGCTTGCTTTTGCCTTCGCGCCGGAATCCTCTGCCGACACCACGAGCGGGCTACCGATCAACCCCAGCGCAAGCACTACCCATGCGCCTATCAAGAGCTTAGCTACTACATGATCTCTTAGTCCCATCATCGCATTACCTCCAGATTGCCTGCCTACTCATAAAGGGTTGGATCCGTCGCGCAGGCAATCTGCTGGACCCACCTCAGGACTCTGTGCCATCCGTGGCTGATCACTAGCACGGCTCATCAGCACTGACGCGTCAGTGTTGGTGTTCCTGTGCTCCACCGGCGTCTCCGCCCCCATGATCTCCACCGCCCTGTCCACCGTGACCTGCGCCGCTCCCCATGCCGCCACGGCTCATTCCCCCCATACCACCCATCATCCCACCGCGACCCATACCGCCCATTCCACCTCCCTGTTGGCCTTCCTTCGCACTCTTCATCTGTTCGCGATGGGCACGGTCCTTTTCCCGTTGATCGGGAGTCAACAGGGCCATGGCGGTGCGCTTACTTTTGACCGCCTCGAACAAACAGGCCCCTTCTGCTTTTTTCAGTTGCTCAACTTTCGCTTGAATCGCTTTGAGATCAGCTTGCTCATCATCCAGTAGCGCATGCAGTTCCAACTTCGCCACCTTGGTGTCGGCTTCCAACCTGGCTTCCGAGCGTTTGAAGTCCAGCTGGATGGCCTTGAGCTTGCCGATCTGCTCCGGCGTCAGCCCGAACTCTTTGGCATGTTTCAACAGATGTTTTAGGTAGTGCCCACTATGATCATCCTGTTCTTCCTGGTCGTGGCCACCATGCCCCTTCTTCCCATGGCCTTCGTCGGCGAAGACGGGCAACACTGCCAACGCGGCAATTAACGCCGCTCCCCCGAATCCAGCTACCCACCATCCTTTCAACTTCGTCATGATTAGTCCCTCCATTCTGAAATCAGAAAACTCCATTCCATGTTGCTACTTCGGTAATTTTGGCATCTCGAACTTGATCTTCTCGCCGGTGAGCGCGTTGAGAAACGCAATCAGCTCCGCCTTTTCTTGTTCGGTCAGTCCAAGGGGCTTCACCATCGGGCTCAAGTTCGGGTTCTGCCCCCCACCCTGATTGAGAAAGTCTACGACCTCCTCGAGTGTTTTGAAGACACCGTCGTGCATGTAGGGAGCCGTTTCGGCAATGCTCCTGAGAGTCTGTGTTTTAAATGCTCCCTTATCTTTCTCCTGCTGCGTCACATAGAAGCGACCAAGATCCTCTTTCATCGGCCCGACCTGTGGTACGCCCAGGTTATGAAAATCATTGTCGGTAAAATTCGGCCCGTTGTGACAGAGGATGCAGCGGGCCTTGCCTTTAAACAGCGCCATCCCCCTGACCGCCCTTTCGTCCATCGCCTTGGCATCGCCTAGCACATATTTGTCGAAAGCGGAATTTGACGAGATAACGGTGCGTTCATAGGCGGCGATGGCCTCGGCAATCCCTTGGAGATTCACGTCCGTACCGAAGACCGTACGAAACTGCTGCTGGTACCCCTTGATCTTGCCCAGCTTCTTGACGACGTTGTCGATCGTTTCGGCCATCTCGACTGGATTCACTGGATCGGCCCCAGGGCCTGTTCTTCCAGTGATCCGGCACGGCCGTCCCAGAACTGCGTCGGGTTGAATCCGGTGTTGAAGACGGTCGGCGATTGTCGGCCGCCGATGGCACCTCCGACGCCGATCGACACCTGGCGCGGATCAGCAAACCCTGTGGTGGGAGATGACAAGCGGCGCAAGGAACTCGACCATTCTTTGAGAGTCGGCCGTCAAAATAGAGCTGCTTGCCCAGCTCCACCTTGGCCGCATAGTTGAGGTTCCCTGGAGGGATCGGCACGACCGTCGGCAGCGGCCCGATATCCGGCACGGTGATGCCATCGACTGTCACCGTTCCACCAGCGAGCGAGGATTGGGCCTGCAGTTGAGTGGAGAAGAGCGCACCACTTATCATCACTCCGGCTGCCAGACAGCCGATCATCACGCATCTGTGCTTCTTCATCGTGCGCACTCCTTCCAATCAGTGGATGGACACACTTGGTTCTCCCCGTTATCCATCTTCATTCCCAATCTTCCCTCCTGCCCTGTGCATGCGAGTGTGGCGCTCCCGCCGCGCCCTCCTCCCTTTCATCGTGCCAAGCTGCGTACATAGTGAACGATCTGCCAGGTCTCATCGTCCGACAGTCCTGGGAATGCCATCATCCCGGTTCCTGGCGACCCGTTCTTGATCACCCAAAACAGCTGGCCGTCGGAAATGGGTTTCATCGTCGCACCGCAGGTGAAGTTTCGTGGCGGTGGAACCAGCGCGGCTCCGATCGGACCGGCGCCGTCGCCCTGCTGGCCGTGGCAATTCATGCACGCGAGCGGCTTAGCGGTCTCAAGGTACAGCTTCATTCCTGCCCGGACATGCGCCGGTGTCGCCGGCAACGGATTTGTCCGCTTGAAAAACTCCGCCGGTGCTTTCTTGGTCGTTCGTGCTTGCGGACAGACCCCCACTGGGCCACCGGTCGCCCCTGTCGTAGCTTCCGCGACTGCCGTTCCTTTGAACGTCTCCCGGAGATAGGCCATCACGTCCGCGACTCCCTGCTGCCCCAAGGTCAGAGACCAATATGGCATCAGCGTGGACTTCCCGACCGCCTTGCCGCCGTAGTTGATGACGTTATAGAGGTACTCGTTGGGAAGCTTATCGAACGCGATCTTTGTGTGCACGGCCGGCTTCGGCTCCAGACCGGATGCAGCCGCTCCATCTCCCTGACCGGTCGCACCATGGCACTGAGCACAATACTCCTGGTACACCTGAGCCCCGCGTTGAACATCCGCCTTTTTGAACGGCTCAGCCGTCCAGGGCTCATAGAAGGTGAACTCGTTCCACCCTCTGGTCGCGATATATCCGGTGATGTATCGCAATCCCAACTCACTGACATCGGCCACGAACTCGCCGCTATGCGGCACGAAATCCGGGGGGTTGGAATTGAACCGATAGATCCAATCAGCCTTCAGGCGACGACCGCTGCTCACAAACGACGAGCTTTGCGGCCCGCCAGTGGGTTTGCCGTCCACCATGATCTGATGGCACCCGGTGCAGGAGTGGTCTTTGAAGAGCTGCTCTCCGAAGGTGGCTTCGATGGCGCTGAACGTGGACAAATCGATCGCGCCCTCTTTCACCCGGGGATCTTTCAAATGCTGCTCGAAGTAATCTGCAATCTGCTCCGCCTCTGCCTGAGAGACGACCGGATGACGGTCCGGCTGCTGCGATTGATCCCAGCGATAGCTCTTCGCATACACCGGCGCTTCCTTTCCCAGCAACCAGCTCATGAGCCACTCCCGTTTGAACTTGCTCCCCGCTCCGGTAAGATCGGGAGCGTTGAGCTTGAACCGTGAATCGGCTGCCCCCTCTAGACGATGACAGCCTGCGCAGGATTTCTGCAGGAGCGTGCGTGTCTGTTGCTCATCACCTGCCGACACGGCCGGCGGCAACCACCACAACAAAGCCGACACCATTATGATCCCCAGGATCACGGACCCAGCAGGGCGCGCCTCTCCACAGTCTCTCCGCTTCACGATCCTCATCGGTTAATCCCTCCTCAGAAACATAGTTGACTACAGCCTTTCGTTCACGGCGTGCCGAGGCTGTCTGGAATCGACCCGCTTCACTTCTCCCCCATCTCTTGCAGGAGGCTGACGAGGTCGTCCGCGTGCGCATGCTGCTA
The DNA here is from genome assembly GCA_016715825.1 of Nitrospira sp. Lineage (NCBI taxonomy): Bacteria > Pseudomonadati > Nitrospirota > Nitrospiria > Nitrospirales > Nitrospiraceae > Nitrospira > Nitrospira sp. The sequence goes on along the minus strand of JADJXO010000002.1, from coordinate 394,122 downwards.
CGACCATCCATGTCGAGAGCGCTCTGGGTGTCATGGCTTACTTCCTTGCCGATTTCCTACTTCGGCAGCTTCGGCATCTCGAACTTGATCTTCTCGCCGGTGAGCGCGTTGAGGAACGCAATCAACTCAGCCTTTTCTTGTTGGGTCAATCCAAGGGGCTTCACCATTGGGCTCAAGTTCGGGTTCTGCCCTCCACCCTGATCGAGAAAGTCTATGACCTCCTCAAGCGTCTTGAAGGCACCATCGTGCATGTAGGGGGCCGTTTCGGTGATGCTCCTAAGGGTCTGTGTTTTAAATGCTCCCTTGTCTTGCTCCTGCTGCGTCACATAGAAGCGACCGAGATCTTCTTTCATCGGTCCGACCTGGGGGACGCCCAGGTTATGAAACTGGTTGTCGGCAAAATTCGGCCCATTGTGACAGAGGATGCAGCGGGCCTTGCCTTTAAACAGCGCCATCCCCCTGAGCGCCGTCTTGTCCATCGCCTGGGCATCGCCTAACACATACTTATCGAAAGCAGAATTTGTCGAGATGACGGTGCGTTCATAAGCAGCGATGGCTTCGGCAATCCCCTGGAGATTCACGTCCGTGCCGAAGACGGCTCGGAACTGCTGCTGGTAGCCCTTGATCTTGCCGAGTTTTTTGACGACGTTCTCGTGCGTTTCGGCCATCTCGACGGGATTGACGATCGGCCCCATGGCCTGTTCTTCGAGCGACCCAGCGCGGCCATCCCAGAATTGCAGCGGGATAAATCCCGTGTTGAAGACGGTCGGCGATTGACGGCCTCCGACACCGCCACCGACGCCGATCGACGTCTGGCGCGGATCAGCAAAACCCGTAAAGGGGTTATGGCAAAAGGCGCAAGAGATCGCGTTGTTCTTTGAGAGTCGGCCGTCGAAATAGAGCTGCTTGCCCAGCTCCACCTTGGCCGCATAGTTGAGGTTCCCTGGAGGGATGGGCACGACCGTCGGCAACGGCCCGATGTCCGGTACAGTGATCCCGTCCACGGTGACCAACCCAACAGCGAGCGATGATTGGGCCTGCAGTTGAGTCGAGAAGAATGCACTGCTTACCATCACACCGGCTGTTAGACAGCCGATCATCAGAAATCGCTGTGTCACCATCCGCTATTCTCCCTTCGTCGGATCCATGAAGCTTGTTCTACTCGTCCGCCATGCAGTTCTACCGTTCTCGTGAACATATGTTGGACCACCACTAGCTCGTATCCTTCTCGCATGGGACACACCTGGCTGGCCGCCCTCGCCCCACTCACCCACCTCGCGCCACGCACCGTCGGAACGCGGGGAGATGAGCATCTCGTGATCTGGCTTGCAGCCGCTGAAACAGCGTGCGGATGTCCGGAATATCGATATCCTCCAGGAACCGGTCATACATGGCGATATTCTCGATCTCCCCCTCGACACCAGCACGACAGGCTTCGAGAACCGACGCGGGCGGCTGCAACGCACGATCCCAGTCATCGGCCGGTAGTGGAATTCCGTATCGCGCACAAAGACCTTCAAGCGCGCGGGCATGCGTGTCTTCCGCCTCGACGATATTGACGAACGGCTGTACGGGACCGAACGTCTTGATCACCAGCCGATAGAAGGCGCGCGCCTTGTACTCATCGTTCAGGGCTTCGAGGACCATGGCCTTGTTCTTTTCGTCGATCATGATCGACCCTCACAACTTATAGACTTGATGGCATAGGGGAGACACAGGCCTCAATGGTCCGCTCAAGCTGCGGCAGAATCGCCTTAAGATCCTTCGAAGGAATCACCTTCGCCAAGTCCTCCGCCGCCTGATGGTGCGCCATCGCGAGTTCATGATACTTCGAAGGAAACGTCGCCCCAGCCTCACGTTTCATCGCTTCATGATGCTTGGAAAATCCGAGTTCATCATGAGCGACTTTGGCAGCCCGCTCAAAGTCCTGCCGCCCCAATGCAGCGACAATGTCACGGATCGCCTCCAAATGTTCCCGCATGGTCAGTTTCATACCGACTGAAGCCTGCTCACTCAAATCGAGCGTCACGCGTTCGTCCCGCTGACTATCGACGGATGCTCCATCGTTGATCATCACGTGTTCATGCTGGGCTTCAGCCGCATCGACCAGACCCAATTGATTTGCCAATCCAAACCCGACGAATAGGATCGTGAGCGGCATCCTCATAAGACTCATAATGTTACTCCTCAGACGTTACGACTCAATTGACCGGAGATAGGCAATCAAGTCGGCCAGCTGAGCTTCACCGGACTCACCATCGGGATCCCTGCCACACACGACACGGCTGGCACCAGGCACAGACTTAGAGCTGTCATCGTCGGTATGATTACGATCCTTTCCATCTGTTCTCCTTGCTCGTGTCGCGTGGGACGCTTCACAGCGTTACTGGAACGTCATCATGTAGGCCGTGATGGCATATATGTCTTTATCGGGGAGCGGAGGGTTTGGGATATAGGCCCCGCTCTCCGGCTCGAAGTCGTCTGGATTTTGGTTGAAGCGATACACCCAGTCCGGGTTCAGCCGCGCGTTCAATTTGAGCAACGACGTGCTGGAGGTACCACCTGTATACCCTTTCGGTGTGTTGGCCGGTGTGAGATGACAATTCTGACACCCATGCTCCCGGTAGAGCTTTTCTCCACGAGCCAACTGCTCTGGTGTGCCGGGCTTCATCACACCTTCTTTGATGCGCGAGTCTTTCCGTGTGGCAAGGAACCCTGTGACCACTCTTGCTTGATCTGCGGTCAGTGCCAAATGCGGCTTCTTCCGTTCTGGACGAAAGTCGTAGCCGATGGGATAGTGTTTAAACTCCGGCTTCTGGAGCCACGCGATCAACCACTCCTGTTGATACTTGTTGCCGGCCCAGATGAGATCCGGCGCCTGCTTCGTCTTGCGCGCCGCCGGCTTGCCCCCGATCCGATGGCATTGCACACACAGCGACTTCACCATCTTTTCTCCTACATCCGCAGCCATAGCTATCCCGCCCACACTGACAGCCGCCACTGAAGCGATCAAGACGGCAACGTGCATGACCACCCTCGCGAATGTCTTCAGCCACACGTCATTCAGCATCATCTTGTTTCTCCAGGCTGTGCCCTCCCAGCCGCCATGAACGACCGGAAGTCATCGCCTTCAGACCGCTTGATCCTCGATGGACACGCCAAGCCCAATCCAGGCTCTCAAGAGATCATGACGTGTGATTGAATGAGAGACTTTGCCGTTTCTTTTCACCGGCAGACTCAGGAGCCGTTTCTCCTCCATGAGCTTCACCGCTTCATCGATGCTCGTCTCATCGGTCACCGCGATCCGATCCTTGGCCATCACATCCTCCGCCGTCAGACGGTTGAGGTCCTTTGCCGCCTCCAGTGCACGAAGAATGTCGAACTCGCTGATGAAGCCGACGAAGTCGCCCCCTTCATCGACGACCGGCGCACCCGGCGTATGGGTGGTCAACAACTCGACGGCAATGCCCATCGCATTCTGGTCACGGCGAAAGACGAGTTGATTCGTCGCGCGTATTTGTCCCACCGTCTTAAACCCTCCGACAGGAACTCCTGGCCTCACTAGCGTCGTCATTGCATTTCCTCCTGATTGATAGTTGACTCCGATGAATTCGTTCCTCTCCTCATCGATTATCTACAGTCCCCATTGACTAAGAGTCATTGCGACTAATTAGGATTCGTGAAAAGTTAATTGCGATTCCGGTGCCTTCACCGATTCCGCATCCGTGACCAGGAATCTTCAGCAAAACTAGATGCTTGAGGTGGTTACGCGACTCAACGAACGTACTGACGTGATGCAGAAATACTCAGGCCCCAATATTCAGATGTGGAAAATGGCGACACGGAATGAACGGAGTTGCACACACTGAGGTATGGAATCGTTAATTCATCGAGTTGTGCTTCCGAAACAGCCCAGCATCAAGGCAGAAAGAAGCGAATACACGAATCTGATAGTTGCACGCACGAGGCGTGCGGAAGCTCGCTACCACTTCATATGTTGAGCCGTTGAATATCAAGATAACCGTCATCAACTTTTTCTGAATCTCATCTGATCGCAATGACTCTCATGCAATAGAGGACATAATCGGCAGATAGCTAACCATAAGGAGGAATGTCATGAGAGCGAACAACATATTAGCCGTGGGATTCTTGTCGATGATGGTTGCAAGCGGTGTCGTGAAGGCGAATGACAGCTTTGCCTCTGAGGGACAGCGAATGGAGGGTATCGAACGAATCGGAGCAGGAGGGAGTGTGTATACCCCCAGCCAGCCGCTGGTGTCCCGGGCAAGTAGTACTAGAGTATCAGAAACGGAACGAGGGAAGGTGGATGTCATGACGCGGATCGGGGCAGGAGGGTCTACCTATTCTTCCAGCCGACCGGGGGTAGGCGCCATTGAGTGTGTTGCAGTCGAAGGCGCGACCTATCCCTGCAGCCCACCAACCAGCCACTGATCGCCCAGGAAGAGTGAACGCTGAGGAGAGCGGGTCGCAGCTCTCCTCAGTCTCAAACGACACTATTCATCACCATCTTTTCCCCCGTGACGACCCATTCCTTTCATTCCACCCATCCCACCTCTATGCCCCCTCATTCCCGGCCCATGCATGCCCGCGAAGGTGTGTTCATACTGAATCAGGGCCCAGATTTCTTCATCCGACAGGACCTGACCGAACCCAATCATGCCGGTTCCCGGAGAGCCATGTTTGATGACCCAGAAAATTTCCCCCTCCGTGCGGTGCCGCCAGAACCCATGGTGCTGGAAATTCCGAGGGGAGGGATTCAGCTGGGCGCCTCCTGGTCCTGTGCCGTCTCCGTTTACTCCATGACAGGTGAAGCACGTGCCCTTGCCGTGATAGAGCGCTTTCCCTTTTTCTACGATGTCTTGAGATGCCGGGAGCGGGCTCGCCAGAGCTCGGGCTTCGGCCAACTTATCGGCCGGGACTCTCGGCTGCATCATGTGCCGTTCTGCGCCGCTGGTGGAAACTCCGAAAACAATCATAATACCCAGTACCGAAAACATCTTCGTCTTCATCGCCCTGCTCCTTCATCGATGTGACCCACATGGAATCCATGAGCCGCCTTGCTGAATCTGTCACAGATCCAATTCCACCATCTTGCGATGGAATCGAGTAATAATGTTCGGGTCTGGGGTCAATCGGATCTGCGCTTCTTCCTTTCCTTTGTATGGCAACAAGTTCAACACGTAGCGTAAACTTTCGAGACGTGCCGCCTGTTTGTCATTCGCCTTAACGATAATCCAGGGACTGTAGGTCGTGTGCGTCTTGCTGAACATTTCTTCCTTGGTGCGGGTGTAGGCATCCCACAACTCCTGCGCCTTTTCATCGACTGGACTGAGCTTCCACTGTTTCAATGGATTCTGGCGCCTGGCTTCGAAGCGCCTGGCCTGCTCGTCCTTCGAGATGGAGAACCAAAACTTGATGATGGTCACCCCATCTTCATAGAGCATGTGTTCGAACTCGGGTACCTGCTGCAGGAAGCGTTGATGTTCTTTTTTCGAGCAGAATCCCATCACCGGCTCCACAACCGCGCGGTTGTACCAGCTTCGATCGAAGAAGACGATTTCGCCCTTGTTGGGGAGTTGGCGGATATACCGTTGGAAATACCACTGGCCCCGCTCTTCGTCCGTCGGCTTGGGCAGTGCCACGACACGCATGGCACGAGGGTTCAAATGTTCGGTGAAACGACGAATAGTGCCCCCCTTTCCTGCTGCATCCCGTCCTTCCACCAGAATCGCAATGCGTTCTCCCGTATTTTGGATCCAGCGCTGCAACTTCACCAATTCGACTTGTAACTGTCGCAACTCATATTCATACAGCAGTCTCTTGCGGACGTCCGCAAGGTCGACACCTCGGTTCTCCAATAGCTGAAAGAGGCCCTTCCTCGTATTGATTCTTTGTAGATCGTCCTCGGTCAGGGTGGAGCCTGGGTCCCCGATTTTCTTCAACACCTTGTCGATGGCTGCACCGCCAGGCGGTCTATATCCATCTCCTTCCACAGGAACTCGTGTGGGAATCGCCTCCAGATCGTTCTCATCCGCTCCATCCGTCCGTCTCGTGAGTGCGTCGTGCTCCGACTCCTCTCGAGCTTTTCGGGCTTTAGACTTCCCGGTCGATTCGCCGTCAGCAGCCATGCGGGACCTCCTCCTTCACCAGATATGAAATCAGAATGCGACGCTTCGATCTCGCTCAGCCACAGCCTTGATGTAGTCCGGCATGCCTTTGATGGAGGCGCCGGCCACGAGATCGGCGGTACCGACTTGTCTGGCGACCGCACAGGCCCCGCAGACCCAGATCGGAACTCCTGCAGCCTGCACCGCTGCAACCAGCTCTTTGAGCGGGGTCAGGTTCACACCGGTTATATGTTCAGCCACGCCTTTACGTCCCAGCGTGACAGCTTCATTCCATAGCCACAGCACCACATCGTGTCCCTGCTCTTTGGCCGTCTTGGCCGCCATGAACGGCAGCGTTGCCATCGTTGGATCATCCGTCCCTCGACTCCCTGAAATAATGAATGTCGCCATGCCTCAAACCTCCGTCTCTCGTTGTTCGTCTCTCATCGTTCGTGAAGCGCATCGGCCAACGATCGATTGCCTTAGACCAGCCGCCGTGCTTCCGGCTTGGCTGTGCATCCCTTTCGCCTCACAAGTCATAGTTCATCTAGTGTGAAGCGGGGTTAGCTTGATCCCGATGTTCGGCGTCACGGCGATGGACTGGTGCACCGTACAGCCATGGGCGACCTTCAGGACTCGCTCCCTCTGATCTGCCGTGATGCGATGGGGAAGATGAATTTCAATGTCGATGCCGCCGACACGATGCGGACCTTCCGCCATCGTCCATTCGGCCTCGACCTCCAAGCCGTCTCGTGAGAGACCGTGTCGCCCACAGAATTGCCCCACAACGTACGCAACGCAACTTGCGACGGACCCGACAAACAGTTCCACCGGCCCCATACCGGCATCCTGCCCTCCGTCCTCAACCGGCTGGTCGGTGACAACTCGATGCTTCCCGCTCACAATGTCATAGCGTGTCCCGCCGTGGTAAGTCGCTATAAGTTTCATCGCGCCGCTCTCGGAATCACTAACCGACCGTATGGAGTTCACGGTTTCACGTTTCAGGTTGTGCGGAGCTCGAAAACCTGAAACCGTGGGCTCAAACGCTTCACCTGCCCGTCAATAGGGGGCATCCGCCGGCTTGCCCCCTTTCGGCCAATCATGGATCTTGTCGGGATAGTCGGGACGTGGCTGAGTATTGATATAGGCCGCCACGTCAAACGCCTCGTCGTCCGTGACGGTCCATCCCCATCCTCTCGGCATGTTGGCCTTGATGAACGCAGCCGCCACGCTGATCCTCGCCATGTCCGCACCGATATTGTACGAACGCGGCCCCCATACTGGCGGCGCCGTCATCGTTCCCTGCCCCTCAGAGCCATGGCAGAACACGCATTTTTCCTCGTACACCTTCTTGCCGTTGAGAGGATCAGGTTGATGGGTCGACGTAAGGCGTGGGATTCCCCGCCACGGCACGGAACTGCCGGCCGGTATATTCTGTGACAGCCATTCGATGTAGGCCACGATGCCCGTCAGTTTGACACTGTCGGACGGGAGTGACGTGCCGTTCATATTGCGCTTGAAACACTCGTTGATCCGATCTGCGAGGGACACTCGTCGGCCGACACGCTCGTGATCGTGCGGGTAGAGACGACTGATGCCGACAAATGACGCTGCATTCGGGTTGAGGCCGGCATCTAAATGACAATTGGTGCAGTTCAGCGCATTCCCAACATACCGCTTCCCGTACCCTTGCGTGTCGACCACCATCATGTAACCCAACCGGATTTGTTCTCCCCGGAGATCGCCGGGAATAGTTTCAGGTGAAGGCGGAGCAAACAGCGCGTTAGCGGCTGCCTCCGCATCGGAAGAGCCCGTGGAATTCTCCCCGTCGGTCATCCGGGGAGGTGGAGCGCAACCGCTCGCCATCGACACGACAACCACTATCACGATGCTTGCGATCGACCATCTCTCCATTCACCAGCCTCACTTCTTCAAGTTGGAAGGGGGAGAACAGGTATTGATTCCCAGTAAGGTGAACAACGGGCAAAAACCTACCGCGCCGGTCAGCAGCAATATGGCTCCGATGACCACGAATACGCCGGCAATGGGTGATGAGAGTCCGGCAAAAAGACCGATCGCGATCGCCAGTATCCCCGCCCCAATCCGTATCGGTCGTTCAATTCCACCCACATTACATGTCATGTCGATACCTCCTTGGCTCACGGTGGTCTCACTCCCTAACGGACCGGTATGAGACAATTTTCACTCGTTGGATTCATCTTTTATGGTTGCCCCTCACTCCCGACCCTGAGGGTACGCACATAGGCCAAGACATCCCAGATTTCTTCATCGGAGAGTGCATGTTTCCATGCCCCCATGGCGGTATTCGGTTTGCCTTCATGAATGCGACGAAACAACGTCCCGTCGAGTCGATTGTGAACATCCGAGGTCGTAAGGTCTGCCGGAGGTGGAGCAAGCTTGATTCCCAATGCTCCTTTTCCGTCGATGCCGTGACAACGGATGCAGGTGTTGACGTAGATCTCCCTCCCGCTGACCGGATCGCCACCTTTGGCTGAGGTAACCAGCTCTTCTACTCCGAAATTGCTGAACCCCAACCCCGGTATACCAGCCAACAATGCGCAAAAAACCAGCACCCGTCCACTGATAGGCATTTGTTCTCCCTCACCAGTCAGGAACTTTGCGAGCAATATGCCATGTTTCTCAAACAGGGACTGACAGTATTCTTTTTATAAACCAATATCTTACGACACTTTCAGGGCATGCTCAACTGGTATATAGCTCCGTCTGATGAAAAACGCCTCAGGGCTGTCTCGCCCACTGGCGCAGGATGCTACAGCCCCTCACTCCCGTATTGTGAAGGCCAGACATCGAGTGGGCATGCGACCTTTTGCCGAATGGTCTCGTCCTCGAGCTCCCCTCGATGCCGGTCGGAAAATGAGAAGTTCTTTGAGCTTTTCCCCAAACACACTACGCTACACCTTCAACAACTCAATCACTCGTAGGAGAGCTTTCTCCTGAGTATCGTTTCGGACTGGCACCGTACGTAAATGTCGCATCTTTCCTCTCCCGATATAGACGATCTTGCAACACTTTTTCAGCTCGGTTGTCGGACGAATCCGAGTCACCTGGCCTACGCATTCGTCCGTGACAACCTCGACGTTGAGAATCACGTCACGTTCGTCCAACTTGAACGGACGGTTTATTCGCTTGCCGGCCATCTCGCACGTGAGTTTCCATCAGGAACCAGAGCGCTTCTTCTCTACCCCCAAGGGCTCGACGTCGTCTACGCCTTTTGGGCCTGTGTCTGTGCCGGTCTCGTTCCGGTTCCTGCTCCGGCTCCCGACCCTATCAGGCGGAAACACAGTCTCCATCGACTTCGCTCCATCATCGATGATGCTCGCGTTGCGCTGATCCTCACCACATCAGGTCTCGAAACCACGGTGTCGGAGCTTTCGACCACCGAAGATGCGAGTCCTCTCACATATATCACGACGGATCACGCCTATGAGGCAGTCGATTCAATGAGGTTGCCAGATCATAGCCATAGCGCCCTTGCGTATCTGCAATACACATCGGGATCGACGGCCACTCCTCGGGGCGTCATGATCACCCATCAGAACGTGCTTGCTCATTGCAGGGCCCTGAGCCTGGCAGGAAATATCTCGACTGACAGCCGATCACTCTGCTGGCTCCCCTATTTCCATGACTACGGATTGGTGCATGGAATCATCGCTCCGTTCTACGCCGGTATCCCTGCCTATCTCATGTCACCCCTTACGTTTCTCAGACGGCCATTGCGGTGGCTCGAAGCGGTGGCCAGATTTGCGATTACCCACAGCGGTGGACCAAACTTTTCGTACGAGTCCTGTATCCGAGCCGCACAGCACCAGAAAGAGTGGCAAGCGGACTTAACGACATGGTCGGTCGCAAGTTGTGGTGCGGAGCCCATTCACCCGGATACGGTTACGCGGTTCATCGATACCTTTGGTCCACGAGGCTTCCGGTCAACCTCGTTCGCGCCGGCCTATGGACTCGCAGAGGCGACTCTCTTGGTCACGATGAAACGAACTGGTGCGGAGCCGAGTTTCTTGAACGTAGATACTGAGGCGCTGTCCAACGCAGTCGTCCAGGAATCTCCCGCATCGGAAGGACCCATTCGTACATTGGTCGGATGCGGGGGACCGCTCGAGGAGACTGCTCTCAGGATTGTGAATCCTGAAACCCATACCGAGTGCCCATCACGTGTTGTCGGGGAAGTATGGCTGGCCGGAGCCGGAATCGCCTCTGGATATTGGGAGAAACCTCAAGAAAGCGAAGCCGTGTTTCAGGCGACCCTCGCCGGATCAGATGGAGGTCCCTATCTGCGGACAGGCGATCTTGGATTTCTCCACCACGGCGAATTGTTCCTCACGGGACGGCTCAAAGATCTCATCATCGTGCGAGGGCGAAACTACTATCCCCATGATTTGGAATGGACAGCGGGGCAAGCGCATCCAAACCTGCGGCGAGGGAGCGGAGCGGCTTTCTCCATCGAAGGTGAGACCGGAGAACGTGTCGTGCTGGTCCATGAAATCGAGAAGCGCATGCCGGAATCGGACATGATGGCTGCGATACGCTGCATCCGTCGGGCCATCGCAGACGAGTATGAACTGGAACTTCACACGGTGGTCTTGGTCAAGTCCGGTGCCATCCCAAGAACCTCCAGCGGAAAAATCCAGCGGCGCAGCTGCCGAGATGCTTTTGAATTCGACCATCTCACTGTCGTTGCAGCCCATACGCTGGACCAGGATGTGGACGCTGTCCCCGATGTATTAGGGACTGAGCTCCCGCAAACCCGTATTGAGCAAAAGGTGGCCGAGATCTGGCAAGAGGTGCTTGGAGGAGATCTTCCGCATCGCCATGCAAACTTCTTTGTACTCGGAGGCAACTCGCTTCTTGCGGCACAGATTGTCACACGCATTCTCGAGACGCTCCACGTCGAACTCCCCCTCAGTACACTATTTGAATGCCCGATATTGTCCGAACTCGCTGGGCGAATCGATGAGCTGAACACAGATCCGGGTGTCGCGGGATCGGATGCACAGCAAGATCAATATGCAGATGGTGACGGGAACGCACGGACGTTGCTGGTTCCACGTTCCTCTGGATCCCCACGACCAGGCAAGATTCCTCTCAGTCCAGCCCAGCGACGGCTGTGGTTCTTGGAGCACGTTCACCCTGGGAGCGCGATCAACCATATTTCTATGAATGTCCGTCTACGGGGGTCCATCACTCCTGAGGTGTTAGAACGGTCCGTACAGGAAATCGTCCGTCGTCACGAGATTCTTCGAACTCGTTTCGGATCGGAGCGAGGCGAGGGGTTCGCGGAAGTTTCTTCTGAGGCGATCGTCACGATCAGGCAGCAAGACTTCCAACGATTGGATGCCGCGGAGCAAGACCATCACCTACAGCAATTCCTGGAGACGGAGAAGACTCGGCCGTTTGACTTACGACAAGGACCGCTTTTCCGAGTAGCTTTGCTGTCGCTCGAACCGGGTGTGCATGTCTTGGCGTTGACATTCCACCGTCTTGTCGCCGACGGATGGTCTCTCGGTATCTTCTGGAAGGAATTAGCCCTTCTGTGGGAGGCCGGTGGCGATGCACGAGACGCTCGGCTTCCCACAGTGGCAGTTCAGTACCTGGACTATGTCGATTGGCAAAGAGCCAGGCTCGATCGAGGCCTTGGTGAAGTCCAGCGTGCCTATTGGATTCGGCAGCTGACAGGCGCCCACCCTCCCCCGGAGCTCCCCGTCGATCGTCAGCGACCGCGCGTACGCACGTTTGAGGGAGGCGTGCGATCACGATCGCTCTCTCCGGAACTTTCAGCGAGCCTTGCTCTCTTCTGCCAACAGCAGCATGTCACGACCTTCATGGTGCTGTACGCCATTTTTGCGACCTGGTTGCATCGCTACACACAAGCGTCGGATATCGTGATCGGTTCGATCGTATCAGGCAGGCGCCGGAGGGTGTTTGAAAACGTAATGGGCTATTGCGTCAATACCGTGGCGTTGCGGGTAGAACTTTCAGATGAGTTAACGGGACACGAGCTGCTGAAGCAGGTGCGCCGCCTGGTGGTCGATGCGTACGATCATCAGGACCTCCCGTTTGAAGAGGTAATCGAGGCGCTGTCGATCCAGCGCGAACGATCCTTATCCCCACTCTTCAACGTAATGATCGTGGGAGAAGAGGACCCCTTGTCCACGTTCAGCACCAAGGACCTAGAGGCCTCTCATCTCCCTTGGGAACCGACCGCGTCGGAGTTCGACCTCGTGTTGATGGTCGTCAACAAGGTGGGCGGCTTGGAGTTGGCGTTTCTCCATGATCCCACGATATTTGAGGACTCGACGGTCGACCGGATGTTGGGACAACTGGAAATTCTCCTTGAGGAATTCCTTGAGAAACCTGCTGCCCGTCTTCACCAACTTTCATTACTGACCCCCGAGGAAAGACGGAATATTCCACTGACATGGAACGAGCCGCCCTCTGTCGCCTCCGGTATTCATACGCTCATCGAGGCACAAGTTCAGCGAACTCCAGATGCACCCGCTGTGACCTGTGGAGGCCAATCCATCAGCTACCAGGAACTGAACCGACAAGCGAATCGAGTTGCTCACGCACTATTGAAGTTGGGAGTCGGCGCAGAGGTCCCGGTGGGTCTCTGTGTCGAGCGCTCAGTTGATGCCCTCGTGGGCCTCTTGGGTATCCTCAAAGCCGGAGGAGGATACGTTCCCCTTGATCCATCCTTCCCCAGCCACCGTCTCCAGCTGATGCTGGAGGATGCTCACATATCCATCGTGGTGACACAGGCGCAGCTTCGTCACCACTTACAGAACTACCGCGGCCGAATCTTCGACGTGGACACCTTGGAGACATCTCCCATCGGCGGGGTGGGGGAGGAGGAACAGCAGCAGAATCTCGTACAAGCTGCTTCACCTGATCAGCTCGCGTATATTATCTACACCTCGGGCTCGACGGGGAGACCCAAGGGTGTCGCCGTGACACACCGCAGTCTGGTGACCTCTCTTCATGCCAGGCTTCAGTCCTATCCTGAGCCGGTCTCTCGATTGCTCCTGACCTTCTCTCTAGCGTTTGACGGGTCTGTGACCGGCATCTTTTGGACGTTGCTGCAGGGGGGAGAACTGGTCATCCCATCTGAGACCGCCCAGCGCGATCCCACGGAGCTGGCAGCACTCATCGCACATCATCACATCTCGCACGTGGTGTGGGTCCCATCGTTGTACCATGCTGTGCTCGGTGAGGCGTTGAGTACTCAACTGGAATCCCTTCGTGTCGTCATTACGGCTGGAGAGAGCCTGTCCCTTGAACTTCTCCGACGACATTACCAGCTTCTGCCTCAGGCCACGCTCTATAATGAATATGGACCGACGGAAGCCACGGTCTGGTGTAGCGTGTACCAAACCACGCGCGAAGAAACAGGGGCTCGAGTCCCGATCGGCAAACCCATCGCCCACATGCAGCTCTATGTGCTGGATGAGCGTCTGCAGCCGGTGCCGATCGGGGTGCCGGGAGAGCTCTATGTCGCGGGAGACTGTCTGGCCCGCGGCTATGTAAATCAGCCGCACCTGACCCACGAACGATTCCTGACGAATCCCCACGTGGCCTGTACCAGGCTGTATCGGACCGGAGACCTGGCTCGGTATCGAGCTGACGGCAATGTGGAGTTTCTTGGACGAGTAGACCAGCAGGTTAAACTGCGTGGCTACCGGATCGAACTCGGAGAAATCGAATATGCGCTGAGCAATTTCCCCGGAGTCCATCACGCTGCGGTGCTGCTTCGGGAAGATAAACGGGACCAGCACCGGTTGGTCGGCTATCTCGCCGGGGAGTCGTCGCTCAAAGACAAACTCGAAGAGGTTCGCAGTTATCTCACCACGCAACTACCGCACTATATGGTGCCCTCCGTCATGTTGTGGCTCGACACGATGCCGCTCAGTCCTACCGGAAAGGTGAATCGAGACGCTCTTCCCGTTCCAGAACGCACCATCGGTCAAGCAGCAGCCAGAATTGCTCCGCGAAATGCAGTCGAAGAAGCCTTAGCTGAGCTGTGGAAGTCCGTGCTTGAGGTGCCCGAGGCGGGCATCCATGACCATTTCTTCGAAGCGGGAGGCCACTCGCTCTTGGCCACTCAAATTATCTCCCGGATACGCGAGCTTTTCGAGGTCGAGATCTCGCTGCAGAGACTGTTTGAGCGACCGACGATCTCAGCCTTGGCTGAAGAAGTGATGCGACTACGCCAAGGGGATCGGCAGGCGCCTGCCATGCCACCGATCATCCCGGTGCCGAGAGATCAGCCCCTCCCCCTGTCCTATTCTCAGCAACGCATGTGGTTGATGCATCAGCTGGCTCCAGAGAGTACGGCGTATAACATGCCGTTTGCCTCACGGCAGATGGGGCGACTGAACAAGGCAGCGCTCCGGAATACGATCGACGCCATCTGCAAGCGACATGAGGCATTTCGAACGATGTTCATGATGAAGGGTGAGGGGCCTGTCCAAATCATTCAGCCCTTTCGTCCTCCTCACTGGGTCGAAATGGATCTCACGCACCTCCCATCGGCCCAGCGCCAACAACAGGCAGCTCGGCTCGTCGAGCAGGAAGCGAACCGGCCGTTTGATCTGGAGCAGGGACCTCTCGCACGGTTTCTTTTGATTGAGATCGAGCCCGAGGACCATGTGTTGGTACTCACGATGCATCATATCATCGGAGACCAGTGGTCATTCGGAGTCATCGGCTATGAGTTCGCCTTCTTCTACAACGCGTTTTGTCGGGGCGACGTCCCTTCGACCAAACCGATCCTCCTTCAGTATGCCGACTACGCAGTCTGGCAGCGACGTTGTCTGACCGACGATTGGCTCAGCGTACAATCGAGCTACTGGCAGAGGAAGCTGGCTGGGCTGTCCAAGCTGTCGTTGCCGACCGATCATCCACGGCCTGTAACGCAGACCTTTCACGGCTCCCATCGCATACTGGAGTTCCCCACATCGTTGATCGAACGACTCAAACAATTCAGTGCGGAACACAATGCGACGGTGTTCATGACTTTGTTGGCGTGCTTTCAGATTCTCTTGAGTCGCTATTCCGGCCAGACCGATGTCGCCGTCGGCTCCCCTATCGCCAACCGAACGCAATCCGCGGTGGAGTCGATCATCGGTTCCTTCGTCAACACACTCGTCATGCGTACCGACCTCTCCGGCGATCCAACGTTCATCGAATTGCTGGCACGGGTTCGTGAAACCGCGTTAGAGGGCTATGCCAATCAGGACTTCCCATTCGACAAGTTGGTCGAGATGATGCACTCCGCTCGCGATCAGAGTTCTGCTCCGTTGGTGCAGGTCCTCTTCAACGTCCCGAATGCCCCGATCAGAGAGATCCACGTGCAAGGGTTGAGTTGGGTGCCCTTCGAGGTGGAGGCGCAAGCCGCACAATTCGACTTGAGCATGACGATCGAAACCGAGTTCTCACGAAAAGCCTACCTCACGTTCAATACGGATCTCTTCGAGCCTCAGACCGCCGAACGGATGTTAGGACAGTATAAAGTTCTGCTCCAGCACGCATTGGCCAATCCCCATACCAAGTTATCTGAGCTCCCAACAGTGACGTCAGCCGAACGTCAGCAGATGCTCAAGGATTGGAACCGTACGCAACGAGACTATCCGCAGTCTGAGTGCTTTCCTCAATTATTCGAAGCCCAAGTTGAAAGGACGCCCGATGCCGTAGCCATATCGATGGGACCGAAGACATTACGGTATGGTCAACTCAATGCGCAGGCGAATCAGCTGGCACGCTATCTCCAAACGCTGGGCGCCAAACCCGGTGTGACGGTGGGTATCAGCCTCGAGCGATCTGTAGAGATGGTCATTGCCTTGATCGCCGTACTTAAGACCGGTGCGGCCTATGTCCCACTCGATCCCGAGTTTCCACGAGACCGGCTTCGGTTTATGGTCCAGGACGCCTCGGTCGCCGCCGTGCTGACATCTGCAGACCTATCCGATCGGTTTGACGCTCGGGTCTGTCGCGTACTGTGCCTTGATCGCGAAGCGGAACACATCGCGCAAGAAGCTGACCATGATCTGACGCCGGTCGCCACGCCTCAAGACCTCGCGTACATCCTCTATACGTCGGGTTCGACCGGACAACCCAAGGGAGTCGAAATCCCGCACCGAGCGCTGGTCAACTTCTTGTGCTCGATTCGACAAGAGCCGGGATGTTCCGCTCAAGATGTCATGCTCTCTGTGACAACCATCTCTTTCGATATCTTCGGCTTGGAACTCTATGTGCCGTTGCTGGTCGGGGCCCGAGTCGAGATCGCCAGTCGAGCCGTTGCGATAGACGGACGACAACTCCGTAGCCTCTGTGAGGGCGTACAGCCGACGATCATGCAAGCGACTCCGGCAACATGGCGCATGTTGATCGAAGCCGGATGGTTGGGCGGTAACAACTTGACGGTTCTCTGCGGTGGAGAAGCTCTTCCTCCGGATCTGGCCACAGCGCTGTTGGATCGAAGCCTCGCCTTGTGGAACATGTATGGACCGACTGAAACGACGATTTGGTCCACGATCGAGAAAATAGAACGGACCGACCGGGAGATTACCATTGGGAGGCCAATCGCCAATACGGATGTGTATGTCTTGAATCAATTTCTCCAGCCCACTCCAATCGGCGTGTCCGGTGAGCTCTATATTGGGGGCCATGGGCTGGCTCAAGGCTATCGAGGGCGGCCAGAGCTGACGACAGACCGGTTTATCCCTCATCCGTTTTCTCCCGACCCTACCGCAAAACTGTATCGAACCGGAGACGTCGCTCGGTATCGACCGGATGGACGCATCGTCCATCTTGGTCGAATCGATAACCAGGTCAAGATTAGAGGGTTCAGAATCGAATTGGGTGAGATCGAGGTTGCGCTGAGCCGCCATGCCTCCATTCGTCAGGCAGCCGTCACTGCGCGTGAGGATCGGCAAGGGATGAAGCAGTTAGTAGCCTATGTGGTGGGCCATGAGGGGTCTGTCCCAAGTCAAGCAGACCTACGCTCCTTTCTGCGATCCGAGATTCCAGATTACATGGTGCCTTCCGTCTTCGTCTTTCTAAAGACCATGCCCTTGACGGCCAATAACAAGGTCGACAGAAAGGCCTTACCCGCTCCAGCTTCCTCCACCTCGGATCAACCGGTTCTCAGTGGTCCACGTAACGGGCTGGAAGTTCAATTGACCGCCTTGTGGCAGCAGGTACTCGAAGTCCCAAGGATCGGGATCCACGATAACTTTTTCGATTACGGTGGCCATTCCCTGAAAGCGGCCCACCTCTTCTTTCTTCTCGAACAGGTATACGGCAGACACCTTCCACTGGCGACACTGTTTCAAGCTCCTACCATCGCCGAGCTCGCGTCGGTGCTTTCACAGGACCACTGGACACCGCCGTGGCAGTCACTGGTCGCGATTCAGCCGCGCGGGACTGCGATACCAATCTTCATGGTGCCCGGAGTAGGAGGAAATGTCTTGGTTTTTGTTCAGTTGGCTAAGCTGCTGGGCACGAACCAACCTTCCTACGGATTACAGGCGCGAGGATTGGACGGAAAGGAGACGCCGTTCACGTCGGTGCCGGAGATGGCAAGCCACTATATTGCCCAGATCCGCCGCCTTCGCCCGAACGGACCCTATATCGTCCTTGGGAGCTGTACCGGTGGACTGATCGCCTACGAAATGGCTCAGCAACTGCTCGGGCAGGAGCAGGCCGTCACACTGGTGGTCATGGATACCTGGCATCCATCCACGTATCGCCCACGGCGCTCGCGATTGCCGATAAGTTTTGGGCTGCCGCTGTTTCTACTCTGGCGAGTCATACGCACACTCCCCTCGCTCGGTCGCTTGCCGATCAACGGCTGGGTTCCATTCGCCCGACATAAATACAAACGGCTCATGGCATTAGCGGGAACCGACGGCGGAAACGAGGAACTGATGGCCGAATTTCAAGTCGAGAGAGTAACCCGAGCTACGCTCCAGGCGGTGGCCCGCTACGACGTTCGCCGATACCAGGGACCTATCCTCAATATCGTGGCGTCACGGCGGTATGTCGCTCAGTCGGTTACGGATACCCGACATGCCTGGGAAGAGTTTGGGAGCCAAGGGAGCAGGACGGTGCAGGTTGCAGCTATTAATTCCGGGCAACTTCTTGTCACGCCACATGTGGAAGAAGTGACAAGACATCTCCAAACCTTCCTGGTCGAGCACAGTCGCGATGAACCGAACCCAGAGGCTGCTTGATGACGGAGCGGTGTGCCACTCGTTTTTCTCGCTGAATGGGAGGTACGTTGACGATGCGGTTCGGACGCCTTCTTCGCTTTGTCGCGCAGCGGTCGAGATCCATGGCCTGGATCATGGTCAGTGTCGGCCTGTTGTCTGGTTTATTGAGCGCCGGGGTCTTGGCGCTCATTAATCATGTGCTGCACCATCCCTCCGAGCACACTCTCCTTTTTGCATTGGGGTTTATCGCCCTCGTCGCGGGTAAGATTTTGGCCAACGTCGTGTCTCAACTGCTGCTCGTCCGATTCGCCCAAGACACAATCGTGGATATCTCGCTATCACTCTGTGCGAAGATCGTGCGAGCTCCGCTGCGTCGCTCCGAAGAGCGAGGACCTGCCAATATTCTGGTGACCTTGACGGATGACGTCAGCTGGGTAACCTGGTCGGTCCAATGTTTTCCGAGTTTCCTCATGAACGTGGCCCTGGTCTTGGGGTGCGGGATCTTTCTTGCCTGGTTGTCGTGGAGTGTATTTTTAGGAGTGGCCGGCGTCGCCGTCGTCAGCCTCCTCGGACAGCAGTGGTTACATACGAGTACTCGCAGGCTCATTGAGGCATCGCGCGAGGCCAGAGCCGAACTGTTTCATCGTTTTCGCTCGCTCACCGATGGGTTGAAGGAGCTGATGATGCATCGGGCGAGACGGGAAGAATTTGTCAATCAGGAAGTGCGCGGGGCGGCAGAGTACTATCGAGAGACCGCGCTCAAAGAGAGGCGGATACGCGCCATCCTGGGAGTTTGGACTCAGGTCTCATTTTACTCCCTCATCGGATTTCTCATTTTTTTCTTCCCATCACTCGCGACCAGTTCTCCGGAGGCCTTGACAGGCTATATCGTCGCCGTAATCTATGTGATGGGGCCTATCTCAAGCATCATTGAAGTCGTACCAACCCTTGAGAGAGGCCAAGTGGCCCTCGATAATATTGAACGATTGGGTATTTCGCTGGATGTCGACCGCGATGACCCTCAAACGAAGGAAGTGATCGGCCCGAAGCCTGCAACCGCTCCGATCGTGCACTGGGACAAGGTCGAATTTTCATATGGAGGGGGAGACGCGGCCGACACACCGTTCACGCTCGGCCCAGTCAGTCTCGAACTGCGTCCAGGTGAGCTACTGTTTATCATCGGAGGGAATGGAAGCGGGAAATCCACGCTCGTGAAAGTGCTGGCTGGGTTATACCAACCGTTACGGGGAGAGGTCCGACTGAATGGAACGACGATCACCGATGATAATCGGGAATGGTATCGCGAACACTTCTCGATCATCTTTTCAGATTTTCATCTCTTCAACAAGCTGCTCGGTCACCCCGACTCTCAGGTGGAGACGCTCGTGCCTGAGTACCTGCGATTGCTGCATTTGGACCAAAAAGTGACCGTACGCGATCGCAAGTTTTCGACCCTCAACCTTTCGCAAGGGCAACGGAAGCGGTTGGCGCTTGTGACGGCGTACCTTGAGGACCGTTCCATTTACGTGTTTGATGAATGGGCCGCGGATCAAGACCCGCAATACAAGGAGATCTTTTACAAGACCTTGCTCCCGGACCTGCGCGCGCGGGGGAAATCGGTCATCGTCATCACGCACGATGATCGGTATTTCCATCTCGGCAATCAGGTTGTTAAGCTGGATGATGGTAAAGTCATTGCGCATCATGTGAATGCCAAGGCAGATGCGCCTCAGGCATAAGGCTGGCGACATGACATCACGTGCGCGTATCTTGGACCCACTGTGCAGATATCATTTCACTCGATAGAGCGTCTCGCTCCTGCTCAATGTCAGGATCATATCCATCTTGAACCAGAGGTCATTCACCTTTGGGGGATGACGCTCGACGGATCATCACACTGCCTGAAGAAATGCAGGGAGTGGTTGGATGAGCGAGAGCACACGCGCGCGGCTCGCCTTGTTCGGGAGCGAGACCGGGAATACTATATCCTGTCGCACGGAGGCCTCCGAGCAGTGCTCAGCCGATATCTGGCTGTTGGCCCCGATGCCGTAGGTTTTGATCGCAGCGCATCGGGCAAGCCCATGTTGGCAACGACATTACGCGAGTCCTCAGCGATCACATTCAATCTGTCTCACGCCCATGGCCGCGCGCTCATTGCTGTTTCCAATGGGCAAGAAGTTGGGGTCGATCTTGAATCCGTTCGTTCAGATATCCAGGTCGAACAATTATCCAGACGTTTTTTTACCCCACTTGAACATAGGGTGGTCCTGCAATCAGCCGCAGAGCAGCGAACTGCCGTATTCTTTCGCTACTGGGTTGCAAAAGAGGCGGTGCTGAAGGCGCAAGGTATCGGGCTTCAGGGATTGTCTGGGTGTGAGATCACACTAGAGGTGGATCATGGTGGGAAAGCCAAGCAAGTCCGAGTCGATTCCAATCTCCGAGATTCGATGAACGTCCAGCTCCTCGCTTGCGACAACGGCTGGGAAGCAGCCGTGGCTGCCAGGAACCTCGACCGAATGCACCAGTGGGGTTCGAGCCTGGAGTAGGCAGCGTCTTGTACGATGCTAGCACATGATCGGCTCTAGCGTAACCGTGGCGTTCATCGAGTTGGAAATCAGGCAATTGCGCTCGGCTTTTTCGATCAGTTCCTTGGCCTTCGCCGCATCTTCCCCGGACTTCAACGTGATGGACGGTCTGATCGTAATAGCGGTGAACTGAAACTTGCCCTCCACCAGTTCCAACCGACCTTCCGCCGTACTTTCGTAAGCAGAGAAAGCGAGGCCGGCCCGCTCCGCTACAGCAAGAAACGTTGTCATCAGACAAATGTTGGCGGACGCCACGAAGAGATCTTCGGGAGACCAAATACCCTCATGCCCCTTGAATTCAGGAGGCGTGGCCACTTGGACCTCCGGTTTTCCTGCACAGGACATGAGTCCCTTGCGCTGTTCCGTCCATTTCACGGCGGTTTGATACATGTAGACCTTGCTCTTCTGTTCCATTCATCCTCCTAAGCGTTGGACATCGACAAACCTTCTTCCATCAGTTTACATCAGCGAAACCCTTTACCCAATCTCCGACCGCATGCGGCCCCCGCACCCGCCCCCCACCCCCCCCCCCCCCCCCCCCCCCCCCCCCCCCCGCTCGTTCCGCGCAAACCCCCCCCCCTTCGCCCCCTTCGGTCCACCAGCCACGCGTCATCGGCCACCGACCCGCCCTCCGTCCCCGCCGCCGGCGTCCCCCCCCGGCCCCCGCCCCCCCCCGGAACCCCCTTGACCCTCGATTGGAAACAGCAACCATTCTATGAACGGCCGCACTCCAATGAATGCCGAATACATTGCTGAAGCCACGACGTAATCTGATCGAGCAAACCAGCGACTGCTCGGTTGGCGGCCAGCACCCCCCCATAGGCATTCTCGCTTGGAGCATTCTCCACCGTCTCAAAAGACCGGGTTCCGAGAATCGCCGATTCCTTCAGGTCGACAAGCTGCAGCCGAGCTGTAATTCTGACTCGACTGGGCTGTTGGATAAACTCATGCTGGAGGAGAAATCCATCCGTATCAAGGCGATAGTCCCCAGGGATCGAGCTCGGGTGTGGGATCACAGCACGCCACGTCCCGCTGTGATTAAGTGCATGGACCATCAACGGAGCAAACATGCGCACCGGTGCATCGGCCCATTCATTCACGGCAAAATATTCGATTTGGAACGGACGTTTGACGTACACCATACGTTGCGTTTCAAATCCAGGCTCCGCTTGAGGGGGACTCACGAGCAACACCGGACCATCGAGCGGTTCACGCCGGACTTCGCTCCGCTGTTCATCGAGGCTCAACTGATACGTATGGATTTCCGGTGAATCCGATCTGGGCGACAAACAGCCCGGCAGTGCAGAAATCCACAGGGCACATATGACATGAAGGAACCAATACTTCTTCATAGCATGATCGTTCCGGATCTTATTCCCCAGGACCACGTGGTCGTGCCTTCCGTCCAAATACCAACGAGCTTGGTTCTCGCTCCAACTCCCGCGCCACACGACTCAGCGTACCCGTAAGCTGTCTGAGCTCCGTGACTAATAGGCCGGCGTCGGGTAGTGTGCGTTTCGAGAATTGCTGGAGCTCCGGTTTGGATTCGTTGACGACCGTTCCAACGGTCTTACTGGTCCGGGCCAGCTCATCGGTAGCGGTTCCTAGCGCCTCGACGCTTTTATTGATGTTCGTGAGCAACGTCGGAACTTCCGCATTCAATGACGCCGTCACCTTGACGAGGTTGTCGACACTCCTCGCCGCACCGTTCAAACTTTGATCAATCTGAGTTCTGTGGGTGGCAATGGTTTGGGCAACATCTGAGAGATCCTTGATCGTGCGTTTGAGCAGCGTTTGATTTTCCTCATCGAGCATCTTCGTCACGCCTACGGCTGCGGAATCAAGATGTACAATCAACTGGGCCAAACCTTCCTCGGAAAGCAACCGAGAGACGGCCTCATCCAAGCGGAAGAACAGCGATGGGCCGGTCTTGATGACCGGATACATCTGCCCTTCTACCGCAACTAATGCTGGTGCCTCTCGGCTGCCTCCCGTCAAATTGACTGTCGCAAGACCGGTGAGCCCTTGGGTTTCGAGCACCGCAAGCGTATCCGTCTTGATCGGGGTTCCGCGGGCGATATCAAGTATCAGGAGGACTTCTTCCGGATTATCTGGCTTCAAGGCAATGTCCCTCACTCGACCTACATCGACACCGCGATATTTAACGGTCGAATTCACACTCAATCCTGCGACCGACTCCTTCATATGGGCTTCGTACCGGTCGTATAAGCCTCGATAGTCGGTCTTCCCGAGCCACAAGATCCCGACCAAAACAGCCGCTCCGAGAAACGCCACAAACGAGCCAACAAGCACATAGTTGACCTTTGGTTCCATTAGCGCCCTTTCTCGTATCTCATCGTCTGCATCTTGACCCTGAGTCTCAAGTTTCGAGTTTCACGTTTCAAGTGGCATGAGGGCATCCTCTCCAAACCTGGAACTCGAAACTGAGTGCGAACTACGCTTCACCTCTTTCGGTGGTTCCATGCCGCCTGTTCGCTTGCTGCACGCCCGCGAGGCCCTTGAAAGTATTCACGGATCACAGGATCACCCGATTGAGACAATTCCTGCATCGTGCCGATCCCAAGCACCCTTCCACCACCCAGCACGGCGACACGGTTGGCGATGCGCCATAGGGAATCCAGATCGTGTGTCACCATCACAACCGTCAAACCCAGGAGATTCTTCAATGAAAGCACAAGATCGTCGAACCCCGCGGCGATGATCGGGTCGAGTCCGGCCGTCGGTTCGTCAAGAAACAGCAATTCCGGGTCCATGACGATCGCCCGGGCCAGTGCCGCCCGCCGTCGCATACCGCCGCTGAGTTGGTTCGGATACTTCGCGGCACTGTCCGGCGGTAATCCGACCATTGCAATCTTGGTAGTCACAATATCTCGAATCAGGTCGGCACTCAAGGTGGTATGCTCCCGCAGCGGCACCGCCACATTCTCCGCCAGAGTGAACGAGCTGAATAAGGCACCATGCTGGAACATCACCCCGAATCGGCGGTGGACCGGGTGGCCATCCCCCGCTTCCAGTCGACGGCTGTCGATACCGAACAACCGTATCGTCCCGTCCGATGGTGTAATCAGACCGATAATCTCCCGCAACAAGGTAGTCTTGCCACATCCGTTCCCCCCGGCGATCGAGAAAATTTCGCCTTGGTGGATAGACAGACTAACATCCTCATGCACCACCGCCTGTCCGAACTTCGTAGCGACGTGACTTACGTCGATCACAGGTGTCTCAATATTCGTGGCCGACGGCATCAGGAACTCCCTCTTACACGCTTGCTCGTTGAAACTCAGACCCAGGATTCAAAAGCCGTCCCCCCCCCCCCCCCCCCCCCCCCCCCCCCCCCCCCCCCCCCCCCCCCCCCCCGGGCGGCCCCCCCCCCCCCCCCCCCCCCCCCCCCCCGGCCGGGACCCCCCCCCCCCTCCTTCCCCTTTGCCCCCGGCGCGAGAACGCCGCTGAGGGACTTTTTCAACATCCTGCTACAGATCCCACCAATTGAGCAGGATACTGCACAGCGCATCGAACACAATGACGAGAAAAATGCCCTGCACGACACTGATGGTAGTGTGTCGACCAACATCGTCGACTCCGCCTCGAATCTGAAATCCTTGATAGCAGCCCACGAGGGCGATGATGGCCGCAAAAAACGGTGCTTTTGCCAACCCGATGAGAAAATGCCGCAGTGGAACCGCTTCCTCAAATCGAGCGACAAACTCGGCAAAGCTCACGTTGAGCTCTCCCAAGGCAATCAGCATTCCGCCGAATACACCGACGATATCCGCGTACACCGTCAAGAGGGGAAGCGCGATGACCAGACCAAGCGATCGCGGCAACACGAGTAGGTTCATGGGTGAGACGCCCAATGTTCGTACCGCGTCTAATTCTTCCGTGACCTTCATCGTGCCGATTTCGGCCGCATAGGCCGATCCCGAACGACCCGCGATAAGGATCGCCACGATCAACGGCGCAATCTCGCGCAAAAGGGAGATCCCGACCAAATCCACGATGAAAATATTCGTGCCGAACTTTCGTAGCTGTTCGGCACCCTGATAGGCAATCACGACACCGACAAGAAACGTCAGCAGACCTGTGATCGGCAACGCTCTCACACCGTCCATCTCCACGATCCGCAAGAGCGCTCGCCACCGGATGGAACCAGGCCGCATAAGTGATCGACCGACCGCGATGGTACTTTCACCCAGGAAGGCAAGCCCATGGATCACGGAGGTTTGCCGGGATTGTAGCGCGAGCGAGACACGTTCGACCCACCGTGTTCCTCGGACAGCAGACCCGCGTTCAGCCTGAGGCCGGTCGATGTCCACCTTCCGAAGCAGTTCCGCAAATTCAGGTTTCAGCCCTTGGAGGGACGGCTGTTGGCCCTTCCGCCGCAAACCGTCCATGCAGCGCCGCAACACAAGTGCGCCTCCTGTATCCATGGCGGTGACCTCGCCGAGATCGCAGAGGACCCTCGAGGCATTCGGCCATTGAACCATTCGACCCCTCCGCTCCAACTGGGTCAAATTCGGTAGGGTCCAAGCCCCTCGACAATGAATCACACTATCTTTGACGGAGATGGTTGCCTGTTCTTCCATTCAGCCTCACTTCGTCGCTCGATCGCGAGTTTCCTTTCAAGTTCAACGTTTCAAGTCGAAACCCGACAAACCTGAAAGCTTGCACGAGATACGGTCTCCTCACAACGACTTAATGCGCTTTCCATGATCGCTTTCAGCTCAGGCCCAGTAATCACCTCGCGTTCTATCAGGAGCTTCGCGCCCTGATGGAGTGAGGCCTTTCGTTCTTCCAACATCTGCTTGACTCTTCCGTACTGCTCGTCAACGATTCGCCGCACTTCGCAATCGATCTCGCGAGCGGTCTCTTCCGAGTAGTCCCCTCTTTCGGAAGCGACAGGAAGCTGGAGAAATTGTGGCTGTCGTTCTTGCTCCAAGGTGATGGTGCCAAGCTTATCGCTCATCCCGTAGGCCTTAACCATGCTCTTTGCGATATCCGTGGCCTTCACGAGATCGTTTTGCGCTCCGGTGGACGCCTCGCCGAAGATGGTTTCTTCAGCAATTCGCCCGCCCAATAATACCGCCACTTTATTCTCTAACTCGGATTTCGTCATCAGAAACCGGTCTTCCGTCGGAAGCTGCAGCGTATAGCCGAGCGCCGCCACGCCGCGAGGAATGATCGAGATTTTCTGCACCTGATCCATCCCCGGCAAAGACATGGCGATGAGGGCATGCCCGGTTTCATGATAGGCGACCCGTTCTTTCTCCATCTTATTCAGGACGCGATTCTTCTTCTCCAAACCAGCAATGACTCGCTCGACCGCCTCGTGTAATTCGGAAATACCGACCTGATCCTTGCCACGGCGCACAGCTAACAACGCCGACTCATTGATGATGTTAGCCAAATCAGCTCCGGAGAATCCGGGGGTCATCGCGGCGATGTTTTCAAGATCAGCGTCTGGACCAAGCGCCACCTGCTTAGCATGCACGCGAAGAATGGCGAGGCGACCGATCTTGTCCGGACGGTCCACCACCACATGGCGATCGAACCGGCCGGCTCGCAGCAACGCAGGATCAAGAATCTCAGGGCGATTGGTCGCTGCCATGAGAATGACCCCGATGCGAGGATCGAAACCGTCCATCTCGACCAGCAACTGGTTGAGCGTTTGCTCCCGTTCCTCATGCCCCATGGGCCCCGCGCCACGCGCTTTCCCAAGTGCATCCAACTCATCGATGAAAATAATGCAGGGAGCTTTGAGTTTTGCCTGATCGAATAGATCACGGACCCGGGCTGCTCCGACCCCGACGAACATTTCCACAAATTCAGATCCGCTGATGCTGAAGAAGGTCACGCCAGCCTCACCAGCCACAGCACGGGCCAGTAATGTCTTGCCGGTCCCCGGAGGTCCGACGAGCAAGATCCCCTTGGGAATCTTGCCGCCGAGCTTGGTGAACTTCTCCGGCGTCTTGAGGAACTCGATCACTTCACGCAGTTCTTCTTTGGCTTCGTCCACACCGGCGACATCGGCAAACGTCACCTTGATGTCCTTCTCCACGTAGATCTTCGCTTTGGATTGCCCGACTTGCATGAATCCACCTTGGGCCTGACCAAACCGACGAAAGATAAAGAACCAGATACCGACGAACAGGGCGACCGGAATGATCCATGACAGGAGATCGCGCAAAAAGGTGGATTCAATAACACCGGTGAAGGTGACTCCATGCTGGTTGAGCTCACGGACGAGATCCGGATCATCAACCCGCACGGTCCTGAAGGCTTTCTGTTCTTTCGAGTCCCCATCGGGCTTCAATTTCCCGGTCAACACCTGGCTGGTCACCGAAACCTCAGCAACCTTGCCCTCCGTAACTAGCCGCTTGAATTCACTGTATGGAAGTTCTTCGACTTGGTTCAGAGCCAGAATGAAGTCGTGTACGATCACGACCGCCATGACGGCAAGCAGCACGTACCAAATCGAAAAGGAGACTTTCTTGTTCATCGTTCGCGATCCTCTACGAGTAATACACGTCTTTTGACATACGAACCGCTAAAACATGAAATAGGCCCCGAGGCCGATTGATTCGATCTTCTGGTTGATCGCAAACAGGCCATAAGGGTTAAATCCATGGAAGTAGTTTGCCAAGATTCGAAAACGCCGGAGCGAGCCTGTTCGGGACCATTCAAACCCGCCGAGCACATTGGTATCGATAATCCACTCATGTGCCTGTATCGACTTGAAATCAGCCGACAGCACCGGGGTCACGACAAGCCGGTCGAGGAACGGCACCAAGATCCGAGTACGCATGGATGGAGCCCGTGCTTCGAATCCCCATTGCACCTTCCCACGGTCGAAGGTGGCCGGTTCTCGATGCACCAGATACCCGCCTCCTCCATAGACACGCAGCCACCTATAGTCGTAGGAGAGAATCCCATCCACTTCCTCAAGGATAAACGTAATCGGCTTGAATCCTGGATTAGCCCCCAAAAACTCATCACCGATGTGGCTGCTCTGGTGATAATAGCGCAATCGTGCAGACCAATTGCCTGAGCGCCAGGTAATCGGGATGCCGACATTGAAGTCCGTGTTGACCAGTTGGGCATTCTTTTCATCTAAGTCGAATTGGGCAAAAATCCCGGTGAGCAGACTGATCTGCCACCCATTGCACCCGTCTCGCCTCGTGTAGAAGCCAAAGTTTTCTCCAATCGCCACGGACCCGATATTGGAGGATGTACGGTCTGTGCGTGATCGCGTCGACCGCCAGTTCGCAAAGAACTGCGGCTGCTTCGGATCGGCCAACAGCGGACGGAAGACATCGTCGGAAGGAAACGCCTCTCCATCAGTTTGGCCATCAGTTTTCTCATAGGCTTGTCCATGCCGACAATCGAGCGGTACCTTTATGTTCGCCCCATCCGGATTCTTGTCGGCTGTCTCGTCAGCATAGGCTTGTCCCGCTAACAAGGCAGAAAGAGACAATATTCCGACAATCCATCCAATACAAGACAGCACTCCCCGGCCCATACCCTTCCTCCCCATTTGCAATTTTGTATGATGTACGCTGGACACCTTTCATACGGCCCCTTCGATAGCATATTTGGGGAGAACATTCATAGATATTGAAAGGCATCGCTGACTAGAATCACGATCTTATGCGGGCTACGTTATCCTCACCATGGAGCGGTTCACCGTTTATCCGTGCCTCCTGTGCACAGACTTCCGGCTCACGGTCCACTTCCACTGGCTGATCTCCGGCATATCTTCCCCATATTCCGCGATGTACTGTTTGTGTTCGATGCGCTTATCACGAAGGGCCTGCTTGGCATAGTCGGCCTGCGAGCCATGAAGCGGTATCCGATCGATCACATCCGCAACCAGATGAAAGCGATCGATATCGTTCATCACGGTAATGTCGAAGGGAGTGGTGGTAGTTCCCTCTTCCTTATACCCACGCACATGCAAGTTCTTGTGATTGGTCCGCCGGTAAGTGAGCCGGTGAATCAGCCAGGGGTAGCCATGAAAGGCAAAGATGATCGGCTTGTCGGTCGTGAACAGGGCGTCGAAATCCCTGTCCGACAATCCGTTTGGATGTTCCGTGCGCGGCTGTAACTTCATGAGATCGACCACGTTGATGACGCGAACCCTGACATTCGGGAGATAGGTCCGCATCAAGAACACCGCCGCCAACGTTTCCATCGTTGGAACATCGCCGCAACAGGCCATCACGACGTCCGGCTCACTGTCCTTATCATTACTGGCCCATTCCCAGATGCCGATGCCGGCCGTGCAATGCTTGACTGCGGCATCTATGTCGAGCCATTGGAGTGCCCGCTGTTTGCCCGCCACGATGACGTTCACCTTGTTGCGACTGCGGAGACAATGATCGGTGACAGACAGGAGCGTATTCGCGTCGGGTGGCAAATACACACGGATCACCTCGGCTTTCTTGTTGACGACATGGTCGATAAACCCAGGATCTTGATGACTGAAACCATTATGATCCTGTCGCCAGACGTGGGAGGACAACAAATAATTCAACGAGGCGATCGGTCGCCGCCACGGGATATGGTTGCAGACCTTGAGCCATTTGGCATGTTGATTGAACATCGAGTCGATGATGTGAATGAAGGCCTCATAGCAGGAAAAGAAGCCGTGCCGGCCGGTCAGGAGATACCCCTCCAACCACCCCTGACATTGGTGTTCACTGAGCATCTCCATGACCCTTCCATCCGGCGCTAGATGATCGTCATGCGGAAGGCGGTCCGCCATCCAAGCCCGATTCGTCACTTCCAAGACGTCTTGCCAGCGATTGGAATTGTTTTCGTCCGGACTGAACAAGCGGAAATTGCGTTGGTCCATATTGAGCTTCATTGTGTCCCGCAAAAATGCCCCCATCACGCGGGTGGATTCCGCTTCGAGAGCGCCGGGGCCTGAAATTGTGACGGCATACTCTCGAAAATCAGGTAGCCGTAGATCCTTGAGCAGCAGCCCGCCGTTGGCATGGGGATTTGCGCTCATGCGACGGCTTCCTCTCGGCGCCAGCTCTGCCAATTCAGGACGAAGAGCGCCCGTCTTATCGAACAGCTCGTGGGGTTTGTAGCTCTTCATCCACCGTTCAAGGATCTTGATATGGCCCGGCTTGTCCATGTCGCCCATCGGCACTTGATGGGATCGCCAGTAGTCTTCGGTCCGTTTGCCGTCGATCTCCGGCGGGCAAGTCCAGCCTTTCGGCGTCCGGAGGACGATCATCGGCCAGAGCGGCCGCTCCATAGAACCATTTCGGCCTGCATCGTCCTTGATACGTTCAATGTCCCCCACGATGGCATCGAGCGTGGCAGCCATCCGTTCATGCATCTCCCGCGGATCGCTACCCTCGACATAATGGGGGCTATACCCATAGCCACGCATCAGGTGATCCAGCTCATCGTGACTGATTCGAGCCAGCACGGTCGGATTCGCAATCTTGTAGCCGTTCAGATGGAGAATCGGCAGGACAACGCCGTCGGTGACCGGATTGAGAAACTTATTGGAGTGCCAGCTTGTCGCGAGCGGACCGGTCTCCGCTTCGCCGTCGCCGATCACACAAGCCGCAATCAAGTCGGGATTGTCGAAGACGGCCCCATACGCATGTGAGAGGGCATATCCCAGTTCGCCCCCCTCGTGAATGGACCCCGGTGTCTCCGGCGCCACGTGGCTGGGAATACCGCCGGGGAAAGAGAATTGCTTGAACAGGCGTTTCATCCCGCACTCATCCTGCGCGATATTCGTATAGACTTCCGAGTAGGTACCCTCGAGATAGGCGTTCGCAACGAGCCCAGGACCGCCGTGACCTGGCCCGGTGATATAGATCATGTTGAGGTCGTGTTCGTTGATAATGCGGTTCAGGTGGACATAGATGAAGTTCAATCCCGGCGTCGTCCCCCAATGGCCGAGCAGCCGCGGCTTGATGTCAGCCCGCGTGAGCGGCTTCTTCAATAAGGGATTGTCAAAGAGGTAGATCTGACCGACTGACAGATAGTTAGCCGCACGCCAATAGGCATCCATGTGCTTCAGCATTTCAGGGCTCAACGTCTTGGATTGTGTTCGTTGCATAACCTCCTCATTGTTTATCCTCATGACCCGGCTCTGATCAGCTCTAACACGGACCGCGCGATCTCACTTTCTTCGTCCGTATGAATGACTCGCACGGTCACGTTGCTGCTATCATTGGAAATCACAACTTCACCTGCTTCATTGCGCACAGGATCGATGATAATGCCGAGAAAATCCAACCCTTCGCAGATGCGCGCGCGGATGATCGGTGCATGCTCTCCGATCCCAGCGCTGAATACCAATGTATCCAACCCACCCAACACCGCCGCCAATGAACCGATGGACTTTTTGGCGTGATAACAAAACAGTGCGACCGCCTCGGCTGCCCTCGCATCGTTGCCTTCCTCCCTGAGGAGATCGCGCATATCGGAACTAGTCTCTGAAACGCCGAGCAAGCCCGACTCGGTATTGACCATCTGGTGAAACTGATCCACCCGCATGCCTTCCGTCCGAGCAAGATACGCGACAAGCCCCGGATCGAGATCCCCCGAGCGCCGGCTCATGGGAAGGCCGGAAGTCGGCGTAAACCCCATGGTCGTGTCGACAACTTTTCCGTTTTTGACCGCCGCCATGCTCGCGCCATTGCCGAGATGAGCCAGGATGACACGACCATTGACCTCGTGCGGAGTACCGACCCGCCCCAACTCTCTCAAGAGAAAGGCATAGGAGAGACCATGAAATCCGTATCGTTGAACGCCCAGCTTTTCATACCGTCGAGGAATGGCCAGGAGACGAGCCACAGGCGGCAGATCACGGTGAAAGGCAGTGTCGAAGCAGGCGACTTGCGGAAGATGCGGGTACCGTTGCGCCAACCCCTTGATGAGTTCAATCTGACCCGGGAGATGTTCAGGATCATAGGCACTCAACCGCTGTAACTCGTCCATCACAACCGGTGTCAGCGGTTGAGGAGCACGATAGCGTGGGCCACCATGTACGACTCGATGCCCTATTGCGACCAGTGGACGGTGCGCTTGTCGGTCTGTGACACAGCTGAGCAGGGGCTCGATGCAGGCGGCATGGTCCGGCACAGCTACCACCTGAGAACCAACGGTGGCGCCTCCCTCATGTGTCCATCTCATTGTCCCTTCCGACGAACCGATACGATCAATCGAACCGGACAGCTCACGAACCGGAGTCGTCCCAATGCGAAACAACGCAAACTTGAGCGTCGATGATCCTCCATTGATCACCAGGATCAAGCCGTCGCTGGAAGCCGAAATGGACTCCGTCATGAAAGTTCCATAATCAGACTTCCCATCAAGCCATGCCGCTATTCACGTCGGAGATACTCCCCGACCAATCGATATGCATTATGGAGATATTGGGCCATCATCCTCTGAGTATTGAAAAACCCGCCGTTCAACGCAATCGCATGCCGCATGATCCCGATGAAGCGTTCATGATCATTGTAGTAGCAGGGCAAGACCTTTCGTTCTAGTTTGTCATACAGCGCCGCGGCATGGCACGCATCCATGTCCCCACTTGGCTCGGAGCAGGCTTCGATCCGATCGCCGATCGCCCAGCCGGTCACATCCTCCACATGCCCCTCGACCCACCATCCATCGAGGACGCTCAGACTTGGCACACCATTGACCGCCGCCTTCATGCCGCTGGTTCCTGAGGCCTCCATCGGCGGGAGAGGCGTGTTGAGCCACACATCCACACCGGCACAGAGCAGTTTTGCGAGCGTCATGTCGTAGTTCGCGAGATACGCGACCCGAACCTTCCCCCGCAAGGCATCGCGGAGTTCATGAATTCTCTGAATAATGTTTTTCCCATCCTGGTCACGTGGATGTGCCTTGCCTCCGAAAACGATCTGAACCGCTCCGATCTGTTCGGCAATCTTGGCCAACCGTTCGAGATCGTGAAAGATCAGAGTCCCTCGCTTGTAGGCCGCCGCCCGCCTGGCAAACCCGATCGTCAACACATCGCGGTCGAACCCGGCATTCGACTCGCGATTCACATATTCGACCAATACCCGCTTGGCCGCGCTGTGCGCATCCCATATGTCGTGATCGGGAATGCTGATCGCGTATCGAAGCGAGAGTTGATCGCGCCGCCAGTCAGGCAAACGCCGGTCGTAGAGCGATTGAAAAGCGGGAGCAGCCCAGGTCACCGCGTGGACACCGTTCGTAATCGAGTGAATCGGGTACCCAGGGAAGAGGCTATGCGACACCTCGCCGTGTTTCATGGCGACCCCATTCACGAACCGTGAGCCACCCAACGCAAGTTGCGTCATGTTCAAACTATGGTCATGCCCACAGGCCTTGAGCCATGCACAGCGCCGGTCGCCGAGCACCCGATGGGCCAGGTCTTGGGGAAATTGATCATGCCCCGCCGGCACCGGCGTATGGGTCGTAAACACACATTGTTCGCGAACGGCGTCGACCAGATCGGCTGGAACACCCTCCTCATAGGACCTCGACGTGAGTTTTTCTTCCAGCAAGGCGAGCACGAGCAAGGCCGCGTGCCCTTCATTCATATGAAATCGGCGGAGGTGCCCGTAACCGAGTGCCCGGAGTATGCGAAATCCGCCGACTCCCAGCACAAGCTCCTGGCAGAGTCGATAATAATCGTCTCCGCCATAGAGCCGATCGGTGAGCGTCCGGTCCCATGGCTGATTCTCGGGAAGATCCGTGTCGAGCAGGTAGACCGGCACCTCATCTCCTAACTCTCCCTTCACACGGTATTGCCAGGCTCCCACATGTACCGTCCGATCCTCGAGTTCGACCGTGACACGCGAGCGTACAGGATTGCAGAAATCATTGATCGGCCAGGCCACCGGCTCTTCACGCTGCCGGCCCTGTTCGTCCAACCGTTGATAAAAATATCCCCGCCGATGCAGGAGTGTGACCGCCACCATGGGAATTTGGAGATCGGCGGCAGATCGAACTGAATCTCCCGCCAACACCCCCAACCCACCTGCATACGTCGGCATGGCGGGATCGAGACCGATTTCCATAGAGAAATAGGCGACCAGCGGGCTTCGCCCTCCAACCACCTCTCTGATCAGTCCATCAGTCATTGCGATATCTCCCCACCGTTCTACTCTAAGGAGGTCTCACCCCTAAGACAATCTAAATGCACAAGTCTCATCCGTTTTTTAAAAACCGACCAGGGACACCGGACTACACAACCTGATCATTCCGCAACTTCACCACTAACTCCTTCTTCGTCATCAGAATAGATCCGAGGCCTATCACGATCGTCAACATCGTGATCACTCCTCCGACCAACGGTAGGAGAGAGAGAATGAAATAGACGACGAGTCCTGCGATGAAGGCTCTTGTCGTTGAAGATGGGGCCGAAACCAAACTTAGAAGCCGTTGCCCAAGCCACAACATGACGAATACCCGTCCCAGATAGAGGGTCACGACATACATCGCCGCCAGCATCAGTCCGATCGGGATTCCCAGAATCGAGACCATGCATAAGGCAATCAGCAGCGGAACGCCGAACAACAATGCGCCGCCGACTCCGAGCACAACCCAGGGCCGTTCTTGAATCTTCAACGTGACCCGCGACGTGAAGATGGGGTAGATATGCAGGAGCAGAAGGCCGAGCAACAAGGTCGAGGTGAAGCTGATCAACCCGGCAATAAGCTTCACTCCCGCAAGCCCCCGTTTGGCTTCCTCGCCTTTGAAGACTTCCGGGATGGGATGCCGTGTGACGGTGCCGCGCACGGTGGCTCCCTCATCGATCGACGGTTCATCGTCGCTCCAATATCTGATGTTTTTTCCGACCGACGCCCTGGAGGTGAGACGAATCGCCGGTGACGCGACAGCAAAATCTCCGCCGATCGCCTTGGACAGCGTAACATTGCCTGCACCGATCCGGACATTGCCGTCGATCGATCCCCCAAGCAACAGATTCCCGGCGCCGATCACGGCACTCCCTGTGAGATGCGAGGAATCAGTCAGATGCACGTCTCCGCCCGCGATGGTTGCGTTCCTGTGAATCTTGCCGCTGAGCGTCACTGTCCCTCCGGCTATCCTGGCATCCTGTGTGACCTCCCCCGATACCCGCACTTCACCACCGGCCACGATCA
Organism: Nitrospira sp.; assembly: GCA_016715825.1. Lineage (NCBI taxonomy): Bacteria > Pseudomonadati > Nitrospirota > Nitrospiria > Nitrospirales > Nitrospiraceae > Nitrospira > Nitrospira sp. The sequence goes on along the minus strand of JADJXO010000002.1, from coordinate 358,999 downwards.
AATCCCCGTCCACGATTCCGTCCACTAGCACCTCTGCCCCTGCGGCATAGACGTCACCGTGCACCGTCCCTGAAATCTCCACATGTGGGCCAAAGGCAAAGTAATCGCCCTGCACTTCCTGCCCGGCACGCAAGACCACGCGCCTCTGCCATTCGACCTGATCCGCTGAGTCTTCAGCCCATATAAGACCAGGCGCTAACGGATACACAATCACCGCAAGGAGCACGCTCATGACTCTCAGAGAGATGCTCGACACGTTGTACGTAGGTGATTCGGCCATCGTTGCACCTCGCGTAGGGAAAGTGGACGGTGACGGCTATGGTAAGGACAAGACACCCACTGCCTTCCCTGTTTGTCGCGCTTCACTTCCAAGCGACTGTGCAAAGAGGAGACCTTATTCCCCAGGTACGGCTGGTGCTCGAAAAGCTCAAGATCGTTTAGGCTTTTTGCGGTTCTGAAGAACGGGGAGAGGGAGGCGTGGAGTCTTGCTACAGTCCCATAAACAAGCCCTGTAGCGGAAGACCACATTCATCCAGGATCACGGGCCGAAGGCCTGAAGACTTTCGCCGCACAATCCCGAGATTAGGGCGCAACGACAAGGTCGTGGAGACCGAGAAAGACGAACCCAGGCATCGAGAATGTTCCATCGAATCCGTTCAACGGCATCCTAGAACTATCAAGACGGGCAATCGCGCGGCCAAAGACGTTTGGATCTGCCCCACCCCTTGGTCCCCCCTGGGAAAGAAACCCGCTGTTTGGGCGGTTCCCCCCGCGTTCCCCGGCGCCCCCCCGGTGCCCCCCTCCCCCTTCTCGCCCGCCCCCCCCCCCCCCCTCGTCCCGCCGTGTCCCCCGCGTGGCGCGCCGCTTTTGGCGCGGGTGGCCCCGGGCCCCCCCCGGCCCCCCGCGCGGCGGGCCCCGCCCGAAGAGGGTGTTTTGGGGGGGCCGTGGGGCCCCGGCGCGCGGGGGGGGGGCCCCCCCTCGTCGCTGGGGGGGGCCCCCGTCCCCCCCCCCGTTGCGCCCCTTGTCCCCCGGCGGGGGCGCCCCCCCCCCCGTCCCCCCCTCTGGTGCGCGGCGACACACCGAGATGCTCTCCGGTTAGGGTTTCGGTACGTCCGGCCGGGGATCCTGAACGAAACCTCCCCGGTTCGGCATGGAGATGACCGGCAGTGATTGGGCATCAAGCACGAGATCCTTGGCTATGATCCCGTTCTGGTACAGCAGCCAGGCCACGATTGAGTAGACCTCGTTCGGTGCGAGACTTTGCGGAGCAGAAAAGGGCATCGCGCGATGAATATAATCGTAGAGCGTGGTGGCATAAGGCCAATAACTGCCGATGGTCTTGATCGGTTGTTGGCTCGCCAACGTGCCGACGCCACCGACCAAGCGATCCATCGGGCCTTCCTGACCCGTGGTACCATGACAGGCTGCGCAGCGAGCGGCAAAGAGAGACGCTCCCTCCTGAACCGTCCCCCGCCCAAGAGGCAATCCTTCTCCCGTCGGCGCTACATCAATGTTCCACGCCTGGAGCTCCTGGTCCGTGGCGGCCTGTCCTATTCCATAGCTGTGCGTAGGTTCCTGTCGGTTGATTGTCTCGCCGGCCCACAGGTTCCCGCAGCCCAGGCTCAGGATGGCGGTCAGTCCCACTGAGAGGATGTTACGACTGCACATGGCTCACGTGCCCATCTGCGGCAATCTGCCAACTCTGGATCGCATTGTAATGGTAGAAGGAGTTTATCCCCCGGACCGCCACCAAGGAAGCGTGATCCGGCTGCCGGTACCCGGTCTCATCCTGACAGCGGCTTTGTAGAATCACGTCCTCTCCGCCCCATCGCCAGGGCAGACAAAATCGCGTATGGCACTTGGGCAACACAGGATCCTGTAGGGCCGCTCGCTGCCAGGATCTTCCTCCGTCGACGCTCACCTCGACCTCTGTGATACGACCCCTGCCGCTCCACGCCAAGCCACGGATTTCGATGAATCCCGGTTGGATGCGTTGTCCGCCTGAGGGAGAGGTGATGACGGACTTCGCCTCCATGAGCATGGTGAATTGGCGCGCCGTGCCGTCCGGCATCAAGTCCGTATAGTGCGACGTCTCTTCACGAGTCATAAAGGGTGCCCGGCCGAGTTTCAATCGTCGTAACCATTTAATGCAGGTATTCCCTTCCCAGCCTGGGATGACCAGGCGAAGCGGATAGCCCTGTTCCGGACGAAGCGGTTCGCCGTTCTGGGCATAACACACCATCGCCTCATCCAGGACGGATTCCAGCGGAAGGCTGCGTGTCATGGCTGCCGCATCGCTCCCTTCTGCCAAAACCCAGGACGCCTCGGGACTCACCCCGACTTCGCGCAAGAGGGTCTTGAATGCCACGCCGGTCCATTCACTCGTACTCGTCAGTCCATGGGTCTCTTGCACGGTCTTTCCGGTCGGCCCACGCCATTCGATGGCCGAATTACCGGAACATTCGATGAAAGCTAACCGTGAGACGGCGGGGAACCGCTTCAGATCGTCTACGGTGAAGGTCCAGGGCTGGTCCACCAACCCATGAACAAGAAGCCGGTGGTGCGCCGGGTTGATCGTCGGCACCCCATTGTGATGTCGTTCGAAGTGCAATGCCGAGGGAGTCAGAATCCCGTGAGAGTCTTGCAGCGGTGTCAACGAAGCGGACTGGGCACGAGGCATACGGGTGGCCGTTTCAAAGGTTGACCGTTGCCCATAGGGCGTGGGAGCCTTGCCCGGTACGCGGGTCGGATCGTCCGGCGCCACCGGCGTGGCCGTGTCCGCGGATCCTGTCACGGACTGGAGCACGATCGCGCCCACCATGCTCGCCGCTCCCGCGAGGAGACTCCGACGATTTAACAGCGAGGCGCCTTCCGCTTCAGGTTGCCTCTCATCTCCGGCCGGTTCATCCGTTTCAAGGCGTCTTGTCATACCGTGCTCGTGCATGGGTCAGCAGCTAGGTCTCGCGGCTGACCACGGTTCCGAATGAATGACCCCGTCGGTGGATTCTAAGTAGTCGGTGAAAAGGTTTCAACCCTGTCACCCCCAACTCCTTACCCTCTATTCGAATTGTCTACGAAAACGCCAAAGGCCAAGCCCGAACATCGTTCCGCCCAAAAGGGCCATCGCCAAGATGGAGTCCCACAGCAACTCAAGTCCGACTCCCTTGAGCAACACGCCATAGGTCACATCGATATAGTACCGGAGTGGAGACAGTGCCATGAGGGACTGGACCCATGGAGGCATGGCTTCAAACGGTGTCGTGATGCCCGACAGCAACAACATGGGCGCGATCACCAGCAAAGCGACCATCCCGACCTGTGCCTGGTTCTTGGTGACGGTGGCGGCAAACAGACCGAGCCCGGCGGTTGTGAAGCTGTACAGCATCGTGACCAGAAAGAACAGGGAGACGCTGCCCCTTGATCGGCACACCGAAGACCGGCTTGAGCACGGTCACCATCGCAAGCGCCGTGGCGGCCAGTATCACCAGCGTCATGGCCAGCACCTTCGACAGCATGATCTGAAGGGGCGTGACGGGGGACACGAGCAACTGCTCAACGGTTCCATGCTCTTTTTCGCGTACCAACGCCGCGGCAGGCAGGAGAAAGCCGAACAGCGTGATCATGCGCAGGATATGGGAGATGGACTGGAACCAGGTTTCGTCCTGATCTTGGTTGAACCAGACTCGATGGGCGCTGTTGATCACCGGCATTTGCATGTCGTCGCCCGAGGCGGCACCGAGTCGAGACTGGGCGACGTCGAAGGAAAATTCCCCGACGATACGGGCGGCATAGGCAGCTGCCGACAGCCCTTGCGGCGCATTGGTGGTGTCGACCTGCAATTGAACTGCAATCGGTTCCCACCCAAGGATTGACTCATGAAACCGTGGAGGGATGTCAAGCAGCACCATGGCGGTTCCTTGGTCGAGCCGCGCCAGGCCTTCCTTCGGGTCCGATACCTCTCCGTCGAACCGGAAATAGGGTTCGCGGAACCGATGGATTAATTCTCGTGAAGATTCACTGTGGTCGTCGTCATGCACCAACAGGCTGGCGTTGGTTAATTGCATCGCGATTCCTGCGCCGCTGATGTACACGGAGAGCGAGAAGGAATACAGCAGAAACAACAGCAACGGAACGTCGCGCCCCAACTGAAGCAACTCCTTCCGTGTCATAACGAACAGACGAAGTGCCCACAAGCGCACGGCTTCGAAACTCGAACCCTCGTTCCTATTCACCCGTTCCCCTCACTCAAGCCAGCTCCCCGGCCGCACCTGTTCAGGTCTTCGGCCGTTTTGTGAAGAGACCATAGGCCACCAGCCGCAACACGACGGCAAAGACTGCCAGCGCGAACAAGTCGGTCCACATGGCGTTCAGGTCCAGCCCTTTGAGAAAACTTCCTCGCACCACGTCGGTGTAGTACATGGCGGGGAACAAATGGGCCTGGATCTGAGCGCCGGGGCTTAGCGATGACACCGGAACGAGCAAGCCAGAAAAGAGAAGGGTCGGAACCATGGCAATGATGATGGTAATGATCAGCGCCGCCATTTGCGTCCGTACCAAGAGAGAGATGATGAGCCCAATGCCGGTGGCGCACAGGACAAAGAACAACGAGGCCGCGAAAAAGACCATGAAACTTCCTTTGAACGGGACCCGAAAAATCGAGACAGCCAGCAACCACAGCACCACGACGTTGATCATCGAGATGATGAAATACGGAACGAGCTTGCCGATCAAAAACTCCGCCTTGCTGACCGTCGCGCTATAGATGTTATAAATCGAGCCCGTCTCTTTTTCTCGGACCACCCCCAAAGCCGTGAGCAATGGTGACGCCACCATCAACGCGAACATGATCAGGGCCGGCACCATCGACCACGTACTCCGAACTTCTTGGTTATACAGGTACCTTGTCTCGATGGACACAGGCTCCACGAATCGGCGCGCCTCCTCCGGCACAAGTCCTCTCGTGCGCGCCAGGAAATCTGTGAGCAATTCCTGGGTGAACGCACTGTTGATCGCAATCACATAGCCCTTCAAGGTATCGGCGTGCAATGGGAACGTACCGTCCAGCAGGGTTTGGATCGCCACGGGTCTTCCCGCCAGGAGCCGTTCTTCAAACCGATCCGGCACGATGATCGCCATCCGAATCGCCGTGTCACCCAGCAACCGATCGATGTCCCGTTCATTGTAGATGGATCCACGGTAGTCGAAATAGCGGGATCCCATGAACCGATAGAGGTAGTCTCGGCTCAGCGACGACTGATCTCGATCCAACCACGCGAATGGAACATGCTCGACGTCCAGCACTAACCCATGCCCGAACACCACCATCCACAGCGGCGGCAGTAAAAAGGACATGAGCAGGAACAATCGGTCGCGGACCGTTTCTTTCCATTCCTTCGTCGCCACGGCCGCGATTCGCCTCAGGTTCATGCCGCCTCCTCCTGCTTGGCCGCCTGTTCCAACGCCATGACTCGGTAGACAAACACGTCTTCCAAACTCAGCGGCCGCTCATGGATAGAGGCGACCCGTACCCCGCTCCCTTCCAACGCTTGACGTGCGCAGTCCTTGTCTCGAAGCGGGTCACGACAAAAGAAATGGAGTTTGGTCCCAAAGAGCGCCGCCCCGTGAAACCCGGCTTGCCGCAGATGCACCACCGCCTTGGCCGGTTGATCGGCAACGACTTCATACAGGCGGCCCGCCTTCTGCTCGACTTGGCGTTTCATATCCGCCGGGGAGCCCTCCGCCACGATCCGTCCCGCATACATGAGGGCCAGATTGTCACAGTGCTCGGCCTCGCTCATATAGTGGGTGGTGATCAGAATCGCGACACCGTCCTCACGCGCGAGCCGTGACAAGATCTCCCAGAAGTGGCGGCGCCCGATCGGATCGACCCCGGAGGTCGGTTCATCGAGAAACAAGACGCGAGGGTTGTGCACCAAGGCGCAGCCGAGCGCCAGCCTTTGCCGGACTCCCATCGGCAGTCGACTGGTCAAGCTCGATTCGTACCCCGACAATCCCGCCATGGTGATGATCCACCGATACCGTTCGGCCATGGCGCGCTCATTGAGTCCGTAAATCCCGGCGAAGAGCCTGATGTTTTCCTCAACGGTCAAATCCAGGTAGAGCGAAAAAGCCTGAGACATATACCCGATTCGTTCCTTGATGGAACCGGCCGCCGTCCGCATATCGGCCCCCGCCACGAGTCCGGTCCCGCCCGTCGGCAAGAGGATCCCGTTCAGCATTTTGATGACGGTCGTTTTGCCCGCACCATTGGCACCCAACAGGCCGAATATTTCCCCCTGTTTGACCTGAAAACTCACTTGATCAACCGCGCGGAAGGACCCAAAATCTCTGATCAGTCCTTCGGCTTCGATCGCCGACTCATTGTGATCGTGCACTGTTGTTGATGCCGATCGTCCACCGGACGCCGGTTTATGTTCGCCATGTTGAAGCAGCAGCGCTACGAACACATCTTCCAGCTCCGGCTCCTCCACCCTGACCGACGAAGGGGCGAGGTCGCCCAGTGCAGTTTCGATCTGGAGTTGCGCTTCAGACTGATCGACCGTGGGGGTGAATACATGCAACCGAGGCCCCAACGATTCGACCTGCTTGAACGAGTGTTTCAACCGGGTTATCGCCTCGACCTGCGGTGTGGCTTCGAACGTGACGACCGACCCAGGAACCAGCGCCTGCACGTCCGTGGGAGTCCCCGAAACCAGTACCTTTCCTCTCGATAGGAAGGAAAGCCGATGAAATCTGGCCGCTTCATCCATGTACGCCGTAGAAACCAAGGCCGTCATACCTTTTTCCTGTAGCAGATCGGCCAGGATCGACCAAAAATCACGGCGCGAGACCGGATCGACACCGGTCGTCGGTTCGTCGAGAATCACCAGAGCCGGTCCATGGATGAGCGTGCAAATCAAGCCGAGCTTCTGCTTCATCCCCCCCGAGAGATTCTTCATCGGACGGTCGCGGAATCGATCGAGTCTGGTCATGGCCAGCAGTCTGGCCTTGCGTTCAGCCAAGTCCTTGTCCGGAACCAGACGAAGCTGTGCAAAGAAGTCGATATTCTCGTCGATGGACAGATCGGGGTAGAGATTGAGCCCGAGTCCCTGTGGCAGAAAACCGATATTCGGCTTGATTCGTTCGGCAGCTCGCTCGGAATCGACCCTGGTCCCGAATACGTCGACGGCACCGGCATCATAGGTCAACACCCCGGCGATCGCCTTCATCAGGCTGCTCTTGCCAGAACCATCCGGCCCGATCAGCCCGTAGATTTCTCCTCTCCTGATCTCAAGATCGACCCCGTCGACCGCCACGTCATGCTTGTAGCGCTTGACGAATCCTGACACCTGGACGATCGTGTCCGAATACTCAGAAGAATGTTTTGTTCCCATTTCTTCCATTCTCTTCAAGTTAGGACGAGTGGGGGACCCTTTACTGCGGGCATTGGGCGAGCACCATGAATTACACCCGCCCATTCCCGCATCGCCAAGACTCCGCTTTACCCGACTCGTGCTCGCTCAGCGAGCACGAAGGTTCCCCGCTTGCCCTAACCCCTCGGCTTCACCCATGCCACATCGTCCTTCCAACGAATGATCGCATCAGCGGGAAGTCCCGGTGTCAGGCGATGATCGGGATTCTCGGTGAGATACAATTTGACCGGAAAAATCAATTTCACTCGCTCATCCGGAGTTTGAACTTCCTTCGGGGTGAATTCGGCTTTGGACGCGATATACCGGACCGTCGCGTCAAACGGGTGGTCGAGGAATGCATCCGTATAGATCTTCGCCGGAAGATCCAGCCGAACCTTTCCGATCTGCACCTCAGGCACATACACCTTGAGGTACAATCGATCGAGATTCACTAATTCCAGGAGAGGGGCACCGGTTGAGACGACTTCCCCCACATCGACCATGCGTGTCGTGATCGTTCCATCGGACGGGGCGGTAATCGTGAGGTCCGTCAACACACTCTGGGTCTCTTCCAGCACTGCAGAGGCCTGGTCCCGCCGACGTTCCAAGGCCGCGACCTCCGCCTCTTTTGCTTTGATGCGTGTCCACCCCAGCTCGGCTTGCGCCGATTTCTTTTCTGCCTGGGCCTGCCCTGCATGAGCGATCTCAATCTCTTTCTTGGCCACGTTCCATCGCATTTCAGCCTGTTCCCACTGTTGTCTCGTCGCTTCGTCCTTCTCGACCAATTCACGAAACCGCTGCGCATCGCTTCTCGCTTCCTTCTCCACAGCATTCGCTTTGGCCACCTTCGCGTGGTACTCAACAACCTCGGCACCGGCTGATTCGATCGCCAACGGGACATCCAGGTTCAACACCGCGAGGTCTGCGTGAGCAGCTTGCACCTCCGCCTCAACGGCTTCGAACGCACGCCGTGCTTGCTCGACCCGTGCGGTGGTTTGGGCGTCGTCCAGCTTTACAAGAACTTGTCCCTTCGTGACCTGATCTCCCTCGCGAACCAGCAATTCCTGAATGCGTCCGGGATATTTGCCTGCGATCGCCACGTGGTCTCCCTCGATCCGGCCGTTCACCTGGATCAAGCCCTCCGGCAATCCGCTGTTCCAGACCCAACGGTCCATCGCCACATACCCGATTCCGGCGACAACGGCTAGGACCGGGAGGACCATGAGTTGTTGTCTCATCACTGCCATCGGTCCATGTCTTCAGAAGAGTTTGTCGATTTCGCCCTTGGCGCGAGCCAGATTGATCCGTGAGGCGTTGAAGCGGAACAGCGCCTCAATCAGATTGTCCCGCGCGCGAGCCATGGACGTCTGGGCGTTGGTGACTTCAATGTTGGTCGTCAGCCCGGCTTGGAACCGATCACGAGCAAAGGTCAACTCTTTGGCGGCCAGATCGATCCCCTTCTGAGCCACTGCGACTTGCTGCTGAGACGACTCCAGCGTCAGGAGCGCGTTCCGGACTTCCAGCGTCACTTGATCGGACACGTCCTTCATACGGATCAATTCTTGCCGCACCCGACTACGGGTTTCTGAAATCCGGCTTTCCCGCTGGCCGCCGTCGAAAATCGGAATGGAAAAGGTCAGTCCGATCGAACGCGTGGCCAATGCGTCTTCCGGCTTCAGCCCGATCCAGCCATAGTCGCCGGCGAGCGAGAGGGATGGAACCCGTTCGCTGGTCACGGAACTCAAGCTGAGTGCTGCGAGTTTCTGCCGGTTCTCCTGCGCCCTTAACTCCAGCCTCTGTTCCCGCGCAATCGTGAGGACGTGCTCAGGCGACTGTGCCTGCTCCGGCACAAACCGGAGTTCGTCGGTCAAGACCACCCGCACCTCGAAGTCGATCCCGAGGGCACGGATGAGGCTGAGTTTGGCGCTCTCTTGATCGTTCTGGGCGACCAGCAATTGCAGTCGATGATTCTCCAGCTGGACCTCTTCTCTCGTCACGTCGAGACCGGTTGCGACCCCGGCCGACCTCCTGTCTTTCGCCAGCTTGACCAATTGTTGGGCCAGGTCGATGTCGGCTTGCCGCGCCTTGACCGCTTCATCGGCCCGTAACGCTTCGATATAGAGCAATCCAACGGTCGCCATCACATCCCGCTTGGTGACCTCCGCCTCCAAACTAGCGACGTCCACACCGCTTTTAGCGGCACGCCATCGTTGAATCAGACTGAGGCTGAAAATGTTTTGCACGAGCGTCGCACGCGCGTCATACACCTCGAACGGGTCCGTTACGCTGCGCCTGAGGCCCAACCCGGCAAGTCGGTCGGGTGGGAGTCCAAACGCACCGAGATTGACGGTCTGGCTCCGCCCGCTGACGTACCCGGATACGTTCGGCAGGAGTGCGCCGAAGCTCGTATTAGCCTGTGCTTGTGCTGCCGCGATGCGCTCTTTCAGCAACCTGACGTTGACGTTGTTGTCGATGGCGGCCTGAATGGCATCACGGAGGCTCAGCTTGAGTTCAGGTGGGCTTGAATCAGGCGACTCTGCGGCCGCAATTCCGACACCCGGCAGGCAGAAGACTGTGGTGAGGATGAGAAAAAGGCTAGGCCCTGTGACCGCGCGTCGTCGTTGCATGCTTGGGGAAAGCCACATGAACAGATTCCGTGATGACAGAGACCGCTGAACTGCAAGGAGAGAGCCGGTCAGAGAAACCGATCAAATGAGGCAGCATTCGACTGTGAAATTCATGACTTATATACAGGTGGGAGAGAGGAGAGGACGAGCATAGGGGAAAGTTGCGACAGGGAGGAGACCGCTACTGTTGCAGAAGGCGACAGGTCTCTCCCCTGCCCTTTGCACAAAACCATCACTTGATGTGGAACGTAGCCCAACACTACGATCATACTGTTTGAAGCAGAGGGCTGAGCAATTCGGTAAGGTACGCGACATTCCTCCGGCAACCTAGTCGCGTCCAGCCACGGGGTGACCCGAGAGACCGGCCGCCGTCTTCGGATCCCCATACTTCGCCAAGGACTCTGTCGGCCAAGGCTTCGACAGCGCGCCCCTTGCCCACAGCATCCCTCCACGCGCCACCGCATAGTCGGCCTGCGCCCGATACAGCTGATACGCTGTTTCCACTACGTTGCGCTCCCGATGTTTCACAAACAGCACGGTGCTGGCACCCAAATTGAAGCGAGTCCGTTCGCCCTCTTCCAACGTCTTGGCCAACCGCAGCGCTTCCGTCACCGCCGTCACCCGATCTCGAGCCCGCACGATCGCCGAGAGCCAGTTCTCCACATCGACACTGACTTGTTGCTCGGCGTACAGCTGACTCATAACCAATTGCTGTGGCTCCGCCTCCGCGTACAGGACCTTCCCCCGCCCTTCCCGTTGAAACAGCGGCATCGCAAACTGCTTGATCCGGAGATGCCGGTTCAAGCCTTGAAGAACCGTTTGATCTTCCACCGTTCTTTCTAGATGACGGCAATCGTACCGGCAGCAAGCTGCATAAGGTTGGTCAGGATGGCGTCTGGAGCCATAGAGATTTGCGGCGCGACCTATTGCAGCATGGCAATAGTCAATACCACCTCTCCGAACCATGGCCGTCCAGGATGTGTGGGCATGGTCCGTTGCACGGCAAAGCTCAGACGGTTATGGCTACCCAGTCGAGTACGGAGACGAGTCCACTCAGACATGATGAATGTGTAGAAACGTACTAACTCGCGAGGCTCAGAAGGTAAGTCCAGAACGTGGGTTCGTTGGGCAGATGTGAGGCGGGTACGGCAAGTCACTCAGGGCTTCATCCACGATAATTAGTTTTCTGGGTAGGCTCCCCGGAGCCGTGCCAGCAGAAACCAGGGATGACCTCTGGGTCCATTCTTGTTCTCCGTTGACCTTTCTGAAGGGTGAGCCCTTCACGCTGTTGGTCTTTCTGAAGGGTGATCCCTACACCGTCTACATCCTAAAGACCCTAATCGTTTCATATAAGTAGTTGATAAACCGTGCTATTTTGTCATGCTTATCCCGGCATCGCTATTGCTCAATGCTGCTATCGTCCAAGGATATGAATTGATGGTGAATGTCTAGCCTACTGTGATCGTGAGTCAAATCAGGCCTAGTAGCACCAGTGGTTCTATCTGAATGAATACACCTTTAGGAGTGCGGCTATTATGTTGACACTTGAAACATTGATTCGTTCTGTCAGTAGTAAGTTAGTTACCTCGATGGTTCGTCTGATTCTTGTGATTCCTTTGCTTATGTCACTCGCTAGTTGCGCGGGTGAAGAGGCAGGAGGGATTGACCCCAATTCTGGGATCGCGCATGCCGACGGTGGGGATGAAGATCCGATCGTTACGATGTCTTCGACCGGAACAGGAGTTACTGCGCAGGTGACTTGGGAACCTCCACCCGGTTTCGTAGCAGCTGGTTACGAGTTCTACTATGGAAAGCAATCGTCCGACGAAGTCGCATCCGACGAAATCGTTTCAGATGAACCAGTTTCTTGTACTCGTGGAGAGAAGGAAACCGTCGATGCCCCACAGGCAACCATCACCGGTCTCGAACCTAACGCTCAATATTTTTTCGTGATCCGGGCGTTTAACGAGGATCAATCGGAAACCATGTGCTCAAACGAAATTACGGCGGAAACAACACCAGCCCAATCCTAACAAGGAGAATCGGGTGATCTTTGGGTCAGAAACCCCACAACTTTGTCGTAGTTCGTACGGCTGGATCTTAACCACAGCGGACAAAGTAGTGGGGTTCGCACAGACGGAAGGGTTAATATACCAATGAGACACGCTCAACAAATCATTCACGAAATAGTTCGAAGCTGCTGTATTGCTCGTTGCGGGACTAGGTCTGGGTTTGGGTTATGGAAAATCGGCTTCATCACATTTATCTGCCTGGGACTCGTGTCGGAAGGGTTGGCGTGCCATCTTCCTATTACCCCGACATCGCTGACATTTCACTCGGTGCAGGGTGCGACAAATCCGCCGAACCAGACTATAACTGTCTCCAGGAGTAGCTCTACGACCGCTACGCTCACAGCCTCAGACAATCAATCTTGGCTGACGGTGTCTCCCACCAGCACAAGCATGACATCAAGTAAGAAGCTCACGGTCGCAGTCAATACGAGCGGGAGAGGAGCCGGCACCTACACCGGAACCGCCACCATCAAGGTGGGCACCTGGTGCACCTATAAAGCTCCGGTCACATTGATTATCTCGCCTGCCACCTCGTCGCCGCCCCCTCCAACTACTTCGACATCCTCCGCAACGGTCACGTGGAATGCAGTTACCGGCGCATCGGTCACCGGCTATAAAGTCTATGTGGGGGAAGCTCCCCGCCAGTATACGCGAACCATCAACGCAGGCACTGCCACATCATCGACCGTGAACAGCTTGACTCGTGGTCGAACCTACTATTTTGCGGTCTCGGCAACGAATAGCACTGGTGAGGGACCTACCTCTAGCGAAGTCAGCAAGACAATCCCATGATTCAACGACGGGGATCTTTCAGCAACTCCAGGGTAGACCTTGGAGGAGAATGCGGCTTCAAAAAATGAACCACAAAACAGCAACGGGCATCCAGGCGCTTTGAAGGTCCTGGATGCCCGCTGAAAGGTACGTGAGAATGACGATGGAAAGAACGATTAATTACGCAGGCTTAAATTTAGATCGAGGGTGATGCAGCCGAAAGATTGCATAACGTGTTGATGTTCAATGATGCTTGTCGTCCAAACAATTTTTTAAACCAGCATGAAACTAGCACGCATCTTGCTCATGTCATTACCATGACAAGCAATGATAAGCTTAATGCGTATCTCTGCTTCTTATTCTTGTCACTGCTGGCAAAGGAGTTTGTATTATGCATACGGCCCATATGAAACGATTACTATCGGCAGGAAAGTTTAAGCGATTCATCTGTCTGAGTTTTACCATGCTTTTACTGTCTCCGGTCGCGTTCTTGGACGTATCCTATGCAGCAAGCCGAGTCTTTTACGATGATTTCGAGGATGGGACCACAAATAAGTGGAGTCAGGACGGTAACCGCAATAGGTGCACAGTTACAACCTCAGCTGTAGATGGTTTGAAGGGTGCCTTTGCGGGATCGCGGATGGCTCGCTGCAACTGGAACGGAACAGTAGCCTGGAATGCTCCCACCAAATATGAGTCGTTGACGATTAATTCAGTGCCGTATACGAACGAAATATTCTATCGCTTCAAAGTGCGCCTTGACAATAATGTGAATCGGACCGACGGTTCTTCGTTAAAATTACTGCGTATCTACTATTGGGATGGTAATCAGGCCACCTATAGAGACATATATGCTACCGCTTTCCCAGGACCAAGCATGAACAATCGGGGCAACGCAGGGAATACAGCATTAACTACTTATTGGGGCGGGGCCGCGGGGGATAACACTGGCCTCTCAAATTCCTGGCACACAGTCGAATATTACTTTAATCACGCAACAGGAAAAATCAAGGTTTGGCATGACAAAGTACTGGTCCGCGATAACAACGTGAGTATGGGTGGACAGAAATGGCTTCCATTTTATCTGACATCTAATTTCGAAGACGCCCATGACGCTACGAACTACATCTATTTCGATAACATTGAAATATACTCGGATGCGGGAACTGGCGCATCGGGGTCAATGTCAGATGCGACCATTGGTGGCTCAGGTTCAAGCACTGCCACACCACCACCTGCACCGACTAACGTGAGAGTTCAATAGTCTAGATTGGGTGCAGCCCTTCAGGATATGGATAAGGGAGTTTAGGTTCCCACCGACCTGCGGATTGTTCCGTTGGTGGAGCAACACATGAGATCAGCTTTTCTTCAAGTCTTCCCATTGCACGTCCTTGCTATGAAAAACCACATTTGGTGATTCAGGTAATGCCGTACTGATATATCCCAGTGATTCTAGAAGTTCTCTCGTTTCACCGTGAGGCGCCTCTATAATAAGAATTGGATGGTCCCGTAACAAAGTGTTCCGCATTCCCTTGAGAACAGAGTATTCGTGTCCCTCAGCATCAATTTTTATGAGTTTAACCTTTTCCGGAATCTGAATAGAATCAAGGCTGACCGTCAAGATCCGCAAATTGCTGTCCGCCGAGCTTGTGAGGTGTGCTTGGTAATAATTTAACTGACTCGTATTGGAGTAGTCCGGTATGGATATTCCCACCAACTTAGTTTCTTCTGAAACAGCTGTATTGAATAGTGTTACATTGGTGAAGCCACATAGTGCAGTGTTACTAGCCAATAGCACAAAAGTTTCCGGCACAGGCTCAAACGCCAGCACTCGGCCTTCCGAGCCAACTAGTTCAGCGAGGCGCTTTGTGTAGAAGCCAACATTTGCACCGATATCAACAACCCAATCTCCATTGGTAACGAATCGAGACAATATCGAAAACTCTGGTTCATCAGAACAAAAGGTGCCACGACGGATGCGGTGACGATAATGAAGGCGCTTAAGCTCAGATTGCCACGACCTAGGAAATCGTGCGGCAACATCCCGTAACACTTGCAAGCTAGCCTTTGCGACAGATAATCCTCTCATTTTTGGCAGCTCTCCGAAAAGCGAATGAAATCTGTAATACTATCTCGTATTACCCCACAATGGATACACTTGTTTCGCAAATGGGAATCGTCCTTCTACGACAACCGAAGATAAGTTCGACCTTAGATACTCTGCCGTTCGTACCATTCCTGAAACATTATCAGTGAAAAGAGCAACTTGTTGTTCTTATGGCGGCCAGCAAGCTGTTCTTCCAGCTTTGCAGATACATAGTCGCAATCAAACAGTTCAGACTTTCCCAAGCGATTCTTCCCCAAGATGTCTCGCGCGTAATTGGCCAAATCCGTGCGGAGCCATGCAGCCATCGGGGATTCGAAGCCTTGCTTGCGATGCGTCAGTATTTCGGATGGTAACCAGCGTGCCGCAATCTGCTTTAACAGGATTTTCCTCCGACGCCAATCAAGCTTGTATTTGACAGGAAGCTCAGCACTTAGTTCGACTAAGCGATGATCGGCGAGTGGCACGCGAACTTCAAGGGAGTGCCACATACTCAGTCGATCCGAAAGAGCAAGAATATCATCGGGCATGTACATCTTGATATCGACGTACAATGCCTTGGTCACATCGTCTGGAGCACCACATCGATCAAACTGGTCTGTAACGATTCGGTCAGTTGCTTCAAGGTCAATCTTCCTAGCCGTGTCACCGACATAGAGGCGATGCCGCTCACGCGAATGGAGGGTCGACACAAAGCCAAGGTAGCGTTCGGCAGGTGATAGTAGCGCCGCGGAAGAAAACCTCTTCGCATGATCGATGTGGTGACCACCGTGAGCAGGTTCAGGCAGATATTGAACTAGCGGGTCGATCAACCGTCTATGTAAGACTCTTGGCACAAATACAGAGTAGGTCTGACTAAGCAGCAGGCCGGAATATCGTGCGTAGCCAGCGAACAGTTCGTCGCCACCCAGACCAGACATGGCTACTTTGACGCTACGGCGTGTAAACTGCGAAACGTAATAACTCGGGATCACTGAGTCGTCAGCAAAGGGCTCATCGAAGGCGTCAACAATCTCTCCAACGATGTGGCGGAAGTCTGGGTACACGGTGTGTTCATGGAAATTGCATCCGTAACGATCAGCGACCTGTTTGGCTAGTGGGCGCTCATCAAGCAGCGGATTTTGCGCTCCACCAAAGCCCATGGTAAAAGTCTGTATTGGATCGCTCCCCCAGCGACTCATTAATGCGACAACGAGGCTGCTATCAATCCCACCTGACAAGAACGCCCCGATCGGCACGTCGCTGACCATATGCGAGCTTACTGCATCCTCAATCGCTCGCTCAAAACGTTCAACCCATTCCTCCTCATCGGTACGGTAGTCAGGCTGGGCGACATTGAGATCCCAGTATCGCTGATTCTGCACCTTGCCTGACTCCCAGACCAGCAGGTGACCTGGTTCCAGCTTCCGAACGCCACTATAGATTGTGAGCGGTGCCGGGATATATGTGTAGGTCATAAAGGCGTCGAGGGCTTGCTGATCAAGTTTCCGATCTACCATGCCTGATGCGATGATGGCCTTTAGTTCAGAGCCAAACAACAGCGTGTCGCCAACTTGTGCATAAAATAGCGGTTTGACCCCGAGCCTGTCTCGCGCAATGAGTCCACGTCGACGGTGCTTGTCCCACAGAGAGAAGGCAAACATACCTCGGAGATGATCGACGAGCTTGGCACCATACTCCTCATATAGATGGACAATTACTTCTGTATCAGAATTAGTATAGAATCGATGACCACGCTTCGACAGCAGGGCTCTCAGATCACGATAGTTATAGATCTCTCCGTTGAAGACGACCCAAACAGTAGCATCCTCATTGTGAATTGGCTGGCGCCCCGTATCCAAATCGATGACGCTCAAGCGTCTCATGGCCAAGCCGACACCAGGTTCCAGAAAAATTCCACTTTCGTCTGGTCCTCGTCGGATCAGCACGTTGTTCATCCTTTCCAATGTGCTATTGGAAATTGCGCTGCTTTTACCAAAGAACCCGCATATACCGCACATCAGTTTTTTCCTTTTTGACTTAGATTACGCTTGTGTTGGAATCGCACGAGCGGTCGGTCAAATCTACTATTAGCGGAGAGCTACTCTAGAACAAACTAGCCACCATGCCTACAGAACATTCGTGAACGGCTATTCAAAGTGATCAGCAACATCCTTTCCCCTGGACAACATCATTAATATAATTAGTGAATCGCTCAGCCAAAGCATCCCATCCATACCGTTGCTCAACCAACCTCCTACCCTCAGTAGCCAATTCCTGGCACCGGTTTGAATCGTTAAGAAGCCGTAACACTGTCTGTGCGAAGGTTCTGGGATCATCGGCCAGCATAATGTGCTGATTATGGACGACGTCTAGCCCCTCTGCCCCAATAGTGGTTGATACGACTGGGCGCTCCATAGCCAAGGCTTCCAGAATCTTCAGACGAGAACCGCCGCCAATCCTCAATGGGACGACATACACGGACGCCCGCTCGACATAGGGCCTCACGTCCGCCACAGTTCCCGTGATATGCACCCCGGATATCTCTCCCAGACGCAGGATATCTATTGGCGGATTACGTCCCACAAAAGTGCATTCAAGATCAGGACGTACCTGCTTTAATATCGGCAGTATTTCCCGGATGAAATAGTGCGCTGCATCCTGATTTGGTCGCCAGTCCATGGACCCCGTGAATACCAGGTGGTGTGCTTGGGTAGGTGGCGGCAAGGGACGAAAATACTCTAAATCGACCCCATTGGGTATCACAGCTATTCGTAACTGTGGATGGTGCTTAGCTAAACTTATACGATCCAGGTCAGAAACCGCTGTCGCACCATCTACCCATGTCAGGGCCGACTGTTCAAATAACTGAACCTTACGCCACTGCTCCCAGATGTACCATCGGCGCAGAAGGTTGGTCTCGTTTTCATGGTACCGTTGCCAAATATCCGCTTCGACATTGTGGGCTGATACCAGCTTTTTCACTGATAATAACTTCATGACATAGATCGCATAAGGAGTCCATTCACAGAGAACTAAATCAGGTTGGAATTCAGCCAAGCTAGCGAGTACTACATCCTGATAGCTCTTTGAATAGTGGCTTGTGACAATGTACGGAAGAGGTGAGAGCAGATTAGTCAATAAAGACAAATAGAATGCGGGACCTTGTTTTGGTGGCATCCTCCTAGACACTAAGATCGGTTCTATCCCTTCAGCCCTCAGTACCTTCGCAGCCGCTGAATCGGAATCTCCGTAACCGATGTACCGTATTCGCAAAGTCGTTCCCAGACGGCGATAGAGATTAAAGCTCCGAATACGTTTCCCAGTATTAGTCGGATATGGGAGCTCTTCATCAAGTATCAGAATTTTCAGAACTACGTTATTCAATTGTTTTCTCATATGAGAGTATACTAGAGGGCGAGGCAAGTTCATCCTTCGATGAGCTCGAGCATTAACTTTTCAACCTCTGCCACGCTCCTTTTCACCTCAAATCGGTTTGCAGCCTCTGTTGCGAACTTTTTTGCACGGCTCATCGTTGGGGCTCTCATCTCCATTGCCAGAGCTTCGGATAAGGCAGTACTATCTTTCGCAGGGACCACGTATGCCGGCGTGTTTTGCAACACTTCCCTCAGCCCTATGCAATTTGTTCCCACAAGAGGTATGCCGGCTACCAGTGTTTCCATCGCAAGTAAGCCACATGCCTCCGAAAGCGAGGGCATTGCTACGATGTCCAGCCCCTTCAGAGTCGATGCGACGTTTGACACAAATGGCAAGAATAACACTGACTCACCGAGACCCTTTTGCTTCACATAGTCCTGATCCTCTCTGATAAACCCGTCTGGCTGACTAAAAGTTAACAGCAATGGCTTCTTCGGAAGGCCCTCCATTTTTCTTACCTGCTCAAACGCGTCCACAAGGTAACGGAATCCTTTCAGAGACATGAATCTGCCCAAAAAGCCTATGAGGAAAGTATCAGGAGGCAGATCAAACTCTCTCCTCAAATCCCTTCTCTCCGCATTCAAAAATCTCTCGCTCTCAATACCATGAGGAATTGCGACGACTTTTTTCCTCTTAAGTTTTAGAATGGGGACGTGTGCGAGCAAATTGTCACGAGCATCGTTGCTAGCACAGTGTATAGAATCAATCATGGATAAGAGCCCCCCTAGCCCTAACCTCATGACATAACCCTTAAGTCCGACAAGCTGTCCGGACCCGATAACATCATGACAGGTCAACAGATGAGGGATGCGCTTGGTAAGGGCACCGCTGACAGCGCACACCCCAGCCGTAAAACCGTGAGAATGAATCAGTTCAAAGGAGTGAGTACGGATAATCTTTGAGACGAGTTTGAAAAGCTCCTTATTGTTTGCTTGCCGGCTAACCGGAACGTACTCAATGTCGAGATCTTTGAGATCCTCCAGTAATACCTGAACTTCCGGCACATCAGGTGCCAGAAGTGTGAAATGATACCTCACTGGGCTGAAATTCTTATAAACATATCGAAAATATGTTCGTATGCCCCCCACCGGGTGCTTGACGATGAGCAGAACGCGGTACTTGCTCATGTCTTTGCTCCTAGGCCCACAGCGGTCTTACCTTGAGTCTCCGTGGCCAACCGTTGCATAGTCACTGACATACCGCCCAAAAAATACCACTCGTAGCTGCTGAGCCCATAGCTGGCAAAGCTGAAGATAAAGTTCATGAATAAGATGATCTGCATGCAGTCAACTAGGTTTCGCAGAAAGATACTCACATCTAGTTGGCTATATGCCTTTTTGCACCCATTGAAACCTGTATATACAGATTTTAGAAGCACGACAAAAATCGTGAGCCCAACAAGACCCAGTTCTTGAGCGACTTCAACATAAAGGTTGTGTGCAGGTTGATCAGTCCCACCGAAATTTGCATTGGCCTCTCGAGACGTCCCAAGCCCATGACCAAAAACAGGCCTATGTAGTACGACCATAAAATTATCTATGACCCCACTGACTCTACCCTCCGCTGTCCCGGCATTCTTTTCCCCAAGCCCAATGACCGATAGATATCGATCCTGCATGTTTGCGCTTAACATCGGAAAACTTACAATGCCAATAATAACAACGGATGTCACCCACATGACCCGTCTTTTTGCCTTCGCGAGAATTCCCAGAAGGATCACGAATAACCCAACAATCCCTGAACGTGACCCCGTAAGTGCTAAGGTGTAGAGACAGGTCGAAGCCAGGAGAATGGCCACGATACGACTCTTCCACGACAATCCAGCCATGAGGTACAAGAACGGTAAAACCAAACAGATGATGAAGGCGAGTCCATTGGGATTGATTACGTCACTAGGCGCTCCAGATAATCGGTCGAGGGCTTCAGTGCCCGCTAACATGTAGGCGACATCGCCCCAATACCCTTCCGTGATGTGTAGATACAGGGGTTCAATGATGCGCACCAATTGGCATGAGACAAAGACGACGATGAGCTTCTTCACATCCCGTTCGGTACGAACAAACGCGACGGTAAAGTAATAGAAGACAATCGCCTTAACGAAATTTGCTATGCCGGTGTTGATCACACTCCCGGGCCAGTAGACGAATGGAATTGTAAGGATTGAATAGGCGACCAACACCCTCAGTATCGTATCGGTCTTCGCTCCCTCGGAATTGGGAACTTCATCGTGTGCATCCGTAGCTTTTTTGCTCATGAATGCCAAGTACATCAAGACACATACGAGGAGCAAATCAAACCGGATGACACCGAGGAATGGCAATCGTGCTCCCAAATGCAAAAACCAGCTAACCGCAAATAATAGATAGATATTGAGCCCCCATTTTTTCGTCCCCTCATCATCCGCAGACATGGAGCTGGGGATTGAAACGGGCGGCTTGCGCCTGGAAGCTAACGAAGTCGGTTTATGGATATCAAATTTCTTCAAGGGATGACTCTTATCGGCTATAGTTGAGAGAGCACTTACAGGTTGAGGTCAGCATACCAATGTGCCTTTACTCAGAACTCTGTGGGGACAAGAAGTCGTGCAACAAGATATAGGGATATCGGGCTCTCCCCATTCTGATAATTCTGTTCGTCATGGCCTTGCATCGCCTTCGGAAGATGGTCGCTGGGGCCTTCAAAAAGTGCCCTCCTCGGGAAGTCTCAACAGCATTGCGATATGCACAGTTGGTGAGCTCTTCGGTGGGGTTGAACGCCAGGTCCTTGGCCTGATCACCGGACTTGCAGCACGAGGTGTGAGTACACTACTCGTACTTTTTCATGACAGCGAACTGGCAGCCCAGGCTCGGCTACAGGGAGTCGAACCAGTCATCCTATCCGATCGTAATCGGTCTGTGTTCACCACTTCCCGGCAACTGGCTCGACTGTTCAGGCACCGCAACATCCATGTCGTACATGTCCATGGCTATAAGGCGACGGTCTTCTGTGCATTGGCACGGAGATGGTGCTCTTTCGCGATGGTCAAGACTGAACATGGATTGCCGGAATCGACCGTAGCTGGAGTGATCCACACCCTGCGCAATCGATTCTATTCCTTTCTTGAAAGCGCCGCTACACGTGTGGCCCACGCGACCGTGTCCTACGTGACTAAAGACCTACAGGAACACTATCGTCAGGCGCACTTCGGTCTCAGGACAACGGTCATACCAAACGGCGTGGCAACTATGAATCGCTCCCAATTCCCTTGCCCTGCAGAGATCGACAAAGGTCTGTTCAACATAGCAATGGTAGGTCGACTCGATATCGTGAAGGGGCCTCATACGGCTATTGAAACTATTGCCTCCCGAGGCATACCACAAAACGTACATCTATACATTATAGGAACCGGTCCTTGCGAGATAGAGTTGCAGGCACTCGCTGAGGCTCGTGGAATTGCAAACCGCATACATCTCCTGGGTTTTCGCAGGAACGTGTATGATTACCTTGCTCATTGCAACGTCTTACTCATGCCCTCTTTACACGAAGGACTACCATATACCTTGCTCGAGGCTATGGCCCTTGGGATTCCTATTGTCGCATCTCGTGTTGGGGGACTCGCCGAAGTTGTACTGAATGAGACCACCGGGTTGCTGGTCCCTCCACGCAATGCTGAGGCTTTTGCACAATCAATATGTCGGCTTTATGAAGACTCTCTGCTTCGTTCAGAAATGGGTAGTCAAGCGCGATCCCTTCAGCAAGCTAAATATTCTCTTGAAGCGATGACGGAGAAATATTTGGCGATCTACCAACATCTGATGACACGCACCAGCTGAGCACGGCTAGGACAGGCTTCGGTCTTGTGCCACATTTTGGCATGAGGTGCTATACGCTATCCTGCTCTCCGAGTGGCTTGTGTATTCACCACATAATCGGATGATCCTTTCGACGATATCTTCTTTGCCGGAACGCCGGCGACCACACTCGCGGCTGGGGCCGAGTCGACTACAACGGAATTGGCTCCAACCACCACATCGTTTCCTAAGCATATTCCGCCGATGACCTTACACCCCGGTCCTAAATACACGCGGTCGCCGATCACCGGTACTCCTGGGTTTCTACCACCGTATTTCATCCCGATCGTCACATCATGATTGATATTACAATCACAGCCGATGACAACCTCGCTGCTGATTACAATGCCACCATGATGTCCGATGTACAACCCAGGCCCGATGCGCGTATTGTACGGTATGGAGATACCGTACCTCAGGCTATAGCGATGAAGAATCGCTCGACACAGGTAGTGCGCTGGTCGCCAGAGTATGGATTCTTGCCGAAGAAGATTCGCAACACGCATCCAGAAGCTATATCTGAAACCAGGTACAAGAAAGTATTGTTTGGCGAATGAGCCGACTGAGACACCGTGACCATATCGATAGAGATCTGCTCCGATCACACTCCAAAACGTAAGTTGTTGCTGTCTGCTCTCATCGGAAAGCATGCGTCTCCTAGGGCAAGATCGCTCTAACGATCGCTTTCCATGCGGGAAGATACCCGGGTTTATGGCAAAGAGCCCTCCAAAACAGGTGTAAGGCTTGGCCTCGCCGACGATCGATCTCCTGTACGCATTGGCCGAACCCGACGTACGTATGGGCCCATGCTTCCTGTTCCGTGGTCTTATCGACCGCTCCAGGAAATTCATGAAGAAAAGCTTTCATGATCTCGATTCCATTTAGATAGCGGCTCCTGAAATTCTTTGACATCTGCCCCCCCCACACACGGTAATCCAGGAGTGGTTGGTCAACATAGTCAAATTCATACTGAGTGGACAATCTGAGCCAGAGGTCATAGTCGATACCCATTTTCACGTGTTCTTTGAAGCCTCCTAAACGGTCAAAACATTCTTTTTTGACAACACAGGTCCCAAATCCGATGAAGTTACGAATGAGGAGCAGGCCGCTCACTCGCCCGCGAAACAGCTCATTATCCGGGATCCCCAGTTCCTTTCCGCGTTCGTCGATATAGCGCATTCGGGAATACACGACACCGATCGCTTCAGACCTTGAAAAAAGAGGCATCTGCATTTCGAGTTTTTCCGGCGCCCACATATCATCGCCATCAAGAAATGCCACGTAGTCCCCATGTGCCTCACGAACCCCATAATTTTTCGCAGCCGCCTGTCCCCGATTGTCCTGAAATAGATACCGTACGCGAGCATCATTTAAGTAGGGTTTTACAGCATCCCGAGTGTCATCAGTTGATCCATCATCAATAACAATCACCTCAATGTTCGAGTAGACTTGGTCCAGCACTGACTGTATGGCCAGAGGCACATAGGCTACTAAGTTGTACGTCGCTATGACCACACTCACAAGCGGCTTGTCTGCCATTGTCAGTTCCCCGCACATTCCAGGCTACACTCAGGCCTCTTAGGCAGACAGCTCTACGACAGGTATCGAGCGTATGCCCTTTTACCACTATCGGTGACAGCGAAACAGGTTCTCACCAAACGGTTACACGTTGCAGATCGCAAAGCGATACTTCCCTGCTCTAGTTTGACCCAAGGCGGGAACGTAGTGCACATCGACGCTCACCTCGTCGCCAAATACCGTCTTCAGTTCATCGCGCAGTCTACCTTCGGAGATATCAGAATATGTCTGGTCTCGAACCACCTTTGCAGAAACGTGGTTCAATTTATCTTGGACCAGCTGCATCTGCTCGATGCCTGGTATCGCGGTGAGTGTGCGCTCGACCAGTGAGACGCCGGCCACGAGTGATCCATCCGGCCGTTTTAGAAAGTCTGCTTGCCGACCCGTCACCTGGTCCATGAGCTGAAGGCCACGGCCGCAAGCGCAAGACCGGCTACTTGGAACGCCCACATCGCCGATTTGATAGCGGATAAGAGGCATTCCACGATTGACGAGGTCAGTGACGATGATATTCCCCTCTTCACCGGGAGCGGCCTCTGTCCCATCATCCTTCAGAAACTCCACGAGCACATGGTCCATATTCAAGTGGAGGCCCTTATGTTCCTCGCACTCACAGGCTATCAGTCCTACCTCCTCACACCCATATCGGTTGGTCACTCGACAACCGAATACCTCCTCGATCAACCGTCTCTCCGGCTCCAGCAACATCATGGAAGTCGAGATGATTCCATTCGGATGAATGCCCTCGATGCACAGACGTTGGAGATACATCGCTAAAATATAGATGGAATGGGAATGCCCGAAAATGACTCTGGGCTTCGCCTTCCTCCATTCCTCGACAAAGCGCCGGACCGTGTCTTCAGTAATTTCCATAGTATCGAGATAAATCGTGCGATCGAGGAGGAGGTTGCGAAGCTTTTTCTTCAGCGTATCCGCGATGGGGGGATTCCCCCATATGGCCGCAACCGGCATGCCGATATCCCATCCCGCCCATCGATCGCTACGCATGGCCGCCGCATTGCGCTTCTCTTGGCACTGCTTGTCGAAATACAGCTCGAGTGCTACACCAGTTGATCCACCTGTTTTTGACTTCTCAAGATCTTTCTTCTCGAACTCGCGTGAGAGGAGGTTGTTACCATTCGCTCGAATGTCTTTCTTTGTTAAAATGGGTATGCGTCGAAAGTCTTCCCGGTCTCGAAGCGCACCATCAAACCCTCCCCCGGAAAGGCGCTCCTGATAATAGGGACAATGATTGGAGGCATAACGAACCATCTCGCGCACACGCACCCATTGGTTCTGACGCAAGGTCTCCGGATCCGACCACTGGCTTGCCGAGAGTTCATGCAGATACTCAGCGCGATGAGCTCCATCCTTGACCTCCCACAACGGGAAGAACACGTGCTTTGAAAGCCATGTCAACATCACTGCATAGTCCTTGATGCCTCGTTGGGTGACCAGCTGAATCGAGAACCCGATAGCACAGCGTCATAGCACGCCATCTGCTCTTCAAGCATTCGATGAGGAGCACACATCGAGCGAACGGTCTCTCCTGCAGCCTCGCCAAATCTCCTGGCCAAGGCGCTGTCAGTGAGCAACCTGATCAGCCGCTCTGCTAGTGCAACGACATCACCGACAGGTACCAAGAACCCGTTCTTTCCATCCTGCACCAATTCAGGGTTGCCCCCCGTATCGCTGCAAATGATCGGACGCCTTGCCTGCATATATTCCAGCATAGAATTAGAGAGCCCTTCCGACTCTGAGCACAGGACTGCCACGGCAAACTGCTTGATGTACGGTACCGGATCGTCGACGGCTCCCATGAAGACAACCTGATCACAAAGCCCCAATCGACCAGCTAACTCTTCTAACTCTTCCCGCATACTTCGGCCCTGATTCGAGGGCCCATCTTTCCCAATGACGACCAAACGTATGCCGGGGCACTGCTTACGCACGACAGCGATGGCCTGGATCAATACGTCAATGCGCTTGATCGGCTTCAGATTGGCCACAATCCCCACGACAGTTCCCTTGTCGAAAACGCGAGAAGGTACGGCTTCTTGTGATAACTCGCGATGGTGGTCCGCTCGAGGAAACAGACCATTGTAGACCACTGATATTTTCCTTGATGGCACCCATTCCTTTTGCTCCACCACACCAGCAACTGCCTGGCAGTTTGCCACATAAGAGTCAACGAACGGTGAGACAAGCCTCAGCACTGCCAGGTTACCTGGTGTGTACCAGAATCCCATATCTCGACGGGAGACCATGACTCGGATTCCGAACGCTCGTAGGAGTGGGGGACTGATCAATGATACATCGTTTAAGAAGCAATGGACGAGCCGATACCCTTCCCGTCGAAGCGTCTGTGCAAACCGCGAAACTTTAATGATCGCTGTAGGGCTGGCGAGCTTTGTAAGATGAAGAACCTGCATAGGACAACCGAAGGAGTTGTGCTCAATCCAGTCGCTGCCACGAAACAAAGTTATCGCCGGTTGGAACCGAGAGCGATCAAGATGCTGGACGAGCTTAAGAAGTTGTCCCTCGGTCCCTGCTTGTGGCCCTGCGTAATGGTCTACTAGGTACATGATTTTCGTCGGTATGGCAGTCATGCTATTCAGTCGAAGCGGCAGGTAGTTATGATGTGAACCGTTTCAGAGCGCGATGTACAGATAGCGGGTGCCGTCACACAGAGGCAATATTGTGAACGCTCGATTTCTGTGCCAACCAGACGGCTAAGACCAAAAGCGTCCAGCGCTGCATCAGGTTGCTACGTAGCAACATCTGTTGCGTTCCGTGGTAGGAGAGGATCTTAAAAATGGGCGCGGCCGGATCTCGCAGAATAGACTGTTCCAATTCATTGATCGAAGGGTGGCGGAACCATCTGGCGAGTGGAGCACCAAACCCTTGTTTGCTGCGTGCCCGAATGGACTCCGGCCATTGTGCCGAATAGGCCTGACGCAGGATGATCTTGTCCTCACTCGTGGAGATCTTGAGCCGATACGGAAGAGACAGACAGAATGAAGCAAATTCGACATCAAGAAACGGGGCGCGCAGTTCAAGGCCATGCGCCATCGATGCTCGATCGATCTTTGTTAAGATATCAGCGGGCATGTAGTCCTTAGCGTCGAAACGGAGCACATCATCCATTGACGCCGACGCATCGGTTGTATGCGAAGCATGAATGGAGCGTCCTCCCCCAATCCCCAACAGTTCCAAGTCACGCGGATCGAACATGGACATCTGCCCGCTATGCGCTCCCAATATCGAAGAGTACCGCCTTCCATACCCCAAGCCCGTGATACGCAGCTCACGCGCGACCGCACCTGGCAAATGAGCTAAACCGCAGAGCCGACTGATCATGCGTGCGGCTATCCATCGCAGTAGCCCGACTCTCCCTTCCTTTTCCATCCAAAGTAACGGTTTATACCATTGGTACCCACCAAACAACTCATCGCCCCCGTCCCCAGTCAGAACCACCTTCATATGCTGTCGCGCTTCTCCACAGAGCATATAGGTTGGAATATTGGAAGAATCAGCAAACGGCTCATCGTAGACTTCTTGCATACGCCACAATTGCTCTCCGATGTTTGCACATTGGGCGGTGAGTTCTGCATGTTGCAGGCCATAGGCTTTGGCAACTGCACGGGCATGAACGACTTCGCTGTGATCTCCCTCGAAATCGAATGAAAAGGATTTCAAGCTGCTGTTGAGTTGACTCGCCAACAAACAAATCGTACTGGAATCCAAGCCACCGCTGAGAAAGACACCGACTGGAACATCAGCCACCAATTGACGCTGCACGGACTTTAATAGCAGGATCCGAAACTGTTCCACAGCCTCTCCTGCATCGATATCTCCTTCAATCTTAGGTAGTACCCAATACCTTCTCACCTCGACTACGCCATTTTGGTAACGAACATAATGCGCGGGAGGCACCGCGTTGATATTCGAGTATATGGACTGATCTGCGGCCACACATTGTCTCTGTAGATATCGCTCTACGGCGTTTCGATCCAACACGGGCTCGACCAAGCCCGAAGCTAATATTCCTTTGATCTCGGATGAGAAGATGAACTCCCCATTCCTCCCAATCGCGTAATACAAGGGCTTTTCGCCAAACCGGTCACGGGCGCAGAATAGCTCCTGCTCTTGATCATCCCAGATCGCGAACGCAAACATGCCGGGGAGAGACGTCACAAATCCTGGACCGTGCTGTCGATACAGGGCAAGGACAACTTCGGTATCTGACTTGGTTCGAAATGGGTACTCAGACAACTCTGTCCTGATCTCTTGGTACCCATAGATTTCTCCATTGAACGTTACAGCCACTCGATCATCATGAGTCGTCATGGGTTGTCGGCCTGTTTCGACATCGACAATTGCCAGGCGTCGATGGCCTAACAAGCATCTATTGAACAGCTTTCGTCCTTCCCCATCTGGCCCTCTATGTGTGAGTCTGTCTGTCATACGCTTCAACGCCTCTACATGGCCGACGGCATGTTTTGAGGAAGTAACAATACCAGCTATTCCGCACATACGTTTATTAACCTTGCTTTCTTAAGCTCTGACATGTCCAGACGCACGAACGCTCACCATCCACTCTCATGACCACGCGTAATGCATTCGATATTCGAGAAGTTAGAATCTGAAAGACTGATGACTGACAAAGAGGAACAGAGATTGGAACAGGCTAGTCAAGGAGCGAAGCATCGCCAGAGTGCGCGCAGATCAGAACGTAGTACCTGCTAGTTTTGAATAGCCTGCGGCTTATGCCTTCCTGAAACATACGAGAGCACTCCTTTTACTAACCCCATATAAGGCCTCATGTTCGTCCAGTTCGCCTTTACGGACTGGATCTGCATAGCTGCTGATTCCCACAACTGACCTTCTTCACACAGTGCGTATCCGAGCCCCCAATAAACCTCTGATATCCGTTGTTTCAGACATAGGCGAGTCGCGCTGTCATGTGATGTCACAAGCTGTCGTTGGAGTACCGACAAGTAACATCTTTGAACCTTCTTCATATTCTGAGTCATATTTGTGGCATGCAACCGTCTCCGGTGCCCTATCATATCCACATACCCTAAGCTTCCAACGGCTGCTGCCCTAAAGACAAAATCAATATCTTCACTACTCTGCAGTTTTGGATCAAAACTACCGATGGAAGCAGTGAGCTTCTTCCGAAACATCATCGAAGAAGCTCCCACAAAATTTTCGTTTATCAGCGTCTTGTACGCAGCTTGTGAGTCAATAATGTAGACGTGTTCTGCCACTTCATTAGTTAATAATGAGCGAAATTGCTGACAGGTCAATGTGTGTCGAGACCCGATACCAAACTCGCCGAAATTCACAAAATCGGTGAACACGAAATCGACTTCAGGATGGGAGTCTAAAAGACTCACCTGTGCTGCAAGCTTACCAGGTTCCATTAAATCGTCGGCATCGAATATTACAATATATTCCCCTGAGCAATCTCGATTCCATCGTTTCTCGGAATCGAACAGCCTCCGCTGTTTGACTCACGTTCCAACAGAGAGACTCGAGGTATATTCCGAATGAGGGCTCGACTGCCATCAGTCGACCGATCATCGACACATATAACTTCTACATCGCACAGTTCCTGGGCGGTGATGCTGGCAAGGGTCTCACGAATAAAATGCTCTGCATTGAAGACCGGAATTATTATGCTAAGTTTTGGCACAGTTGCATTCTCCCACCACTAGAAATGTTTGAGCTGCACCACTCGCGGAAGGGCACGATCTCCCGATGCCTTCATGCGACCTTAATGTTCGCACCCTTCACAGAGCGAATCTGTCGGTAGGTGTGTTCGACAACGTCCACCTGCTTCAGAAGATCCTCTTGCGGAATGTAGAATGCGGTTAACTCTACGTTGTTGCCTAACATAGAAGCCAAGTTCACAAGCGCCGAAGAAAAGAACGAAGCAACCCCACGGGGTGCCTCTTCCCCTAGGGAGATCGCATATTCAATGGGAACAGAAAAGTGTTGTATGGGGAAACCCAGTTCTGCTCCTACCATTTGCACATAGTGTTTCGACTCTCTCGGATGAGGAACATAGACTACCTTCCTTCCGGAAAAATAATCTACGATCCGTTGCATATGGCGCACAAAGGTTTCTAGCCGTAGATACTGCTGGTCTACCAGGGGCTGTCCAATAAAGAACACGACGTCGACTCGCCTGACGTTTTGCATCCGGCTTTGCAAACATCTGTAGTCGTTCGTGATCACTTCATCACTTGGATGTACATCAGGCTCATAGCATGTAAAAAACGTGAGCTTGGAGACCCCGTCACTGTCCCAGTCAACAAAACGATTGCGAACTGCTCGCTTGAATTTCGCAAACCATGAGCCAGTCGATGGTGCAGAGACCTGCTTTGCTAGCTGCTTAGCGAGAGCCTTGGAGGACTTATCGTTCTGTTCTTGCAGACGTTGTCTGGCGATCCTCAACGTATCAGTTCCTACATCCAAGAGGAACAATCGCTCATATCGAATGCGGTTGGCAAGGTGTCTCATGTGAAGGTCATAGTCATTCAGATAGTTACCTAGAAACAGATTCGTGACATGGCCAACTGATGCACAGAAGCGATTTATTCTCCAGCGTTTCAGCATCTGATCGAGCACCAGATATAGTTCGAGCAAACGGTCATATAAATTGCTGGGAAAATCCTTTCCAAAGTCACGATCTGTCAATCGATACGTAAACGAGACAAACAGTACAGATTGCCAGGACTCTTTATCGATCATCTTTTCGTAGGTGTGTCGCTGGAACAGCCCTGTATCCAACACTACGAGAGTATTGCAAGCTAGTTTCATACGTTGAATAGCTTCAATGCTATTGAGAATTTGATAGGGAGCCGCAATCACAAATACATTCATCTCGCGTCTCACCAGGTCTGTGTATCACGCGTCAGATCGCTTTGGCTCCTACACGCTTCAAGTAGGCTACATTGCTCCAACACTTTTCTGCTTGTCCTCCAGCCCACTGCCGCAATTTGTCTCTCAACGCTTCACCTTGCTTCAGCAGGTCAAGAAGCTGCGAAGATATTGCCTCTTTGGATGCGGCAACAGCATATGGATCGTATAAACGCGTCTCGAGCCCCGCCATTTCTATTAATGCACGCATCTTGAATGTTTTGGAAGTAACGGAAATGACCGGGCTTCCTCCGCGGAGAGAAAAGATGCTCGGATGCCACCTGCCACCAATATAGGCATCGGCATTCCCAAGCACATCAACCGCCTGCTGAACCGGCGTATTGATGCTAATCAAGGGCAACTGCAACGTGGCTGCAATCGGACGAAAAATGGCCTGATCAACAATGTCCGACACCGTGAGAATGATTTGTCCTTGATAGACTGACCGAAGGTGTCGAAGAAGTGCTGCCCAGTCGTCAATAATTTCTGCTGGCGTCCCGTCATACGAGAAAGCGGAAGTTCCTCCGACGCAAATATAAGACTTTGTTGGGTCAAAGCACGCTGTATCCGGCCATACATCCATGTAGGTGGGGCGCTGCGCGAGCGTCGCCCACTCTTCTTTCTTGGCCGGGCTAAACCAGAAGGCAGAATCTGGAACATACCGACCTTGGCACATCGCCCGGCATCGTTCCACTGAGATCTGATCGCGGAACGTTATGTCATCGAGCATGGGATACACGTGTTCGGCAATTTCTTGAAGAATGGGATGGTCAAGGTCTGCAGTGTGATTGATTAAGATGACAGAGCGGTTAAGATGTTTCTTCCCGAAGTACGCTAGGAATAATTCAGCCCGAGCCATCCTCGGATTACCCACCATCGAGCCATCTCCGTGGATGACGATGATTTCTGATTCCCGCAACCCCGTTAACAATTTTGTGTAGAGATGCTCTTGTTCGAGCAACAACTTGGCACGAGGGGCAAATTCATCCCACCGCTGAGGAATGATATCCTGGCTTTCCTTTTCTGGTAGATACTGCTCCAGCCTCTGCCGGACACTCCAGACCACAGGAGGTGCAAGTAAGCGAATGATCCTTGCGCCGACACGATGGGTTTCCCTAAGAGGCTCTCTGAATGAAGAATGGACGAGTGCATCTTCGGTGATAGCGGTACAGATCGTTCCACCGCATTGTGTAACCATATGCTTCAAGGATATTGCAGCAGCACGATCGCCCCAGTTACAATTGCTCGTTGAGTCGTTTACGAAGAGAACTTTCATTCCTCGATTCCTTACCTGCCTTGAGACCGCCGAGTATGGTTCAGCTTACGTTGTCGACCATCTTCAGCCGTGTATTGAAGTGTCATGCCACCCTGTTGCGTGTTCCATGGCGTTTTATCCAGGCACGGAGGTGAATGCTCTGGCGAACCGAATTCCAGCATTAGATCTCCTTCGCGGCATGATCATCGTCTTGATGATCATTACGAGCTACCATGGCAATCTCAAGCAGAGCTTTCCCTCTCTGATACAGACTTTTGGCTGCGGGCTGAGCATTGCGGACTTGGTTGTGCCAACCTTTTTTTGGATGATTGGCCTTTCACTTTCACTGTCGATTTCTTCCAGACTCGCTAAAGGTGCTACAAAATATCAGCTACTCAAGCATATTCTGCTACGAAGTGCGGCGTTGTATGCAGTGGGAATTGCACTCGATGCTTCGACTTGCCTTGACTCACCTGGGCGTTTTGCTTGCTTGTCTGAATCACGACTGTTGGGGATTTTTCAGAGAATCGCTCTTTCCTACCTATTCGCAGCCCCAATGGTGCTTTTTACAGACTGGAGAGGCCAATTCAGCCTCCTGATGGCGACATGTCTCGGCTATCAGCTCTATCTCAATGGATTGGATCTCCCGCCTTGTGATCCGACATATCGACGAACTCTTATGACGCTCATTCCTGGTGTGAGTCTTATCCTTGCTGGGTCGCTCGCCGGGTTCTTTGTCCGACCCGATCGTAAGGTTCAAAGAAACCGCTTCTTGACGATACTCGGGTCAGTACTTGTTCTCGCGAGTGTCACCCTCAATCCATCTCTACCATTCTTTTTCCAGCAATTGAACGTGACAGCTTGTTTACTTTCTGCCGGCGTGGCCACGCTCCTATATGCCCTGTTGAGCGTGGTTCCAAGTAGGCATCTCGGCAATGCAGGATGTGCACTACTAATTGCATTGGGGGAAAACCCTCTTCTGTTGTATGTCGTGAGCGCGATGCTCTATTTGGCGGGTCATACCATTGGGATGCAGCAGGCATCAGGTAGCTGGATCTCCATCTGGCACTATGGATGGATGGTTGGCACAGCTGGACTTGGGCACGCACAATTGGCATCTCTCCTGATGAGCCTGATACTCATTGCAATATCGGCTAGCATCGCCTGGTGGCTGTCACGAAAAGGCATCGTGATAAAGATCTAGATCCTCCGGGCAGCTTAGGG
This sequence comes from Nitrospira sp., assembly GCA_016715825.1. Lineage (NCBI taxonomy): Bacteria > Pseudomonadati > Nitrospirota > Nitrospiria > Nitrospirales > Nitrospiraceae > Nitrospira > Nitrospira sp. Next base: position 325,779 of record JADJXO010000002.1, on the reverse strand, counting down.
AGCAAATCTTTGTGCGAGAGGTCATTCAATCTATCTCATGCCTAAGCAACACCGGCTGCTTGATCCCGTTTCAATATAGAACCTGCATTCACAAGCGGGAATAAGGCCAGGAAGGATAAGCTCAAGAAGCAATTAAAGATAAATGATATGACGTATTCCTGTCGATCTTGAAGGATCTCAATGACTTTCCCTGCCGTCCAGTCTTCAATCGGCATTAATGGTACGAACTGGACAATGCCCGACATCACCTCTGCTGCGATCGGACTCAAAGCCTCATAGGTGGCCCCATTGAGCAGGACAAACAAACCTGCCGCATAGAGAACGATTGTTACAATTTTTTTGTACTCCAGTGGAAGGGGGTACAACGAATGTCCTTTTGGTGCAACCCATCCTAGCCAGGTAAGCTCGACAATCAATGCGGACAAGGCGGCTCCGGCCAAGCCCCATTGCATAATAAATAGCCACCCAAGAAGCAGCTTGATCGGGACCAAAGTAATTCTAGCAACGGACAGTACTTTGGTTTGTTTTCGATATAACACGCCAAATGACAAGTAGGTACCACAGGCTGTCAAAATAGTGGTCACAATTTCGATCTGAGCGATGCGGCTCGCCGGCCAAAATTCAGGAGGTGTCATTATCTTGAGAATATCCTGGACCGTTAGCGCGAGCAGAAGCCCCGCGAACATATTTAAATAGAGAAATCGTGTGAACATTGATGCGATGGCCGCTGGACCATCAACCTGATCCGCTATTTCCATGCTCTTTGTGTTCCACGCTCTTCGAAACGGAATACCGATGAAAAGATTCAAGAGAGGAGGGAATTTGTATCCCATTTCAAGAATTCCCACCCCTTCGAGACCTACCAGGGCACGAACCAAAACTCGATCAGCCTGCCTGCCTAGAAACCCGACCATCTCGCCTGGCATCAATGGTAGCTGAAATGCCACAAGTTTTCGGGCAATGTGCCGATCAAATCCAAATCCATGTTCTCTAATCGCCGCAAAATGGAAGACAGCCGCATTCAGAACGGCAGTTATGAACGATGATAAGAAGAAACCAATCAGGCCTACCTGCAAGACGACAACGAGCCAAATATTCAAGGACAACCCGACAAGTAGTCTTCCAAGACCAATCGCAGAGAAGAGTACCGACTGCTGCTTGATGATCTGGGCCGTACTCGCGCTTTGGCCAGCAACATCAACCACGAAAGTTGCTAATGCAAGGATGATTAAAGAAGAATGTTCCTCAGTTCCAAACAAAAGCTCACTGAGAGGTCGGCTGGCAATAGTTGGAATAACTGTAATGAGAAAAGCAAGGCACCAGACCAGTCGGATACCTGTACCGATCGAAAGGCTTTTTCGAAAGGACTCTTCTTCCTCGTGGTAGATACGAATAATTGCCAGTTGTAATCCACCTGCTAGAAGGACCGTAAACATCCCAAGACTCGTATCAATCAGAGCCATCACCCCATAGCCTTCAGCTCCAAAAAGGTGCGCGTAGAAGGGAAGCAGAAGGAAGCTGGCAAGACTTCCCAAGACATTCGCGACGCTATAGATGGCAGCATGTTTGAACGTCTGTCGACCAAGGCTCATGCGCCAGACCTCACTCTCTTTCTCTTCGAACCTCTATCAAGCGGCAGTGTCTCAAAATAAAGATTTCTTTCTGCGACCAGGTCTCGTACATGCACGACGAATCAAGAGAGCTTCCCATGGAGATAGTATTGCGAAGAACAGATCTGGAATAGCCCATATGTCAATCGCGGGAACCCTTCGGCGTGGAGGAGTACTAAGATCGGGATGTGTCTTACTTCAGCAGGCTCCACTAACTAACTTCTGAGAGAAGACCGCCCTCGACTAGTTTAGCAGTGAGAGGGAGCAAACGGGAGAACGGGATATGGGTTTTCATACTCATATCGACAAGATCGTGCTGGCCATCGGCATAGGCTAGAACATTTAACGTATCAGCGACCACTTGATGCCGATCTTTCCTGCTGAGCGTTGGAAACAGCCCCCGTCTCCCAAGTTGCGGCTCACCAAGGCAGGTCGCACGATAGATCCTGTTACATTCAAGTAGCTCGAGACAATCCCTTAGCACCGAAAACCCTCCTTGGAGGCCGGAGGGTGTCACAAACTGCATATTGTCAAGTGAGGTATGATATTCTGGGTATTCTCGATATTTTGATCGCATAACAGAGACTACAGGAAGATCAACACCCGGACTACAGTACTGCCGCTCATCACTGCCTCGATCCAAATACGAATAGCGGGTAAAGTTTTGGTGTTTGGAGCCAAGGATATTGAGCGCAACCTTGTCAGCAAGTGTATTGCCATGACGGGACGGAAGATATGAATAGGCTCGGTCATCGCCAATGCAGGTTACGTTAAACCCTGCAATGATCTTCTCCTTCATTCGGTCGAGATTGCGGCTCAAGTAGGTAATGGCTCCGATCGTCTCAGGGATGAAGACGATCCGGTACGTGTATCGACGTGGTGTGCTTGCAATCCACTTTGCCAGCATCGTCGTGACGACAGGTCCTGATAGTTCATTGTTCGCCATTGAAGGATGACACATATAGGTCGAGAGGAATATCTCCTGATCTGATTTTCCCGGAATGATCAGCTCCGCATACGTCAGATGACCGTCTTTCAGCTCACTATCTATGCACACCCTATAGAGGCCCTCTTTCAGCGTTTGCCGCAGGTTATGCTGAAGACAAAATCCCCACCGCTGTTCATAGTAGGACGTAATATACGGAATGGCATCCGGCTGATCTTCCAATGAATAGAGATGCTGCTGAAGTTCTCCAAGTGACATGGTCTTATTCACCGGAGTAGAGTATCCGACCACATGGAGGTTGTTGTCCTGAAAATCTATAACTCTCTTTCCGTTTGCGTCTAAGACGTAAGCATCTCGAATGTTCCATTCTTTTGGGACGGTCCAGTCAAACACCTTAGTACCCGACGGAACCTCATGAACGACAATCGGAACATGCTTTTGGAGAATACCCAAGGTCTGACGTACACCATCTCCCGTGATACTTCGGCAAATGGGGAACAGCGTCGCCGCCAATTCATGCATCCACTTACCACAATCATCATAGTTGAGTGTCGAATCCATTGGTTCCTAAAACCCACTCACCCGGCTGAGACCATAAAGAAGAGATTCAGATGATCCCTTTACAGAAGTCTTCCTGAGCCTTTTGATAATCAGCATGCTGCCCTACATCCAGCCAATACTCCATGATCGGAAAGCTTGCGACGGGCATTTTCAAGTCCACTAGTTTCTGTATCAGATCGGTCATATTAAAATATTGTCCCTCCGGGACATACTCGCATGCAGAAGGTTCAAGTAAATAGATCCCGGCGTTCACGAAGAACGTGAAGGACGGCTTTTCCTTTAGCGCCGTCACTCCGGCCTCGCCGCATTCAACAATCCCGTAGGGGACCTTCATTTCATACTTTCTCACCCCCACGGTAATTAGTGAGCCGCTCTTTCGATGGTAATCATGCATCGTATCAAAGGAGAGCCCTGTCAGAATATCTCCATTAATGACCACAAACGGGCGCACAGGCGGTTTCATGAGTCTCAGTCCGCCGGCTGTTCCTAAGGGATTATCTTCCTGAACATAGCTCAACCTCACCCCGAACGATCGGCCGTCTCCAAAATGTTGTTCGATGCTGTCTGCCAAATAGTGTGTGATCAAACTGATTTCTCGAATTCCTGACCGACGTAACTGTTCGATGGTTCGTTCCAGGAGTGGTCGATCCCCCACAGGCAACATCGGTTTCGGCACATGCGCCGTCAAAGGAAGCAGCCGTTTCCCATACCCCCCTGCCATAATCGCGGCCGAGAGCCCTGACTTGGCTTCGGCTACAATATCCTTTCGCAGAATTAATTCAACAACGTTACCGTCAGAATCAACAACCGGCAGCTGGTGAATATCGCGCTCATTCATGAGTTGAAGCGCGACAGTGGCAGAAATCGGCCCCTGGACCGTTGAAGGGCTCACATTGGCAATACAATCGCAGGAGCTGTCGAGCGCAATTCCACGGAGCATGGCCCTGCGGATGTCACCATCTGTTAGGAGGCCCTGGAGCTTAGTACCTGTTGAACAAAGGATCAGTGCGCCCGTTCCTGCTTTATCCAGCTGTGCCATCGCGTCGGTTATCGAGGCACTAGGTCGAATGGTCACACTATCAAGCCGTCGCACAGATCTGGCGATCAGCTCTTCCTCTACTCCAATATCACTACGAAGCAAGAAATCAATGATTTCGCCTTTGTTGTTCAGGACCGGCAGATGATCGATATCGTGTTGATTGAGAATGCGTAAGGCTTCAATCGGCAACAATGGAACCTTGGTGACGATTGGTTCCCTATTGGCAATTTCACCACACGGAACATTCAAATCAGTGAGACGAATCAACGCTCGGCGGAAATCGCCGTCTGTCAAGATTCCGTAAAGCTTCCTTCCACCTGTACAAACGATTAATGCTCGAGTCCCTGCACGGTCTAACTGCGCCATCGCTTCTGCAAGGGTAGCCTTCGTGTCGACAATTGCGCTATTGAGACGCTCATAATTTCTTGTCAGCATGCGCAGGCCTCGAGGACAAATAGAATTGGATGAGGAAGAACTCTAGCCAGGTAAAACTTGGACAGCCACAGCAGATTGATTCCCGTTCACCCGCATCCGATGATAGAGAAGACAATGAGGCTGAGGACTGATGGAGTCAGTGGGACATATTCCAGAACCGCCTGACGCTTTTTCCGGTCATCGGGTCCATGACAGCGACCGTGGTTACCCCGATCGCATTATTCGTAGCGACGCCAATGGCGCTTAACGCGTGCAGAGGGAATGTTTCCTTATCGAACACATATTGCCATCGATAAAATGGTTCTTCGATGTCACAGTTATCATGATGGTATGTCCCGGATGCCGTTTTTAGCGCCAGCCAAGGCTGTGGACCGAATGTCGGAGTAGACGATCGTATCTCTAAGACGTGGGTTGAGTCGTCTACGGTCTTCAGTGACATATCCAGTTCACAAGCTGGTTGTTCGGGTAGTTTTAACGCATCCCGCATGGCACTCACCGCTTCGGCAAACTTAAATCGGACGTCGGGGAACTCTCTAGAAACACCCAACAGGAGGCGACGGACTTCATTCACATCGGGACGCATATCCCGAAAGTCGTGATTGGTAAACGCAAGCACCACCGGCTTACCTTGTCTGGCTTCTTCGAATGCTTGGCGCACATCTAATTCCCCTATCAACTTATATCGAGTTCCGACGTTGAGACAGCGGGCAATCCAGCGACGACAAGACCCTGCGGTCTGATAGTCGTCCTGTGCCGGATGATAGGGTTGCCAGTTCGTCGGTGCCCTTCGCCAATCACCCCAACGACCTCCTTGAATGCCAAACTGGGCTTTATCCTGCTCAGTCGGCGTGAATGCTTGATTGGAATAGTCGAAAGGAATGAATTGTTCAAGAAACCAATGGCTATCTGGTCTGAGGACGTGAAAGCCCGGACGATGCACAGCGGGGAACCACATTCTGTCGATCACACGTCTGGAGAGGATTTGATGTAAGCTTCCAGATGATTCCCACCAATGGGTTGCACAATGATGCGCCTCACCGCTGAATGGATGAGGGTGATAGTGAAACCCCATGCCATCCTGGAGGGATTTCATTTCATGAACCATGGCGCAATAGTGATCAAAAACGTTGTGATAGCCGATATCTCGCCGACGGGCATTGGTTTGATAATCCACATGGTCGACACAGAACCAGTTATAGATCCAACCTCCGCCAAAGCTGTCCAGCATGCTGGTGCGAAAGTCTTCCGCCATACAGTTCATCAGCATGTCATCGACCTTATCCCATGTATCGTTATACGCAAGTAACTGTGGGTTGACGACTTTCTTCACAGCCGCTTCTAGTCCATCGAGAGGCAGGGTTCCCGCCTGTAATCGGCGCAACGTTTCTATACTCGGTTCGAGTTGTAGCTTGAAAATAGCCCGGAGGCGCTCAAACGTCGCGTCAACCGACTCGTAGAGTGGTCCTTCTGTATCAATACAATGCACGACGTAAATTGTAGAAGACATGCAGTTCCTTCCGACTTCTTAGCGATGAGAAAGATTCAGTATGTCAGGTACTCCCAGTGAATGACCTGGTCTTCTTCTAGATCCTGTGTGGTCTTGCGTCCCAATACGTACTGCAATTCGTCAGGGGCAATCCCAGTGCCTGGGCGCTTGGCATCAAGATCCAACATGGTGAGCACATGCCCCTTTGGAAGGCCGCGCGAGGCTACAAGACTTCTTCGGAACTTCTTTCGTTTTTCAAGTTCTGCTTGAGTAACTATCCGACGGCTACTGCCTAACGCCGCGAACACGTTCTGCCCCTCATCAACAATCACCTTCAGTTGCTCTGGATCGGCAGAGATCGCGTGATCCCATCCCTCCATTTTCTGATCGAGCGTGAAATGCTTTTCAATAACACACGCACCCAACGCAATAGCGGCCAAGGGGATTGCAGTGCCTAAGGAGTGATCGCTAAAACCGACCGGTACATCGAAGGATTTCCGTAGGGTTTCAATATTTCTCAGGTGTATCGAAGCGTATTCCGGAGGATAGATTGCGATGCAATGAAGAAGGATAATCTGATCGTTACCTTCTTTAACGACTGTTTCCACAGCCTTTTCAATTTCCCCCATCGTGGCCATCCCCGTAGAAATAACGACGGGGCGACCTTTGCCGGCCACATATGACAAGAGTGGTAAATTGACGATGTCCATTGAGGCAATCTTGAAGAAAGGAACCTCCAGTTTTTCAAGCAGATCAGCTTCTGACTTTGAAAATGGAGTGGAGCAGAACACAACACCATTGTTGAGGCAGTACTCACGGGCTTCCACATGTTGTTCCGGGGTAAGTTGGTACGCTGTTACCATCTCTTGCAAGGATCCAAAGTGACGCTTCTTATCAGAGTAGCTTGAATTGTTTTCATACTCTTCTTTTGCGATGAGAGACTTATCCGACCATGATTGAAACTTCACCGCATCAGCACCGGCGGTCGCCGCGGCATCGATTAGTTTGCGACAGAGCTTCATGTCGCCATTATGATTGGATCCTATTTCAGCAATGATGTAGGGAGGACAATCTCGTCCAACCTCACTTTTTCCAAGTTTTACAACCTTCATTTAGCCCTCCTCTAGATTCCTTCCGCCCACATCGTCCGCAATGACGGATGTGCCACGCTTGCCCACCAGATGGGAGTTGGTGGTAACTGATTCAATGATTCGAGATATGACTTCATCACTGATGTTCGTACTACGACTCTGTCGTAGAATGTTTGAATGTCGTGCCTTACTTGATCCAGCCGTTGTACTCTCTCAGTAATAGTTTCCGGCCCTAACATCCTTGTAACAATTTGAAAGTGCTCAATCACACGGTTCGTGTCGCGTGTTATTTGGATTTCGGTAAACGGGGGTCTGACTTGAGCCATGTTCTGGTCATGCTGGCGATAGTCCATTCTCGCTATTCGATCGAACAGCAAGCGCCCTCCATAGAGCCAGGCCCTCGTTGAGAGAAACCAGTCTACCAGGACGGTCGCGGAAGGGATCGGGAGACATCGCCGAAGAAGATCAGTTCGAAATGCGGAATTGGAGAGGCCGAATATATTGTTCCGGGGAAACAACTCATCAAGCAGTACCGTGGATGGCAGAGTCATGATCATATCAAGCGGTGTCCCGGTTCGATCTATGAGATTGAGCGCACACCCGGCGAGATCACCCTGTTGGAGATCGGTTCGCGCAACAGCAACGCGAGATTCGTGCAAAATGTCATCGCTGTCGACAAGCACCACCCCATCGTAACGCTCCACAATTCTTTCAAGGGCGCGCTGTCGCACTTGAGCCGGAGAATCACCGGGCTCCGAGAGGACCCATGTTGCCTTCGCGTCATCACCAATTGCGGCCGTAGCTTCTTCGACGCTCATAGCGTCCAAACCAACCCATAACTGGAAGTCCTGATCCGTCTGTCGAAGTATGGATTGATACCAATCGTTCAAGTACGGCTTGGCACTTGGATACATGGTTGTGTAAACACACAGGGTAGGATTCGGCATCGGGGTGGAACTGCTCCCTAGACTGGTGCGTCACAGAACTTGCCGAAACCGAGATGTAATAGCGCCTCAGCCAACGCCCAATCGTCCTCAGTATCAATATCCAAACCTTTTTGCCAAGGCATTTCCCATCCGGTCTTACCCGGCACGTGAAAACTTCTCTCTTTTCTCAACACGTCGGCCTTGATCCACCACACTGCGCCAGTTGGACAATACAATGCCGGCAGATCCTGGCTTCGCGAGGTCATGAAGTCCTTGAAGACAGGCGCCAGGATTTGATGTTCGTTCATTTCCATCGCCCACCACGGGTTTTGCCATCCATAGCGAACAACCGAAATTTGGGCCTTTGCACCTGTCTCAAGAAATTGGTGATGGCTATCGACAATATCGGACGTGGTGCGTAGCGGACAGTTCGGCATCAATTGGCAAACATACCGATACTGCTGACCCAACAAATCTATTTTGTCCAACATATCGGCTGTGACCGCTGAAACAGGCGTTACGTCGTCTGCCAGGTTTGCATCCCGTAAAAATGGAACGTGTGCGCCCAGTTGTGTAGCGATAGCCGCGATTGCCTCATTATCAGTGCTGACAATGACTTCCCTAAAGAGATTAGAGTCCAGGGCGGCCTGAATGGCATACGCCAAAAGCGGCTTGCCACCCAAGAGACGAATGTTCTTTTGAGGAATCCGCTTTGAACCGCCTCGTGCCGGAATAACCGCAAGGCAGGTATCAGTGTGCATCATCCCCGATTCCCCTTCATTCGAAACATCATCGGATCATTCTTGCTGGGCTTCCTACGTACGTCCCTGCCACAGATATATCCTCGACCACCGTCGAGCCCGCACCAATCAGGCATCCTTCACAGACCTTGACGGATTGGATGATGCGTGTTCCGGTTCCAATCGTGCAATTATCGCCTATCGATACGCCTCCACTCAGAGTAACTCCTGGGGCGATGTGGACATTCGAACCGATGACGCAATCGTGATCGATGATGCACCCTGTATTGAGGATACAGGCCTCACCAATGGTCGAACCAGAATTCACAATCGCTCCATCCAGTACGACAGCACCTGCCCTTATGGTTACCTCCTCATTAACAACCGCATGAGGAGAATGAATCACCGGGAACGCAAACCCAAGTTTGGCAAACCGTCGTTGCAACGAGAGTCGTGTATCAGACGTGTCGACCTTCCCGATACTAACGACCGCGGCTAAACACTGGTTCCTTTCAATCAGTCCACTCAAACTTGAATCGCTTCCCAAACGAGGAATGCCCAGAATGATCCCTCGATCATGGTTGTCCGTATACCCTTCTATGGCATAACCCAATTTCTTGAGCACGCAGATCACCACTTTTGCGTGTCCTCCACCACCGATGACTACGATCTTATCCATGGCGGAGATTGCTTATCACACAATCGATATCGCCTTCCGTAAGATTCACGCTGCATGGAACACACAATGTCTTTTCATGCAGTGTTATCGCCTTCTCTATCCGATAGCTCTGGCATGTGCGGTACGGGACCTGCAGGTGGTTAAGATGCCATACAGGTCTTGTTTGAATGTCTTGCTCCTTCAAAAATGCCATGAGCTCTTCGCGATTCTTCCCGTAACGCCTGGTATCAAGCTGTACCGCCACCATCCAGTGATTGTTCTTTGCGTAGGCCGGAACATCTGCAACTGACACCCCTTCGATCGCACACACTTTGTCTTTATATGTGGCGTAGATTCTGCGTTTTGCCTCAAGAAAGTCCTGCAAACATTCCAGCTGCGCGACGCCGATTGCTGCCTGAATATTGGTCAATCTAAAATTAAACCCTACTTCATTGTGCACGTATCTAACTTCATCATCCTTGGCTTGCGTGGTGAGATATCGCGCTTTTTCTGCATACTCGGCACTACTCGTCACAAGCATTCCGCCGCCACCGGTCGTAATAATTTTATTGCCGTTAAATGAAAAACAACCGATATCACCTACCGTGCCCGTATACCGACCTTGCAGCTCCGAATTAAGATAATAGGTACCCAGACTCTCCGTCGCATCCTCCACAATGCGAATGTTACGCTCATGGCAAGGATCAATAAATCTATGAAGCATGACGGCATTGCCGAACACGTGAACGGGTATTATGGCAGCAATTCTTCTCCCTGTTGTCCTGTTGTACGTATTCCCATTTCGGAACTCCGTCTCCTTGGCCAAGAACTCCAGAGTCTTATCAACGTCAACATTGTAGAAATCATCACAGTCCATAAAGACTGGTTCAGCCCCCACATACCGGACAGCATTGATGGTGGCAATGAATGTAAGAGTCGGGACGAGAACTTCTTCACCAGGTCGAACACCTAGGATCACGAGCGCGACCTGGAGCGCTGCTGTTCCATTTACACAGGCAACTGCGTTTGGCGCGTGTACAAATGATGCAAGGTTAGATTCAAAACGCTCCACATACGTTCCCGCCGATGAAACCCATTCTGTATCTAAACATTCTTTGACATACTTCAATTCATTTCCCTTCAGAGATGGGACTGACAGTGGAATCATTTGTGTCTTCTTATGTGTGCTAAATGTTGTAAATGCTTGCCTTATACTGCTTGAGATGTGCTGAATGAGTGAACCAGTTGATTGTCCGAGTAAGACCCTTTCTCAGGCCTTCTTTTCCGGCATATTCAGGAGCATGGTTCAGAAGCTTCCTTGCCTTCGTGATATCAGCCCAAAGTCTTTCCACCTCGCTCTTGCTGGGCCTCAGGCGCTGTTCATCTATGGCAATTGTTACGTCTACACCCATAATCTCCGCAATCATGTTGGCAGTTTCCCCAACCGAGATTTCGAAATTGCTGCCAAGATTAATCACTTCCCCCACGGAGTGCTCGCAATCAATGGCTGCAATAAAGCCCGCTACCGTATCAGCGACATAGTTGAGATCTCGAGTTGGATGTAACGCCCCAAGCCTCAGGACACGAGTTCCTGAAGCGATCTGCGTGATTACCGTAGGAATGAACGCTCGAGCTGACTGTCTCGGACCATACGTATTGAAAGGGCGAATGATAGTAACAGGGGTGTTGAACGAATAATAAAACGACATCGCCATCTGGTCTGCCGCGATCTTTGAGGCAGAATATGGTGACTGACCTTGCAATGGATGTTCCTCTGTAATCGGTACAAAGCGCGCGGTGCCATATACCTCACTTGTTGATGTATGAATCACCCGTTGAACCCCAAGCTCCCGTGCAGCCTGGAGGACATTCAATGTCCCCTTTACATTCGTATCTATGTAGGTATCCGGCGAATGATAGGAAAACGGAATCGCGATAAGAGCGGCGAGATGGAGAACCAGGTCACATCCCTTCATCGCCTGCTTAACACCATGAGGGTCGCGTATGTCCCCTGCAAACACTTCCAGGCTGCTTAGCAACTCTGGTTCGGAGTGATCAAGCCATCCCCACGAGTTAAAAGAGTTATAATTCACAAATGCTCGAACCTTGAGTCCCCGACGGACAAGCTCCTCTGTTAGGTGTGAACCAATGAATCCATCAGATCCGGTCACAAGAACCTTTTTGCCATTTATGTCCATTGCCTTTGACCTTCCTCTGACACACAGATGCTCCTATAGTTCTCGCTATTCATACAGAAGCGTTTCCCCTCCTCTCCTTAGGCCCCTAGCCTTGGAGACCAAAGAACTATCTTCTGTCCTCGAAGAAACTTCCAAAAAGATAACGCGCAGGCCATATTCAGAATTACGAAATAATATGGGATTAGCATTTTCGCTACTCCCCATGACGTGTTCCGCAGGAAGTGTCCAACAATAGCAACGGTATAGGCAATAACCTGCAATCCCAAAAACCAAACATAGAGTGAATGTCGACCCACTATCATCATGTTAAACATGAGCAATCCCATAAGAGGGAGGAACGCGCCGTACCTAAAGACCTTATGAGAGACCAATTGCCATGCGTACAATGGATACCTAAGAGGATTCAGCAGGCTTCTTTTGTCATACAACGCCCACATAGCGCGAAGAGATACCCGTACGCGCATTCGAAATTCATTAACCGCATCAGAAAGAGCCGGTTCATAAAGAACGGCGTTTGGCTCATAGATGACTCTTCTTCCTTGCTCAACCACACTAAGCGGAAGAACAAAGTCTGGTAGTTGGTCAGCTTTCATCTGAACGTAACACTGCCGACGAATTGCATCGATTCCACCATCAACACCAACAATTGATCCTATCTTGGATTCCCACATCCGCAACGTATTTTCATAGGACATATATGAACCAGACCCTTCAGCAATCCCTGTCATTCCTGGATTCCCGTAGAGCATCTGACCAGTCACGTATCCAACCGAGGGATCAGAAAAATTGCGAACGAGCGCACGAATCGCATCAGGCGCATAGATAGAATTGGCATCTGCAAATACGACGATATCGGACGACAGATGCTGGACCGCCATATTCAACGCTTGGGTCTTGCCTTGCCGAGGTTCCTGCCGAAGAAGCATCACCCTATGCGTGTGATCCTTCGTGAGAGTTTTAACAATCTCATCCGTACGATCAGCAGATCCATCGGAGACCACGAGAACCCTGAGTCTGTCCGATGGGTAATCCTGATTCAACTTGTTCATCACGGTCGTTTCTATCTCAGACTCTTCATTGTAAGCGGAAATGACGACCGTCACTGTCGGCTCCAAAGGAGATCTGTGAGAACGATGTCTATAGACCGTGGACAGCAGGAACACACAAATGGGATAGCCGACATAGATGTATGCGACTAGTCCGACGCACATCCAGAATCCTACTTCTAGATACATTCTAAAGACCTATCGTTGCCTGATCCTGCTCGAAGCAGATAATGGACGTAGTAGGAAATGCGGAAGTCGGTGTGATATTTCTTGCCAAATATGACGGCGCCTCAACGGGGTAGAAAACGAACAGCTTCGACGTCTTGCGATGAACAGAAAAGGAGCCCCACCGCACCTGTTAGCCAGCGAGGCAGAAATCCGAGCATTGCTGCAACAGAAAGACTTCCTCAATGATTTTGATGAGAAATACCCACATGCGCCACACCAGGGTCTTCCCAGAGGACAATACAATTCATGAAGATGCTGCGCAGTGAGCTTGGTGGCCTTGTGCCCGCATCCGGACCATCTCGCGGATTGGCTGAATGGTGTCTACGACGGAGGCAAAAGAAAAATCGCGCAAGAGAGATTGGAGCCGCCTCTCCGTTCTCTTGAGGTTCAAATAGTGGCGGACTTGTGAAACCAGAGGCCCGTCCATTCGAGGCTGATCCGGGTCAATCTCCCAAGGATGAAGATACACGACAAATTGATTGCCTGTTTTCTCAAACTGCTTCAAAAACATTCTCGACGCTGAATAGGGGAGGAGGCGAAAATACCCTCCCCCAGCAATAGGGAGCTGAATCCCCCATAGATTTGCCGTAGACAAGGCAACTTCAAAAATGTTTCCCCCTGTCGTTATAATCTCGCGCACACTGGACTCGCTCATGACTCTTTCCGAACGTTGGAGTCGTGCATAGATACTAGAGTCGTAGAGATAGCCCTCTTCCGCTAGAATTGCGAACGCCCACGGAGTCCGATCAGTAATCGAGAAACTTGGAGCACGATAGCCGAATACGCTCTTGCCCGACAAGTCTTCCAAAATGTGCTTTGATCGCCTGATGTCCTCCCGGAACTCACCTTCCGTCTGATGAGTCACTAACTCATGTCCGTAACCATGCGAGGCAATTTCATGCCCATGTTTCGCCAACACTTTGACCAACTCCGGATGGCGCTCCGCCACCCATCCCAGCACAAAAAATGTAGCCTTTGTTCCGGTCTGTGCCAGGATCTCCAGGAGCCGGAGTGTATTAGACTCCACACGACTTTCCAGTCGGTCCCACTGTTGTCTTCTCGCATCGGACCAAAAGGCCGATACTTGAAAATGTTCTTCGACGTCAAACGAGAGTACATGCCGTCCCGTCCTCTCCTGATGTTCCTGGCCGAGAGCCATCACTTCGCCCCTTCCCCGAGCAATATCGTTCGCATTGTCTCGACGAGTATTCTCATGTCAAGCATAAAAGATAGACGCTTGACGTAATAGAGGTCATACTGAAACTTCATATGGGCATCTTCCGCAGAGGCGCCATATCGAAACTTAATCTGAGCCCATCCCGTGATTCCTGGCCGTACCGTATGCCTCAAGTCATAATATGGAATGATTTTGCGCAAATCTTGGACAAACATCGGTCGCTCTGGGCGTGGACCAACAAGACTCATCTCCCCTCGTAGCACGTTGATGAGCTGCGGAAACTCATCGATACGAAACTTTCGCAGCAATTTTCCCATGCGAGTGATTCGAGGGTCATCTGTCTGAGCCCACTGGGCGCCGGAGCTCTCAGCGTCTTGTTTCATTGATCGAAGTTTCCAAATCAGAAAGGGGCGTCCGCGCAATCCCACACGAAGCTGACGGTAGATGACCGGCCCCGCAGATTCAGCTTTAATCAGAAGTGCCACCAGTATGAATAGCGGGGACAGCACCAGCAACCCAACGGCTGAAACCGATAGGTCAACGAATCGCTTGGTAACACGGGTTACCGTGCTCTGCTTGAAACCAGTTGAAAAAATGAGGTTGCTTGGACGGAGTGAATCAATGGAGAGCCGACCAGAAACCTCTTCAAACAATTGGTGCCCATCAAGAACGTCTATCCCCATTGCCTTCAGATCGAGAAGCTGTTCAACCGGCAGGACGGACCGGCGATCCTCAAAACAAACCACGATGGTATTGACCCGCTGTTCTTCAACGACTCGTGCCAACTGCTCGTGGGTGCCGATTAAGCCTGGTATTTCATGGTTTCTCTCTATTCGATCATTTTCCACGACCAGCGCCCCAACAATCTCCATGAGGTCTAGGCGCTCGGAGAGTACGAATTGATAAAGCTCCTTAGCAAGCTTCCCACCCCCCAAAATGAGCATCCGTCTTCTGGAATGCAGCGAATTCCATTTTGGATATGAATCCTCTGTGAAGCGGCACAATTGCTGATCAAGATCTGCAACCGCCTCTTTGTTTATCAGCTCAACTGTTCTTAGCGGCATAGTGGTTCTCATAGGAGAGATAGGGGGTATAGTCCATCTCGACATGCGTCAAGACAACTCCGCCGGTGTCGCTCTCGACACCAAGATGTCTCACTGCTTTGCGTGCCATGTCCTGGCTCGTCAAACCAGCTCGCACGACGAAGATCACCTGATCCGCCATGCTACTAAGAACATTGGCGTCTGCCAGGACCAACGCAGGCGGTCCATCTAAAATGACATGGTCATAGCGGGTTTTTAGCTGCGGCAAGACCTGCTTCACGTACTGAATCCCTAAAATACTGGCCGGTCTCCCCTTGGCATTACCACATGGCAAGATCGACAGCGGGATGTTTTCATAGTGATGAAGACAATGTTCAAGAACTTCCTTTCCCTGCTCTGCCTCACTGAGACCAGGCTCCATCGAAATTTCCGCATATTCGTGGACCATAGGCCGCTTGAAATCACAGTCGATCAAGAGAGTAGATTTCTTCAGGTCATGGGCTAGAATGTAGGCAAGATTGACTGCCGTGGTCGTTTTTCCCTCACCCATGGTACTGCTGGTGATAAGAGTGACCACTTTCTCCTTTTCAGCCGTCTTCAATAGGAATCGCGTAGAGGCCACTCGATATTGCTCTGCAATTATAGTCTGTGGCGCCCACTTTGCGATCAACTGCATATTAGCGGGCAGGCCTGTGTCTGCGGCGCGCTTGCTACCGGAGTTCGTACGTTTCCCGTTTTTTCCGTACTCATAATAGTCTGCGGCACTTCCAGAGGTTCCAGCGCCGCTCTTGGGCCCTGTAAGTAGCGCCTGTGAGCGGATTGAGCGCATTCCTGTCATCCCTGCCGTAAAAGGAGGTATCGACGCGAGAACGGGAAGGCCAAGCAGGCTTTCGATTTCCTCAGGCCGGTGGAAGCCCCTCTTGAGAAGCTCTAGTCCAACAGCTCCTCCAAAACCTAGAGCACACCCCGCTCCAAGTCCACCGAGGAGGAAATGTAGGAGTGTCGGAGGCTCCGGGGATGAAGGAAAGTTAGCCGGTTCGATGATTCGGTACTGTTCACCGAACTGACGGGTCTCATAGTTTTCAATAATTTGTGCATTTGTTCGCTTATCAAGAAGAGATTGATACCCCTTCTGGAGATTTTCATAGTCTCGAACTAGAACTGCAAGCCCCTGTTCAGCAGCCGGCGTACGGGCGACATGGGTTTCCAGTACCCTAATCTGCTGAACTGTATTGGCTTGTTTCTGCCTGAGGAACGCAATTTCACTCCTTACTGCATCATGCTCCTTTTTTAGTTCGATCAAGAAAGGATCGCTTGCTTTACGGATTTCTCGACGGGCGCTCTCGTTCTCCCCTGCCGCCTCTCCGTTACCAGGCTCGACCACCGTTGGTTGATCCTTATCTGACAGTACGAGTGCCGATTCCAGCCTGCGAATTTCTTCTCGAAGGTGCACCACATCCGGGTACGTGTCCTTATAGATGACCAGAAGTTCGTTTAGGTTTTTCTTCAACTCTGCTAATCGCGCACGACGGGGCTCGACAGGCTTTGAGATATTTATCCGACGGCTAGCTCCCTCAATCGAAAGCACCTCCGTCGACTCGAGACTAGAGAATTCCCTGATGGCTCTCTCTAAGGCAGTAAGCCGTTCTCCTGCTTTATTCAGTGACTCAGTGGTACTGGTAAGGTCAGCCTGCAATCGATCGAGGCTGCGCAAGTTGGCATCCAATTGTGCTGGTAATTCACCCGTATGAGCCTTCTTAAATTCTGAGATCGTGTGTTCCTTCGCCTCAAGCTCCCCCTTTACTCGCTCAAGTTCGCTGGATAGGAATTTCGCGGTTGTCTCAATGAGTCCTTCACGGCGTTTCGCATTGTCCTCCTGCAGCATAACCGGCAAAAGAGCCAGAACGCCTTGAGCTATCAGAGGATCAAAGTGCACATAGGAAATCGCAATGCCAATTCCATCCTTGGATCTTGAGAGCGTGATGTCCTTGCGAAGGCGATTGATCGAAGACTCCGCTGGCGCACCTCCACTGACTGGATAGGGCTTAATCTTCTCAATGATGGGGAGTAATACTGACTTGTTCGTAAGGGCCAACGTGACCTGTTGCATGGCAATAGCTGCTTGGTCGTCCAGGCCTCGTCCCTCTGGTCCTCCTAAACCTTTCACGTAATCCTTTGCGACTTTTGGACTATCAACCGTCATGACAACAGAGGATCTATAGGTCTTCGGAAACCATTTCCACGATCCATAGGCCAGAGGAACACAGACCACCACGCAAGTCAGGATCCACCATTTTCTCTTAGCTAGTATTAACAGCAGATCTTCTTGTGTCAGCGATCGCATCATGATCTAGACCTTAAGTGAAGGAGTTTTTAGTAGAATGCCTGAGTCAAAAATATCTGAGCTAGGTTCCTGTCTAACTCAAATATTTGTGACCCAAATCTGTTATTAAATCGTGAATAGCTGTAGATCAAAACGACGTACGTCTTTGGCGTGACCTTATAACTCATCCCTCCGGATCCACTATACGAGGTGTATGAGATTTCCGATGAAGATGATGAACTACCTCCACCCAATTCATTCCCTCGGCCATAATTTAGACCTACAAAGGCCGAAAGATTCTCGATGAACGTTCGTTGGGTTACCGTGAAGTTGACTGCGTGAGTAAGAATTGGGCGCCCTACGAACTGCAATGACGGTGTGAGGCCCACGTTGTAGGAAAGGCGCCAAGATCTTACGGTATCGTTCCAGAAGACGGTCAGGGAACCGCCAGGTGCGATACTGGAATTTCCTGAACCAGAATTATCATTTACCTTCTGAACGCCTACTGTAGATCGCAAGGTCACTTTCTTAGTAAACATGTGATCCCACCCCACGAAACCACCATACCCTGAAAAGGACTGCGTACTGCCGGAGTCTGCCTTGGATCCTAAAAACGATGCCGACACGGTATCCTGCAACGAAATCCTCTTCCCAAGCCCCACCGCATACGTTTGGAATGTGGTGTTCAGTAACGCACCATCTAATACACCCTCTTGTTGAATCTTTGGCTCGCCAAAATGCGTAAGGCTGTTCAGATAGCGAGCCGTGAGGTCAAGGCTCTGACTTACGGGAACCGCAAGTGCTACGGAGACGCTGTTGCTATGTGTATTTGCACGAATAGCCTGAAACCCTCTTAGGAGTGGATTCACTTCCTGTGTGTCTAGATTCCCCGTCAAGAACGCGAGTGGCTCTGGGGTAAAAACATAGGAGTCCGCCACGGTAAACCGAGTCCCAGGCCAGAATTGACCCAGGAACTTACTTGCGTCAACAACCAGCCCTACATTCGCGCCCACGTTATTCAATTCACTGTTCTTGGCAAAAAATTGACCGATCGCTCCAACTCGTGTGTTCAGCGAGACCAGATCGCCTCCAAAAAGGACTCGTGCCTGAGGACTCACGGTTGTGACAAAATCGTCTCGGTCAAGCCCCGGAGTCTTGGGCGCAAAAAACACGTTGCTGTCATATCGCTGACCAACAGTAACCATTGGCACAATATGGAAACCACTAGCCGTTCGCATCGAACTTGGATCCGTCGCACTCTCAAAACTAGCCCCTGGTATGGCTCCTATCGATCCACCCCCTCCTCCCATGCCTCCCATGCCCCCCATGCCCCCGATCTGGGCTTGACTTGGGGACCATAACCCAACGCCTAGTCCAAGAGTGATGCTTGCAATTGGCGCAAGCAGCCATCGTGTACGCAATTACGGCACCACAATGACATCGCCGCTCTGCAGAATGAAGTTTCCCGGCACGGCGGTGCCCTTTAGAATGTCGGTGTAACTCACGGGAATTTCAATCTGTCGCTTTTCCTCATGCCCTTCGGAACCGGTGCTGACATTGCGCAATACCTTGATCTTGTTCTTGGATGCAAACGGGGCAAAGCCGCCGGCCAGCGAGATGCCCTGCATCACATTGGCATAGGACTTCAGCGGATACTTGCCTGGCCTCACTACTTCTCCCAACACATAGATGAAATAGCTGTTCACTTCTTTTACTTGTACAGTGACAACTGGTGATGAGACGTATTCTGTAAGCCGTTCCTTGATGTGTTGGGCTAGGACATTGGCCGTATGTCCGGCAGCCGGAACATCACCGATCAACGGCATGGTGATCGTGCCATCTGGACGAATCGTTATCTCGCCTGATAGATCAGGACTTTTCCACACAGTTACTTTCAGCACATCCTCCGGTCCAAGAAAAAAATCAGACGGTTCAATCAGGTCGACTTTGTAGGTCACCTTTTCATTGGCGCATGCCACCGCACCGAGTGTTATGCCGACGAGGAGAATCGAACTAAGTACTGTGCAAGATTTATCTCTAATCGCCATGAGGAACTCTTTCTTTTTGAGGACTGATATTTGCGAGTCAGTCCGTTACGCATATCATGGACAACAGTGCTTCTCTAACAATCTCCCCTGGCCTCCTCGATCAAGGCAGTCCGCAGCGCTGCGTAATCAAGCGCAAGCTCCGCGAATTGTTTTTTCAGTCGTTGGTAGTCTTCCTCTAATGAACGGAGCCTCTCTCTATCATCTAGTTGCTTTGCATTACCAAACTTTGCCCGCCACCGGTAGAGAGTATTTGGGGAGATCCCGTGTTTCCTGGAAACCTCGCGGACCGGACGACCGGCACTTACCTCTGCGAGCGCAGCTCTTATATGCTCCTGGGGAAAATGCAACTTAGACATCACAACTTCTCAACATTTTGTGGACAAAGTTTCATGGACATACTTTGGGAATCTTGCGAGCGGCAGGCTCACTAGATGGGAACGACTTCGTCAGCTTCGATATGAATGAGCGCCGCCTGCTGAATACATGACGCGCGAATCACCAACCCATGCTGTTTGGTCTTCCTTACGAATTCTCCCCTGAGTCCAGCAAGGGGGCCCCGTACTACTTCAACCGAAATTCCTTCGACGAGATAATCACAAGGTTCAATTGGGCGATCAGATGAGACGATCTGCTGAAGAGCTATGATCTCTTCGGGTCGGATGGGTTCTGGTTTCATGATGCCAACAATACGAGCGACACCCGGTGTCTTGCGAATGGCTAAGCTCCGATCTAATCCGAACCTAGCGAAGCAGTATCCACGAAAAAGAGGTGATACCGTCCACACTTTCCGGTCAGACCATTGACGATATTGTCTGGTGACCGGCAGAAACGGCTCTATCCCTGCTGCCAGCAGTCGGTCTCGAACCTGCTTCTCTTGGTGGCAGTGTGTATGAAGGGCATACCATCGTAGCTCTGCCTCGACCGCTGGGGCCTCTTCTTGCCTCATCATCTGCATTTCTTGATAGCTGGTACGCATAGCTTCGCCCCATTGGTCCCAGTCTATTGCTTCGACCACCTAGCTTATTCGGTACCAGGGCTAAAAAACTGTATGGTTCTACACATAGATCCATACAGCCCCATTTATGCCAGAGACTACCTTCATGGACCATGGGCCGAATGTATAATTCTTGTGCCTCCCCCACCAGCACATTCGTCCGCACAAGTCGGTTCATTTCGCCTATGGACATGTAATCATGATATTTATTTTAAGTATGTATAACAATTACTTATGTTAATCACAAATGAAACGTTCTCCTTGTACTCGCACCAACTATCTACGCACGGGAGCATGGATCAAGATCTCAACCGGATAGCCTAACCACATACAGAGAGACGATAGCACCTATCGACCTATACGAAAGCGTGATGGCATTAGGCACCGGACAAGATTAGATTCTAATGCTATTTAGCTCGACCATATGGATCTATCTATGGTAGATTCACTTGTACCCATCCAGTAAATACTAGGTCGTGCCTGATGGAGCCCTACTATGTTTGTGTAATAAGGGCTGGATCTGCCATCGCGTAGAATCACGGCTAGCGAACAAGGCCCAGAGAATCAGATCTTATCTCATGACCGAGTTACGCCCTATATTTGGAAGCCTCTCCTCACTGACAACCTCACGTCCTGACATGTGAGATTGATAGGAAACACCATGACGAATTCCGCAGTTCCCACCCTTACCGTAGCTATCGTTAGTCGGCATCATCTTCTGTTGCTCGGATTGCAGAAGATGTTCGAGAGTAAAAGAACGGAGCATCTGCGGGTCGTAGTGCATCAACATCAACGGATGACGCCAGCAGTCATACTCCCAGAAAACCGTCCCGACGTAATTATTCTTGACATGGAGACTGAACGGGACACGCTCGGTACGATCAGACATTTAAGAGAAGCTGCCCCTCTGTCAAAAATTATGCTGTTGAGCGGATTCGAGGACAAGGAGAGCACGCGCGAAGCTGTGGATTACGGGGTTGATGCTGTAATCCTGAAGATTCAACCCCCGACGGTTGTGCTCGCAGCCATTGAAGCGCTATTACCCGTTGGCCCTCATGCTAACCCCGTGGAGGGTGATGTGGGAAAGTTCGCAACCCCGACAAGTGTCGTCGGGAACACAGCCTCTACAAAACCTGGCCCCGCAGTCTGGCCTGCTGAATTGACCCAGCGCGAGCGAGAGGTGATCAGATTGGTTGGTCAGGGGCTGTCGAACAAGGACATCGCGAACCAGATGTCTATCTCTGACAACACAGTCCGTCATCATTTAACCAGTATTTTCGACAAGGTCGGTGTTCCCAATCGACAGAAACTCTTGGTCCATGCGCATCATATCCGCTCCACACAGGTCTGACCGACTAACTGGAATCACTCCAAACTCTTTCTTGGTATCACCATTCGAAGTCGAATGCTGTACACCCTACTAGGGTGTGGCTCTGTTGCTGATCCAAACATTACCGGTAACGGAGTTAGAGGGTAGCCAGGTTAACTGCTTTGACAGGCTTCATCATGAGAGGGTACCTTCTGTACTGATTCGGAAGAGAGTTTCCCAGGAGACGATCACAGGGTTACGACAGAATTAGGCGGAGACTGCCTGTGAAGATTTCCCGTGAGAGTTGGCATCTTCGCTTCCTATGGCCCCGCAACCATCGGCAGGATTCGGACCTGCCGACCTCCCCATCATATGGTAGTAGAGCACAGGAATGACGACGAGGGTCAGGAGCGTGGACGCCCCGACCCCGAACAGCAAGGAGACGGCCAACCCTTGGAAGATCGGGTCGAGAATGATGACAAAGGCACCCACCATCAGGGCTGCGGCGGTCAGTAGGATGGGGCGGGTCCGGATGGCTCCGGCTGTGATCACGGCTTCCGACAAGGATACCCCTGCTCGTTCTTGAAGTTGGATGAAATCGACGAGGAGGATGGAATTCCTCACGATGATACCCGCCAGCGCGATGAATCCGATCATCGAGGTGGCGGTGAAGTACGATCCGGTCAGCCAGTGTCCCGGCAGAATGCCGATCAGCGTCAGTGGGATCGGGGCCATGATGATCAGCGGGGTGATGAAGGATTGGAACTGTCCGACAATCAACAAATAGATCAACAACATAGCCACAGCAAAGGCAATCCCCATGTCACGGAACGTTTCATAGGTAATGTGCCACTCGCCGTCCCATTTCATGGCAAGCTTCTCTTCCGACCAAGGCTGCGAAGTGTAGTATTGTTCGATCTGATAGCCTTCCTCAGGTCGGAAGCTCTTCCAACTTTTTTCCGACTCCGAGCACGCCATAGACCGGACTCTCAGCTTGCTCCGCTCCGGGACCGCCGACATCGGCAAGCACATAGACCACCGGCTTCTGATTCTTATGGTAGATCGCCTTGTCCTGGACCGTCTGCTCGATGGTAAGCAGTTCGGATAGTTGGACGATGCCGCCTGTGTTCGTGCGCATCCCGATCTCTCCCAGGTGCTCCAAGCCCGTCCGCTCAGCAAGCGGGAGGCGCAACACGATTTGAACCGGACTCTTCTCCTGAGGGATATGGACCAACCCAACCTTGGCTCCCTGGAGCGCCATCCGGAGGGTATGGACGATGTCCTGGCTGGAAATCCCGGCGAGGGCGGCCTTTGCTCGATCCACCGTGAAGACATATTTTGCCTGCTCCTCTTCAATATAGTCATCCACATCCACTACTCCGGACGTGTGTTCGAACAAGGTCCGCACCTCACGGGCCACCGCAAGCTGTCTGTTGTAATCGGGACCGTACACCTCCGCCACGAGCACCGACTGCACAGGGGGGCCGGGAGGCACTTCGACGATCTTGACGTTCGCACCAAACTCCCGAGCGATCTCGTGCACAGATGGCCGGATCCGCTGTGCAATTTCATGACTTTGGGCGTCCCGCTCGTGCTTCGCGACGAGATTGATCTGGATATCCGCTTCGTGAGGGAGTTCCCGCAAGTAATAGTGACGGACCAACCCGCTGAAGTTAAAAGGCGACGCCGTGCCGACATAGGCCTGATAGTCTCGAACCTCGGGAATGGTCCTGACATAGCGGGTCAATGCCTGCGTCACACGAGCGGTCTCTTCGAGTGTCGTTCCCTCCGGCATATCAACCACCAGCTGGATTTCACTCTTATTATCGAACGGAAGCATTTTGACGACGACATGACGCGTGTAGAACAACAGGGTCGATCCCACGAGCAACAGGCCGACCACCCCGAGAAACGTATAGGCCAGAAGGGGATAGGCCAGTAACGGAGACACGATGCTTCGATAGATGCGAGCTGTGAATCCTCGTTCGTCCCCCTCATGGTCGACACCGGCCACGACGGCTCCTGGGCGATAACAGGTCTGGCAGAACCAGGGAATCACGACGAACGCGACGAGAAGCGAAAAAAACATGGCGATGGAGGCGTTGACGGGAATCGGTCTCATGTAGGGGCCCATCAAGCCGGAGACGAAGGCCATCGGTAGGAGTGCGGCAATGACGGTGAATGTCGCCAGGATGGTAGGATTCCCGACTTCATCCACCGCCATAATGGAGGCTTCGTGATGCGACGTATGGCGCAATTTCAGATGCCGGTAGGTGTTTTCGACGACGACAATCGCATCATCCACGAGAATACCGATCGAAAAGATTAGGGCAAACAGCGTGACGCGGTTGATGGTGTATCCAATCATCATCGAGGTGAACAAGGTGAGTGCCAAGGTCAGTGGGATTGCAATCGACACGACGAGGGCCGGCCGTAGCCCCAAGGCGACGCCGAGGAAGGTGACCACCGCCACGACGGCGATAAGCAGATGCCACAGCAATTCATTGGCCTTTTCCTGAGCCGTCTCACCATAGTCACGAGTGACGGTCACGTGCACATCCGATGGAATGACGAGGCCTTTCATTTCATCCACTTTGCGGATCACATCGGCGGCGACGGTCACGGCATTCACACCAACCTGCTTCGCGATTGCCACCGTGACCGCGGGAAATTCGTGAAGCGTATCTCGTGCAGTGTCGTTCGTAGGCTCCGCTTCACGCTTCACGTCCGACGTTTCACGGGTACCTCCAGCGCCAAGACCGTGCCAGACATAGCTCGTCGCTTCCGCTGGGCCGTCGGTCACCTCTGCCACTTGACGAAGATAGACCGGTCGCTGCCCGCTGACACCGACGACTAAGCTTTCCAGATCGTCCCGCGACCGGATGAAGCGGCCGGTCTCCACGAGGACACTTTGATTGCGGCTGTCAAAGCGACCCGTCGACAACGCGCTATGCTCCCCACGGACCACGTTCGCAACTTGCAAGGGCGTGAGTCCATACGCCTTCAGGCGAGTCGGGTCTATTTGAATCCCGAGTTCACGCGGCCGCCCGCCGACGATAAACCCGGCCGATGTGCCGGAGACCTTCTTGACTTCCTCTAGGACCTGTTCCGCGAGGCTATGAAGCTCAAAGTCTCCATACCGCTCACTGGAGAGGGTGAATGTGACGATCGGAACGTCATTCACATCCTTCGGCTTGACCAGAAACGGTTCGGCACCCGGCGGTAACAGATCTTGGTTCGACATGAGTTTGTCGTAGAGATCGACCAGACTCTGCTCCATCGGCTGCCCGACGTAGAAGCGGACGATGATCAGCGCACCACCGGGGCGTGAAATGGAATAGACGTATTCGACGCCTTTGATCTCGGAGAGTTTCCGCTCAAACGGCTTGGTGAGTTGCTCTTCGACGACTTTGGCCGAGGCACCAGGAAATGGCAACCAAACATCGGCCATCGGCACCACGATCTGCGGCTCCTCCTCACGAGGAGTGCCGATCACCGCAAACAGGCCCAGCACCAACACACCGACCATGATGAGCGGCGTGAGCTTACTGTCGATGAAGAGGGCAGCGATGCGGCCACTGAGTCCTGGGCGATAGTTCGTCATGCGTCGTTCGTATCTCGACTCCGAGTTTCAAGTTCAAAGTTTCATGTTGATCAGAAACCAAGCACTTGAAACCTGAAACATGAAACTCGAAACCGTTCGCCGATACGCTTCACGGTGCCCCCGTCGGCGGCGCTGCCACCGTTTGGGTGATCTGGACAGCCGCTCCGTCAACTCCCTGGCTGCCGTCACTCAAGACTCGTTCACCCTCGTTAAGACCTGATAGGATTTCCACCTGGTTCTCAAAACGCCGGCCGAGTTTGACCCAACGAAGTCTCGCGACCCGATCCGTTCCTACCGCATAAAGACTGGTCAGTTCGCCCCGTTCGACGACGGTTGCCGATGGAACGAGCATCGTTGGCGTGGTCCCCTTGTCGAGCTGGAACCGACCGAACATGCCGGTCTTCAGTCCTTGAGTGGTGGGTAACTCAACTTTGACCATAAAGGTATGGGTCCTCGGATCGCCGGCAGGAAGTATCTGACTGACCGTGCCGTTCAAGACATCTCCTTCTAACGCATCAATGACCACAGGAATTTTGTCGCCGTTAGAAACGGCCTTCAGATCACCTTCCGCCACAGTGGCTTCCAACCTGAGGCGCTGAGGATCTTCTATCTTGAGCAGTGGCTGGCCCGGGGAGGCTAATTCGCCTGCTTCCACGTTTTTTTCGGTGATGACACCATCGAACGGCGCCCTCACCACCGTATAGCTGAGCTGCGCCTCCACTGCCTTACGGTTGGCTTCTGCCACTCGGTAGCCCCTGGTCGCATTCTCCATCTCCTGTTTTGACACGGCATCTTGGGTATACAGTTGGTCCATACGATCGAGGTGGGCTTTCGTATTTTCGACGTCGGCATTGGCACGGGCCAAGTCTGCCTGAAGGTCACGACTATCCAGCCGAATCAGCACCTGACCCTTAGAAACCTTCGTGCCTTCCCTGACGAGGAGCTTGTCGATCGTGCCTTGGATGCGGCTGGAGAGCGTGGCCTGAAAAATCGCAGCGACCTGACCGGTCACTTCAACACGGATCGGCACCGCGGTCGACTTCACCTCGACCACCGAAGCCTGAATGGTCTTTTCTGGAGCGGCCGACACCACGGTTGTGGCCGGTTCCTCCTTGGGCCCACAACCGGCCAGAAGCACGACGGCAACGAGGAGGTGCATCACGGATCTGCCCGTCATCGGTGACGTACATTCATCTTGGCTCACTGTCCACCAGTGGCCGCGCGAGCATGGTCCTCACAGCGATCCTCCGGTCGTGCATGAGCCCCCTTTTGATCGTCCCATACCCCGCGCCTGGCCCCCAATTGGCGAAGGAGACATTCGGCCGTCGCCAGCAGCTCTTCTATCTTGCGATCCGGTGTCGCACCGTAATGTCCGCGATCGAAAATAGGGATCTGAAGGCACATCTCGGCACGATTCCGGCGTTCCGGAGAATACATGATCCGATGCATCGGTGGTTCGGGGTGTTCGCAGGGCTTCAAAAGGTCCAATGACTGAAAGAACACACGACAGAGGCGGCGCAGCTCCCCGACTAACTCGCGCAGCTCCAGGTCTTCACCTGACGGCAGATGCCGAGGATCCTGAAAGGCTGAGTAGAGGTTCAGTTGAAACCCGATTTGGACGACCCGCCCTGACCCATCTCTCACGTAGAAGGGATTGTGATCAAAACAGACCTTTCGACTCACAATCATGCCCCGTAGGGCCTCCTCGCTGTCGAATGCACCTTCGAGATTCAACGGGATGGCCATGGTTTCTCCTGACCCGTCATAGTCCTCCGCAATACACGGCTATTCTTGTACCCCAAGCTTACGTAACAACGCCATCATGGGGCACCACCCCGTAAAGGCCGATTGGATCAAATTTACCGCCACAAAGGCGGCGAAATAATTCCAGTATGGATGAACCGTTGCACCCAAGACGACGGCGACAAGCACGAACACGCCGGCGATTAATCGGAGCTGCTCATTGAGTTTCATGGTTGCTCCCTCCTCTGCTTCTTGCTCATGAGAGACCGACCCAACGCAAAGGATTCACACAGACTCAGAAACGAGCCTCTGCCAGCTGACAAACCCTCCGGTCAGGTTACGAACAACCGTCATGCCTCCCTGCCGGAGCACTCGCTCGGCAAAATATCCACGCTGGCCGACCGCGCAGTAGGTCACGACCGGCCGATCAGTCGGCAGCTCGCCCACTCTCGTGCGCAATTCCGGTAACGGGATGTTGATGGAACCAGGAATATGGTCCTCGCCGAACTCAGTGGGACTGCGCACGTCGACCACCAGCGGTGGGGTGGCCGTCTCCAATGCGGCCCGCAGTTCAACAGGAGTGATCGGTATTGTGCCGCCGCGCACCACATTGGCCCCCTGGAATCCCGCGAGGTTTATGGCATCCTTCGCACTGCCGTATTGTGGGGAATAGCACAGCTCGGCCTCCTCTAAATCGAAGACCGTGGCTCCCATTTGAATTGCCATGGCCAGCACGTCGATCCGCTTATCGACCGCCTCTTCGCCCACACCTTGGGCGCCAAGGATTCGCCCTGAAGACGTTTCAAAAATCAGTTTGATCGTGAGCCGCTTCGCTCCAGGGTAATAATGAGCATGGTGATAGGGATGCACATAGATCACCTCGTAGTCGCGATGCCGCTCCTTGCCTGCCCGCTGGAGTGCCTTCTCGGACTTCCCGGTGATGGCGGCGGTCAAGTCAAAGACTCGCACGATCGCGCTTCCCTGACTCCCTCGGTAAGGCGGGACAGAGTCGCCCCTTCCTTGTACCCTGGCGATGATGTGATCTGCTGCCAACCGGCCCTGGCGATTCGCAGGACCGGCTAATGGAATATGAGTCAATCCTCCCAATATTGGATCCGGCACCTCGATGACATCGCCGACCGCATAAATGTGTGGGTCATTGGTTTGCAGATGTTCGTTGACCTTCACCGCACCGCGATCGTTGGTTTTGAGACCAGCAGTTTGAGCCAACAGGTTTTCCGGCTGCACCCCGATGGCCAGGACGACCACATCGCCTTCCAGGACCCGACCGTCGGTCAGAATCGCTCGCACACCCTGATCGTGGCCGTCCGGTTCCAGATCGACCACGGCGTCACTGAGATGCAGAGCAACGCCCCGCTCGATCAACGCCTGTTCGAGCGGCACGACCATTTCTGCATCGAATGGGGGTAACACTTGCGGATTCTTCTCGACCAACGTCGTGGTCACACCTCGGTGGGCAAGCTGTTCGGCGACTTCCACTCCGATAAACCCGCCCCCTAGGACAATTGCTTTCTGAGCGCCACCATCCACAATCCCCTTGAGCTGGTCCACATCCTCCAGGTTACGGAGGCTCACGACACGTGGATGTTTCAACCCGACCTTGGCCAGCAGGTTGGTGGGCCGAAGCGGAGCAGCCCCGGTTGAAAGGATCAAGAAGTCAAACGGCTCACGATACCTTCTATCGGTCGTGAGTTCGTGCACTTCGACCTCCTTCGCTACCCGATCAATCGCGACCACCTCGGTCTTTGTCCGAACATCGAGCGCGAGTGAGCCCTTGAGAGTCTCTGGATCGGCCACCAGGAGGTCATTGCGATCTGCAATTTCCCCGCCCATGTAGTAAGGCAAGCCGCAGTTGGCAAAGCTGGCATGGGAACCACGCTCGAATAATACGATGTGGGCCGACTCATCAAGTCGCCGCGCCCTGGCTGCGGCGCTTGCTCCGCCTGCGACTCCGCCGACAATGACGAGACGGAGCGGTCGAGTTGAGGTCATAGATCTGAATTTTCCCTAGAGCGCCTTTTCACGCTTGGTGATCCCCATCCCGTGGAGAATCGCCTTTTCGAAGAACGGCTCACTCACGCCCTTTTTCATTTTCATGAGAAAATACTTTTCGAGGGCGATTTTTGCAAGATGTACCCATTTGCCCTTCCTGGCCCACGTGACGTTGCGTGGAGCCATTTGCGGCAGCGCCACGAAGGCCATCCCGGTATCTCCCATATCCGCCAGACAGATGGCATTCCACGTGGCCGTTTCTTTCTTCGGATTGTTCTCAATATCCGCTTTGATATTGTGAACGGCCGCCGACACCATCGATTCGATCATGTACCCGGTTTTGGGCGCGCCGGTCGGCACCGGCGTCTGTTCGACCGGTGGAATAGCAACGCAGACCCCAACCGAATAGATGTTCCGGTACTTAGGATTCGCCTGGTATGCATCGACATTGACAAAGCCTTTGGGGTTGCACAAGCTCGGCGTCCCCGCTACAGCATCGACTCCTGCAAATGGTGGAATCATCATCGAGTAACGGAAGGGGATCTCCTGGCCATCTTCCAACAGCATCTTCCCAGGCTGAACTTCCTTGATCGCCGCGTTGTGGAGCGGCTTGATCGAATGCTCGGCGAATTCGTCTTCCATCAGCCGACGTGATTTCCCGACTCCGGCGAGGCCCATGTGGCCAATATACGGTTCCGGTGTCACAAAATAAATCGGCACCTTTTTCCGAAGCTTCTTCTTCCTCAAGTCGGTATCCAGGATGAAGGCCATTTCGTAAGCCGGACCGAAACAGGAGGCACCTTGCACGGCACCGATCACAATCGGACCTGGGTCCTTCAAGAAACTCTGGTACGCACCCCAGGCCTGTTCAGCGTGATCCACGTTGCAGACCGATTGCGTGTACCCGCTCGGACCGAGGCCTGGCACAGCGGAAAACTTGAGCTTCGGCCCCGTGGCGATGATGAGATAGTCATACAGCACATCTCCTTTCGCCGTGACGACGCGGCTTTGTTCCGGTTCGATTCGATCCGCCGTGGCGTGAACGAATTCGATCCCTTTCTTAGCCAACACGGGGCCCAGCTCGAAACTGATGTCTTTGCGGCTACGCCAGCCGACCGCGACCCATGGATTCGAGGGTACGAAGTGGAACGAGCTCACGTTTGAAATGACAGTTACCGTATGTTTCTTGTCCAACAGCGCCCTGGCTTCATAGGCGGCCGGCAACCCGCCGATTGATGCGCCGATAATCGCCACTCGTGCCATCGTTCACCTCCCATGCCGAGTGCTGAGTCGAGTCGCCAACTCAGCACTCAACTGACAGCGCACTGAATTCGCATTATCACCGGCCACGAGCTGCTCCACCGCGCTCAGGCCGCTCCGCTCTCTCGTGCTGAGGCTTTTCCGGACGCTCCGTGCGAGTCTGCTCTCGGGTCCGTTCGCGTTCCCGTGTTCTTTCCTGCTCCTTGAGCTGATCCTTTTCTCTGAGCTGATCTTTGGTCTGCAGCTTGTCCTGATCTTTGAGTTGTTGCT
Source organism: Nitrospira sp. (assembly GCA_016715825.1). Classification (NCBI taxonomy): domain Bacteria; kingdom Pseudomonadati; phylum Nitrospirota; class Nitrospiria; order Nitrospirales; family Nitrospiraceae; genus Nitrospira; species Nitrospira sp. Next base: position 295,031 of record JADJXO010000002.1, on the reverse strand, counting down.
GTGTCTTGAGTTGATCGCGGTCACGGTCGAGATCCTGTGCCGACCCGATCGCCACGAAACCAACCGGCAACAGCATGGCTGCAGTCAGAACCGCACGTATGATAACTCTGGACTTCATAAACACCTCCGTAATGACCGTACCGGAGCGACATTGCTCTCGGTTGTGGCGGATTTCCCGCCGTTCCGGCTTCGTGCCATCCGGCCATGACAGGAGCTCTCAGTTATATGGGAGTCTCGACATCGGAAATGGATTCGCCTCTGCTCTCATCTCCTTTCCATTACTGATTGGCGACTTCTGAATACCAGCAGCCATTAGTGCGCGCTGAATCTGTACATGTCGTGACAGGTCGTGCAGCGGGCTGTCATGCTTGACAATCGTTGCAAGAGTTGTTGAGGTGTCTCGTTCTGCACGATCGCATCGGCCAGCGCATCCATATCCTTGTGGATCGACATGCCCAGCTGTTTAAAGGGGAGCGGCAGCTTGGCCATCATCGCCGGCTCCACGTCTGCGGCCATGTTCATCCCAGCCCCTCGGGCTGCTGCTTCCATTGCTTTTAGATCAGGTTTCGGTTCTCCCAATCCCCTGATGATGCCGTCTACCGCTTTCAAAAGATGCCGCATCTCCGCGAGGATCTGATCCCGCTCAGCCGGCGCTAAGAGGATTTCGGTCCGCCCATCACTTCCTTTCGCCGTCCACCCCTTCACGAAAAACCACCCGGCTGCTGCAACCGAGAGCACCCACAGGATCACCGCTGCTCGACATAGTCCTTGTTTCATCTGATCTCCTCGTTTTCACCGCATGGATCTTTCTTCACGCCGAACCGACACCCCTCCAGGGAACTCACGCACAAACCTTCTGTCAGAACCATCGGTGACGACGCACGGTGACAGTGGCCTTGCAAATAAGACTCCGCACGGAAATACCGCATGGCGATACAATTCCTTGCACTGAAGATTCAATAAGTTAGGGAACACTTACGACAAACCAACTCGTGGAGAAAGGGGGAGCTTTTCTACATGTTGGAGCAAATCGCTGTTGCAGAAGGCGACAGCGGCGTGAATTTAAGACCGTGCCAGCATCGCCGCTGCAACGACTACGGCCAGCGCGATGAGCAACGAAAGACGCGGCAACCAGCGAGCAGATTTGAAGATGACTCGCTCTCCGGTCGTTCGCTGAGATTCTGCGATAGCACTGACCCGACTGACCTGAGGACCGAAGACGAGGTCATGAAGCAAGGTCAAGCAGAGTAACACCCCCACCAGTGTCAGTTTCACCGTCACAATCCCAGCCCACGAAGATGGGTACATAATGGAGATGCCTCGGTGTGACAACAACATCGGTCCGGTGATGAGCAATACCGCAATGGCAACCCAGACAATCGGGCGAAATCGGAGGGCCGCAGACCGAAACAGCGCCATGAATTCCGGCACCGCTTTCCGTCCCCTCACCAAGGGGGCCAGGACCAGGGAGAGAAAAATCATCCCTCCTATCCAGATCATAGCGGCGAGTATGTGGAGAATTACCAGGGTTGAATACATGCCTTCTCAAAATCAATCGCAGGGATCATGTTCATCTCAGGATCGGATTTTTCATCAAGGTTTGTGAGACACCCGTGACCGCTTCCGACCCATTATTCATTGGGTGAGAACCTTCACATTCAACCGATCATCTGCTCGGTCCGAATGGGAGGCTTAACCAGTCACGCCAGATCCGGACTTAGCGCAGCGGAACCCGGTTAAATAGCTCCTCCGATCGGGAAGGCCCGCATTGCGACCGGCGGACCGAGCAACTTCCGGGTCCTCATTCCACGAGCCGCCACGAAAGACTTTCAGTTCTCCGGTTTTAGGCCCTTGCGGATTCCTGTCTTGAGTATGGCGGTAGTACGCAGGATCGAACCAATCCGACACCCATTCACTGACATTGCCTGCCATTTGATAGACCCCATAGGGGCTCGCCCCCTTATCATACCGATTGATATTGGCCAGCGGCGGATACTTGAATCCGCGCTTCGATCCGGAATGGGCGATGTTGCTCTTCATCCAGCCGGCCGGCTCATTGCCCCAGGGAAAGATCCGTCCATCCACCCCACGAGCCGCCTTCTCCCATTCGGCCTCGGTCGGCAAACGCTTTCCCGCCCATTGACAGTAGGCATCCGCCTCAAGCCAGCTGACATTGATCACAGGATGGAGTGCATTCTTTTCTGGGAAGGGACTCTCCCGCCAAAACATCGGCCACTCCGCCCCCGTCCCAAGCACGAACCTCAGGTATTCGACGTTTGAAACCTCATAACGGTCCATCCAAAACGCATCGAGGTGGATCCGATGTTGTGGGAGCTCTTGTGGACCCGCGGCACGATCCTTATGAGGATCGCTCCCCATGATGAACTCTCCGGCGGCCACCAGCACCATCCCATCCGGGTTGTCCATCGTCGCCAACCGCTCCGGTTCATCAAGCGGCGTCCAGAGCGGTGGCTGTTTCGAGCTTTCATGGTCGGCCACCGCCGAGACAGGAATGAGCCATCCCACCCCGCACAAGGCTATGGCGAAGACAGCTCTCGTGACATGCAACCATGAGCACCACACACACATCGAAGTCGTGCATCCCTTTCGTAGTGACTCGTGTAGAGGTTTCTTTCACCTCACCGTTCCTGCTTTTCGATCATCGGCTCGATCTCTTTCTGCGCCTCCTCCGTCACGTTGTAACGGATATAGTCGTGCTCCAACACCTCATTGGCATAGAGCCGCCCCGTCGGAGCCTGAACCGTGATATTCGCTTCAATGGTCTCGTTCTTGCCGACAACCACCGTCTGCTCATTGGTAGTCCTCACATAGGGATGCCAGACCACCAGCTTATAGGTTCCCGGTGGGACATTCGTGATGGTAAACCGACCCTCTTCGTCGACCTTGGCAAAGTAGGGATTCTTCACCGCCACACCCCAACTCTCCATATACGCATGGAAGCCGCACTGCATGACAAAAATCCGACGGTTCTTGCTGAGATTCACCAATTGCTTCATCGGCGCCCCAGCCATATGCTTGTGGTACATCGCAGCATCGCTACGGTCTTTGAAGTTGCGAGGGTGTTGTGGATTCATCGGCAGCGGAACATTGAACAGCACTCGAGCACCCAGATGAGACGTTTCATAGGCTTGAATATCGTGCATGACCGGATCCATGTTGACGACCGTCACCGATTGGTCGTCTCTCACCACCGTCGTAAAGGGGAGGAACAGGCAATCCTTGGCTTCGATCTGAGAAGCACTGCCCTCTTCGAACCGTTTTCCCTTTTCGACCCCTTCCAGATAGACCACGACCTCCCGAAATTCCCCCTTCGGCCCGACGTTGAACGGCTGCAAGATGCGCCACCCCTGTCCGTCTGAAATACGGCCGCAATAGAACGCATCGGGCAATGTCGTCAGATTATAACCTTTCGGTTTCGGCACTTGACCTTGCAAACTCACGGTACCCATGATGGTTCCACCTTCAGAAACCGTGATTTCCTGATACGCCACAGCCTGACCGCTCAGCGCAATGATCGCCAAGCCCGTCATCAATCGCGTGATCCGTGTAACGTTCATTCTCGCCTCCTTCATGAACCCCCTCTATTGAGTATTCACAGCATACACGATAGAGGCGCAACGACCAAAAACACAAGTGGGGGAGTCGTGTGAATCACACGACTCCCCCACTTGGATTTCAACCCCTTCCTATCCGCCTACTTCATAGCGGTCGGAACGGCTTTCACCGCTGGTTCTTCTTCAGCTCGCTTGCTTCCGGCTGAAGCACTGCCCAACGGTTGGATTCTGCCATCACCCACCGGCAAGACCCGCAGGTACCCCCACTGCCCCGACTGCGTGTACGGCAGCCGCTGGTTGGACCACACGAAGTCACCAACCTGGCGATAGGGTCCACCTGCGCCGCCTCGCAGGAAGACGTCGAGTATTTCAGAGCCTGCGTACTCGACCACGCTGATCATGTCGGCTCCAGGCATATACGGTTCGATCGGCCATTCATGACCTTCGACACCGAACATCCCGTTCTGCTCGCTGTTGGCTCCGATCAGATGAATCCTGACCGGATCGCCGGCATGGGCCTCGATCAGCGGTGTGACCGGATCTTCAGGTTTGTCCACCACGCAGGGCTGGAAAATCTTCCCCAACGAGCAGCCTTGCTCCTCACGGAACAAATACGGCTCAGCGCGGTAGTTCACCGATGTTAACCCCGCCACATTCTGCACATACGGCATGAAGGCGGTTCCGATGATGTTGTCCTCATCCTGGAAGAAGAGGGCCACATCACGGTAGTTCCGCTTGCCCACGTTCTCCGGCAGGCTCGCATCGACGATGACGTCCGCTCTCCAGCTATTCTTCTGGGAGAGATCCGCACCGCTGACCGGATCGCGATATTGGGATCCGCGCGGACCGACGATGATCGCGCCGTACAATCCGTTCCGCGGATTGACCACGATGTTCCCACCGTCCCACACCAGCGACGTCGTCTCCTTATTGTCAGGATGCGCGTAGTAGGTGTAGGTGCGGGCTTCTCCCGGAGCGACGGTCTGATCGCCGCCGTTCGTGCCGACGTTCAGCCCTTGGCTGTCCTTCGGATCAAAGGCCAAGCCCGGCGCGAAGAACGATGCCCGGCTCGCCTTCATCTTGTTCTTGAGATTCACTTTGATGCAGTCACCGAGGTTCACGCGCAACGTTAATGGATGCGGCGTGGATCCTGAGGCAACCGTCGTCGCTTCCTCTTCGAGCGCGAAGATCTTGCCTTCCGGCATGGTCATTTCGATCTTTCGCTCGAAGTCCACTTCGATCGCGTCCGGGGCTTTTGGATTGAGCTTCATCGGCCGATCGACTGCCACGACGTTGAAGTTTTTCATCGGGGCATCCGCCGGGCAAACTGAACCCGGTGTGGCTGGAATACCCTTGGGATTGGTGCCCTTCGGCAACGGCTTGAGATCGGGCACTTCCTTATCGAGCACACGCACGATCCCCCACCCACCTTCGGCGAAATGCGATGTCCGTCCGTTAAAGTGGATGTAGTCTCCGGGCATCCCTTGGAATCCGCCGGCCTTGGTCACAAGGTCATATCGCTCGGCGATTCCGACGTGGATTGAGTTCTTCCGGTTGGCATCAGCCGCGTACCGCTCCGTGAGGAAGGTATGCCCGGCGATCGTCCACACGTGCGACTCGTTCATCAGCTGGTGCAGCAGACGAAACACCATGGTGTCTCCCGTATACGCCCGCAAGAGAGGCGTGTCCGGGTCTCCGTGGATCGCGCTGCTGAACAACTTCGACGTATCCGGATTATTCGCCAGCCTTTGCGCAAACGGTTCGGCGCGGAAGTTAAACCCGCTGCCGGTCGTATGCGTTCCTCCGTTGATATAGGGGTTCGGTGACTTCAAGATCTTCTCCGGCATTTGGAACGACACGGTCTTCCCCGCCTCCAACGCAACTTCGACCGGCTGTCCAGGAGGATTTCCGGCTTCGATCACGTTGACGGTATGGGGCACCGTGTCATGAATGGAGACCATCAGTTCACGGAAACTTCCACTGACACCGGCACCGATCGGCTCATTGCTATGAATATCCGCGATCGGACCGCTATAGACCAGCTTACCGTTCTTTGGGTCGTGATAGGTGGACCCGAACGGCTCCACGATCGTCACGCCGAAGCCGCCGTGCGGCCAGGTCGTCGCGCCGAAGGCATGGTCATGCCAAAAGACCGTCCCCATATCGACATCCACCCACCACCGGTACCGGACGAATTCCGGTGAGACCAGGTCATTGGCCGGGTGGTTATGCTTCAGGGGTTTGAAGAACGTGAGTTGATCACCCTTGATCGACTTGATACGGGCGACTTCCGAACAGCTCTTATCCCGCGGAAGCGACGCCGTGGGATCATTCCCTTTCTGCAAACAGTCCATGCCCACCATGACTTCGGTATTCACATGGAACTTGCTCGCACCGGGCGCCATTTGAATCTTGATCGACTTCGCACCGGCCTTGGCTCCACCCACAAGCTTGGCCACCATCGGCGCAGGAAGTCCATGCTTGGTCTTCTTGCCCCACATGGTGAACGGGCGCACAGACATCTCATATTCGAACCCGGAAATCACACCATCCGAGTTCCCGGTATCGAATTGGAAGAAGTGTGGGTGGATATTGATCTTGGACGACTGGAAATTCGTATAATCATCGTCGTCCCACTCACTGGTCAGAACCACATCCACACAGTCATACACGTTGGCACGAATGACGGCTGGAAGTTTCAGGTCATCATTCGCTCTCGTGAGTCGTTCTTCCTCATGCAACAGGTAGATCAAGCCGTCCTTATCCACGATCGGTGGCTCGTTCCCCTGCTTCTTGGATAGCGTGATGGGCATTCGCACGAAGTGGATGTTGTAGAACTTCTGATTGGCATTGTCCGGGCACAGACTCCATCGGCCCTGCTCTCCCGGCTTCGCCGGCTCAGATGTCCGTTCCCCATTCTCATCTTGGTGAATCGGCTCGAGCCAAGGTGCGCCGTTATGGTTGGCCGAGAACGGCACTCGTTTCCCGAAATGCGGCTTGAACAGCGGCCAGGCCATCCGACCTGTCGTGGGATTAAACAGAATCTCTGGTCTCGTGTTATCATCCCACTTGGCTGCCCAATTGTACTTGGGATTCTTTGCTGTACTTTCCCGCTCACCGACTGCGACGTTGCCGTTCCACTTCCAATCCCATACGGTCGCATCATAGGCCATGATCTGGCCCTTTTCGTCGTCGGTGTGGCCCGGTTTGCCTTGTGCGGGTATCCACATCTCGACCCAGTCCTTGATGTTCACGACCACCGGATCGGATTTCCAGTTGGTCTTCTGCTGCTTGTCGACGATCTTGAAGGTCTTCCCGAACCAATCGACCGTTGTCCCAATCAGTTTGTCGGACGACACGCCGAGCTTCATCCGGCCCTGACGATCGGGCAACTCACGGAGATCCGGCATCGTATCGGTATGTCCGGCCCCAACTTGGAGCGTGTTGTAGAATCGGCCATATCCCCACATCCCCGCCACATAATGGTGAGCCACGTGGCAATGGAATAGGAACTCGCCCGCCAGATGTTGGCATCCGCCGCCGCCACATTCCGGCTCGAGATCCAAGGATTCAGACGGGCCGATGACCTCCACATCCACGCGATCGGATTTGGTCCGGACCACCGGATACTTCACCGGACCATCCTGACCAGCCGCCCAGAGGTTATTCGGCTCTGTCCCAGGGCTGCGTTGCCAGCGGATCGATCCACTATGTGGATGGTGCGAGTGGAACACTTCCGACCCACCATGGACCAACCGCCATTTAACCGGATCGCCCAAGTACCCGCGGGGGATCGTGGTCGGCGTATCACCGAACGTATAGGAGCTGTAGGCGAGTGATTCGTCCTCAAATCCGAAGTACTCGTGCTGAAGATGCATTTGATCGATGCCGAACGGTTCGCTGCGGTAATTGATCGCCCGACCGCCCGGACGATAGGCGTCGGTCAACGGGTCACGCTGAGGAAGAAAATCGCCCTTCTTATTCAGAGGCCGGAAGGCTTCGTCACCGATCTCGTGATAGAAAATCACAAACTCGCGGAAGTCCGGTCCTGAGCCATTATCGATATTGACCTGCCATCCGCTTTTTACCTCGGGCGCCGGTCCTCCACTCCCGATCGAATCGAGATACTTGGAACCCTTCGGTTCCACGATGAAGGCGCCAAAGAGGCCCAAGACCGTCAGTTCGCGGTCATGGCTGTAGGAGTGGAATTGCCGCACGCCTTCCTGCATGTGCGGATGAACGTACCATTCAAATTCCTGTGCTTTACCCGGTGCGACAATGGAATCAGGGTTGGTCGTCGTCGCCGGCTTTCCGGTCGCGCTCACAACCATGCTGGAGGCCTGAATGAAGAGACTACCGTCTTCGCCTTCCATCTGATTGCGCAAAGTCATCTTGATGCAATCACCCTGATTTGCCCGAAGGACCAATGGCTGAATCACATCGCCCTGGAGGCCGGTGGTCACAGCCCCCGGATCGAATCCATCCTTTTCACGGGCTTCTCTGTTCTGCGTTTCTTCTGCCCGAGCTTTCGCGACATCTTCCGTCAGCACATACATGTACCCCGGATAGAAATCGAGCCAACGATTCAGCGTAATCTCGACGTTGATCATCGACACATCGAATTGCTTCGTCGGCACACCGGCAGGGCACCGCCCCCCTGACGTCAAGACTGGCTCGCCTTTACTAGAATCTGTCATGAGGAGGAAGCTGCTCCCATCCTGCCCCATATACTGATGCATCATCGACATGTTGTTGAACATCCCGGATGTCTGCTGGGCTTGCGCATCTCTTTGAGCTTGCTGTCCCAACTTCTCCATCAGCCGATGGTGCTGCATCTCCATCTTCTGTGCGTTGTCGGCGTGCCCCTCCATGGCATTCTCCACGACCGTCTGGCCCTTCAGCTGTTGGGTCCAGCCCGGCATGGCCACCGGTGTCGCATGCGCGCCATGCTGACTCTGTTCCGACTCCGCCGCAAACACTGCAGGCGAGATCACCAGACCGCCAGTCAACACAACGGCCTGGAGTAGCAGCGAGGCCCTCCTGAGCCTCCGCCTCATCCGTTTAAGAAGAAAAGTCCTCATAACCTGCCTCCCTCACTTGGGTCCAGCTTCAGAGGCTGGACGGTTGTACGGTGTACGCGATACGAACAAATGCCGAGACAATGACGGTATTTTCTATGAACTCTCCGCACCAATTTCCCTAAGAGACTATCCCGCCATCTGTTCGTCCCACGATTAATAAATGTCAAGGCCCCGCCGAAGAGAAAGTACGCCTCGCGAGAGAACAGCAAGATTTCTACGTATGCTTGGCGTAACCGGCCTCCCGTGTGACCCCGGCCTCTTTCACTCATGCACTCACGAAACGATAAAGAGCTGGTGAGGGGCTCCCTCTTGCGAAGGAATGGGTCATTCGGAGGCCGGTCCAAAATTACCCAAACCCCCACCAGCAACACCGCATCAATGCAATCATCATGCTTTCCTGAATGAGCATTCTCATCAACTGCATTTCTCCTGCTGTCTTGATAAGTTAGAGGACTTCGTACGGCCGATCGCAGATCAACCGGGTAGGGGAAATCCGTCCAGGTGACGATGCATACAGGCGAAGCTCATCCACTCTACTCATAGAAATCATATGGTTCGGCTGTCTATCGCATTGGACAGTGCCTATGAGGAAATTGGGGCATGATGGGACACTCTCGGGTGATGAGTTGGAGTAATAACTTGCGTCCTCGACTTTTCATGGAGAGGCTGCCCGTGCAAGCGAGCCCGGCAATCACTCGTCGAATTGAAGTCCGCACCTGCGGGTCCTGCATGGCCAAGTCGGCCAAGCCCCACTTCCGCGTCAGCCCATCTCAGGTCACCCATCTGAGCATGGTCTTCTCTGGAATCGGATGCTGAGGATTCGGCACACCGGCCAAAGTTTCGCCATGATATTTCTTCAACTGCCGGTACCACACGGCCAGCATGTCTGATTCTAAGTTCAATAACATGCTTCCCTTCAGGCCGAACCCCTGTTCCTGCGATTCCAGAACGTCCCGGTCCTGGCCGAGAATCGTCCTCAGAGTTCGACGGATCAGCCATCCGACAGGAAGCCCTTGCAGGAAGTTCCATCCTACGCAGATATCAAATCGACTTCGTTTATCAGTGAGCGGGGTGGCCACCAACATGACAGACGCGAAGCGTGTGCCGATTTCCCACCGTTCGAAGTGGATGCCGGGCAAGACGAAATCGACCGTGGTCGTGGCCGAGCCCAACCTCAGGGACAACGCGCGAAAGATAAAGGTATCCGGCAGCAGGACATTCTGCGAGACCGTACGAAACCCCAACGGCAGCCGCGTGAATACCTTTTCTTTCTCTCTAGCTGCCTCGCGCCGCCGGAAATAGTTGTTGTGCACGAACGGGACATGCGCGGGATCCATGAGGCTGTCCACTGCAAAATCCCAGCGGACTTTCGCCTGGGCCGACTCGCGCACGGTGACCATTGGACTGCCGTCTGCGGGAATCGGCAAGGAGGGAGGGAGACCAGAAGGCTTCCCACGCCGGTCGTTCCCCATGTAGACCCACACCCACCCATCCCGTTCTTCTGCCGGGAACGTCCGCACGCAGGCCGAGGCCGTTGATGGATGCGGGGCATTGCCAATGGCCGGAACCTCTACGCACTCACCCGAGGAGATGAAGCGCCATCCATGAAAAGGGCAACGCAAGGAATCCCCTTCCTGCCGGCCTGAGGAGAGCGGGACACCCTTATGGGAACAGCGGTCGTGTAAGGCATGCACCAGGCCACGCCGGTCCCGAAATAGTACAAGAGGTTGGTTGCAGAGGACTACCGCGCATGATCGGCCAACACGGACGTTCATGCTTTCCGTGGCGATATACCAGAATCCTTCGAGCATTCAGTTCTGTGGCATCAGCCACCGAGTGTATCGAGCATTTCCTTGAGACTTCGACGGATGCACGTGAAGATTGGGGTGTCCCGCAGCGTATATCGTGAGCCTTCGGTTTCCCGGAGTGCCATTACGAGTTCCAGAAAGTCCTCAGGCTTGTCGCTTTCAAACGCCACCACCCATTCTTGATCGTCCAACCCGAAGGAATAGCTCGTATTCAGTTTCACCGAAGGGAATCGATGGCCGACTTCAATATGTTCATCCATCATGCCTTGGCGCGCCGCTTTTGTGAGCAGGAACCATTCGCGTGTCTTCAGAAACGGGTACACGAAGATGTACTTGCTCTTTCCCGGCACGACCGTCAGTCGCTTCCCTTCCTGCCCAGCGTGAGAATGGTGGTCCACATAGACCGACCGTTTAGTCATCGCCAAGTAAGAATAAGGGGTAGAGAGATACTGTCCGAGGCCAGAGGCGAGGATCGTGGAACCCATATCCTGGAACAGATCGAGGTCGTAGCTGATGCGCCAGAGCATGAAGTCGCAGTCCCCCCGGATACCGATGGTGGAATAGGGAACCACCAACACTTTACCGTTAAAGTCCTCCACGGCCCGCAGGAACTCTTGTTTCCCCTGGCTGCGCACATCTTCTGGGAGGCGTCGCCATGCCGGATCCACTTTATAAAACACAAAGTTGACGTACTGGCGTTTGGTTACCTGGAGCGCCGGGGCTTGTTCAGGGATGGACATCTAAACTCCTTTTCATAACCATCGGAAAAGAAGATCTACTTACTCATTCATAAATAGCGACACCTCATTTCATCCAGCTAGAGTTTCTCAACTGGAAGGATGGAGATGGGGGTGAGGGCAGGGAGCCGTCTCACGGCTCCCTGCAAAGCACTATGCCACAGAGACTACGGCTGCCAGACAGCGATTCTTGGCTCTCCTTGCTGACCGGCTGGGCTGCGCTTCGGAGTTGGCATCGATTCCTCAACACTTAGCGCACCAGGTGGCGCCGGCCTTAGGGATAAAACAACGGCCATTTTTACGACATGGCGCTGGCTCAAAAGCCAATTGCTCCGTAAATACCGGCAGTCCAGAAATTATTCACTGTGTTCGTTTGATTGGAAGCCAGGTGGAATCGGCTGTCGAGCCCCAGCCATAACTCTTTCCATACGCGAAACTCCGCACCGCCACCGAACTGTACACCGATATCCAGATAATTGATCTGACTGGATGTCGGGCTGATCACATGAAAATCCAATCCAGCAGGAATGATCCAGGGCTGAAAATCGGTTCCCTGTCTGAATTTCACTTTAGGCGCCACGCTCACGGTCAGCATGGTCATCTGCACCTTGCTCAGACCGCCGTTACTCACCCCCGTCACACCGGTGGTATCGCCGTTTGCGACGTTGGCGGATGCCCATCTCTTGAATTCCAAACCGATCTCGCCGACGAGCGCCACACCGGGCAACATCCCAAACAGGTCCTTGGTGAGCATGAGATCTGTTCCGCCACCGATGTAATAGCCGCCGCTGCCATCGTTCTTGCCTGCAGCACCATGGCCATCCGTGATCAACTCTCCGCCACGATCGCTTAACAGCTCACCATAGCCTCCACGAAAGAACACGCGGTTCCCCGTCGACGTCGTCTCAGTGGTCTCCTCGGCCAAGACAGTCCATGGACCACCTACGGCGACCGCCACAGCCAGCGAAGCCGCAACAGACCACACTCCGATGTTCTTCCCGCACTTCTGCGCCTGCATGATACCCCCTTCTCTGGTTACGCTTCGAGGAGCACGGCCCTCTTCGAGCAATCAGCTGACACACACTCACTTGTTCAATGCGTCAGCTTGGTGAATAGGCAATTCCTCTTTAGTCGATCCTCCAATCCACTTTCCCTCGACACACCGTTCCCTCTTACGAACCTCTCCTCAGTATTCCGCAATTTCCAATGCCTTCCCCGAATAGAAAATGAGGGAGCCACTCTCACCCGTGACCCCCTCATCACTCACACGTGGCGGTCGAAATAACCGCTCACAAGTAGGTGGACTGCACCAGACGGCGACAGGGCAAATCACCATCCAGCACCCAGAGAGCCGAAGCTCTCCGTACTACTCCCGATACTGAGCAACGTGCATGCCAGAATGATTCACCTTCTCTCGCCCGACTCATTCACGCATTGGACACGACGAATGTGATGTGTGTCCGGAACACGAACTTCTTCTATCGTGTCGAACGTGATCCATCGACTTGGACATTCGGAGGGCGATCTCTCTCAATCGCTTAATTATCATTCGCTTATCCTGTCTAGGTTGATAGACGAGATACCTGGGATCGAGGGCGAAATGGGGCACCAGCGAGACATCGCTTTCGTTCGTTCTGTTGATCGAAACCAACAATCCAAGCGCATCAACAAAAGCAATGTTCGAAATCTAAGAATGGCCCCTTTCGCGTGAGGGACAGGCCACGAGCGGGAGTGACAATGGGCGAGACTATTGAACCCAGTGGATTATGAGGAAACTATACAAGGGGTGGGAATGAGCCGACCAAAGGCTATTCAATGCAATAGGCGCGGAGTTTGTTGTAGAGACTCGCTCGGCTGATCTTGAGCAGCTTGGCTGCTTTCAAGCGGTTTCCGGCGGTCTTTTGCAAGGCGTCCACGATCCGAATGCGTTCAGCCTGAGTAACGGCTTCGCGCGAGGCCGACCGTAAGCTCCCGCCTTCGTTCTCGATATCCCTTGAAACCAGATCGTCGCACCCAAGCCATGGTCCGGCCGTCGTCACCACGGCTCGCTCGACATAGTGCTGCAACTCTCGAACATTGCCGGGCCATGGGGCATCGCGCAATGCTCTCATCGCGCTTTCGGCGATTTTGCGTGCCGGCTGATGATGTCGTGCGCAGGACGCTGCCACAAAATGCTGGACCAGCAGTGGGATATCTTCACGTCGTTCCCGGAGAGCCGGCAAATACAGCGGAAGGACGGCAAGTCGATAATAAAGATCCTGTCGAAACGATTTTGCCTTCACAAGTTCGGCTAGATCCTGGTTCGAGGCAGAGATGACCCGTGTATGGATCTTCATCGCTCGTGTGCCACCGACCGGTTTGATCTCGCCCTCCTGCAACACACGAAGCAGTTTCGCCTGAAAGGTCGGCGTCGTATCGGCAATTTCATCCAGGAAGATCGTTCCCCCGTCGGCTTCCTCAAACAACCCGCGTTTGTTTGTGACCGCCCCGGTAAAGGCTCCTCGCACGTGGCCAAAAAGCTCACTTTCAAGCAGTGTTTCAGGAAGGGCACCGCAGTCGACGACGACAAAGGGTCGATCACGCCGGCTGCTCAGGGTGTGCACCGTCCTGGCCAGAAGTTCCTTCCCTGTTCCACTCTCACCTTGGATGAGGACTGTGGATGAGCTGTCCGCCACCAACCGGGTCATGTCAAAAAGCTGTTGCATGATCGGACTACGGCCGATCAGATCGCCGAGGCGATCCGTGACCGGTATGGTTGAGGTCGCGGGGGATAGGTTCTTGCGCTTCGCGTTCGAGGCCGAGTCGAACAGCACGAGTATCGATGCCACGGTGCCGTTCTGATCCGCTAAGGGAAAGGCTTGGTGCATCCCGCAAGCAGTCCCGTCACCGTTTCCCGAACAGGACACACACTGCACCTCCGGCGTCCCGAATAGTGTAATCGCGGGACAGGTTCCACAAGGGTCTGTCCGTTGCGCGAAGGCTTCGTAGCACTTGGCCTGATGCTGAGGACGGTCTTGTCTCTCATCCACCGCCCAGGCCGCTTCGTTCGCATACACGAGGTTGAAGGCTTGATCCATGACGGCCACCCGGTTAGACAATCCTTGTGCCAGTTGCTTGATCGCCTCAACGCGCGCGGTAATGATGGGATCCGTCAGCACTGGGCCTGGCTGGGGCTCTGAGTCAGACAAGGTTATCTCACGTCACTGGTGGGAGATTTATTGGCTGTCTGCTTACTTGAGCTGATGGGAGGACTCCTCATCAGCTCTCTTTTTTCGTCGTACTGAGGCCGAGCAATTGTTGCACACATACCTTTAGGTCCGCAATACGGACGGGCTTGTCGAAGTAGGCGTTCGCACCCGCTCGCAACACTCGGGCTTTCAACGCCGCATCGCCGAATCCAGTAATGACCACGATGGGGCAGTGAGGTGCCACCGTCCGGAGCCGGCTGACGTAATCATCTCCCCCTGCCGGCATTCGCAAATCGGTCAGGATCAGATCCGGCACAGATTGCAGTACCGCCAGGAAAGCTTCGTCTCCATCCCTCGCCTCACGAAGCTGATACCCCGTTCCCCAAAATTCATCACAGAGCAGACTCCGCATGTCTCGGTCATCTTCGACGATGAGCAACACCGTACCCTTTTGTTCCGGCAGGGTCATGATCCACCTCGCCTCTCGTTGCCGATTCTGAACCGTACTAGAGGAATTGAGTGGCAAGGCGCATGCCGCTCGAGGCCAATGAGGATGATCAAATTCCAGGAGAATTGGGGCAGAATCGAGATGAAGGAGACTTGAGTGGCGAGAAAGACCACATCTTCGGGCACGTCAGCTGTTGCGGAATGCAACAGCTGAGCTATCAGCTATCGGCTTTCTTGGGAAGTTTCTCTGACCGATTCCTGCCTGCTGTACACTGACAGCTATTAGCTCTTGGGCAACAGAATCGTAAACGTCGTCCCATTCCCTTCTTCACTCTCCACGGCGATAGAACCTTGATGTTCTTCTATGATCCCCTTGACCACAGTCAGGCCTAATCCTGTCCCTTTGCCGAACTCTTTCGTCGTAAAAAATGGCTCGAAGATTTTCTTGACCACGTCATGGGGAATCCCATGGCCTGTGTCGGCCACGGTGAGCTTCACACAGTCCTTTTCCCGTGCGAGTCCTATGTGCAGTGTCCCGCCCTCCGGCATCGCGTGCACCGCATTCACAATGAGATTGATCAACACCTGGCTCATCTGGTCGGCATCACCCAAGACCAATGGACAGGAATCCACTAGGTCCATTTCAACATGAATCCGATTCTTCGCGAGACGTTCGCGAAAGATTTCCACACTATCTTCAATGGCCTTCTGAAGATCCAATGGGCGTCGTTCGGGTGTTTTGCGTCGTGCAAATGACAGCAACTGATTCATGACCTTCGTGATGCGCTCGACCTGCGTCACGATCGTCTGGAGCCCTTTTTTGATCGGCTCCTCTTTCACCCGATCCATCAGATACTCGGCACGGCCAAGAATGACGTTCATCGGTGTTCCGATTTCGTGCGCCATGCCCGAGGCCAACGTCCCAAGCTCTGCGATCCGCTCAGTCCTGCGCAATTGCTCCTGGAGCCGCTTCCGTTCGCTGACATCTCGGAGCATGATCAAGATGGCCGGTCCCTCTTCGTCAGTGAATCGAGTCGCGCTGACCTCGACATCAATCGATACCCCATCGAGTCTGACAATTTTATCCTCCGAGACGGGAACCGCTTGTACCCCCTCCAACAACTCGTGGATCCGCTCGCGAACGACGGCATGATGATCCGGATGAATAAGATCCAAGAGTGACTTGTCTAGAATCTCCTTCGCCCGCACGGCGCCGAACAGCTTGATGGCTTGATCATTGGCAAACACGATCCGGTCGCCCCTGTTGACAAGAATCGCATAGGGTGAGAATGCGATGAGGCGTCTGTAGCTTTCTTCACTCTGCCGAAGCAGTTGTTCAGCTCGCTTGCGTTCGGTCACATCGGTGACGAATCCTTCGACATAGTTGAGGGAGCCATCCGTTGTATAGATCCCCTCGCCTCGCTCCCACACCCATTTGACCTCGCCCAACCTAGTCAGAATGCGGTAGGTCATTTCGAAGGGGCGATGATGCTCCAGAGCGGCCTGAACCTCCTGCCAGACACGCTCGCGGTCATCGGGATGCATATTCACACCGTATGACGTGATGCGTTGAACGAGGTATTCAGCCGTGGTGTACCCGGTCAAATCGCAGACCCCCTCACTGACGTACTCGAAGGTCCAGTCGCGATCGTTCTGGCACCGATAGACGAAGCCCGGAAGGTTGCCGACCAGCGTCGCTAATTTCCGCTCGCCCTCACGGATGATCTCTTCCACCTGCTTCCGCTCGGTGATGTCTCGGAGAATGACCGTATAGAAGGCTCTTTTGTCGACGGCGATATGCGAGATGGCGGCTTCGATGGGAAACTCTTCTCCATTTGAGCGGCGCCCCATCACCGATCCCAGTTGCCCCATCTTTCTGGTGGTGACGCCGGATTGCCCGAACGACTGAATATGTTGACGGTGGGTTTCACGGAAGCGCTCGGGTAGAAATCGATCAAGTGGTCGCCCCATTGCCGCTTCAACCGAACAACCGAACATCTCCTCGGCAGCCCGGTTGAACAACACGACGTGCTGATCTTCATCTACCGTGATGATTGCGTCCATGGCCGACTCAATAATGCCTTCCAGTCTGAGCTGACTGGCGATGAGCTGCTCCTCAGCCTGTTCGCGACCGACGACGGCGCGAACCACATCCCGATCCGCACGGTCGCGGGCCTCTTGCGCCACCATCATCAAGCCTTCGGCATGCGCTTGCTCGACACGTGCAGACGTCAACTCCTGCTGAGTTCGTCGGTACCGGAACAGCCCTGCTGCAATAAGCCAGAGCACCATCGTACCCAATGCACGGTTGGAGACTGCATAAGGAATCGGGATACCGGCCGGTCGTACCAGAAGATCGATCCAGGTCAGGACTGTGGCTACAACGGTAAAATAGAGCGGCGCGCGTGTGTGTGGTAAAAAGAGTGTCAGGAGCATCGGAATCACGTACAGAATTGAGACGGCAATGCCGACGGGGGCGAGGAGGTCGACGATGAAAATTCCGATCGTGAGAAAAGGGATCATCCACGGCACAGCGCGTACAACACGCCAATCCACGAGTGTCACGTGATCCATCCCGGCCTGGATCAGCATTGGCCGACGCCAATCCCGATCTGATGATCAGAAAGAGGTTGTCATTCCTCTGGATGAGGCTCGCCTTCGATTTCGGCGAGCTTACGATACAGGGTCTTCCGGTCAATGCCAAGGGCATGAGCGGCTTGGTACTTGTTGCCGCCGGACTTTTCGAGGATTTTCTTGATATATTCTTTCTCGAGTTCGTGTAAGGGGAGGGCCTTTTCGGCAGCTTCGTCCAACACACGGCGGTCGCCACGGGCCCCTTGGACTGCCGTCGGCAAATCCTCCGGGGAGACTTTCTCGCCTCGACTCAACGTGACCGCGCGTTCGATGACATTCTCCAGTTCCCGGACATTCCCGGGCCACGCATAGTCCATGAGCATGGCAAGGGCCGCCTCGCTCACCCCCTTGACGTCTTTCCCGCGGGTCTCGCCGCACTTTTTTAGAAAGGCTTCGACCAAGAGCGGAATATCCTCTCGACGTTCCCGCAATGGAGGCAATTTGAGCTCAATCACATTCAGTCGATAATAGAGATCCTCCCGGAATCGTTTTTCTTTCACCTCCTCACTGAGATTCAAATTGGTGGCAGCGATGATCCGCACATCGACCGAGATCGGTTTGGTGGCTCCCACGCGCCTGATTTCTTTCTCCTGAATCGCGCGTAGAATCTTGGCTTGGAGCATGAGCGGCAATTCACTAATTTCATCGAGAAAGAGCGAGCCTTTCTGAGCTTCTTCAAAGAGTCCGCGCTTGTCGAGCTTCGCATCGGTAAACGCACCGCGCATGTGGCCGAATAACTCACTCTCCAACAGCTGTTCAGGAATCGCCGCGCAATTCACAGGAATAAACGGTGCGTCTTTCCGGTCGCTATTGTAATGGATGGCCTTTGCCACCAACTCCTTTCCCGTTCCACTCTCGCCGGTGATCAGCACGTTGGTCGGGCTATCAGCGACGCGACGAATGAGATCGAAGACCGCTTGGATCGCCTTACTCTTGCCTAAAATATGGTGAAAGCTGTATTCCTTATGGACTTCCTTCCTGAGTCGGCTGACTTCCCGTCGTAGGGATGCTTCTCGAACGACCCGCTCAATGACTCGAACCAACTCATCCTTCTTGACCGGCTTGGTGAGATAGTCGCTGGCTCCGTGTTTCATCGCCTCGACGGCTGTTTCCACAGAACCGAATGCCGTCATGAGGATCACATTGATGTCGGGATAGGTCTGTTTAATCTGGATCAATAGTTCCAATCCCTCCATCCCTTTCATCCGAAGATCGGTGAGGACAACCGCGTAATCCTCCTCACCCAGCAATCTCAAGGCCTCCTGACCACTTCCAGCCGTCGAGACTTGATGCCCACGATCCTTCAACATGTCGTAGGCGAGTTCCCGCATATCGGCATCATCATCGACAACAAGGATCGCTCCCCAATCTTCAGTCATCTCTTTGCTCCTCAAGGCTAGGCCACCTAGACTGCCCCATCATGCCACAATCGACCTGGCCAGGTGGCGCATTATGGGTCACTTCACGCACCCATCGAGACAGACCAGGAGATGGTCTGCAAAGAAAGGACCAGGGAAGTTCATAGCGAGAAGGGCAGACAGTGCGTCAGTCCGTTTTGGCATCAGAAGGGATGAATGTAACTTCTGAGGCCCTTGTGGCTACGACAGCAGGATATTCCCCTTCGTAGGTACTTGGGAATATGTACAGTTTGTCACCTGTCGCGAACAGAATCTTGTATTCTCTGGCTTCATCGTCGCGAAGATACACCTTAAACAGATTGGACGATACTTGCTTATCGACCCTCGCCCAATTCAGGCCAAGTTGCACCGGTACAATGTAGAGACCGACCGCCATGACAGCCAGAGAAAGGTACGCCATTGATACGTCCATGTGCCGACCCGCCTTGGCGAATCGTACAACCAGAAGTTCAAGCGTCGAGGCGCACAATAGGAGAAGAAGGGTGATCGCGACGACCGACAGGACAATGGCAGGCATGATCCATCTAAATCCACTGAGCAGAGGGATCACGGTGAGGAACCCGACCAAAAGCCATGGGCCATACTGAACCACGGCAACGGATACCTTGAAACGGGTGGTTCCTGTGGCCTTGTCTTGGCTCTCCATGGATGCCACGTTCGTGGTCGCCAGATAGCCCAAGAAGAGAATCAAGAGCAGTGGGATCCAGTTTTGTCTAAAGTAGACCGTCGTCGGAACCTCATCCAAGATCCATGAGGCTTGAAATTCTGAAAAGTAGGATCGTGTGTAAATCGATCCCGCTAGATAAGCCAGACCTGTAATCGCAAACAAACCAAGTAGTATTTTCGGAGCCTGCTCAATAATCCGGCGGGTGTTGACGCGAGCAGTTTCGGCTTTCTTGTTGTCCTTGGACGGCATAGTTCATGATCCAGAACATGTAGAGGGCCGGCAACCTTTCGAATGCTCCATTCTAGGAGGGAACAGAGAGGCGGCGCAATGCGTAAGAAGAGATGAACGCGGCTCAGTTCAACGAGATGAGATCGGAGCGCAGTTCGTCAGGCGGATCGGCATGGTGGAATTGGAATCCACCCGGATCCTGGTAATCCACAGTGACGCCGACCATTCGCGCGACGCTCGACATGGGGACCGCGACCGTCAACCCGTCGAGCGTCTGAGCTTGATCCTCTGACTGAACTCGTTCTTCCAGCGTGATACTAAAGACCAGCCGCTTGTCGTCCACATCCTTGACCTGCACTCTCACAATGGGATCCTCTGGATGCTCAACAATCAGCGCCTTCAGCCGTTCGACTGCCGGCCGTGTCAACTTCATCGCTTCGCCTCCTCTCACAGTCGAGTCTCGTTACCGGACGATGGATTTAAGATAACACACGGCTTCTGTCGTCCGCTGCTTGGAATTCCTTTTCTGCCGCCATAGTCTACAACTCCAACATGCTTGGGCTCAGTACTCAGTTTAAGGCCCCCCTCTTTGGTAGCAACTACTTTGGGGAATGCGTTCGGGTACTCTTCCCGCTACGCTTTATCTATCGGGAAGAGAAGAATGGACCATAGCGGAGGAGCCCCCATGAAAAACAGATCGAATCCCGTACGCCGCCATAGTCGGTTTCCAGTCAGGTGGCCCATGTTGTATGGTAGTAACGAGCTTGTCGCAGAAGGCACTGTCTTAGATTTGACTTCCCTCGGCTGGCGACTCGCAGGATCAATGCCGGTCGTCCCCGGCATGCAGTTAGCTCTGCAAATCTCCATCCCCGAACGGTCCACCCCGCTTCTGATCAAACGGGCGACCGTGCTGTGGATGAAAGATTATGAATTTGCGATTGAAGCCCACGAAATGGCGCCCATCGACCAGGCTTGGATCGACGAGTTCCTCCGCCAAAAACTCGGCTTCGTGTGGATGTCACGAACTCCCGGTTATGAAAACTCGGATCTCTCAAGAGGTGAGGTAGCTGATGTCAGTTCCACCCAGCTACAGACTCCCGTTCCGTTCTTTGAGGATCTGAAGCAACAATTGTCCGACTTTTACACCAGCTCGATGGATACGTCTACTAACGCACGATGCGAGGGTGACTCGGACTTTCAGCAAGGGGATGTCCGCCCATCTGACGATCCGCTGCCTGAGACCATTACGTTCGAGGCACGCCGCATCATGCGCGGGATGCTCGCTCTCAAAGCGGCTCGCGCACGGACCGGTCAGGATCCGATTGCCAAGAACTAGACGACGGTGTACCAAGGCCTTTTCAGCTGTTCCCTCACCTGCCCAGTTCTGTAAGATTTGCCACACAACTTCGGTAACAGAGTAAAGAAATCTGTAGACGCATCTCCCAGTTCGAGGACATGGTACACAGCGTCCCTCTCCACAAAGACGACCGTCGGTATCGGTCTGAATGTCAGCGCAGCGATTTCCGCGCTTCCCTAGATGGAATCACAACGTTCTAGAGCGGTAGGCTTCGTATGAAACAATCATGCAATACCAATATCACTGATATGGTATGCTTGAGCACCAAGCGCTCTTGCCTCTCTTTTGCGCCTCCCTCCTCAGTTGCCCCGCGCAAACGATGCCGTGTCTCATCGCACTGCGTACGAGTGTTGTGCTCAAACGAAAGGACTCGCTATGAGCCGCCTCAATTTGGAACCGGTCATGACGTTTTCGGATGGATCGTATTTGGCGATCAGCACGGAATGTTCACGGGAAGGCGAATTCACCTGTTCCGTTTATAGTGTTACTGAAACGGACGATCATCTGGCATTCCGCAACATCTCGAGGCACGCGCTCTTTTCGTCCAGCTGCTTCACGGCTCAAGAACAGGCCTACCACTATACCGCGAGACTTTACCCCGATGCGGCCCAGACCATGAAGAAACCACCCTACTTGATCTGGCATGGGCCACGATCATCAGAACTGTTGTAACCCATCGCCGTCTGCCGACGACAGTACACGTTCCCATCAGACCCTAGTAGCTATTGAGTTTGATACCTGCTAGGATGAGCCTGTTTCATTGCGCAGGGCCTCGCATGAACCATCAGCACGACGGCCCATCACAGATGTTGTTCCTACCGAGAATCTGATCGGAAGCCTGACCTGAGCCGTTCACCCACTACGTCTTTGGCCCTCTCCTTCCTCTTTGAAGTCCTCTCGCGTCATGGACGATGTCATCTCTATTAGGAGGACCCCCATGGGCACAAAATTGTATGTTGGCGGGTTGCCGTATGCGGCAACGGAATCGCAACTCACCACCCTGTTTGCCGAGCATGGCACCGTCGAATCGGCCCGCATCATCGCAGACAAATTCACCGGGCAATCTCGAGGGTTTGGCTTTATCGAAATGTCGACCTCTGCGGAAGCCCAAGCCGCCATTACGGCCTTAAACGGCTCGGAGATGGATGGGCGATCGCTCACGGTCAATGAAGCAAAGCCGATGGAGTCTCGGTCTGGTGGCGGAGGCCGATCCGGGGGAGGCTATACCCGTAACCGTTACTAACCCTCTTCGCTTTCGACAATCTACCAGCAGGGTGCTTCACCCGAAGCACCCTGTCATATTGCATTATCCCTGGGCTCTGTATCTTCTTGGCGTCGAACAGGTTTTCGGACGTCACCCCAGCCCCAATGTGCTTTGCTCATACGCGCTCAGCCGTAACCATGTTCAACGGCGATCCCACTCTCATAAGCAATCTTGCTCACGATGTGTTAGACTACACGCGTGGATCATTCCGATCCTCGCGCTTTTCCTTCCCGGTGTGGTTCCCGCGCGATTGCAATCATCAGTCTGCGACGAATTTATCGTCGACGGCCTTTGTATATGGCCACGAGTGTAAACGGCGGAGGTACAACTCGCTGCTGTAGGGCCGTGTTTCTCGCGCCACCGTTTACGAATTGAGATTCGTGTAGGCTATATAGATTCCGTTTCAGCAAGCCCGTACCCCAGACAAGTCTCGGTGGTGCGTAGAGGGTTCTGTTTCCCAGAATGTCAGCACAACTTTGAACGTGGAGGAGTGATGAATACATCATGGGGGTCCAGAGCCCCACACCGACGGAAGCGGGTCGTACTTCGAACCAAGGTCCGTTGGGAGATACTAGGACTCCAAGATCCCGCGCAGTCGTCCTCGTCTCAGTCAATTGAGGACCTTCGCCGCCAGATCACGTCCGCCGCCAGCTCGGGATTGAGTTCGGATACCCTGTCCCGCTCCGGCCAGAAGGATGAGCGTCCCAAATCTCGACGCAAGACGGCGGTGAATCTGAAACGTGGAGGCGCGTCACAGTAAGTCTTTGACTCGGTACGTTGTACCCGAAAGGAGGGCACCATCGCAGGAACAAGTAAAACCACTCAAGCTAAGCGGGAGCGTGAGAAATCACGTCAGCAGAAACAACGTGAAAAAGAAGCGCGCCGGGTCCAGCGGAAGGCTACTAAGCTCAACCGGCCAGCGCAGGAGGGTGAGGATCCTGACCTCGCCGGCTTGCAGTGGGGGCCGCAATCTCCACTCTATTGAAGGACCACAACACATTCGATAGTACGGACTCTTAAGTACGTACGAAAGGAACACATCATGGACGTCAACACAATCACCTTTGCAGTCGTGATCGTAGCACTCGGAATTGCAGGTATCGCCGTATACATGAGAGGCAAATAACACACTTCTTGCCTTTTGTTGCGGAGTCATCTGAGGATCTGGCGCATGAGCATGAAATCGAAAGCTTCATCTTCGACCGATGAATCGGAGCGTCTTGCTGGCAAACCAAGCCTTCCAGTCCAACTTCGCAAAGAGAACGACCAATGCGAGCATGAGGGCTTGCGTCAAGACAAAATACCCTCCGAAATAGGCAAAAACTGATCCTTGATCGACCACGGCCCTCTGCGCGACATCCATCGCAATGACCATCCAAAAACTATACGTCACAAGCCGTCCTATGAAGGCTGCTAGTGCCACTGGAGTCAGAGGCAAAGACGTGAGTCCATAGGCCATAAACAGCGAGTTCGAGGGAAAGGGGCTACACGTATAGGCGAGAACACCCCCAAAAGTCATCGCGCGTTGTGTTGCCAGACGCTCTTTCACGAGATCAATATTCTGTTTGGTGCGCGTGCTCAACCAGCGTTGCCTGACAATCAGAAACGCAAGCTTCGCAAGGACTACTCTCCCGGCGGTGGCCGCAGCAGCGGCAACGAACGCGGTGAGCCAGGGGTTCGCATCTGGGTTTGAGAGTCCGACTGCGGACAACACCATCCACGTCGGCGGGGCGAAAGCGGGTAGGCTATTGAGCACAAAGATGATCGCAAAGAGCGCCAGAATATTCATCATGGCGTGAATACGTCGTCAATGAGGGGAACCTGCATGGTCCACGGGCCTTACGGACAGCTGCGTCTACAGATACCGTGGAGTGATCTTGATGTAGTGGTTGAACCGTCAGAGAAGTCTTTCGACACCTACAGGAATACGCCGATCTTTCTCCACGCTGATTCAATCGGATCGATCATTCGTTAGTCGGTCTCTTCACCGCCTTCAATGCATGCTTCGCATTGGTCCAATTCGGGAGTGCCGTGTTCACTACAGAAGTACTTATGGCACCGGTTGCATGTCATGAAAGTCATCCTGACTCGATCTTCAACTTCACATTGATCACACTGGCCAGCACTGCGGGCTTTAGGCATCGCTCTATCTCCACGACGGGTTGAATGAGTGTTCGAAACGGCATGTCTCTAATCTGGCGAGGAGTGCAGGAAGGGGCCCGCATCCACCTCACAGTCCGTCCTACACTGATACCATATCCGTGTTCGCCGCTCCAATTCAAAACAGACTAGCGTTGGTCGTGCGTTTCAGATTCTCTCTTCGACAGTGATGTCTGACCATTTTGAAATCTGAATGCGCTTACCAGGATGCATGAGGGCCTTCGGAATCACCTTATGTTCGACGAAATGCTGCAACTCCTCGTTTGACGTGTGGTCAACTAAAAACTGTTCGTTAAAGACCACCTGCCACGAATGTTTCTCGACCTCGTGGCGAAAGCTGAACGTCGGTCTGATAGTCTGACTGAACTTGATGTCTGCAAATTGCTTTTCGAAACATTCCCGTATGGTCTGAATCGTATTTGGATGAATTCCACCTGTACGACTGTCCATAGATTTCTCCTTACCTGAGGCAACGGCACCGTGTGGATATCGTATCGTTCGCACTGCCCGAGGTTCGAGAGAATGCAACCAAGAGGCGTGAGAACCGCCACGCGCGTCGCCTGGTGCAATGTGCGCTAATAGCAATTCGCAAAGGCAGAATTTCTCCACGGGGAAGACAGACAATCCATTTGATGTTGTCTGCTTGGCCCATCCCGTCGGGGTTTAGCCTCTGGGTGTAGGCCTTTCTCCAACGCGTCAGTGACCAGCGTCTCGATTTCCGATTCCGGCATCGTGGGATATTCCTGTTGAAACTGCCGCTGAAGGACAGGACGGGTGGTCGCGATGTACCGTTCTCGAGCCTGCCTCGCGCCCTCACGGGCCTGTAGCAACAGTGCCTCTCGCGCCTCGACCGACAGACTACCGGCTGGCTCAGGAGTGTTGCCCGGTTTTAGGTCGGCACAGGCGCTCATCAGGGTAATGAGTAGAGCCAGAGCCAGCCGCATGACACACCTCCCACGCGCGTGTTGACTGTTCGGATAGTCAGTGGGGTGCACCAACCGAGGAACCGGGAATCTGGCCATCCACGAGCTGCTTGCCATAGGCAATGCACTGGGCCGTGGCTTCCTCCGAGGTCGCATACCGACCGGTCTTTACGAAATGCCTGCTGTCCTCCTCGTCCTCCGCGCCCCAGGAAATGAACACGTTCAACTCCCACTGGCCGGTATCCACGAGCTGCCGAGGAGCGGGTTGTATCGTGAAACCTTTATAGGTGATCGCTTGAGTCATCGCTGAGAATGAGCAGACCCACCACAATCTAGCAGGTCAACAGGTCGTGTTTACTGTGATCCGAGGATCTCCTGCTCCGCCTGAAGCCAGTCATCAAGTGGGCCTTGACGAATACGTCGTTCGTAGTTCTCAAAAGCTCGGGTGGCGATCCGTTCATAGAGCGTTGCCGAACTAGAAGGGGAGGGGGCCTTTGGTGTTGTTCGACGGGTAGATCGCGCGCGCGGCGTCTTCGATTTGGTCGGAGCCTTCGGCTTGATCGCCTTTTTCGACTTCACGAGTGGCTTCCTCTGTCATCCCCGATGGGTTGGTTGTGATGACTGCAAAGCTAGGCCATCCCCGGAGAGATGTCAAGGCAAGACCGTCGCAGGCTGCCATGGCTTTACCTGGCAGAGGCTTCAGCGTGTGAGCGGGTATTCACTCCTGTGCCTCAGAGGCGACCCAACCATTTTGTCAGTAGCCATGCGATACAACCAACGAGACCAAGTAGAAGACAGAGCCGATACACACCATCATGCGACAACTCGTTCAAGATCGGATTGGCACCAGAAAATGGTGCAAAGGGTTGCATGTCATGATGCATGAAACTATCAAGGACAATGTGGCTCAGGGTGCCCCCAAAGGCACCAGACCAAATCGCGAGACGAGTGGGCTCGGGTGGTTCCGACAGCCAACACAGCGTATAGGCCGTAACTTCTTGATTGTATCGACGGAGTATCGGGCGACAGATCGAAGGGGACACCAGGGCGACGAGCAGGCCGATCACGATGGCACCAAGTACCGTATGAGTTGGACCATGGAGGATCTCAGAATTTCGCACCATGCCGATAAACGGCTCAATATCCATAGCGATTTGAGCGACGCCAAATGTGATGAGGCTGAAATGCTTCTGCGCCGCGGGTTTCACGAGAAGCGCGGCACCCATGTGAAAGGGGGTAAATGGCATGGACCACTAGCAGTATCGGAAGTCGTAGAGGGATAGAGCCATAGAAAGCTATCAGGACCCTGCTCTGCGACCGATTGACCTGCCGGTACAGAATACCTCCATTTGCATGTGATGTCATCTCCTATGAACTTTTCCGAACAGAAGGTACTCTTTCCCTATCAATTACCTCCATTGTGTTGATCGATGCCTACTGCCATGGTTCATAACTCCTTCTCCCTGGCGACTGGAGTGAGATCTACGTGGTGAGCCGGCTGGGACTCGAACCCAGGGCCCTCGCCTTAAAAGGGCGATGCTCTACCGACTGAGCTACCGGCTCGGATAGGAACTAATAAAGTATTGATATTACTTGGTTTTTAAGATGTTTAACCCTAGAGTATACTTGGAGTGAGATCTTATTAGCATCACAATACCCTTCAATGTCTCTTGTCGTCAAGGAATCCCTCATCAGACTTAGAGATGGACGTTTACATCTCTACCGGCAGAACGACTCAAAGAACTGGTTATGGCGCACTTTCCTCAACGGTAAGTATGTAGTTCGTTCCACGAAAAACGAAAACCTTGTCCTTGCAAAATCCATCGCTGAACACGAATACGACAAACTACGGTTTCAAACTACCACACCAGACGGAACGGTAGCACATAGTTGGGCTGAATGTGAACGAGGATTTCTAAATTCCTTAGCTCATGACGAATCCAATAGACCTTCCCGCGTAAGGAACTACAAAGTCAAGTTAGGCATCTTGGCACAGTATTTTCACTCCTATCTGATTCACACGATCAAAACCAAACAAATTGAGGAGTATCTGTGCTGGCGAAAAGATACCTACAAACCACCTTACAAGAACTATCACTCCGAAACAGTCTCCAACAAAACACTAAGATCAGATCTGCTTGCACTTCGTCAAGTTCTGAAATATGCAAAGCGCGAAGAATGGATAAGGGTATTACCGGATTTCCCAAAATTAACTGTCAAACCTCGTCCAAGCGGGTGGTTCACCTCGGCGGAAATGGTGAAGCTGTTCAAATTTACCCATCAGTGGATTTGGCAAGAAGGCATTAGTGGCGAAGAACGTTGCAGGCGAGCATATGTGGACTGCTACATCAAATGGTTAGTTTTTACCGGAATGCGGGTTGATGAAGCGTTGCAGGTACGATTTGAGGATGTGACTATTGTATCAGACGCAAAACCCCGACCTTGTTTATTTGTCCAGGTGAAAGGAGGGAAACTTAGTTATCGGAAGGGAACTACCGAGATGATTGGACTTCATGGGGCGCTAGGAGCATTCGAAGAGTTGCAACGAATCATGCGTCCTCGTCATCCTCATCCCCATGATCTACTCTTCCCTGTCAATCCACGTGACACCATTCAAGAACTTCTCAAGGCAGCTGGCTTATTGCTTGATGAACGAGGACAGCGACGAACAGCTAAGAGTTTCCGTCATACCTACATCATGAACAGTCTTCTCCACAACGTTGACGCGTTTGTCCTGGCTAAGAATTGTCGTACCAGCGTTGACATGATTCAGGAGTACTATGGAAGCTATCTGACTGCAAGAATGAAACAGGCTGAACTGACAAAGATGTTTGCACGAGTCAAACCAGTAGGGAGATCAAAATGAAGCGCGTTGCAATTTACGGACGGGTTTCAACAACAGGACAATCTACCGATGTGCAGATTCAGGAATGTCGCGCATACGCAGAGCGATGTGGTTACCAGGTCGTTGGAGAGTATTGCGATAAGATCAGCGGAACCACGAGCAAGGATGATCGTGAAGCATTAACCAGACTCTTAGAGGATGCGTTCGCTCGAAAGTTTGATACGGTCGTTGTTTACTCCATTGACAGGTTGGGACGATCCTTGAAGCATTGTTTGGAGATTCTAGAAACCCTCAAGATGCACCGGATCGACTTCATCAGCATTAAGCAACAAATCGACACAAGTTCCCATCACGGGCTATTAATTTTCAATATCTTTGCGTCCTTGGCATCCTTTGAACGATCACAGATCCTTGAGAGAACGGCACTGGGCAGGGAACGGGCAAAAGCACGGGGGGTTCGCTTTGGGAGACCGTCAAAGATGAATTCGTCTGTCGCAGAAGCGGTTAGATTGTTACGGCAAAAGGGTTCAGGGATTAAGGAGATAGCAAAATCGCTTCAAATTGGCGTGGGGAGCGTGTACAAAGCACTCAGGACAGCGGCGTAATGGGGCAGGATGGGGTTCTAAAAAGGTACCGTATTACTAAACGTCCCAATATAGGTCACATCCGCATCATACCCTTGACACAAGTCTTCATGTAGGCAATGCTACAGTAAGAGTCTTTGCAATAAAATAATGACATCTAACTTTCCACAGATGCTCCGCAATAGTCCTCTACGTGAGGTTATATTTGAGCTTCGCTTTATACCGTCACAACCTGCAGCAGGAGACCTGCTTCCAGGGCTGCTCTATTCAGCACTTCAAAAAGACTACTCCGATATGATGACTCTCCCTGTGGCTACTGTCCCAAGGCAGATTCGCAATCAAAATCCTGACCTGAAATATCTGGCATCTCATCGATTCAGTAGCGGTTCGCATTCGGTCCAAATAGGGGATCATTCGGTCCTTCTTCAAACCACTGAGTATCCTGGATGGAGCGAATTCAAGAATAAAGTGGTAACTCTTCTCGATGCTCTGAAGAAAACAGAAATTGTTAAGCAGGTTGAGCGATTCTCCTTTAAATACATCAATCTGATTGCAGCATCTGAATCGGAAAGACAGCTGCAGTTTCTGAAGGTACGCGTTGAACTCCCTGGCAGGGCTCCAAATGAAAAAGGGTTTCTGCTGCGAGAGGAAAGTATTGAGGGGAAATTTATAACCGTTACACAGGTAGCTCCTAATGCCACAGCTAAGGTCTCTACATTAGCTCATGAGATATCGGGTCTACTAATAGACGTTGATACGATACGGCAAGTGGGCAATGAGTTTTGGACGGATCATGTCACGCTGTTGGAAGAGGGGCACGCAATTGCTAAAAAGAACTTTTTCTCATTATTGACAGAAGCAACTCTTCAAAAACTTGATCCCAGGTGATGACATGACAATATCGGACACCAAAAGGCGAGAACTTGACGTGGGTGGAACGACTGGCTCGGCAATTCTAGCAACCACGGCATTGGGAGTTGCTCTTGTTCTTGCACAATATGCTGCTCTTCGGATTTGTGAGAAACCTGCTAGTACCATACGTCTTGCAGGGACAGAGGGAACAATTGCGAGACCTCATTCACTAGAGATTAATGAACTGGATGTTTTTAAACAAATTAACCGGATTTATGACAACCTGTTGGTGAATCAGGTTGAGCTGGACAACGAGTCAAAATTTGCCCTTTATTCCAATCTTTGGGATCTCTATTCAGCGTGAACTTAGAAGACGGCATTTACGAGCAAATCAAACTATTTCTCCCCAAATATCTATCACCAGATCAAACTCGCGATCTATTCTCCGAACTGTCCAGATTCCCTGACAACATGGCTTTCTACCTGAATCGCGACGATCTTCGCGATGAACTTCTTCAAGGTGATGGGTGGAGAGGCTTGATTGCAATTAATTTTCTCACTGGAGAACGCAAAACAGTTTCGGGAGCAATTCTGTCTAATTCTTGTGATATTGATTCAAGTAATACAGGTAGTTTGCCCGTAAACGTTCTATTTGCCCCTTTGATAGAATTGCGAAAGTTCACGGATAGGTTGCGTGGGTTTGGCAAGACGGAAGACCAAATTCAAAATACAGTCATCACTATTAAGAAACAACAAGTCACCAATATCTTTTACCTTCCCGAATGCCACGGCTCCATTCCAGAGAGTCTCATACTACTAGGCGACATTCACTCCCACCCTCTTCAACACTTCCTGCAACAATCACGGCAACCTCTGTTTAAACTCAATCAATACGCGTTTTACCTATTTCTCATAAAACTCTCCATTCATTTCTCACGTTTTCAAGAAGGTGTACAGCGTTGCAGCAGCGCTGCATAGTTTGGAGTACATATAGAAGATTGTGCGTTGTTCCGTATGCGGGCTAGGCTTGGAATGTGAAGGTATTGGTAGGCATACCGATCTTCGTCTCCTACTCAGAGACCTGCGGCACCAGGCGCACTGCATAAGTTCCAGGTTTTTGCATATCTTCTCGGATTTCTACCAATCGCTCCCGATCCGACTTCAGGTCATCCAGTAATTCTAGGGCATCAATGAAATCCCTGAGACGCATCACGATCGCATGATCATGGAGCAAGGATAGATCGTTTCGCTCTGCGATAAATTGCTTGAATGACTTCATTTGTTCCCCTCCGTCAAGAGTTTCGGTAGTAAGTTTCTGTGGTAGGTGAGGATGGCAGGAAATTCTACCTGGCGGATGATGGCGAGATTGCGAACTATGCTCTGTCTAATTAGAGCAGAACGGTTGGTGTATGTTTCATCGGCAACATGATCCAGTTCGGCGAGTAATGATTCGGGAATTCTGAGAATTATGGATGGCATACAACAGACTCCTTGGTTTCTCGTCTATCTTTTGTATTTATTCTTTCCTGGTGTTTGAGGTGGTGGGGTTCCTGCTTTTCTGCCAATTAGTTCCCACACTCCTTTTGACGGTTACCAATCCACCAGGTGACTTTCTATTTTGGCATACATAGTCCTGGTGAAGGGTCATACCAGTGACTGAGCGGTCCGAAAACCGGAATCTCCTGAGACTCGCGGCTGCACCCTGGTATCCTGGAGAAGTCTGTCGGGTTGCATAATCGTCCTAAGCGAACGAACCTAGGATTATGAAGTCAGAATTCCAAAAGCAAATGGAGAAGAGTTCAGCGCAGGTCAGGGCTGCTATGAAGGCAGAATATGCGGAACGCAGGTTTTACTATGGGACCCAGAATTCTGTTCGGTTGCGAAGGGCGTTAGCATTAAACGGGCTCCATCACTTACAAAAGCGAATCCTAATCTCACCAGAAATTCACACGATCCATACCGCACGACTTACCAAACGATTCCTTAGTAAATTGGAGAAAGTGAAATGGTCAGTGAGGCAACAACAGCAAGACCTTGTCAGAGCGAATAGGCGATATGGTATGACTGTGAACCCTAGTTCCATCACAGCACATGACCGGCTCCGTTTTCTCACGATCCTTCAGGGTTTTGAAGTTCTGGATGTTTCAAAAACCTTGAAACAGGTTCGTGGCTTTAAGGATCAACTCCGAACTGTCATGGAAGGGTGTCGGGGGCTCTGGTGTTTGGGCGCAATTGAGGTGGAAGTTGTGAGCATGGAGATGATGCGGCAACTCAAAGACCAGACTGATTCTGAAACACGTAAACTCGCTGTATGCGAGTTTATGGAGAAACGTCTAGCAAAGCGCAATCAGGGATTGTCGAGTTACTTTTTAATTCATTTTCATGGGGTGGTCGTTGCGAATCGACCACGCTATTTCCATGAATTGGAGAAGCAACTGAAACTCCTCTGGAAGCACGAACCACGGCAAGTACAGGTGAAACCACTATCGCACATGTTCAACGGGAAACCTAAACAACTAGAAAAGAGTTTAAAGGACATAGCACGGTACGTCACCAAGGGGGGAAATGATTGGATCGGGAAGAAAGCATACTTACGTTACAAACTAGGGTTTGATAACGAGCACTTGGAGACAGAAGATGCATGGGTGAATAGGAACTGGCGACGAAACAAGACCCTTCAGGGGGAACATAGAGAGGAAGGGCTGGAAGATGTACTGAGTATGACACGCTCAGAGATTTATGCATTGGCGCAGGTCATTGATGGGATGATGGCGATGTCACGAAATCGAACCGGGTATCTTGTCCTTGGGAAGAGTAAGAGGAAAAAGAAACTCACTACTACAGGATTGCGGGTGTTTGGTAGGGGTATCGCGGCATAAAAACTGGGAGTTCAACAAATTGGCATGAATTCTGACGAAATGCCTTTAAAATGTGACCGCAATATCAAAGACTTATGATCTGGGTAGTGGAAGAAATATTGGTTCAAGCACTTATGACATTTGCGAACCGAGGGTTTTACTGTGAGAGGCTAACAAAGCAGGAGAATATAGGGTGTTGATGGTAGGGACGTGTGGGCTCTGCTTACAACAGAAAGAACTTCAGAATAGTCATCTGCTACCCGCTGCTCTTTATAAGCAGTCCAGAGACCCGTCTGCTTGGTCAAACCCTAACCCGGTTTTAGTAACAAACGGGAGGGCGTTTACCTCGTCTCAGCAGGTATCATCACCATTTCTGTGCGCGGATTGCGAATCGCGCTTTTCTGTCAACGGGGAAAACTATGTTGTGACTCAATGTGCGAAACTTGATGGCTCGTTCAGCTTGCGGAAACTCTTACAAACCGTTTCTCCTTTCCTTGAAGATAAAGAAAAACAGATCGCACTTTATGACGTTCATCGATTACTTGGCGCGAAGGTGGATCACTACCTGTATTTCGCTACAAGTGTATTTTGGCGCGCTTCTGCACACAGTTGGAGGATGGGCGACGGGCAGGTTGGCAAAATTGCTCTTGGTGAGAAATACCAGGAGCAGTTCCGTTTGTATCTGCTCGGTGAAGATACCTTCCCACAGAATGCTCGCATCCATGTCCACGTTTCTAGTGAGACTCACTTACCTCTCACCCTTACCACGGGTCCCACAACATTCCGAATCGGCAGCGCACACCGTCACAAATTTTATATTCCTGGTGTACTATTCGTCTTGTTCCTTGGCAGCAAAGTTTCCAAAACCCACCATATGTTTGCGCTTAATAGCAGGAAACAGCAGACAATGTGGCTTTGTCCGTGGCAAAACGATTCGCTCTTTCGCGGCATCCTTAAGCACTTGGAGACGGCAATACCGGTAGGGAAGCTAGGAAAGGGAAAAGGCTGAGCGTTTATCCAGAAAATCTAGTTCGCGAACAATTTAAATGCAGACCGAATCTTTTTGACGAACGAAGATGCTTCCGCAATTGTTTCAACTGGGTTTGGTGGCTGACTAGCAGTTGCAGCATGCTTTTTGACAGCAACCATCTCAAGAAGTTCGTCTTCGCTCAAGTGCGGCGCAGCAAGTCCCTGGTCAGCGGTGCTTCTAAGGGAGTGTTCTTTTGTCATTCTATTAGCGGCAATCTCTCTCCTGGTAACCCGATCTAACCTGTTGATACTAACATTTTCTCCAATCAAACACTCTGAGACGATGAATGAATTATATATCTCGGATTGTGCGTCTTCCACGCGTTGCTTCAAGTCAGACTCTTCTAGAGCAGGTAACAATGTTCGGTGAGCGAGATCGAATATATTGAGTAGGTTGACGCGTTTCTCTTCGGTGTCTGCTTTCTCCCAGAGCGAGATTACTTCCTGGATTAACTGACTTAGTTTCGGTACTGAGTCTGTTTCTCCTGGATGCTCAGTTGAGGCGATCACCTCATCCAGCAAGGACACCAAACGATTGGCTTCTCCGCTGTTATTATCTATGGACTCAGAATTTGTCATAATTCAACGGAGTCAACGATGAGTTGCTGATTCTAGCATCTGGTTACCAAGGGGAGCGGGGAGGAATAATTTAGAGTGCTAGTTAGAGTGGAATTCTACAAGTTATTGATAATGCTCGTGTATTATTGATTTCGATTGAGCTACCGGCTCACGCTCGGGATGTTGAAAAAGCTTCCCGCTTTGTCCTGACAGGAAGAACTTCTGAACATCCTGCACTCGAACCACTCACCGACCCATCCTAGCATCCCCGCCCGGTGAATGACTATCGACTATTTTCGGGAACGTGTGGGGCGTCGGCGGGAGCAGTCCAAGGGATTGCGAAGCATGATCGTTTCTGCGCGCTTGGACCCGGTTGAAATCATGTCGATCCGGCATTGCGCCAACTCTTCGACGCGAGCCAGATACCGCTTCGCTTCAGCCGGGAGTTTCCCATAGCTGGTAATCCCGGTGGTGCCGGTTGTCCACCCCTTCATCCGCTGATACACCGGCACACAGTTGGTCAACACCTCGAGATCGGCCGGCATGGTCTTATACAGCCTGTTCCCATGTTTGTAGCCGGTACAGAGCTTGAGTTCTTTACAGCCGTCGAGCACATCGAGTTTGGTTAAGGCCAGCGCGGTGAGCCCATTCACCACGGTCGCATGCCGAACTACGACGGCATCAAACCACCCACACCGTCTCGCCCGTCCAGTCGTTGAGCCGAACTCCCGCCCTCGCTCTTGAAGGCCCCGCCCGTCCTCATCATCTAATTCGGTCGGAAACGGTCCACTCCCCACCCTGGTGGAGTAGGCCTTGGCGATCCCCATCACCGCATCGATCATCGTGGGCCCCACGCCGGTACCAGTGCAGGCTCCACCGGACGCGGCGCTCGACGAGGTGACATAGGGATAGGTACCGAAATCCACATCGAGGTTCGTCCCTTGAGCCCCTTCAAAAATGACCGTCTTGTTTTTCTCAATTGCGCGATTGAGCAACATGGTCGTATCGACGATATGGCTCTTGAGCCGATCGGCATAGCCCATGTATTGATCGAATACTTTGTCGACTTGAAAGGTTTCGACCTTATGCAATCGCTCCAAGAACCAGTTCATCTCGACGAGGTTTTCTTCGAGTTTCTTCTTGAACAACGGCGGATTCAGCAGATCGCCCACCAGAATCCCGATTCGTGCCATCTTGTCGGCATACGACGGGCCGATCCCTCGCCCGGTTGTCCCGATCTTGCGCGACCCCTTGGACTGTTCCGACGCCCGGTCGATCGCCTTATGGTAGGGGAGAATCAAGTGCGCCCGCTGACTGATGGCGAAGTTCTTACCGATGGTGATGCCTTTGGTGTGGAGGTGATCCATCTCTTCAATCAGGGATCCGGGATCCACGACGACGCCGTTTCCGATGACACACGTCGTGCCTCGGTACAGGATGCCCGAGGGGATGAGATGAAAGATGTAGGTTCCCCGTTCGTTGATGACGGTATGCCCGGCATTGGACCCACCCTGATATCGGACGACAACATCGGCATCGCGGGCCAAGATATCGACGATCTTGCCCTTACCCTCATCGCCCCATTGTGCCCCGATGATGACGAGATTACCCATAACGTTGGAAATTCCCAGCCGGTTTCGACACGAAAAAATGGCTCTGACCAGACAGGGAGATCAGAGCCAAGGAGGCCTATGGTAGGTGTGACCTCATCTTTTGTCAAGTTGTTCTCTCACGATGTTGTAATGCGAATGGTTCGTCTTCCTGCTTTACTGGCTCGCCAGACGATCCAGCGCTTTCTTGACTGGTCCATACCCGCATGCTAGCATGGCCCTCGATTTAACGTCGTAATTTTCCTGATTCATTTCGAGTTGAGGATCTCCCAGGGTGGGGCTGTGGCGCAGTTGGGAGCGCGCGTGAATGGCATTCACGAGGTCGCCGGTTCAATCCCGGCCAGCTCCACCAAACCGCACGTCGTGCGCACCGTCGGCTATTTTAGCGGTTTTGGTAATTGAGCCGACGGATCAATACCATACGTTTTCCAGGATCTCGTATGTTCGCCCTGTTTAATTGTCTCACGTTGCCTCGCCTCCCAACCTCCTAGTCATTTCCTCTGTTCGAGTTCGTCTCGGCTGCTTCACACTGGTTCATTTCGCACGGAAAGGTTTGTGTCCATGCTCCAAATTGAATCAATCCATAAACAATATTCGACGAAGGTGCTCCTCAGGGAGGCCTCGGCGCATCTTCGCCCAAATTCACGAGTCGGCCTGGTTGGCCCCAATGGTGCCGGAAAGACCACGCTCTTCCGCATGATCCTTGGCGAGGAATCACCTGACAAGGGCTCGATCCGGAAGCGACCGCGGCTTCGGATCGGTTATTTACCTCAGGAGCTCGAAACCATCACCGGCAAGACGGCACTCGATGCGGCCCATCGCGATGAGTACCCTGAATACGAGGCCAAGCGCATCCTGATGGGACTGGGTTTTACGGAAGGGGATTTCGACCGCCCTGTGGACAAACTGTCAGGCGGCTATCGGATGCGGGTAGCCCTTGCGCATCTGCTCTTGTCGAATCCCGACGTGCTGATGCTCGACGAGCCGACAAACCATTTGGATAAACCGACCCAGCGTTGGTTTGAACAGTTTCTGATCCAATCCGGCATGACGCTCTTGATCATCAGCCACGACACCGCGTTTCTGGATCGCGTGGTCACCCACATCTGGGAACTCCGACATCACACGCTCGAAGAGTATCGTGGCAACTATTCACTGTTCTGCGAATTGAAAGCGGAAAAAGACGCCCAACTACAGGCCTCGGCAACTCGCCAGTCCAAGGAGATCGCGCGGGTTCAAAAGTTCGTCGATCGTTTCCGGTACCAAGCCAATAAGGCCAGCCAGGTGCAATCGCGCCTGAAGCAACTCGAAAAGGTTAAGCGGGTTGAGATCCAGCGAGATCCGAAACGCGTCAAGTTCCGGTTTCCGCTACCATCGGTCAGCGGTCGCCAGGTGTTGGATCTCGCCGGAGCCAGTAAGCGCTACGGGGAAAAGGTCGTCTATACGACGCTCGATTTCGCTGTGGAGCGCGGTCAGCGTGTCGCTCTGGTGGGAGAAAACGGCGCAGGGAAGAGTACGCTTCTTAAGATGCTCGCCGGCGTGCTTCCTCCCGATACCGGTACCAGATCCGTTGGGCACGGTGTGACGCTCCACTACTTCGCCCAGCATCAGGCAGAAACGTTGAACCCCGAGCATTCAATTCTTGAATCCCTCGAAGAAGTCACCAGACATGCGGAGATGAATTTCCTGCGTGGGATCGCCGGGGCCTTCTTGTTTTCCGGCCAGGACCAGAAGAAACCCATCAAAGCCTTGAGCGGTGGTGAACGGAACCGCGTTGCGCTGGCCCGCATGCTCGTGGAGCCGTCGAATACTCTCCTGCTTGATGAGCCGACCAACCACCTGGATCCAGCCTCGGTGGATGTGCTCACGGACGCGCTCGCCGAGTTTCCCGGGACCATCATTTTCATTTCGCATGACCCGACGTTTTTGACACGCATCGCCACGAGAGTCGTTGAAATCGAGGAGGGCCAGGCTCGGAACTTCATCGGAGACTACGAGTACTATCTCTGGAAGAAGGCGCAAGAGCTCGAATCGATCAAGGAGTCACGCGAGGAGCTCGACGGCGCGTCGAAAGCCGCGTCGTCAGGACCAACCCGCGCGATGACGCAACAAGTCCAGACGAAAGGTCGAGGGGGCGAGCGACGTGATTTGACCAAAACACAGGCGAGGTTGGAGAAACAGGTGTCTCGTGCGGAGGCGGAGATTACGGAGGCTGAAGCAAAGCTCAAGGCCCGTGAGGCAGAGCTGGCCGATCCGAAACTCTATGAAGCGTTCGACCGGTGGAACGTCCTCCATCAAGAACAGGAAGACTGGAAGCGGGGGCTTGAACGACTGACCGCGCGCTGGGAATCACTCTCGGCTGAATTGGAGAATGTCAGGCAACAGCTCGTGGCCTTGGGATAGGGTCTAGACGGAAGCCTTGAGGGTCTCTTCCAGATAGTAGTACAGCCAGCGGTTTTTTTCTTTTGTTACCAGGTCATCCCACACCACGCCGACCAAAAACCCTTTCTTGTCCCAAAGCTTGACCCAGGCGACGGTCCCATCGAGTTTTTCCTGTTGCTCGACTCGGTCGGAATCCAGGAATGCCAGAGAGACCGTGACTCGCTCGTTCGGCGGGAATCGATCTTTGGTGTGGAGCCCGGCTCCGATCTTATTCACATTGTCGAGGACTGCGGTACAGGCCCGCCCGCCGCTCTTCGGCGCGATCAATGCAGACCCGACCAACGTCGCCCGGACGAACTTTCGTCGTTCACTGATGGCGGTCATGCTTGCCGATTGCTTGGCCTCGCCTCGCTTCATCATTCTCTAAGTATAACCGATTAGACAAGAATGTAAACTAGGGCAATCGGCCCTAGTTATAGGGGCTTTGGGCGGTAATATCGTCGCTCTCCTAGCGCTGGAGGGAGGTGGGTTTGCTCGACGCGGGCCGATGGATCATCGTGTACATAACGATAGTCCGTTCCGTACCCCATGTCTTTCATCAACGATGTCACGGCATTGCAGAGATGCAGGGGGACCCCAAGATTGCCGTGGCTCTTTGCATCCTTGAGGGCCTCCAGGAAACCGACATAGGACGCGTTGTCTTTTGGCCGTGACGCCAGGTAGGTGGTGCCATGAGCCAGGTTGATCTGTGCTTCCGGCAACCCCACAAATTGGACCGCCTGTGCCACCGACGTAGCGACCACCAATGCCATCGGGTCGGCATTGCCGATATCTTCCGAGGCAAAGATGACCATCCGGCGGGCAATGAACTTCGGCTCCTCCCCGGCATCAAGCATGCGGGCCAGCCAATAGAGCGCCCCGTCCGGATCAGAATCTCGCAGGCTTTTGATGTACGCTGAAATGACGTTGTAGTGTTCGTCCCCGGCTTTGTCATAGCGAAGGGCCTTCTTCCCAAGCGATGCTTCCAAGGTTGCTTCGTCAACCACCCGGACGCCATCGGGGCCAGGCGCCGTCTGCATGACGACAAACTCCAACGACGTGAGGAGCGCTCGTGCATCCCCATTCCCGAATGCGATCAACTGCTGCCTGGCCTCCGGCGAGAAGCGCGGCTTCCATTTCCCTAACCCACGCTCGACGTCGACGAGTGCACGATCAAGAATCGTCCCCAAGGCCTCGTCAGGAAGTGGCTTGAGGACCACGACCAGCGAACGGGACAAGAGCGGACTAATGACCTCGAACGACGGATTTTCGGTGGTCGCGCCGACGAGAATAATCGTGCCTCGTTCGACATGTGGGAGAAATGCATCTTGCTGCGCCTTGTTGAAACGATGGATTTCATCGACGAAGAGAATCGTCCGTTGCCCGTTCATCGCTCGCCGCTGTTCAGCCACCTTAATGAGTACACGCAGCTCAGGCACCCCGCTGGTGACTGCGGAGAATGGGACAAACTGGGCTTTCGTATGCTGGGCAATTAGGTGGGCCAGGGTGGTCTTCCCGGAACCGGGTGGACCCCAGAAGATCACGGACGAGAGTTGATCCGCCTCGATCGCCCGTCGGAGCGACCGATCGGGCGCGGTGATCGCGTCTTGCCCGACGAAGTCCACGAACGCACGGGGCCGCATCCGTTCGGCGAGCGGAGGGGGGATCGTATCCTCGCGGTCGGTGGGCGTGAATAAGTCTGGCGTCTGATCGTGCGCGCGTGACATCGTGCTCCTTGAGCAAGAGCGGGAATTGTATACGCCGCCTCTCCTGATCGCAAACAGCCTCTTGACCATACCGGCGACCAATGGTACGAACTGAACAGCCGACGGAGCAGACCTTGCAAGCTAGGATTAATAACAGCACCCTCGCGTTCAATGATCAAGGGACAGGCATTCCTCTCGTCTTTCTCCACGCGTTTCCGCTGAACCGCTGCATGTGGGTCGAGCAGGAACAGGCACTGTCCTCCCAATTTCGGGTTTTGACGATCGATTTGCGCGGGCATGGCGAATCTGATGCACCGCTCTGGCGCTATACCCTCGACCAAACGGCTGACGATGTGATCGGACTGCTCGATCACCTCTCAATTCGACAGGCGGTATTTGTCGGTTTGTCGATGGGTGGCTACGTCCTATTTGCGCTCTATCGGCGGTATGCGGACCGGGTACGGGGCTTGGTGTTCGCGAACACACGAGCGCAGGCCGACACCGTCGAAGGGAAGGAAGGGCGGTTTCAGATGGCGCAGACTGCGTACAAGAACGGCTCATCGGTCATCGCCGACATCATGATTCCGAAATTGTTAAGCCCTGCGACCATTCACACGAAACCCGACCTGGTAGGGCGCGTGCGGGCGATGATCGAAGGCAATGAAATCAGCGGTATCGCGGGGGACTTGATGGCAATGGCTGAACGACCCGATTCCGTCTCGCTGTTGGGCCAGATCACCTGCCCCACTCAGATTATCGTCGGTGAGTTGGACCTTCCGACTCCGCCTTCCGACGCCAAACTTATGGCTGATAGGATTCCCGGGGCCTGCTTGACCATCATCCCAGGAGCCGCTCATCTTTCGAACTTGGAACGGCCGGATCAATTCAATGAAACGCTCCGGAGTTTTGCCTTGGCTGTGACTCGCACAGCGAGCAGATAGGGAGAACGTCTCTGAGATCTCAGTCCGGGTCGCCGACGCTGCCGCGGCGTATTAATTTTAAAAACTCTACACGTGTCTGGGATTGACTGCGGAATGCGCCCAGCATGGAGCTGGTCACGGCAATAGTGTTTTGCTTCTCCACCCCACGCATCATCATGCAGAGATGTCTTGCTTCGACCACCACCCCAACGCCATGTGCGTTTAACTTGGAACGCAAGGTTTCAGCAATCTGAACCGTCAGACGTTCCTGAACTTGGAGTCGCCTGGCAAAGGTATCCACGATCCGTGGAATCTTGCTCAGACCGACGACTTTCTTGTTTGGTAAATAGCCGACATGAACCCGTCCGAAGAACGGGAGCATATGGTGCTCGCACATGCTGAAGAAATCGATGTCCTTCACAATGACCATCTCATCGTATTCGATGGGGAAGAGGGCTCCGTTCAACAAATGGTCGATATCGCGCTGATAGCCTTGCGTCATGAATGCCAGGGCCTTGGCCACACGCTCCGGCGTCTTGAGCAAACCATTGCGACTGGGTTGTTCCCCGAGCGCGAGCAGCATTTCGGTGACCAGCGATTGAAGAACCGGCAGATCCGCAGGCTTCCCGCTCCCGCTCGTCTCGTCTATTGATTCTCCCTTTCGGTCTTTCGTCCGGTGCTTCCTCACTAGAGTCCCTTTCATACTTACGCCGCACCCCCGTATTCGAAGTAGTTGTCCCTCGTCTCAATCACACCAATCTTTCGCAGGCAGTCAGACGGTAGAGCCGGCTTCAGAATGTCCCAAATCACTTTGACGAGATTTTCCCCCGTAGTGGTGAGCTCGCCAAAAGCAGGATCACGATTGAGGTCGAGATGGTCGAAGCGCTCGACGATCTTCTCGTTGACCACCTGATCAAGCCGATCTAGATCACATGAATCCTGTGCTGCCCCGCTCGTGACGGTCACCAGCACGATATAATTATGCCCATGTCCGTTTGGATTATTACATTTGCCGAACGCGGCCCAATTCTCTTCGAGAGAGAGTTGATCCGTGTGCAGCCGATGGGCGGCGCAAAACCGATAGCGCCTAGTCACATGCACCTGTGACATACGAGCTGGTTCTCTTGGAGTGAAATCAACGGCTGGAACCGCTTGTGCTTCAAGCAATCCCAGCCTGGAGGCCCCGTACAGCTATTCCTACGACAACTGTAGCCACGCTTAGGCGCTGAACGAGCTGCCGCAGCCGCACGTTGTTTTGGCTTGTGGATTCTTGATTGAGAAGCCCGAGCCCTGCACGCTGTCCACGTAATCGACTTCCGCACCCTGGAGCAACGGAGCACTCTGTGAATCCATGATGAGCTTCACATCGCCCTTTTCAATGATGGTATCGTCTTCGGCCATTTTGGATTCAAACGCCATTCCATACTGATAGCCGTGGCACCCTCCGCCACGCACGTAGACTCGCAACCCAACGATATCTTTTTCCTCGGCCATCAATTCCTTAATCTTCTGTTCCGCCACCTGGGTAATAGTAACCATCTTGTCGCCCTCCTCTATGGATCGGTCCAGCCCGCACGAGCGGGCTAGCTAAGTTGTTAGTCTAACACCTCTCTCTTGAATATCAACCCCACGCCTCGGTCGTCGTAGTTTTTTGGTTCTCCCATTTGGTTTCTGGAACACGCACGACGACATCACCCAGGACACGCGCCTGACAGGCTAAGCGATGCTGCGGGTCCGTCAATGCTTCACGATCGAGCAGGTCTTGCTCGTCGAAATCGATTTCTGAAAGATGTTCATGCCCTGCCTGAACCTCAACACGGCAAGTCGTGCAAGAGGCATTACCTCCGCAGTCGTGGTCCAATCGAAAACCCACTTCCTTCGCCGCAGCAAGCAACGAGATGTTTTCCTCTACCTCTCCGCTACGCCCGTTTGAATGGAGGAAGGTCACGCGTGGCATCATGTCCCCTATGATTGCACGGCAACTTCGGCCGGGACTTCCTGATAGGGACAGCGTTGCAGCCGGATATGATCCTCATATTCCTGCCGGAATAACTTCAGACTGCTTTGCACCAATACCGATGCACCGGTGACCAGCGTACAGTATCCGGTTCCTTTCACAAATC
Source organism: Nitrospira sp. (assembly GCA_016715825.1). Classification (NCBI taxonomy): domain Bacteria; kingdom Pseudomonadati; phylum Nitrospirota; class Nitrospiria; order Nitrospirales; family Nitrospiraceae; genus Nitrospira; species Nitrospira sp. Next base: position 252,038 of record JADJXO010000002.1, on the reverse strand, counting down.
CACAGAGCTGAAGCATGCTGTCGAGGTCTTTTTGCGTACCCTGGCCCGCCTCAATCTTCGTCATCAGTGCGGCCAGGTTCATCGTTCCCATCCGACAGGGAGGGCACTGACCGCAGCTCTCGTTCTTGAAAAAATTGGAATAGTGCAGCGTCTTGGCTACCATGCAGCTCCCATCGTCGACGACGATCACCCCGGCCGACCCCAACCCTGTGCCAGCCTTCTTCAACGAATCAAAGTCCATGGGCAAATCCACCTGATCCGCCGTGACCATGGAAAACGCCGGGCCGCCCGGAAAGACCGCCTTGATCTTGCGGCCACTGGGGACGCCACCACCGCATTGCTCGATCAGATCACGGATTGTCACGCCCATCGGCATTTCATACACCCCTGGCCGATTGACCGAGCCACTGAGTGAAAACATCATCGTGCCGGGACATTTCTCCGTGCCCACCTGCGTGAACCACGAGGCGCCCTTGTAGAGAATCCGCGGGATGTTGCAGAGCGTCTCCACGTTATTGACGAGGGTCGGCTTCCCATAGAGACCGAAGTCCGTCGGATAGAACGGGGGCTTCTGCCTGGGCATCGCCGGACGGCCCTGCATCGACTCGAGCATCGCCGTCTCTTCGCCCGCCACGTAGCTGCCATGGCCATCAAAGATTTCCAGCTCAATATCAAACCCACTGCCAAGCACGTTCTTCCCGAGGAGTCCCCGTTCTTTTGCTTGGGCCAGGGCTTTTTTCAGATTCTGCTGCTCCTCATGGTACTCATGATTGACGTAAATGAAAGAGGCTTTTGCCTGTACCGTGTAGGACGCGATTAAACAGCCTTCGATCAACTGGTGAGGCAAGGTTTTCAACAAATGGCGGTCTTTAAAGGTACCTGGTTCGTGTTCACCAGCATTACAGACGAAATAGCGCTCTTTCACCCGGTGGTTGAGGACCTTGTCCCATTTGATGCCCGTTGGAAATCCTGCACCACCACGACCTCGTAAACCGGATTTCTTCAGCTCATCAATTACGTGATCCGCCTTCATGTCCTTCACACAACGCTTCCAGGCATCATAGCCACCAACCTTGAGATACCCCTCGATCTCCCAAGGAGCTCCCTCGATCTGTTGGACAAGGCGTGGTTCAGCGGCTGTAGACATACCTACCCTCTCAATAACCTCTTGAGGCTGAACTCATACTATACGGCTCCGCCTCTTCCTCCGTCAAGGCAACTTGCTGTAAATAGGCCTGAATCTCAAGCAGTTAGGACTAGGGGACCTATTGAGAGGCTAGGTAAGGAGGGGCAGGAAGAGAGGGAGCAGTTCATTTCACGAAAAGATCGACGTGGTTGAACCGGACTTGGTAGGCACCTTCATCAAGTCCAGTTGGTGCGCGTAGCTCACTCGAGCTAGATCCTAATTCTCTTCGACTGTCCACGTAATTTTGCCCGTGTGTGACCGATCCAAGAAAAAATGGTGATTTCTATACTCAACGGCATCAATTGCTGCTCGAGCATATTCAACCGTGGATTCGTCATTGTGCAATAGTAGCTGTCTCAAGTTACTGACCGTGTCATCACGTAGAGAATAGGCCAGGAGGGAACAAGCTCGATACCTGACAACCTTAGATTTATCCTTGAGCGCTTCTATGCCCAACTGTACTGCATCATCGCTATCGCGGGCATAAGGGATAGCAAAGAATACACAGCTAACTCGACTTCGCCATGACCGTGACGCTCTGTAATGCTCAAGCAGTGCACGAGGAACATCCGTGCCACTATTCTCCAATTCCCGAATGGCAACCCAATTCTTGTCTGGATTGGTTTCACCAAGCGCGCTTAACACTCTATGAAGTTTGTCTTTGTTCACTGATTCCCTCTTTAGCTGTAGTAACACCCTGCAGATCCATGGTTTCGAAAGAGAAATGACGAGGAGGAGGCTACCTCTTACATACCAGCGTCTCTGTGGCCTGGACGGGTGCGATAGCAGCACCGTACCACGGTTCAAGCCTATAGCGTAGCAAATGTGAACCGGTGAAGTGCTCCGTTTTTATCTGGGTGAAGAGGCCCAGTATCTACGGATGGAGTAGGGTAGAGAAGGTTCGCGTTGGTCGGGGAGCTTGGCTCCCCGACCGCAGGAACGAAATGTTATCGGAAGTGACTGCCCGCTCCCATGAAGAACAACATGGGAATCGAGAGCAGGAAATTCACACGGGAGGCCAGCAAGGCTGTGCGTCCCCATTGCGCCATTTCAGGCGGCGCAGGTGTTCCCTGCCCAGCCGCGGTGACAGCGGCAATAATCTTCTTCTGGTTCGGCCAGATGATGCCATGGACATTGCCCATCATGATGATGCCGAGCAGCCCACCAATCGCCAAGGCCACAGCTCCTGTTCCGCCTTTGTGATACATGTGCCCGTACAAGAACACTCCGGCCACGACGGTCACGGTGGCTCCGTGCCGGAACCAGTTGAGTGCCGCCGGCATGAGCTTCGGAATCACGATGTTCTTGGTCGGCCCATCCAGGCTCTTCAAGAACGCGGCATTGATGATGTTGAAAAAGTACAGAAGCCCGATCCACGTGATTCCGGCCAGGAAGTGAATCCAGCGAAGAATCATCTGGCCCCAGTCGGCTTCGCCAGCGCTGATGCCCGTTAACCCCAGGTATATCATGATCAACACAACGGTGAGGGCAAATCCCGCCCACATCGTCTGCATCGGATCTTCAAGAAATTTCATAACTCCCCTCTCTTCAAAAACGGTTGATTGCCTAACTTGATGTCTCTACTGCAGCGTTTCTCTGAATGTCAAGCGCACGAAGGACCTACGTCGATACGACATCAGTCGCCCATAGTGGCCTTGAAAAGGAAGATAATCGAGAGGCTTCTTAGGCCATCAGTCGATCGACAGTGCCACAGAGCTCCCGAACCGCATTGGCCGATGTCTCCAATGCCGCTCGTTCGTCGCTCGTCAGCTCATACTCCACGATCTGTTCGGCTCCGCCACGGCCGATTTTCACCGGCACACCGACCACGACGTTCTTCAGCCCATACTCCCCGTCACAGAGCACCGCGCAGGGCATCACCTGCTTCTGGTCCTTGTAGATCGCGTCCACCATGGCCACAGCCGAGGCGGACGGCGCATAGAAGGCACTGCCCGTTTTCAGGAGGCCGACGATTTCGGCGCCTCCGTCGCGCGTGCGCTTGACGATCGCCTCCAGCTTCTCCTTCGTCATGAGGTCCGACACCGGCTGTCCCTTCACGGTCGTATACCGTGGTAAGGGCACCATTGTATCGCCATGTCCGCCCAAGACCATTGCTTGAACATCCGTCACCGACACATTCAGTTCCGCAGCGATGAACGTGCGCATCCTTGCCGAGTCCAATACGCCGGCCATGCCTATGATTCGTGATGAGGGAAGACCGCTGACCGTACGCGCCACATGGACCATGGCATCCAAGGGATTGGTGACCAGGATCAAGATGATCTCCGGCGAGTGGGAGACTAACTCTGTCACGACCGATTTCACGATTTTCGCATTCGTCGCCAACAGCTCGTCGCGACTCATGCCCGGCTTTCTCGCCATGCCGGATGTGATAACGGCGATCGACGATCCGGCGGTTTCGATGTACTCGTTCGTCCCGACGACTCGCGTGTTGTACCCGCAGACCGGCCCGGCTTGAGAAATATCGAGCGCCTTGCCCTGTGCGACTCCTTTGGCAATATCGACCAGCACCACGTCATAGAGATCCTTCTCCGCCAACCGTTGTGCCGTCGTCCCTCCGACGTTCCCCGCTCCTACCACTGTAATTTTCGGTTGCACCATGATTCTCACCCTCTCTCTCCTCAGGCGTGAAATGGGACCCGTGGTGTGTCACGGTCCTGACAGCTCACCTTCTTCCCCTCTCACGCATGTTCGTGCTCTGTCCAGCCCCCAACTTTGAAGTTGATCGTACAGACGAAATTCTCATCGTCATAGAAATTAACCTTGATCTTTTTCTTGCCGTAGGTTTTGCTCAGGAACTCTTCCGGATTATCGACCAGCTCTTGGTACCCACCGGGAGGATACTCGCTGAGGTCATGAAAGACTACGATCATCCCTTCTTTCACTTCCTGCAGCACCTTCACTCGGCAACGAGGATAGATCTCCCAGAACTTGGCCTCGATCATCTCCTTCGTCGGCTCAGGACGGTCTTCACCGGGTTTCACCGTCTGTCCGAACTTGGCTAAGCGACGGACGTAGGGATATTGGTGGCCCGTGAAAAGCTTATGCAACCATGCAGGAACCGGAGGTTTTCCAATCGAGTCTGTCATACGCAATACCTGGTTACGCCGTCAATTGCCGGTAGATACGAGGGAGCTTGGAGGGAAGGGTTTCGACAGTGCTGACGACGCAATACCGCGTGTCAGCATACATGCGGCCAAGATAGCTTTCCGATTCCCGATCAATCGTCACGCAAAAAGCCTCCACTCCCCGCACTCGTGCCTCGCGCAGGGCCATCTTCGTATCTTCCAGCGCATATTCATCCTTGTAGCCATCGTCCAACGGTCGTCCGTCACTCAACAACATGAGGATACGGTTTTTTGCGTCGCGCCGTAGTAACTTGGTGGTGGCGTGCCGTATCGCCGCTCCATCACGATTCTGATGGCGGGGAGTCAGGCCTCCCAGCCGATGCGCGGTCGAGGCGCCAAGCCGCTCGTCAAAATCCTTGACCGTGAGAAAGTCGACCATAGCACGTCCCTGGCCGGAGTAGGCATACAATCCATACTGATCGCCAACGGCTTCCAGTGCTTCACAGAGGAGCACCAGTCCTTCTTTTTCTACATCGATCACTCGACGCCCATGGTCGAGGGTCCGGCTGGTCGATGCACTCACATCGACAAGAAACGCCACCGCCACATCGCGCTCACGCTTTTCTCGACGAATGTAGATCCGATCGTCGCCTTCTCTGCCCGCGCGCTGTTCTCCGGCCCGTCGAACCACCGCATCAAGATCCACCTCGTCCCCGTCCGGTTGCCCAGTAACGCGTCGACATGCGGGAGGACGCAACCCCTCAAAAAACCGCCGGAGCGACCGAATGGCACTCCGCTGCGCCGCCAACGTCGCCGTGACGAACTCATCAGATCCGATATCCGCGGAGCATTCGCTGACACGGCTCCAATTCATCCGGTAATCGTCAATCCGATGGTCCCACTCGGGGTACAGCACAGCTTGTCCTTCATGCGCCCGGACCTCTCGTCCCGATCGAGCATCAGTCTCGAGAGTCACGCTCTCTTCGACCAAGGACGGCAAGGATCGTCCCTCGCTCAAGCGCTCGTTAGCTCTGGGCTCCTGGCCACGCCGGGGATTTTCTGTCGAAGCATTCTCGGGGGGTACCGGAGGCTCCGGACTTTGTTCGAGTGGTGCCTGGTTCCATGTGATGAACTCCGGATTCATCGAGCCACGATAGGCGACATCGGTCACTGGGCGGTATTGGTCACCTGGTTGCGTAGGTGAAGGTTGCTCCTCTTGTCCATCCTTTGGGTCCTCATCTCGTTCGATAGTAATCATCTCCCCACGAGCCGCCAAAAGTTCCTCCAATTTCACATACACGGCGTCGACCACCCGAACGACGTCTTCCGCCGTGGCCGTCGTCTTCAGAACGGCCTGGCTCATGCCCCAGAGGATGGAGACTTCCTCCTTCACCGCCTGTGGGACTGCCACAGCTTCCGTTTCACCTGTCGAAAGCCTCAAGAGGCAGTCGACGACCACTTCCTTGACCGTCACCCCATGCGTGGGATCGCGCGGGGTGATGGATCCGGCGGCCAACCGCGCAAGATCACGCCGAAGGCCAGGATACTCCGCTTGCAACAAGCACTCGATGCGAGCATCTTCCAATACGACCCAGAGATCCCTGACGAGGAGTGCCTGAGGGTAACGCTGGAACAAGGCATTCAGCGTCTCGGGTCTGGCCTCGCTGGATCGACCGTAACGCTCTCCTACGGTATCGACCAGATCGCCGAGCGTATCGAGCGTCAGCCGATAGGTGCCGAATTCTACATGTCCGGCTTCGTGCGCCGCCATCACGAGGTAGAGGCGCTCGTTCTCTGCGGCAGTCGGATATCGGCGAAGCAGCGCCGGCAAAGAAATGGACTTTCCGTCTGTGCTGACCGTCGCTCGGCCTGGAGCCATCACTGAATCCGGAAGCGCCGTCACGGCCACATCGGTTCCGCAGAGCCCCTGGACAAACAACGTGACTCTTCGCGCGACCTGTCGAAACGGCACCCCACTTAACGCCTGCTCGACCGAGGCCAGCGCTTTCTGGGACTCGACTGCGAAAAAGGCGCGTGCTGCGTCCGGACTGTAGGCCAGCACTTCCATTCCGGTCGTGAACCAATTCTCAAATTTTGAGACGGCCTCAGGCCCATCTCCGAGCAATTGGATGAGTTCCGGCGCACGCTGTAGATAGCCGATAGTCGCCTCCACATGCTTCTCGGCTAGCAGGGACCCGTACTGCAAGAGCTTGATCTGCCATGCTTCCGACGGTACTGCGCGTAAGAGGTTGGGTGAATCCGCAAGCCAGGCGATGCTGGATTCCGGAGATCGCTCGGCCAACAAGAGGCAAAGAGAGACGACTTTGGCACGAACGGTCGCCTGTTCTATCTGCCCAAGAATGGAGGGGCTGGTCCTGAGAAACTCCATAGTCGCCATATAGTCCGGCTTCCCTAGGCTGTTCGGCACAATCAATTTCATGCCCACGGTGGCCCAGTCCCGTACGCTCTCTACCGGCAGCACGGAGGTAAGCCTGGAGATTTGCCTAATAAATTCGAGACCGACGACCACGTTGACTTGTGTGAGTTCCATGCCGATGTCGAGCCAGGGGCGCAAGTGGGTCGTGGGGACATCTGCGAGAATCTGTGGAGCATGCCGAATATATTCGAGCGCCACGTTGGCGTCTTGCTCAGCCAGTTCCAGACCGATCGTCAGGACCTCAACTCGCGCATGAGCCGGTTCGATGAGCCCCAGCAACAAGGGGCTATCTTTAAAATATTTGAGCGCGGATGCACCTGACGACTCAGCTAAGGCCACCCCAAGATCAAGCCACAAGATGATATCTCCTAACCTGGCGCGACGGTCCAATGCAGGGAGCGCTTCGACCGCCGCGGTGGCTGTTTTCCCTGATAATTCGTGCAGTTCATCCAGCAGGGTCAATACTTGTTCCGCCGCATCCGGTCGACCCGTAGCCTGAGGCAACCGAGTCATCAGTGCCTCCGCAACCTGTGTGCCTAGTTCGGTCGCGAGCCGTTGGTGCAAGATTTGCTGATGAATAGACATGCGTGTCAGATTTGGTTATGAGAACCGACTGAAGAGCCGGATTGTAAAGCAGCGAATTCCCCTTGTAAACTAGCGGGTCTGCCTTTCATCACTCTGTAGGAGGAGGTCTATGGCTGAGCCAACACCGGGAAGCCTTGAGAAAATACGAAAGTTTGTGGAAGGGTTTGCGGAAAAGAGCGGCACCACCATGCATCCTAACTCCGCCGTGACCGAGGCGGTCGTCAACGGATTGGCGATGCACATCGATGAACTGGGGAAGCCCCTCTGTCCGTGCAATTTCTATCAGGACAAACAAGCCGAAGCCAAGCTCCGACGTTGGATCTGTGCTTGCGACGAAATGCAGATCTACAAGTACTGTCACTGCCTCCTCTTTGTTCGCGAAGATGGGATGCCGATCACGGAGTATTTGCCGGAAGGCCACGAGGGACGCGAGGTCTATGGCGTCGTCACCGATCCGACGCCAGAGAAGGGTCGCGCCCTCAAACATAAGGCCATCTCCTCTCCACTCGTGTCTGACGAGTCGCCAGCCTCCCCGACATGACACGGTCTCAGGTCACGCTCGGTTGGTTCTTCGCCGGCTATCTGCTGATCAGCATCTTTTCTGATCCATCGGTACCGGCGGCCGAGCCACCTCCAGCCAATCCCCCTGCACTGAATGAGAAGGAACTCTTCTCTTACAAACCCAAGGGGCGGGGAGCGGCAACCGGCCAAGTGTTCCTCAGCTCACCCTCCGGCAAGGCCGTCACGCAGGCCGGTGTCCCGGTCTATTTGATTCCGCGAATAGCCCATACCCGGGACTGGTTTAACCGATATGTGCGCGTGACCGCCTGCCCCCCACACAGTGTCGTATCGTTTCCCGATAATTCCGCTGTTCCTGCGCCATCAGGTGACTGTCTTCGAGATGTCCTATCCCAACTGTTGACTGAAAAACGCCTTGTCCCCTATCTCCGCACAACCCGGGCCAATCCAACTGGTCACTTTTGGTTCACGAAACTTCCCGCTGGACGCTATTATATAGTTAGCCTTCTCGAGGGAGGTTCCGGGGCACACCAGGATGTATCTCAGGGTGGAATTGCTTGGGCAACCCTCGAGCTGGATACTGGCGAGAAAGCCACAAACCTTGTCGTCACGGACTGCAAGAGCGGTCTTTGTTGACCAATAGGGTCAGAGTGTCAGCGGTCACGGGAAGGTGTAAGGAGCGCCATGCGAATTCTCTTAGTTGAAGATGATGCGGATCTCGCGCAATTTATCCGAAAAGGGTTGAAAGAAGAGCAATACGCGGTTGATGTCGCCATCGACGGTGAGGAAGGGTTGGAACTTGCGTTCAACAATGCGTACGATCTTTTCATTCTCGACATCGGGCTTCCCAAGCTCGATGGCCTCGCCCTGTGCCGCCGGATTCGCGATAAGGGGAACATGACACCGGTGTTGCTCCTGACCGCCCGCAACACCGTAGAGGACAAGGTCTCGGGGTTTGATACCGGTGCGGATCAATTTCTGCCGAAGCCATTCGCCTTCGTGGAGCTGTTGGCGCAAATACGGGCACTCCTACGGCGTGGCAGTACACAACAAATCGTCCAACTGCAGGTGGCCGATCTGAGACTGGATCCGGCTTCTCATCGCGTCTGGCGCGCCGGAAAAGAGATCGCACTCACCAATAAGGAATACGCGCTCCTCGAATTTCTCTTACGGAACAAGAATCGAGTCCTGACGCGTACCGCGATCATCGAACATGTCTGGGACATCAGTTATGACCCCATGACGAACATCGTCGACGCCCACATTCGGGCCCTCCGCGCGAAGATCGACCGAGACTTTTCCCCGCCCCTGATCGCCACCGTACGAGGCGCCGGATATATGCTTGAAGAGCCGGATGCGCCTGCATGAAATCGCTGCGCGTCCTGATCAGCTGGTCCGTTTTTGTCTTAATGGCCGGGCTGCTCTTGTTCTCTGCTCTCGTCTATGCCGCGAGTGAGGTGTTGCTCCAACGTTTTGTGGACGGACGCCTCCTCGTATTGGGCGAGACGCTGACGGAATTCGTGGAGCGGAAGCCTGAGCTCTTTGAACACCGCGACCGAGACATTGCACCAACCAGTGAATTGACTCAAAGCCCCACGGATCAGCATGTCTTGCCAGACGTCACTCATGCCCTCCGGGTTTTTTCTTCTGGAGGGTCGCTCGTCTGGAGGAGTCCTCACGCATCGAGACTGGAGTCGCTTCCGCCGAGAATTCTTGAACAAGTCCGCCTCAAGAACATTCTGTTTGAGACCTTCAAGGCACCGGATGGCATACCCGCGCGTCACCTGTTTCTCTTCTTCGTGGGCAAAGGCGGCGTGCAGTATGTCTTGCAGGCAGAAACGTCGTTGCTTCACTACCAGGAAACGTTGAATGGTCTGGTGCTTCTCCTGGCACTCGGATCCGGAGCAACTCTTTTTTTCGCCTGGATCGGCAGTCACTGGTTGTCCAAGAAGGTCCTGGCTCCGATCGATGCGTTGTGCAAAGGCGCCGAAACGATGTCAGATACCGACCTCGAAAAACGCCTGCCGATGGACTCACCGTACCACGAGTTTCGGCGACTCACCCAGGCTGTCAACGCCGTGTTGGATCAATTCCAACGTGGCAGTGAAGTCCAACGAAACTTTTGCGAAATCGCGGCCCACGAAATGAAGACGCCGCTGACGATTCTGCAGGGGAACCTCGAGGTTGCCCTGATGAAAGCGCGGACTGTCGAGGAGTATCATGAAGTGCTCCTGAACAACCTCCAGCAAGTCGAGCGTCTCATTGCGCTGACCCGACCCTTGTTGACTCTCGCAAAATTCACCAGCAGTAAGCCTCCGGTCCATCTTGTACCACTCGTGCTCGAGCCACTGATTCAAGAGATCGTTGACGAGCTCGCACTACTTGCCGACGACCATCAGATTTCACTACGGTTCGAGTCCCAGCCGGTTCCCTCAGTGCTCGGCGACACCCAATGGCTCAAGCAAGCGTTGATCAACCTGCTTGATAACGCACTGCAGTATACCCCGGCCGGTGGGTCCGTCACGGTGCGGCTACAGTCATTGGGTCGAGAGGTCGCCATAGCCGTCGAAGACACAGGCCATGGTATCGAACCAGAGCATATTCCCCACCTGTTCGAGCGCTTCTACCGGACCGATTGGGCTCGGGCAAAAGACACCGCCGGGACCGGGCTTGGACTCCCTATCGTAAAGGAAATCATGGAAGCCCACGGCGGCAGCATCGCGGTCACCAGTGAGGTCAATAAAGGCTCTAGTTTCACCTTGCGTTTGCCGGCCCTCAGTCAACCTACACGTTCCACGTAGTGGTTGCTTGTTCCTACCCGGGATTTCCTCCCGACCCAATCCTTACTGTCGTGTGCCTCTGCCGACGTATTATTTGGCTACTCCAGCATGAAGATCTCTTCATGATTCCCTCATGGTGGCTTCATATTGAGGGCGTATACATGTAGGAAAGTGAAAGGGGGTGAACACATATTATGATTTCCTTTATTGAAGGGTTCTTATTGTTGGCCATATTCAGCGTGCTGTTCGCCATGATGCAGACCGCGAATCGGTAGCTGAACGGCTCCCTGATTGGTCAGGAACGACCTGATGGGGAGGTGCCTGAGTGTGAATGCCGGTGCTTGGATGTGAGGCGGAGGACGACAGGGAAATGGGCGTTGCCTCGAAGCCGAGAGCGATCGAGAGGGGTTGTTCTATTTTCTCTCTTTCATCGCTCGTTCAACCTCTCGTCCCGCCTCTCGAGCCTTGATCGACGCACGACGATCATGTTGTTTCTTCCCTTTTGCCAGCCCCAGTTCGACCTTGGCCTGGCCTCGAGCTGAAAAGTAGATGCGGAGAGGTACGAGCGTGAGACCTTTCTGCTGGGTTTTGCCAAGAAGCTTGTTGATCTCTTTGCGGTGAAGGAGCAATTTACGGGTCCTGATCGGATCATGGTTCATGAGATTACCATGACTATACGGACTGATGTGGCAGTGGTGAAGAAAAACCTCCCCTTCTTTGACGCTCGCGTAGCTGTCTTGTAAGTTCACACGCCGATCGCGCAACGATTTCACCTCGGTGCCTTTCAGGACCATCCCCGCCTCGAACTTTTCCTCGATAAAGTAGTCGTGATAGGCCTTCCGATTTGTGGCCACGACTTTGTACTGATCGTCTGTCTCTTTGGTCATTAGTGAAAACCGACGTCTTGATCTGGTGCTTGGATACCGCCTATGATGCCCTTCATGGGCTCTGGTCCGCTCGACTCCTTCGGCAACATCCTCGCGGGAATTTCCAAACGTCTTGGTCTGGAACCGAGGTTGATTGAACTTCGTTTACAACATCGTTGGCGCGATCTTGTCGGCGAGCCCATGGCAAGCCATACCTGGCCGGCTCAGATTCGCTTTAAGAAACTGTATCTCCTCGTCAGAAATCCTGTCTGGCTGCAACAACTGACGTATCTCAAACCCGCGCTTTTGACGAAGTTACAAGCAGAGTCCGGACAAGAGTCCATAACCGATATTGCATTTCGCGTTGGAGAGATTCCCGATACCACCACGGCCGCAGTCGATCTTCTCAACGTCAGGCTCCAGTCTTCTCATCACGCTGAACCTTTGCCTGAAGTAGTTTCGCATACCACGACGATCCAAGACCCTTCGTTGCGCGAGCGATTCAGAGAGGTGATATCGACTTATCTGGCTCAGGTTCATCCTCGACCGGCAAGGGATCCGTCACAAGCCCCTTGAACAGAATCCGTGTGTCGCTGGACATGATTCCATCATGAGGCATGGGGCCAGTACCGCCTTCTTCGTTCTGATCTTGCAATCGATAGTACCCGCGCATGGATTGGACGTAATCCTTTCTCACCACCGCGTCGCCTGCCAGGTACCTTGCCAGTACTTCTGGATTGGTTTTGAGATGGTCGTCAAACACATAAATCATGATGTGACGGTACCGACCGCCGGAATGACCCTCGGTTGTGGGATAGATTTTCATAGGACCGAAATCGCGCGTTTCATGGCCGACTTTTCGAAACCGCTTTACTAATCGTTCGACCTGTTCATCTTGGGTATCCCGAGGGACATAGGTCGCCACGAAATGACCGGCCTGCGACCCGACCGTGTAGGGTGGAATCGAACGATCGGGACGGCTAAGATACATGCCTCCCCAAATCAGTGCGAAAGATCCCACAAACACAGCGAGCGCAAATTTAACGACAATATCCAGCGGCTTTTTGGTCGTGGGATCGGCGGGAGGCATGGAAGAAACTATCCGTTGGATACAGGAACAACCGTCCAGTCTTGGTTAGGCCACGGGGGTGTCATCCGATGGCACATCTTCTCGTTCGACCGCTTCCGCTAGTCTGGCGACGCCCACCACTCGGTCTCCTTCGCCGTCGAGATCGAGAATACGAACACCTTGGGTATTCCGGCCGATCTCGCGGATGTCGTCCACCTTGCATCGAAGCACTTTTCCCTGTGCAGCCATCAGCATGATTTCATCATCGTCTCGGACTTGCAAAAATCCGACGGCGAGGCCGTTTCGCTCCGTCGTCTTCACGCTGATAATGCCTTTCCCCCCACGGCCCTGCACACGATACTCACCGACCGGTGTCCGTTTCCCGTAGCCACCTTCCGTGACGGTCAAGATAGACGTCGTAGAATCGGGCGTGATGGTTTCCATGCCGATGACTTCGTTCCCCTCTTCGAGGGTGATCCCCTTTACGCCATAGGCGGTCCGACCCATCGGCCGTACTTCTTCTTCTCTAAACCGAATCGTCATGCCCTGTCGCGTGCCGAGAAGGATTTCTCGCTGCCCATCCGTCAGCTGAACCCCGATCAGCTTGTCGCCACTCTCAAGCCCTAATGCGATAATCCCGCCCTGCCTCGGATTGCTGAACGCGGACAGTTCCGTCTTCTTGATGACGCCTTTCTTGGTGCCCATCACGATATACCGGTCATTCCGAAACTCTTTGACCGGTAAGGTCGCCGTCACCTTTTCATTGCTCGATAAGGCCAAGAGGTTGACCAGCGCCTTGCCCTTCGCAGCCCGGCTGGCCTCAGGAATTTCATGGACCTTCAACCAGAAGACTTTTCCCGCATCCGTAAAAAAGAGAAGCGAATCATGGGTGGAGGCGGTGAAGAGATCCTCGACGAAGTCCTCCTCCTTGATGCCCATGCCGATCTTGCCCTTCCCCCCTCGTCGTTGAGAACGGTAGAGGGATACGGCATTTCGTTTGATGTATCCCGCATGTGAGATACTCACGATCACTTCTTCTTCCGCGATGAGATCCTCCAGACTGATCTCCGCCTCTTCTTTGACGATCTGCGTACGGCGCTCGTCCTTATAGGCCTCGCGAATTTCCGTCAGCTCGTCTTTGATGATGGTTCGGACCAGTGCTTCACTTGCGAGCACGGATTTGAGGTATTCGATCTGCTTCAGCACGTCCTGATACTCTTCGACGAGCTTCGTCCGTTCAAGTTGCGTCAGGCGCTGGAGTCGCATGTCGAGGATCGCCGTGGCTTGGACTTCGGTAAGGCCAAACCGCTGCATCAGCCCGGCCCGCGCTTCATCCGGCGACCGGGACCCTCGGATGAGCGTGATGACGGCGTCGAGATGATCGAGCGCAATCTTGAGCCCTTCGAGAATATGTGCTCGTTCCTCCGCTTTTCTGAGCTCGAACGCCGTCCGTCGCACGACGACTTCTCGACGATGATCGAGGAAATGATGGAGGATCTTCTTGAGGTTCAGCACCTCCGGTCGGTTGTTGACGAGCGCCAGCATGATGACGCCGAACGTCGTCTCAAGCGGGGTATGCTTGTAGAGGTTGTTCAAGACCACTAATGGGATTTCGCCTCGTTTCAGTTCGATGACGACTCGCACTCCTTCGCGATCCGAGGACTCGTCTCGTAAGTCCGAGATGCCTCTGATCCGATCTTCTTGAACCAATTCCGCAATCTTCTTGATCAAGCTCACTTTGTTGACTTGGTAGGGAATCTCCGTGACAATCAGGCGCTCCCGATCGGTCCGTTCATCGATCTCCACCGCCACTTTCGCCCGCAATGTGAGGAGGCCTCGACCGGTTTCATAGGCTTCCTTGATGCCGCTCACACCGTAAATGAACCCCGCCGTCGGAAAATCAGGACCGGGTATTTTCTTCATCAACTCGGCGATCGTCACCTCAGGATTCTCCAGCAGGAGGAGCAATCCATCGATGACTTCGGTAATGTTGTGGGTTGGGATATTGGTCGCATAACCGACCGCGATACCTCCGGCTCCGTTGACCAGAAGATTTGGTACCCTGGTTGGTAGGACCAACGGTTCCTGCCTCGACTCATCATAATTCGGGGCAAAGTCGACCGTTTCCTTATCGATGTCGGCCAGCATCTCTTCAGCCAGTTTGGTCATGCGCGCTTCGGTGTAGCGCATGGCCGCCGCTGAATCGCCGTCCATCGACCCATAATTGCCCTGGCCATCGACAAGGGGATAGCGCATGTTGAAATTCTGCGCCATCCGCACCAGGGTGTCATAAATGGCCGAATCGCCGTGGGGATGGTAGTTCCCCATGATTTCGCCCACGATCTTGGCCGACTTTCGGTAGGCCCGATTGGAGGCGAGGCCCATTTCATTCATGCCGAACAAGATGCGGCGATGAACCGGTTTGAGTCCGTCGCGAACGTCAGGCAGCGCCCGCCCCACGATCACGCTCATGGCGTAATCGAGGTAGGAGGACTTCATCTCATCTTCAATCGCGATGTGGCCTAAGCGTTCATCAGGGGGCATTCTGTCCTCGTGAAGCGTATCTCGTGAAACATGAAACGTAAGGATCCGAACACTCGTTCGGCCTGCGCTTCACCCTTCACAAACGACGTTATACGTCTAAATTTCTAACCTCAAGCGCGTGTGTCTGAATGAAATTCCGCCGCGGCTCGACCTCGTCACCCATCAAAATCGTAAAGATCTCGTCCACGCCCGTCAGGTCCTCAAGCGTGACACGGAGGAGAGTGCGCATTTCAGGATTCATGGTTGTTTCCCACAGCTGCCCGGGGTTCATTTCCCCCAATCCTTTGTAACGCTGGATACTGAGCCCCTGCTTGCCCGTTTCCAAGATGGCTTTTACCAGCTCATCGGTCGTCCGATACAGGTTCTCCTGACCTTTCACTTTGAGTTTGTACGGAGAACGTCCCAGCCCGATCGCCGTAGGGGTCAGCTTCTGAAGTTCTCGAAAGTCTGCCGAACCAACAAGCTCGTGTGAAATCTCCAATTCTTGCGCGGTGCCGTTGGTATGGAGCCGGCACTTCACTTTGTTCGATTGATGCTCTTCATCGTCTAACACGTCAAAGGTCGGTCTTGCCTTTGGAAACACCATGGCCAGGGATTGCCTGACGTTCTCGACCGACTGTTGGAGGGCTCCTCGTTCCTTGAGACGCTCGCGATCGAGGCCCGGCTCATCGACAAACGCCCGCAGAATGGCAGCCTCGTACAGCTTCTTATTCTGGCGACCAAGCAACGTTTCAAACGCAATCATCTTTTTCAGAATGGGAAGGAGTCGACGGCCGGTTACATATTCCCGGACCCCTTCCAGATAAAGCTCGACATCTTCAACAGCTAAGTCGGCTAAATGCTCATTCAACGACGCTTCGTCCTTGAGGTAGCGTTCTGCCTTTCCCTTCTTCACTTTGAACAGCGGGGGCTGCGCGATGTAGATATAGCCTCGTTCGATCAGTTCGGGCATTTGGCGGAAAAAGAAGGTCAAGAGCAGGGTCCGGATGTGACTACCGTCGACGTCGGCATCGGTCATGAGAATGATTTTGTGATAGCGTGCCTTGGCGATATCGAACGCATCCTTTTCCGCTTTGTCGCCTTCTTCCCGCTTACGACCAATCCCGGTCCCCAACGCCATAATGAGCGTCCTGATTTCATCGCTGGAGAGCATCTTGTCGAAACGGGCCTTCTCGACGTTCAGTATCTTCCCTTTCAACGGTAAAATGGCCTGGAACTTCCGGTCGCGCCCTTGCTTCGCGGAGCCACCAGCCGAATCTCCCTCCACAATATAGAGTTCGCTCAACGCCGGGTCTTTCTCCGAACAATCGGCTAATTTTCCAGGGAGCGAGCCTCCGTCAAGCGCGCTCTTGCGCCTGATCAGGTCCTTGGCCTTCCGAGCCGCTTCGCGCGCGCGCGCAGCATCGACGGCCTTGCCGATGATCTTTCTGGCGACGGGATGATGTTCTTCAAAATAGTTGCCCAGGGCCTCGTTGACGGCCGCCTCGACCACACCCTTGACTTCGCTGTTCCCCAGCTTGGCCTTCGTCTGGCCCTCGAACTGCGGGTTGCGTACCTTGACGCTGACCACAGCGGTCAATCCCTCCCGCACGTCGTCTCCCGTTAAAGACTCCATATCTTTCTTGAGGAGATCGTTCGCGTTCGCAAACGTGTTGATCGTCCTGGTCAGAGCGGCTTTGAATCCTACTAAGTGGGTGCCGCCTTCCTTTGTGTTGATATTGTTCGCGAAGGAAAAGAGATTCTCGGAGTAGCTGTCGTTGTACTGCAGTGCCACTTCGAGAATCATTTCTGGTCTCTCGACCTTCACATAGATCGGCTTATGCAGGGGCGTCTTAGCTTCGTTCAGGTGTTCGACGAAAGAGACGATGCCGCCCTTGTACAAGAAGACCTGTTCTTTTGCCGGTTCTTTGCACTCATCTCTGAGGGTAATCGCCAGGCCTTTATTGAGAAAGGCCAGCTCGCGAAGCCGTTGGGCCAGCACATCGAAGCTGAACTCCAACGTCTCAAAGACTTGTCCGTCCGGTTTGAACCGAACTTTGGTGCCCCGGCGTTTCGTCTTCCCCATGGCCTCAAGAGGCGCGTTGGGCTTCCCACGCTCATACCGTTGTTCGAAGACTTGGGCATCCTGCCAGATCTCCAGCTCGAGCCATTCCGACAAGGCATTGACCACGGAAATGCCTACTCCATGGAGTCCTCCTGAAACCGTGTAGGCGCCTTGCTCGAACTTCCCGCCTGCATGAAGGACCGTCAAGGCCACCTCTGCTGCCGATTTGTTTTGTGTGGGATGCATACCAGTGGGAATACCGCGTCCATTATCGATGACCGTCACACTCCCATCGATGTGGATGGTGACTTCGATCGTCTCCCCGAATCCGGCCATGTGCTCATCGACGCTGTTGTCAACAACTTCATACACCAGATGGTGGAGGCCATCGACCCCGGTACTGCCGATGTACATCGCTGGTCGCTTGCGGACTGCATCGAGTCCCTCGAGGACTTTGATCTGATCGGGGCGGTAGCTATCTGACGGAGACGGATCTTCTGTGGCCATCGTTTCCTAACTATGTGGTAAGCGGCTGAGGCTAAATCTTAATGGGCATCACGACACACTTGAACCCAGGACTTTCCGGCTCCTGAATCAGACAGGGACTCAAGGGCGTCTCCATCTGAAGTGAGAGCGTGTCTCCATCCATCACATTGAACACATCCAAGAGGTACCGGGCATTGAAGCCGGTGTTCAATGTCTCACCTTCGTATTGTGCCGGTAGCTCTTCCGTCGCTTCCCCATAGTCCGGGCTGCTTGAATAGAGCGTCATCCTTCCGGAGGTAAACGACACTTTGACAGCACTGGATTTGTCTTTTGACAAGACCGACACCCGACGAAGCGCACTCTCCAGTTCGGCCCTATTCACATGAATGGGCCTGCCAATTTCCTTAGGAACGACCTGTTGATAGTTCGGATAGTTGCCTTCCATGAGCCTGGACGTCAGGAGGAGACCGCTTTTCCTGAAAATCATCAGATTCTTCGTGAAACCAATCAGCGGCTCGCCATCTCCCCCCTCTTCCAACAAATGCCGGATCTCATGGGCTGCTTTCTTGGGAATGATGGCTTTCATCTCCAGCGGCATTCCTTTGGCACCGGCCGCTCCGACTTCCTGTTCTGCCACGGCGAGGCGATGACCGTCCGTACCGACCAATCGCAGAGACGTTTTCTTTTCAGTGGCCAGCAATGTGACCAGGAGACCGTTCAGGATATATCGGGCATCGTTGTCACCTGCCGCAAACAGTGTTTTCCGAATCAGCTCAAGGAGTCCGTCTCCAGAGAGAGGCGTCAACCCTTCCCGATCAATAGTCGGCAGCGCCGGGTATTCGTTACTGGGAAGACCCACAACTTTGAATTGGCTTTTCCCGGCTTGGATCGTCGTCCAGTTGTTGTCGGCGGCGACCAACTCAATATCCCCGGGAGGTAATTCCTTCACGATCTCGAACAGCTTTCGCGCTGAGATCGTCACGCCTCCGGTCGTTAAGACCGACGCTTTATAGAGGCCTCTTACACCGATCTCAAGATCGGTGGCAACGATCTCGACGCCGTCCGGTTTTGCCTCTAACAAGATATTCGACAGAATCGGCATCGTGTTCCGCTTCTCCACGACACCCTGTACGCGCTGGAGCCCTGTCAACAGTTCATCTCGCCCGATGCGTACTTTCATAGCGTTCTCTCCCAGGCAAGTCGTTAGCTTCTCAGAATCTGTTCTTTCAATGTGTCAAGGGTTGTCTGCAACGTGCTGTCCGTTTCCTTGGCTTTCGCGATCTGACGGCAGGCATGAATGATAGTGGTGTGGTCTTTCCCTCCGAATTGTCGTCCGATCTCGGGGTACGAGGCATCCGTTAACTCCCGGCAGAGATACATGGCGATCTGTCGAGGATGCACGAGTGTTTTGCTCCGTCGGCGCGATTTGATTTCCGTCAACTTGACATGAAATTGACTGCACACTACTTCTTGAATGTCGTCCATAGCGACGATCTTTTTCTTATCGCCGATAACGTCTCGAAGGAGATTCTTCGCGAGCTCAAGCGTGATCACCTGTCCTGTCAGCGAGGCATAGGCCCCTAAACGAACAAGGCTCCCTTCGAGCTCTCGGACGTTGCTTTTCATCGTGATAGAAAGGAATTGAATGACGTCTTCTGGTAATTTGACGCCCTCGTCCTCGGACTTCTTACGTAAGATTGCAATACGCGTCTCGACGTCGGGAGGTTGTAAATCCGCGATAAGCCCCCACTCGAACCGAGAGCGGAGCCGTTCTTCAATATCCGGCATATCCTTTGGGAACCGATCACTCGAGAGAACAATCTGCTTATGTCCTTCATATAAGGCATTAAAGGTGTGGAAGAATTCTTCTTGTGTGCGTTCTTTTCCCATCAGGAATTGAATGTCGTCGATCATGAGCATATCGATATGGCGATAGCGCTTCCGAAGGTCGATCATCTTATCGTACCGGATCGAATTGATGACTTCATTTGTAAACTGTTCAGTCGTTAAATATGCGATGCGGAGGTCGCTCTTTTCGGCCACATGATTTCCAATCGCATTTAGGAGGTGGGTTTTCCCAAGGCCGACTCCACCATAGATGAAAAGTGGGTTATACGTCTGTCCCGGTTGTTCGGCCACTGCCATACATGCAGCATGGGCAAATTGATTCCCCGCACCAACAACGAAGTTCTTGAAGATATATTTTGGATTGAGCTGAATTCCTCGACGACTCTTATTGTGATTTAGCGGTCGCTGGGGGACAGATGGAGACACGATCTCATTCTTCTGCAGCGAGGCCTTCTCACGGACAGTAAACGTCACCGTCGTTTCTCCGCCGCCGCGGGCAGTTGACACTGCTTCCGCAAGCAGAGATGCATAGTGCGTATCCAACCATTCTCCGAAGAATTTATTCGGCACACCGATATGAGCCGTGGAGTTCTCAATCCGGTCAAGGTGCACCGGTATAAACCAGGTGTCGTATACTTGCTTCGGTACCCTCCCTTGAATGTATTGCAAAGCCTCTTCCCAAAGTGTGTCTACACTCATAAGTTGTTTAAAATCCTATTCACAGGATTATTCACACCTGTGGATAATAATATTTTTTAACCATCAACCTCATCCACCCACATTCCAGTGCATAACCTGTCAGATATTCAAACTCGATTCTTACATACACCGACACCTAAAAAATCACCCACAGATTTCCCCCACGTTTCACCTTATTAAAACCAACATATCCCCAAACTTATCCATCACATTACAAGTTATTAAATCTTATATAATCAACAACTTATCTCTTATCCACACTCTTCACTTTCCTACTCCTAATTCGACTACTACGAATCTTCTTTCTTTAGAAAAATCGGAGTTACAGAGTAATAACCTTGTCAGCCTTGAGGAGCAACTCCAATACCTTCCCATAAGATAAGTTGTCACCTCGGTGACAAAGTGATGATTCTATAGTCCTTTCAACCTTTCCCGGAGGAAGATTCTTATCTAATGAAATCACAAGACCAGAACCCTCTTTAAGGCACATCTCATAGGTAATTGATCGTTCAATAGGGTGAACGACATAGATAATTAGGCTCATACCACAATATTGCTTTTAGAAAATAAGTGCACAATCGCTGGATCGAATAACGTCCGCAATATGCTCATCTGTATAATATTGAACTTGAAAATTACTCTGTAGCTGGGTGTGATTCGCCCTGGCCTGGAGAATAAATGGAATCTGTAGCTGGATGATCGATGGGAGATATTTCTCAAGAATATCAACATCAATAATATCATCTGTGTCTTCAGTAAGAAGGCGAAAAGATTCTCCGAGGAGAACCACAGTAGTGTGGTGTAATCCCGCAACAAGGCCAAGGGCTATCCTCAGTGCTTCAACCGGCCTGTGTGTGTTACGAGGATCTTCTTGAATGACAAGGGCGATAGTCTTGGCCACGGGAGATTCATCGATCTATCACGCAAAGGACAAGAACGGCTTACAGTTCTCAATAAGTCCTGAAAGCACTACTAATCCACATAGGGACATAGTGGGATCCACGTCAGTAGTCGGAACACCATGTTGCTGGCAACCATACGCACAGATAAAAATGTTTGCGCCTGTTTGGGCAAGTCTTCGATACTCGTCATTAGGCATATTCTTAACGCCTTCATCAATGAGGTACAGATACACTTCATGCCCGGCGTTGAGTGCAGCCTGTGCTAACCCATGGACAGTTGAAGCACTGACATGTGAGGGAGGTCGAGCTAGGAGGAACCCTACTTTGTGAGTTTGCTGTGAATTCACAGGAATTTCTATTATTATTTCAGTATGTTAGGAGTAAAATGATATTAAGAGAGTACGGGGTTTAGAAGGGAAAGTCAACGTGAAAAATGGCTCGTTAGGAGATCGTGATGAGTGGTTGAATCGCGGAAGGGAGTGTTGATAGAGGGAGTTCGTTCTGGCTCTTTGTCACCATATCTCGAAGAATTGCTGCGCCTTTTACGACTTCATCATCCCCGATGATGAGACTGAAACGACAGCCAAGCCGATCTGCCTGCCGTAAGTGGGCCTTTAAGGAGGAAGATCGGAAATCTGACAGAGCTGATATCCCACAGATGCGAAGCTCCTCAAGTGCTGAGAGGCCGGCAAGTGAGCCTTGCTCACCAAAGGCAGCGACATAGACAACCACTTTAACAGCTGATGCCCTGGTAGCTGAATCCTCGAGCAACATCGCAATACGTTCCAAACCGACGGCGAATCCGACAGCTGGTGTGGGAGGTCCTGAGAGCGTCTCAACGAGACCATCATAACGTCCACCTGCCCCGACGGCATTCTGTGCGCCAAGATTCGTCGCAGTCACTTCGAAGGTCGTCAGGTTGTAATAATCCAGTCCACGGACGAGTCGATAATTCAAAGAATATGGAATATGGATAAGATCAAGTCCGCGCAAGACAGCACTAAAGTAGACTTGTGGAGCTTCAGAGAGTGAATCGGCGAGCCGAGGAGCCTGTTCTGTAAGGGCACGACACTCTGTGACTTTACAATCAAGAACGCGAAGGGGATTCATCTCAATCCTGCGCTGGCAATTAGAACACAGGCGGGATTCATGTTGTCGCAGATAGGTCACGAGTTGAGGTCGATAGGAATCACGATCGGCAGGATACCCCAAGTTATTAATCTCCAAAGTGAGGCCCTGGAGACCAACATCACTCAGTAACCGCCACAGTAGGGCAATGGTTTCAATATCAGCTCGCGGGTCAGCCATCCCAAAGGACTCGACACCAAATTGATGAAATTGTCTAAGACGCCCGGCCTGGGGTCGCTCGTGCCGGAACATCGGCCCGAAATAAAAGTACTTCTGGGGAACGGGTACTGCCCCGCGATTATGCTCGATATAGGCTCGGACTGTCCCGGCAGTTCCCTCAGGCCGAAGAGTCAGCGAGGTACCGTCTCGATCTTGGAACGTGTACATTTCCTTCTCGACAATATCGGTCGATGCCCCGATACTGCGTGCAAATAAGGTCGTTACTTCAAAGATCGGAATACGAATTTCATGAAATCCGTACCGGTCTGCCCACCTCCTGGCAGTCTCCTCGATGGCACGCCAACGGGGTGTCTCTTCCGGTAACAGATCCTTGACGCCTTTAATGCCCTTGATCATAAAACGTGCATAGCTCCCTTGCGCCAAAACCGTGCGAATCTCGCGATTCGGCGGACTATAGCGGCGCGTTCTGCAGCAAGTCAACGGACCTGAGCTTGCGCCATCTTGACGTGAGAGGTATAGTGCGCGGCTTGCAGTTCAACGAGGATGTGAACGGCCCTCTATGAGTCAGGATCAATCAGGTCGACGGGTTGTTGCGATCGCTCCCATGCCGCCGGAGAAATCCGCATACGCACTGGCGCGCTATAGCCGATCACCGGACTCCATCGAAGACAGCATCCGGTGGGTCCATGGGCATTCCTCGGAAAAGTTCTGGGACCAGTTTTATTTCGATTACGGTCATGCATCGATCGCCGATCTTGGTCACGTCATTATCTGTTTTGAAGAGATTTCTGAATTGGCCGCCATTCGTCTGGAGGACGAGCCACTCTGGGACGGGCAGGCGAAATCGAGTCGCTATCAGAATTTTGCCTCGAGCCGATGGTTTGTACCGGGACAGATTCGAGGGAGCGAGACCGAGGCGCTCTATGAAGGTGTTCTCCGCAGCCTGTCGGAAATTTATCGATTGCTGCACGATCCCTTGATCGCGTACCTCTCCGAGCGGGATCCACGACCGGAATCCATGAAACCGGCCGATTATCAGCGGACCATCGCGGCGCGGGCGTTCGACGTCACCCGGTACCTGCTTCCCCTTGCGGCAAAGACCAACGTGGGGCAAGTCGTCAGCATCCGGACATTGGAAAAGCAGATTACGCGGCTCCTGTCGTCTCAGCTACCTGAGCTGCGAGGGATCGGTGAGGATTTGAAAGCAGCCTGCCAACGCCAGCCGGTGAATCTGTGGAGCGAGCTCTGTGGTCAGACTTCGGGCGTGAACGACCCGCTCGCGCCGACACTAGCACGACATGCGAAGGCGAATGCCTATCAAGAATCAGTGTATTCCGATTTGGCTCGCCACGCAAAAGAGGTGTTGCGCGGGACGGGATTAGACCAGCCCAGCACGTGGGGCGCGGTGGAGGCGGTCGAGCTGGTTGACCCGCATCATCCACTCGACGAGATCGTCACGACCCTTCTCTATCGCGTGTCACAGGCCCCGTACCGGAATATTCTCGATGTGGTCCGAGAATGGTCTGAGAAGGAGAAGCACGCGACCATCGAGGTAGCCACGAGGCAGCGAGGGCCGTACGATGACCTCATCAAGGAGTTCCGCAGCGGCTATGCGTTCACCTTCGATATTCTGATGGACATCGGCGCATGGCGGGATATGCACCGACACCGGCGGTGTCAGCAGGTGCAACAAAACTTCACCACCGTTCACGGCTATGACGTGCCACCGCCGTTGGTCGATGCTGGGTTGGATACAGAGTATCGACAGGCCATGGATGCGGTGTGTACCGACATCGAATTGCTCAAGAAAAAGGACCAGGAAGCCTCGCTCTACGCCATCCCCTTTGGTTTCAAGGTGCGTTGTCTCTTCAAAATGGATTATGCCGAGGCGGAGTATATCGCCAAGCTTCGTTCCGGGGTCAAAGGCCACTGGTCCTACCGAACGGTTGCCTGGCAGATGAAGCAGCAGCTATCCAAGAAATTTCCCTTTCTTGGGGAAGGGATCCAAGCGACGCCACCTGACGTCCAAGACGTGCTGACTCGATAGCATCCCCGAATCACTCATGAGCAGCCATCAGCAACAATGCGAAGCGGCCATCGTCGCGGGGGTCTGGGACGTCTTGTACGCCGAGTCGATGGGCTGGAGCCGAGATCCCGACGGGGCGAAAGATCCGCGTCCGCTGTTCGCCAGAAATGTTGTGTATCTCTTGCAGGGTCGGTTTGCCGATGCGTGGAAAGCCCATGCGCTCTGTCTTGAGTCACAGGAACACATCGCGGTGGTGGGGAGTTGGGTGAACGATCTGCTCGAACGACATGCTGAGTGCGGGTACGTTCATTTGATCAAGGGCCTGTTTCTTGCGCAGTCAGGGCAATCGGAACAATCCCTGAAACTCTACACGGAAGCCGCTCGATTGCTTCCAGAGTCGGCCCATCCATACTATTTTCAGGCACAAATTCACGAACGGGCTGGCCATCCTGAGATGGCGATCAAGGCGTACCGCGAGGCTGTCCGGCTTGCTCCTGATTTTCCCCCAGCGCGGATGAATCTGGGAGTTGCCTACCAAGACCAAGGGCGGCTGGAAATGGCGATCAAGGAGTATCGTGAGGTGATCAAGCTCACCCCCAACGATTCGGCGGCTCATTCCAACCTGGCCTGCGCCCTTGCGGAACAGGGCAAGCTGGAACCGGCCGTGCAATCCTATAAGACTGCCTTGAAACTGAATCCACAGGATGCCGAGGTGCACTTTGCCCTCGGTGGTCTGTATGAAACACGCGGTCGGCTGGGCCTGGCGCAGAAGAGCTATCAGGATGCGCTCAACGCCAATCCGGACTTTGGCGCCGCTCACTCCGCTCTTGGCTGGCTCGCGTTAGGTAAACATCAACTCCAACAAGCGGCGGACATCTTCGGCCGGGCGCTCAAGTGCAATGAGGGAGATGCGCGGGCCTATCACGGCATCGCTGAGATCTATGCGATTCGGGGGAAACGTCAAAGCGCAATGGAGAACTATAGCAAGGCATTGAAGTACTATCAGGACCCCGAAAAGCGAAATCAGATCATGAATCAGCTGTTTCAGGAAGGACAAGTGGGGGATTGAGGGTGTTGGTTCCTTATAAGTCCCATTTAAGTGTCCGAATGACGAGAAAGGAGCCGGTGTGGCTCGGCGTCCTCGCGTATTCAGTGCATTCCTCGATATGATGAGTGGTGCGCTGCCGCTTGTCTTTGCTTGTTCATCATCCCCCCCACCATTGTCCCCTCCCCCCGGCGGGTTTTAGAAGATCGGGAAGGGCGCAGCCCCTCTGCTCGCGCCCGCGAGGCCAAGGCCACTCACGACTCGCCCATCTGGCCCCGCCCCCCCCCCGCAGCCCTTAATCGCCAGCTCGGTTTCCCCAAGGCCGAGCCGGGGCCGCCGCCGGCCGCCGGCGCCCCCCCGCCCGGGGCCCCCGGGGGGGGGGGGCGGGGGGCCGGGGCGCGGGGGGGCGGGGGGCCCGGGGGGGGGGGGGGGGGCGCGCGGCCGGGCCCGGGCGGGGGGGGGGGGGGGGGCCGCGGCCCGGGGGGCCGCGGGGGGGGGCGGGGCCCGGGGGGGGGGCCCGGGGCGCCGGGCCCGGGGGCGGCCCGGGCGGTCGTCGAGGCTTCTCCGTCCTTATAATCTACTTTCAGTTTTTCAATCTCTTCCATGGAAGATTTCCTCCAAGTAGTCGGTAGTGTCGCAAACGTTCCTGTAGGGGTTTATAAGGCCATTTGCAAAGGCAAAAGGGTGAGAAGAGGTGAAACGTCCGCTATCTGATAGCTTGAGTTTCGCAAGTGATGCAGAGCGAAGCTGGCGGTGTTTTTAACGCCTACTCAAAGTTCCCTGATGGCTCCCTGCAGCACCGTGATCTGCGTGGTGGGATCGCCGGTCGCTTTCAGTTCGGTGCGGATCTGATCCTTCAGGTAGGATGAATATCCAACACGGTCGATGAGGAGGTCCAAAAATCGCTCAGCCGGCAGGAGGCTTTGGTCCCTGAGCTCCTCAACGGTCTCATCACTCACCGGGACATAGGTACTTCCGATGTGGAAGACCACATTGTAGTGACGTTCAGTGGCGATCCGTTCGAACCTCAAGCCCTTCACAGATTCCCTCCCAGCAAGGCGCTCATTCTAGACAAGATCTGGTCGTGAAGACAAGGGCAACTTCGGCGCTTGTTCGGTGGACAGTGCTCCTGATGGACATTTATGATCAGGATACCGTGGGCCTCAGGTTGTAGGGGATTTCTGACGTAATGACTGCACATGACCTCATAGAGGCCTGTAGCGTCAGCCTTGAAGCCGAACGAGCTTATCTGACGGAATCAGGGCAGGAAGCGCCTATTCTAGCCTCACAGGGGCGGCTGATTCGGACAGTCGGCGGGCTCCATCTCTATGAATTTGCTCTGCCTTCCAACGTTGCGCTCTGTGGTGATCTTCCGGTATCCGTTATTCCACCCGAGGAGGCAGAAACCACAGAGGGCATCGTACTCTATCAAACCGACAATCGCGTCCTGCTTCAACTTGTCGATAACCTCGGAAACGAGGTCCCTTCTGTCACGCTGGTTCCAGACAAGGCGGGTCTCCTCAGTACCTCTGCCGGTCGTCTGAGAGAGATGTTGGCAAAACCTGACCTGTTTCACTTTGGGCCCACCGAACGGCTGGCGTCGATGCTGCAGAAGCAAGGCGTCGACGCTCAAGCAGCGCCTGCCGCGTCATCGGTCTTCATGACTCTGTGGGCGGATGACCGGTCAGAACGTCGACAGAAACTCGCGAGTCTAGCGGTAGAACTCATTCGCGCCAACAAGCGTATCCTCTTTCTGAGCCCGAGCCATCACGAGTGCGATGAGGCTATTGGCCAAATCGCCAGAACGATCAAAGCCGGCGGTCTAAACTACAAGATGTGGGTTACTCGGTATGAACTCTCTATGGCTACGAAAGCCGAGGGCATCGACCTCCATGAACTGGGATTCGAATCGCAAATGCACCAGTTCCTCGCCAAGTCACAAGCCGACAAGGCGTCCTTAAAGAGTAAATACGATCGCTTTCGCGCGTTGGTGCCGCTCCTGGCCCAAAAGGAGGCGAAACAGAAAGACTTGGATGAAGTCCGTTCATTCGAATGGCGTCTCGTGACTCAGTTGCGGGAGCTTCAAGTGCGGATGGCTGAGGCTGAGGCCACACTCAAGCAGTTTGAGACTCTGTCGCTGTTTCAACGTTTGTCGATGCAAGCACTCGGGAAAAATGCAGAATCGCTCAAACAGTACTGTGAGCTGTACCAGAGTCAGATAGATCAGCTGGATCAAGAAATTGATATCGCCAAAACACGCATCCAAGCACTCGTTCCTGAAGCCGCCGTTCCCAGGGGGAAGCGCGCCGAGTTTGAGGAACTCAAAGAGTTCATCACGAAGCTGGGAGGCGCAAAGAAGGTTCGCGAACTGATGGCAGCGGAGGAACATCCGAACCGCCAGGCCTTTCTTCAAAACCGACGACTGGTGGCTGCGACACCCACACGGGTGGCGAGCGACCCTTTGTTCAACCAGGTGCGCTTCGATGTCCTGATCGTCGATGAGGCACCGAGGATTGCGGCGCCCTCGCTGCTCGCGGCAGCAGGGCTGATCCGCGAGCGAATCATCATCAGTGGCGATCCACGAGAGATCACGAGCGCCGGACAATGGATCATCCCGGTCACTACTCAGAATGCAGAGTGAATGGCGGTCCGGTTGCTTGCTTGACGTGAGCAAGGAGAATTCAGGATAATCCGGCTCCCCCGTAATTCATCGCATGCGGGGATGTTCAAAAAGGCCGTCCAGCGAGGCCGTAGTGAACGAAAGGTTGAGGCGTACTATTCGCCGGTACGTCGAAACCTTGAGCGAAACGAGAACGAAGCTGGCGGGTTTTTTCAACATCCCCTCGAGCCGAAGTGGTGGAATGGCAGACACGCCAGCCTCAGGAGCTGGTGCTCGCAAGGGCGTCCGGGTTCAACTCCCGGCTTCGGCACCACCAAACGAAACTTCTCTTGACCTGCGGCTAGTTCCACGTCAAAACGGAACAGATATCGGTGGATAAGGACTCGAATGGTCAGATTTGAGAGGTGCACGATGAGGCTGTTCCTGCTTGCGGTCGTATTGATGTGGACCTGTACATCCGTCGCGACCGCGGCGGAGCCGCTCAAGGGTGGTTCGAAGAAAACGGTACCGTCGTCGGTATCTTTGTCTGGGGAGGAACCGTACGCGGCCCTACGGCGTGGCGACTTTAGGGTCGCGGGGGCGCTCTTTCTTCCTCTGGCGGAAAAAGGAGATGACCGGGCACAATATAACCTTGGACTCCTCTACGCCAGTGGCCTGGGAGTGATACATGACTTCAAGGCGGCGATGAAGTGGCATCGCCTGGCGGCGGGGCAGGGCCATGCAGGGGCGCAGAATGCACTCGCGCAGATGTATGCGAAGGGGCAGGGCGTGCCACTGGATTCCGTGCGCGCGCATATGTGGTACAGCGTGGCGATTGAGTCTTCGATGGCGGGATCGAAAGACGAACTGATGAAGGATCGCGACAACCTCGCTTCACACATGGCGCCGGCTCAGATCAAGAAAGCCGAGGAGCTGGCCCAGAAGTGCTTGGAATCGAAGTTCAAGAAGTGTGGTGAGAAGTAGCGCTCTTCGCGCATCGGTAGGTACCTCGCTCTCCCGGAATGCTGTGCTACTCCGCACGTAGCTTTCTGATCTCTTCCAACGTGTTCTCAATTTCTTTCGGCGAGTTTATAAGACTCGGCGCGAACCTGACATACTTGGTCGCATAGGGGGTCACGCTGCCGACAATTCCCCGTTCACGGAGCTTCTCCACAACCTGGCGAGGCTGCAAGCCGTTCACGTCAAAACAGACGATTCCTGCCGAGAGATTCTGTGACATCGGTGTGTGGAGGGTCACATACCGCATCGAGGCTAATCCCTGTTTCAACTGCTGGTTCAGTTCATAGATGCGCTGCGTCACGGTTGATTTCCCGATGGCTTGATGGAACCTAAAGGCTTCATCCAGCGCCCACCGATGTTCGAAGGAGTGGAATCCGCCCGGGGTCATGTGGACGGATGGCGGAAGATTCCTCGAGGACTTGTTCTCCATCCAGAGTTCGTAGGCCTGCCCACTAAAGGTTGGAATCGTCGCCTGGGCGATTGGCCAGGCCTTGGGGTGACCCCAAACGAGTCCGGTCCCGCGTGGGCCGAACATCCATTTATGCGTCCCAGCGACGAAGAAGTCACAGCCGAGCTCGCTCACACTGAAATCTTCCACCCCCAAGCCATGGAGTCCATCCACGCAGAAGATGATCCGGTCCTGTTCATCACGGGAGCGATTGATAGTCTGAATCGCCAGTGCCATTTCGTGGATCGGCAGCTTCAGTCCCGTGCTGGAATGGACCCAGGTGACGGCCACGATACGTGTGGCGGTCGAGATGCCCTTGCGCAGGGACTCAACGATTTCGTCGCGCGTGACGGTCTTAAGGGCACGATAGAGGGAAATCTGACGCACGGTGGCGCCCGTGCGTTCGGCGCGGAGGCGCAGCGCGGTTTCTGTCGAGTAGTGATCGTGTGTTGTGGTCAGGATTTCTTGGCCAGGTTGAAGCTGTAGGCCTCCGTACAGCAGCCCGAGCCCCATCGTCGTGCTGTCGGTCAGGGCGATGTCGGTGGGGTGGGCACCCAGATAGTCAGCTGCAGCCAAGAGCACCCTTGCCTCCTGTTTTTCTTCTTGCTCCTGCCAATAGCCGATCGGGTCGGCATCGAGACCGGCGCGATACCGTTCGATGGCTTCGCGCACCGGTGTGGGATGGGAGGCAAGGAAAAACGTCGCGAGGTGAATGAGATGAGGAGAAAGTACAAACTGTGCCCGTAGGTCTTCCCAGTTTGTGAATCTATACGGCAGAGTGTGTTGATGGGCTAACGTGCGCGAGCAGGCCTCCGTCAGAACAGCCGTGCTCAGGGCCAAACCCGTCCGCACCAGAAACCCTCGACGGCCGATATCGCTCATACCATCTCCTCCTTCGAAATCGGTCTAGGGTACTGTACTGCTTGGTATAAAACTCAGGCAAGGAAGAACTGGGATCGGAGGAGGAACGGTCTCCGTAGTATCGGGCGAGGGTCGTTCATGGTTCGACAAGCTCACCACGAACGCCGTTGGCGGACTTTTCCCGTATCCTGCTAGGACTGGTAACTTTCGATCGGAGGACAGCTACAGATGAGATGACGGTCGCCGTAGGCCTCATCGATACGGCTCACGCTTGGCCAGAACTTGCTATGTTTCACCCATGGGGCAGGAAACGCAGCTTGTTCACGGGCATAGGGGCGATTCCACTCCGTCGCCGTCACGATGGCGGCAGTATGCGGTGCGTTCTTGAGTAGATTATTCGTCCTCGGTTGGCGTCCGTCGACAATCTCCTGAATCTCGGCACGGATCAGAATAAGCGCCTCGCAGAACCGATCGAGCTCGCTTTTCGCTTCGCTTTCTGTTGGCTCGATCATGAGCGTTCCAGCGACGGGGAACGACACGGTCGGCGCATGGAAGCCGTAGTCCATCAATCGCTTGGCCACATCCATCGCTTCCACTCCGGCCGTCTCCTTAAACTCACGGAGATCCAGAATGAATTCATGTGCGACCAGTCCGGACTCTCCTCGGTAGAGGATGGGGTAATGCTTCTCTAGCCGCTTGGCCATGTAGTTGGCGTTCAGGATTGCTACCTGCGTCGCTTTGGTCAAACCATCGCGACCCATCAGGGCGATATAGACCCAGGAAATCGGCAGAATGCTCGGACTCCCGTATGGAGCAGCCGACACGGGACCAATAGCTTCCGGTCCGCTGATCTTGACGACAGGATGTCCTGGGAGAAACGGCAGGAGGTGCCGCGCCACACCGATCGGCCCAACGCCGGGGCCTCCGCCTCCATGGGGAATGCAAAATGTCTTATGGAGATTGAGATGACAGACGTCGGCTCCGATGTCGCCGAGACGGCAGAGGCCGACCATGGCGTTCATATTGGCACCATCGATATAGACCTGTCCGCCGTGGGTGTGGATGATTTGGCAAACACGCTTCACACTGGCCTCAAACACTCCGTGGGTGGAGGGATAGGTGAGCATGAGAGCTGAGAGCCGGTCTCTATATTGAGCAGCCTTGGCCTCCAGATCGGCAACATCCACATTTCCGTGGCGATCACAGGCCACGACGACGACGGTCATGCCGACCATGGCGGCACTGGCGGGATTCGTTCCGTGGGCCGACACAGGAATCAAACAGACGTCTCGGTGTACCTCGCCCTTCGAGCGATGGTACGCGCGTATGACCATGAGGCCTGAATATTCACCTTGAGAGCCTGCGTTGGGTTGAAGTGAAAAGGCTGCAAATCCCGCGATCTCAGCGAGCCACGTTTCGAGTTGTTGGAAGAGGGTTCGATACCCATGCGTTTGCTCAACAGGGGCGAACGGGTGCAGGCGGGAAAACTCCGGCCATGTTACGGGCAGCATCTCCGCCGTGGCATTGAGTTTCATCGTGCAGGATCCCAACGGAATCATGGAGTGCACGAGCGACAGGTCCTTGGCTTGCAATCGGTGGAGATAGCGGAGCATCTCGTGCTCGGAGTGATAACGATGGAACACTTCGTGCGTCAGGTACGGGCTTGTTCTGGCCAACGACGGCGGATAGGCAGGATCGATGGTTGCCGCGAGTTCGGGGAGACGGAACGGTAGCCGGTCGTGTCCGACGAATATGTGTAACAGGCGAAGAATCTCGTCCTCTGAACTGGTTTCGTCGAGTGAAATTCCGATCGAGCCGTCTTCATAAGACCGGAAATTAAAGCTCTGTTCATTGGCGCGCCCAACAATCTGTTCCGCCTGGGTCTTGGAAACAGGAATGCGGATCGTATCAAAAAACACTTTCGGGAGAACGTCGAACCCAAGCCGACGAAGCCCTTCAGCCAAGAGCAACGTGAGGCCGTGCACACGCGTGGCGATACGCCGAAGACCGTCCGGTCCATGGTAGACCGCGAACATACCGGCCATCACGGCAAGGAGCACTTGAGCTGTACAGATGTTGCTCGTCGCTTTCTCCCGGCGGATGTGTTGTTCCCGAGTTTGAAGCGAGAGGCGGATGGCCGGTTTACCCGTCACATCTTTCGATACCCCGACCAGACGACCAGGCACCTGTCGTTTGTAGTCCTCCTTTGTGGCCAGAAACGCCGCGTGCGGCCCACCGAAACCAATCGGCACGCCAAACCGTTGTGTCGAGCCGACGGCGATATCAGCCCCGAATTCTCCGGGCGAGCGCAGGACCGTGAGAGCGAGAAGATCGGTGGCTACTACCACCAGCACGCCGGCCTCATGAGCGCGTGCCACCAAGGCGCTGATGTCGCCTACATACCCATCGGTAGTGGGATATTGCAGTAACATGCCGCAAAATTGCGGCCGTAGCCAATCACTCGACGACGTGGCACCGGTGGTGAGAAGGATTCCCAGCGGTTCCGCTCTTGTCCGCAACACTGCTAAGGTCTGTGGATGGCAGTCGTGTGATACGAAAAACTCTTTCCGATCTTGACCGGCATGGCGAGCGATGGTGTAACACATGGCCATCGCTTCCGCTGCAGCGGTCGCTTCATCCAAGAGCGACGCATTGGCCAGTGGCAATCCGGTAAGGTCTGCCACCATCGTCTGAAAGTTGACGAGCGCTTCCAAGCGGCCTTGGGAGATCTCGGCCTGGTATGGGGTGTATTGCGTATACCAGGCAGGATTTTCTAGTATGTTGCGCTGGATCACCCCGGGCGTGACACAGTCGTAGTAGCCCATGCCGATCAGCGACCGGTAGACCTTATTCTGGGATGCGATGTCTTTTAGTCGTGCTAAGACGGCCTGCTCGCCCTCACCTATCGGGATGTTGAGGGGTTGAGGGAGCCGAATATCAACGGGAACCGCCGCGTCGGCCAACGTGCCGAGGCTCCGCAGGCCTAAGGTCGCGAGCATTTCTTGAAGGTCGGCTTCTGAAGGACCGAGATGTCGGGGGAGAAAGTCATCGGTCGGTTGTAACCAATTTTTGATGGTCATGGAGTCCTCAGCCCTCTCGCTAGATTCGGGACAATAGGTATCAATCAATAGGCCAGTCGACCGAGCAGCGTACCATGGGATCGAGACATTTCCAAGAGACCGAACAGCGCCTCTTGCTGAAGACGTTGGTGAGGGTGAGTACGAGGGCTGCTGAGTGCCGAGGAGCTGTGCGGAACGAGACGGTTCCTGTCCGCGGCCTCCCCATGCCGAAGCAGGCTCTTTCGTTGCTTTTGGTGGAATTCCGGTTATTGTTAGGTATCCCATGAAGGCTGAGGATTGATCACATGATGAGCATGCAGCAGAGTGACGATCGACGAGCAGAGAAGGATTCCTCGGCGGGCTTTTCGACATGGAAAACCATCGTCTTCGTTCTCGCCGTCAGTCTCATGACTGGTATCGGGTATCTGATGTTTAAAGCCCAAGGGTCACCGACCCGTTTCTTGGCTCCGCGAACGTCCAGCACCCAGACCGAGGTGACTCCTACGAACTCCCAGGCGAAACCCGTTCCTCCTGATGTGCGGCTGACCCGTGAAGCGATCGATGGATTGCTCAACGCCCTCGACGAGGCCACTCGTCAAAAGGATGTCGACAGCGTTGTGCGCCACATCGCGCCTGATGCCAATATCACCATTCATATGATGCAAGGTTCTCATCAGCAGATGGCCCTGTTGACCCGCGAGGAATATCGGAAAACATTGGCCATGGCCTTTGCTTTCCCAAGCGCCAATGACTTCACCCGCACGAATACGTCGGTCTCGTTGGCCGCAGATGAACGCAGCGCGAAAGTCTCCTTTAAGTCTACGGAGACGCTGCTCCAAGCCAATCGAGAATTCAAGACGGAGGGCGAGGAGACACTGGTCGTCAACGTTCGCGATGGCAAACCGATGATTACGTCGTTAGAACAAACCTTCCCGGGCGATTCTACCTAGGCATACCTTCGGGGGTGCATCCCCGCTGCTGTGTATCTCCCTATGAGTGTCATTGCCGGTTGATGGTGTGATTTCAACAGCGATTGTCTGCCTTCGGTCGGATGGGCTGAGACTCGCATCACACGGTTTGGTATTTGGTATAATGACCGGCTGATCAACCTCTGTGGGAGTCTGTATGCGGGTCCTTGTCATCGAAGATGAAACCAAAGTGGGCTGTTTTATCAAGCGGGCACTCGAAGAAGAGAGCTATGCGGTCGATCTCAGTGAAGACGGCGCAAAAGGTCTGGAGATGGCCTTGGCGACCGACTATGACCTCTTGGTCGTCGACGTGATGTTGCCGTCTATGTCCGGGTTGGACGTGTTGAAGAACCTCCGTCGTGAACGGATCCAAACACCGGTGTTGATCCTCTCTGCGCAGTCTCAGATCGATCAGCGGGTCAAGGGTCTGGACGCTGGTGCCGACGATTATCTGACCAAACCGTTTGCCATCGACGAGCTGCTGGCCCGTGTACGGGCGCTGTTGCGGCGTGGTGCGACGGAAAGTCCGGGGATTCTCCAAGTCGATGATTTGGTACTGAACCCGGCGACGCGGGATGTCACGCGTGGCGGACAACGTATCGAGCTCACGCTCAAAGAGTATGCCTTGCTGGAGTATTTGATGCGTCATACGGGACGTGTGCTGACTCGACCCATGATCTCCGAACACGTGTGGAACCAGGATTTCGATACCTTCACGAACGTCATCGATGTCTATGTGAACTATCTCCGCAACAAGATCGACCGAGGGCGGACCAAGAAATTGATCCATACTATCCGCGGGAGTGGATATATGCTGAAGGCTGACTAGGACGAGGCCACGGCGATCCGGTCGCGTCGTCAGTGAGTAGGAGCTGATCTATGCCGCTGCGTGTCCGGCTGACGCTCTGGTACGGGAGCGCTCTCGCCCTGGTCTTAATAATCTTCTCCGTGGTGCTGTACGCGATGACGGCACGGAGCCTCCGCGACGCAGTCGATGAATCCCTGGAGGACACGGCCACCATCGCGGTGCGCTCACTGGAAGAGCGAGGATTTCTCCCTCTCCTCAACGAAAGGGAATTGCTCTCTCAATTTCCTGAGTTGGCACGAATCGACAAATTCTTCCAGATTTTTAGTCCTTCCGGCACGATTACCCTCAGCTCTCCGAACATCAAGCACCACGACGTTCCGCTCAGCCGAACGGCGTTGGAGACCGCCTTCTCCGGGCACAGCATTTTTGAGTCGGCCAAGTACCCCAATGAGCCGCCGTTACGGGTCATCTCTGTGCCGATCATGTATCGGGGCAATCTGTTGTATATCGTGCAGGTCGGGACCTCGATGGAAACCGTCGGAGAGACCTTGCATCGCTTTTTGATCCTGCTCGTCGTTGCGATGCCGATTGCCTTGGCCGTCTCTCTGGCAGGCGGGTGGTTCTTGGCCGGGCGAGCATTGAGGCCGGTTGATGAGATCACCCTTGCCGCACAGCGCATTGCGGCGGGCGATCTCACCCAGCGCCTTGGCATGCCGCCCGCTCAAGACGAGATCGGTCGATTGGCGGCCACATTCAACAACATGATTGGTCGGCTCGATGGGTCGTTTCGCCAGATTCGTCAATTCACCAGCGATGCGTCACATGAGTTGAGGACTCCCCTGACCGTCATGAAAGGTGAAACGGATTTGATTCTTCGCCGACCTCGTCCGCTGGAAGACTATAAAGCAGTGCTGGAAAGCAATCTGGAAGAGATCGATCGCATGACCCGCATCGTCGATGAGCTGCTGTTTCTCTCTCGCGCCGACATGGGCGAGGTGAAGATGGATGCCTTGCCGGTCGCGCTGGAGGCGCTCGTGGAAGACGTCCATCGGCAGGCGCGGTTGCTCGGACATGACCGAAACATTGAAGTCGTGCTGGGAACCATCATCCCCGCCGTGGTACAGGGTGACGACTTGCGCCTGCGAGAACTGTTGCTCAACCTCGTCGAGAATGCGATGAAGTATTCTCACCCAGGCGGAAAAGTGGAGATTTCTCTGTTACGGGAGCGGCAAGACGCCCGACTGTCCATCACGGACCATGGCATCGGCATCGCTCCAGAAGACCATACGCGGATCTTCCAGCGCTTCTTCCGGACTGACGTCGCTCGAGCCCATACAAAGAAGGGTACCGGCCTTGGTTTGGCCATCTGCGCATGGATCGCAGATTTGCACAAAGGCCGGGTCGAAGTCCAAAGTGAGCTCGGGCAAGGCGCTACCTTCACCGTGGTCCTTCCGCTGGCTCCCCCCGTGTCTTAACGAACTCTAATACCCGATTAATCCCTCTCTCATCCCTAGTTGGTAGGTTTCTTCTGGCAGACCATGACATAGTTGATCAGGAGGACCTATGCCGGCACATCTCAAAAAAAGAAGGATAGGTTTTATCATCGGGATCGCTCTCATCAGCGGTGTCGTGGGTTGGGGTGGGTATTGGCTGAACCTGTCCCAGGCATCCAGTCCTCAAAGTGCGAATGTTGTCGATGCTACGCGTACGACTCCGGCAAACGGTTTCACTGAGGTCGCCAAGCGGGTCACTCCAGCGGTGGTTAATATCACCACAGTCATCACGGAACGGGTCTCTGGTCCGGGATCCGGTCAGGAGGATTTACGTGACGGGCTAGAAGAATTCTTCGGGCAGCCATTTAACCCTCGACGTCGTGGACCCGAACGCCCACGGGAGCCTCGCGGGTCACGGAGAGGTCAAGGTTCGGGTGTCATCGTCTCGCCGGACGGTGTGATCCTGACGAACAACCATGTGATCGACGGGGCTCGTGACGTGACGGTCACCCTTACAGACAAGCGGGAATTCAAGGGGAAGATCGTCGGAATTGATCCGAAGAGTGACCTCGCCGTCATCGAGATCAATGCGAAGGAACTTCCGGCGGTCGCGTGGGGGGATGCCACGAAGCTACAAGTCGGGGAATACGTCTTGGCTGTGGGCAATCCCTTCGGGTTGAATTCAACCGTGACGCTGGGGATCGTGAGTGCCGTCGGCCGTGGCCATATGGGCATTACGCAGTATGAGGATTTTATTCAGACCGATGCAGCCATCAACCCTGGGAACTCCGGCGGGGCGTTGGTCAATACCAACGGCGAGCTTGTCGGCATTAATACTGCAATCTTCTCACGGACCGGGGGCTATCAGGGCGTCGGATTTGCCGTGTCAGCGACGATGGCAAGGCCGATTTACGAGAGTCTGATCACCATGGGAAAGGTCGTTCGAGGATACGTCGGGATCGGCATTCAGGATCTCAATCAGGACCTCGCCATGTCGTTTGCGGTCAAAGATTCTAGGGGTGCGTTGATCAGCGACGTGAAACCTGACAGCCCGGCGGCCCAGGCAGGACTAAAACAGGGCGACGTGATCATCGAGTATAACGGCCTCACAGTCGAGGACGGCGTGGCCTTGCAGCGAATGGTCGCCAGGACGCCTGTCGGAACGAAGGTACAGGTGCGGGTGATTCGTGATGGTCGCGAGCATGACATGGCGGTCCGGGTCAGTGAGCAGCCGGATAATTCGAAGATCGCCAAAATGGGAAAGTCAGAAGGTGACCATGCCTTCTCCGGTATTGAGCTTGAGGATCTCAATCAGGACACCGCCAGAGTTCTTGGATTCGATGGAAAACGGGGGGTGGTTGTGACGAATGTGAAACCTGGTAGCGAAGCCGAAAAGGCTGGCCTGCTCACGGGTGATGTCATTCAGGAAATGAATCGGCGACCCATCAAGTCGGTGCAGGATTTCAAGAAGGCTTCATCGGATCTAAGGACGGGAGCCAATGTCTTGATGTTGATCAGCTGGCGCGGGAGTGCCCTATTTCTTTCCGTCAAAGTGTAGCGCGCGAGATCTGAGTTGCGGCATGAGCAGCAGGAAACAACCTGCTACTTGTGCCGTGGCTTCGGTTCGATTCTTGACAAGCGGGTCAATCGAACACCACAGTCTTTCTCCCGTATATGAGGATACGCCGTTCGATGTGGCGGCGAACAGCCCTCGCGAGCACAACTTCCTCAAGGTCTCGTCCTTTCCGCACAAGATCTTCCACCGTGTCCCGGTGCCCTACGCGGATGACATCCTGCTCGATGATCGGCCCCTCGTCGAGATCTTGGGTTGCGTAGTGCGCCGTCGCGCCAATGATTTTCACGCCCCGCTCGTAGGCCTGTCGGTATGGATTGGCGCCAATGAAGGCCGGCAAAAATGAATGATGGATATTGATGACCGGACAGCCGACCTGAGCCAGAAAGTCCCCTGAAAGAATTTGCATATAGCGAGCCATCACGACAAGTTCCACGCGATGCTCTTTCAGCAGGGCCAAGACCTGTTGCTCTTGTTGCGGTTTAGTCTCCTTGGTCACCGGATAGACGGTGAAGGGAATCTTGAAAAGCTCGGCCCAACTCGCGCAGGTGTCATGATTCGAAATGATGACAGGAATGTCGATATGCAATTCATCTCGGCGATGGCGTTGTAGTAAATCGGCCAGACAATGGTCTTGCTTGGATACCAGCATTCCCACACGGGTTCGTCGGCTACAAGGATGTACCTCATAGCGCATGTCGTACACGTTGGCGATAGCCTGAAAGGCCGACGGGATGTCCTCAGGAGGGATCTGGAAGCCCTCGGTTGAAAATTCCATCCGCATGAGGAAATCGTTTGTTTCCTCGTCCGTGTGATGGTCGGAGTCAAGAATGTTGCCGCCGAAGTCGTGGATGAACCCAGACGCTCGTGCGACAATGCCTGAACGGTCCTTGCACTGGATGAGGAGGATAATCGAATCCTTCTTACGTAGGGTCATCGGACTTTCCCTCTGTGAGGATGGTTGTCGGACACGTCGCGAAGTACAACGCGGCACTCATCCGTTCGGTGTGGGCACAAGGCGTCCCACAAGGTCGAACGCTGCGGCATCGGTGATCTCGATCTTGCAGAAGGATCCGGCCGTGGGATGGGAAACCGTAGGGTCCGATGCGGACTGCGTCGCGATGTCAGTCGCCCCTTCATCGATGTAGACAACCCCATCGATCTCGGGAGCGAGGCCCTCGTGCCGTCCTTCTAGGACATGCTCGGTTTCTTCGGAGCGGCCGTCGACGAGCACGTCAAGGATAGAGCCGATTTTGGCTCTTCCCTTGGCGGTGGCAATCGATTCCTGCATTGAGAGGATGACATTCCGACGCTCATCCATGACGTCTTGCTCGATTTTGTCACCGAAGTCGACCGCGGAGGTCCCTTCTTCATCGGAGTAGAGAAACACCCCGACCCGATCGAATTGCGCCTGTTCCACATACGAATACAGTTCGCCGAAGGCGGCCTCGGTTTCTCCAGGAAACCCGACAATGAACGCGGTGCGGAAGAACACGTCCGGAATGCGCGCACGGATCCGCTCAACCAGCGACTCAATCGCCCTGCGATCACCGAGCCGATGCATACGTTTGAGCATGCGATCATTGATGTGCTGCAGAGGCATATCCATATACTTGGTGATCTTTTCTTCACCGGCGTACAAATCGAGCAAATCATCCGTGACTTGCTGAGGATAGAGGTAGAATGGGCGGATCCACTGTAGGCCCTCTACCTTTACAAGGTCACGGAGGAGCTGAACCAGGCCTTGGCGAAGACCCAGATCGACTCCATAGTTGATCGTATCCTGGGAGATAAGGTTGATCTCCTTCACTCCTTCGCGTGCCAACTGTTGTGCTTCTGCCACGATGGATTGGACCGGTCGGCTGCGCTGTTTGCCTCGCATCAGTGGAATCGCACAGAAGGCACAGTTGCGATTGCACCCTTCCGCGATCTTGACATAGGTGCTGTGTGGCGTCCCAAGTCTCACACGTGGTGCTAATTCGTCATAGAGATAGGGTGGTTGGCTCATCCAGAGCCGGCGATGCCGTTTCTTTGGAGATAGGAGGTCTCGACAAATCTCGGCAATCTTGCCGAACTCGCCGGTGCCTACCACCGCATCCAATTCAGGCAGTTCCTTCAGCAAGTCTCCTTGATAGCGCTGAGCCAAGCAGCCGGCGGCTATCAGAACGCGACAAGTCCCGGCTTTCTTTAGATGACCGTGTTCGAGAATCGTGTTGATGGATTCCTGTTTCGCTTCTTCAATGAAGCCACAGGTATTGACGATGACGACTTCTGCTTGTTGAGGATCGTCGGTGAGCCGGAAGCCTTCCGTGACAAGTGCGCCCAGCATAATTTCAGAATCTACCTGGTTCTTTGAACAGCCGAGATTCACAAAGCCGATGGTGGTCGTCGAATGATGGATCTTTGTCGGCTTCGTGGACTTGGCACGACGGGGAGTGATCAATGGCTGCGACATAGGGGCAGTCTACGGGAGGGTCAAAAAGACTGTCAATTAGACCCTTGCGGGAGATCGACCATTTCCCCTAGAGTGCCTCGCATGATTCGTACCTTTCAAGGCATCAGGCCGACGGTCCCAACGTCATGTTTTGTCGAAGACACCGCCGTGGTGATCGGCGATGTCGTGCTGGGTGAGGAGTGTAGCGTCTGGTTCAACACTGTGATCCGTGGCGATGTGAACTATATTCGCATAGGAAATCGTACGAATGTGCAGGACCTCTGTATGCTACACGTCACTCACGACACGCACCCGCTGATCATTGGGGATGGCGTCACGATCGGCCACAATGTAGTCCTACACGGCTGTAGCATCCGAGACCGAGTATTGGTCGGCATGGGCGCGATCATTATGGATGGCGCCATCATTGGTGAAGATTCGGTGGTGGGAGCCGGTGCGCTGGTGACAGAGGGAACGGTGGTCCCGCCAAAGAGCCTGATTCTTGGCTCACCGGCAAAGGTGAAACGTCCGGTCACAGAGCAAGAGCTGAACTGGGTCAGGGAATCGGCAGAGAATTATGTGCGATATGCCAACCAGTACATGTCCGATACGGGGAAAAACGCGGGTTTCAAGGTGTAAGACTCGTTAACCTCGGTACGTTCCAATTCTCATAAAACAGATCGGATCACCGACAAGGGCCGTGGCGTACTGTTTCCGTTCAACCTGGTAGGGAATGGTGTGCCGGTGGCACCAGTCGGCAATCCACACCACTTCCTCCGTTGACGTCGTGACCACACCCGGCACAGTCAATTTAGCCATGCATCGATTCACGATCGTTTGGACAACCCGCCGTTCTTTCTGAAATCCTTCCGGATTGAACGTGACCGGATCAGCTCGACCGTAGGATAACGGCGCAAGATGGGGGAATCGTTCCGGGTCGTTCAACACGCTGACCATCCAGATATGATCGAACTGACCTTGTGCCATAGCGGCATCGCAGGCATGAAAACGGAACGGGGCGTTGCGACAGGCACGATTGAGGACGGCCACTTCGAGACGTCGGAGATTATAGGGTTCAACGTGGCGTTGACGGTCGATCGCTTCGGCCAGCAAGGCCGGCAGTTCCGTCACGCCGGCTCCGACATACAAACTACGCCCGCCCGGCGGTAACTTCTTGACGAGAACCTCGGCTACGTTGGTCCCCAATCGCCGACAGGGTTCCCGCTTCTTCTGCCAGAACTCCTCACCACCTTCGTAACAGTAGACGGATTCCAAGGCCTTGTAGTCGAGGTGAGCAAATACCTGGGCGATGACGCGCCGTGTCGAGTTGGGGATTGATTTCCGTGTCATGCCCCGGCCGTTCGGGCTCATCAGGCTTTTGGTAACAAGGCGAGAATCCTCGCTCGAAGTCGACGGGAGGCAGACACAAGTTCACGACCGTCGGGTTCGCCTGGTTCGAAGAGATCATCGGGATAGCGAGCCGAAACGCCGTACGAAGTCAGCTTGCGGCAGTCGGCTTCGAGATCAGAGAGCGTGCGGTCGATAGTTGCGCATTGGGCGAGCAGCGCGACGAGATCATGGGTTTTCAAGAGCTCGCGCCCATGGTGGGCGAGAAAGGCCTTGAGGACTTTCTCCGCCACTTGCTGAGCATGAAAACACACCGTGTCCCAAGGAACGTCCCTCGCGATGAGATTGTTCTCGATGTTCAGGAGGTCGTGGTCTGCTTTGCGCAACCATGCTGAGAAGTTGGACTCAACGCTGCTCATACAGCATCTTGCCCTCCTTCTCGATGATGGAGAGAAGCGTACCGTTGACACTTCGCAGACGGCGAACCTCTTCAGGCGTGTACACGACGATATCCATCGGCCATGGACGGAGCCCAAACACTTCACTCACTTCGATGGCGCGCTCCGGTGGGCGGTGAGGCGTGTCCATTTCAATGAACAGATCTAAGTCGCTGTCCGGACCGGCCTCGCCGCGGGCATGGCTGCCGAATACCATGATCCGCCTCGGTCGAAACCGGTCGATGATGGT
The DNA here is from genome assembly GCA_016715825.1 of Nitrospira sp. Taxonomy (NCBI): domain Bacteria; kingdom Pseudomonadati; phylum Nitrospirota; class Nitrospiria; order Nitrospirales; family Nitrospiraceae; genus Nitrospira; species Nitrospira sp. The sequence goes on along the minus strand of JADJXO010000002.1, from coordinate 209,308 downwards.
CTTTGTCACGTGTTCCAAGAGAGCCGCTTGCGTCATGGGGCAGTCCTTTTGACCGTCAGCTTACACTAGCCTCCCCACCACGGCAATCCATTGTGCGTCGGAATCAAAGTTCTCCTGTGGACGCGCGGTGGAGCATGGATTGGAATAGATCAACCAGCGGGAAGCGGCAACGGAGCAACGAACCGAGTCAACCTTTCATTCCTGCGGAAGATGGGCTAGCGCGTATCGATGGCTCCATCCACCCAGCAACTCCTCAAGGATGCGCTGCAGCTCACGGATGAGCAGCGTGCAGCATTAGTCGTCGAATTACTTGACAGTCTTCCACCGGTAGAACCCGGACGAGCCCGCAGTGACGCAGAATGGCTTGTGGAGATTGAGCGACGTGCGTGGGCCGCGCAGGCCGGAGTTCCCGGGGTTGCTTGGGAAGAGGCGCGCAAGCAGGTGGTAGATCGCCTTCCGAAACAGGAAGCCCCTCAATCTCTCACCCGAAGCTGTGGCCCATGCCAAACGGCATCCCGATTACTGGCTCAACCGTCTGCAAACCACCTGAAGTCTCTCTAGGCTTCTCAGTTAACGCCCTTGTTCTTCTACCTTTCTCAGGAATATACAGTGGAGAGGCGATTGGAAGAGATCGCGGAAGCGTAGCCCGAACACCTGAGTTATGACCTGCTGCCGGTTTGGTTGACACTACCCTACACTAATTGAGCCTGCCGTTCGAACTCCATTGGACTGAGATACCCCAATGTGGAGTGCCGCCGCCGGGGATTATAAAAGCGCTCGATGTAATCAAACACATCGGCTTTCGCCTGATCTCGTGTGCGGTACGTGGTCCGCGCCGTGCGCTCGGTCTTCAACGAGGAGAAGAAGCTTTCCATCGCCGCGTTGTCCCAGCAGTTGCCGGAGCGACTCATGCTACAAGCAAGGCCCTGGTCCGCCAGGAGTCGTTGGAACGGCTCGCTGGTGTACTGGCTGCCTCGATCCGAGTGATGCAACACCGCTTCGGGCTTGCCGCGCCGCCAGATGGCCGTGATCAACGCATCGGTAACCAATTGAGCCGTCATCGTCGCCTGCATCGACCAGCCCACCAGCCGTCGGGAGAAGAGATCAAGAACGGCAGCGATGTAGAGCCACCCTTCGGCCGTCCAGAGATACGTGAAGTCGGCCACCCATTTGCGATTGGGAGCGGGGGCATCAAACTGGCGATTGAGCACATTCGGCGACACTGCGCCCGACGACTGCGAGGCGGCATTGGCCGGCACTCGACGCCGTCTGGGCCGTGCCCGCAAGGCCTGTTGCCGCATTAGTCGCTCAATCCGATGCAGGCCGCACGCCCCCCTCGGCGAGAAGGTCGTGCCACACGCGTCTTGCGCCGTAGGTCCGGTCACTCTGAAGGAAACTTGCCCGAATCATGACGCCCAACATCTCGTCGCGACGAGCGCGCCGGCTGCGTGGCCGCGTCAGCCAGGCATAGAACCCACCCCGCGAGACACCGAGCGCCTCGCACAACCACGCCGTCGGCCAGAATCCTCGGTGCTTTACGATGAACCCGCACTTCACAGCGACTCCTTCGCAAAGTAGGCTGCGGCAGTAGTGTCCGGCAGAATCGAAAAACGTCATTTGCCTGGCCGTAACCCGTTGATATACAAAGCATCAGGCCTGCGCTTCATTTTCAAATCGGAGACACCTCGATATCAATGAAACGCCACGCTACCATTGGCTTTCCGTGCTAGGGGCCCGTTTTCAACCGGACATTACTGAGGCCGCGGCTTTTTTTAAAATGTCCCGCTCGGCCTTGAGTTTGATCACCTCGCGTCGGAGGCGTTCAATCTCCACCTGATCCGGTTTCATCTGCCCTTGACCGGGGAAGGCCTGTTACGAATCGGCCGTGTACTCTTGGACCCAGCGGCGTACCACGGTCCCGTGCACGCCCAAATCCCGTGCGGCTTGTGCCACCGTCACGCCCCGTTCTCGAACTAATTTCACCGCCTCCAGCTTAAACTCTCGCGCAAACTTGCGTCGCTCCATGGCACACCTCCGGTTTCAGTGATACACCTAACTCGGTGTCATTGAAACCAGCAGCAGGCCATTAAGCCGCACCGCAAAGTAGCGTTAGCTTGAATGAATTGTTTAGAGTTCAATAACCCAGCCCACCCAATGCTGCTGGAATCATTGTGAGACTCTTGATACGCTCATTTTCTTCCTCCGTAGCGTCACGAGCTACAAATGGATAGACATTCAATATGAACTCTTTGAGGTTTTCAAACGCCTGATCTGAATATTGCTTACCACTACGTAATTCATTAAGCGGACTCATCATCCAGCGAGCAAATATCAAGGGGATTGCAACATCTGGTATGTCTTCCCATTTGTCAAAGAGATCAGGGTTTTGTCTTTTAGAGGCTAATGATCGGTCGCACCTTCCTTTGCAGCACCAGTAAAAGTCCTCTGTTTTGTTGATCTTATGGTCAACCCAAATAACAACTATTCCCGATGCTTGACTGCCAAGAAGCTCTGCATTGCAGTTCTTGCACTTTAATGTAGGTGAAGTGGCAAAAACGTTTGCTACTTTTGGATACTCCTTAAGCCATTTTTTCATTGAGACTGGGAAGTAACGGCGTGCTAGATGTATTCCCGCACTGTTACCGAGCAATCGTTCCTCAATTCTGGCGCTGTCAAAGACTTGGGCTTCAATCTTCGTTCTTAGCCCTTCGATCGCCACGCTCAAACCGGAGCTGGGTAATGTTGAGTACATCCCGATGAATCCACTGCAAGCATTATTTTCAACCCTATCACGAATGTTTGCCTCTTGATTTGGGCCAACTGAGGTGCCAGAGTGTGCATTGTGTTTGCAACTCACTAGCCATTTAACAAAGGTATCGCCACCGACGCCGCTTCTTTTTTCTTCGACGACAATATCTTTTCCGCTATCAGCCCCTCGGGATGGATTCAGGAGAACTTTGTACCCAAGGAAGGCGAGAAAGTCTCGAGAAAATAATTCAAAAGAGTCTTGCTCGCCTGACCCAAGATTTGCTTGGGCAATTTCTTTGAAGTCTAAGGCTGCCATAACGTTATCCTTTGACGCCTAATCATTGAGTATGCGCACTGGCATCGTACGCATTGACGTGTTGCGTGCTGGAGCGAGATTCTTGTCATTGGTCACACATTTGTCATGAACGATCCTAACATCGTGTAGATCAAACGCCAATCGAAAGCGAACAGCTTTCTTGTAATTGCTTGTGGGGGGCTGACGAGTTGAGGCGGGCACCTTGGAAGAAGAATCTCAGAAATGTGTGCCAGTCGGCATCACGATTTCCCCTTCGACTGGAAGCCGATCCTTCGTTTAGGAGCGTCGGGAGGTTGCAGCAGCAGGAGCAACTTTTCGTATTGGTCCAACAGGGACGAATCGTGCTCGAGCAAGGTCCGCTGAAAGTCTAACGAAGTCGGTCAACGAAAGCTATGTGCTCTGTTGACAGGCCAACGCCCTGACCGTTGCCGTAACTCCATCGGCGACTGAAGCGATGAAGTCAAGATTCAGTGTTTCGAGCGTATCGGTCGCCCGATGGTAGTGGGGATTACGAAAATTTGCCGTGTCGGTCAGCATGACGGCGGGGAAGCCCTGCTCCCAGAAAGAGGTGTGGTCGCTGCGTCTTGTATCTGGTAGCAGCTCACCGTTGCCTGGCACGACCAGTGGCACGGTTGGCAGGTGGGATTTCATGGCCTGAACGACGAAGCCGGCTAGTGCCTGGGATCGTTCGTTCCCGATCACCCCGATAAAGTCACCAGTGCTGGGGATGCTGATGGGGAGGCCTGGCGGCTTCTTTTGCGAGCCTTCTTGATGGCTCGCATAGCCGACACACTCCAATATGATGGATCCGTGGATGGCCTCACTGGTCTCGCTGAGGAACGAGGCATAGGCTGCGCTGCCAAGCAAGTTCTCTTCCTCGAGGTTGAAGGCGATAAGACGAAGCGGCCTGATCAGTGGCATCTCTTGAACCTGACGAGCAATCTGGAGGATCACGGCAAGCGCGCTCGCATTATCATCGGCGCCTGGCGAGCCTTCTACGGTATCGAAGTGCGCGCCGAGGATCAGTGGCGGCAGTGAGGTATGCGCGGAGGCTGGAAGTGCTGCCCCAATAACGTTGCGATACGTGCCGCCTAAGGCGTGGAATGAATGCGTTGTGACGGTGAGACCTGCTTCTGAGAATTGGCGAAGCAGGTACGCTTCTGCCTGCTGTAAGTGGGCTGGTGAGGTGAGAGGATGTCGTTCTCCCACCAGCGCCTGAAGGTCTGCTGTGAGTTGGTGACGATCAACGGGCACGGAGCTGGTTTCCGTTTGGCGACCGATTAAGTGACGATTTCAGTGCCGATGCCTTTGCGCGTAAAGATTTCGAGCAGCACGGCATGAGGTATGCGGCCATCGATGATGTGGGCCTTGTGGACTCCCTCGGCCAATGCGTCGAGGCAGGCATGAACTTTCGGGATCATGCCTTCGGTAATCGTTCCCTTCTTCATCATACGTTGCACATCTTTGCGAGACACGGTCGAGAGGTGGCGCCCATTGGCATCGCGAATCCCTTTGATGTCGGTCATCATCAACAGTTTCTCCGCACGCAAGGCTCCCGCGATCGATCCGGCGACGAGATCGGCGTTGATATTGTAGGTGTTCCCCTCACGGTCTGTTCCGATGGGAGCGATGATCGGAATGTAGTGATCCTCTTGGAGGTTCCGGAGCAAGCCAGGATCGACCTTTTCGATATCACCGACCAATCCGAAATCACCTTCTCTATCCTCACCTTCCAAATCACGATCAAGGCTTTCAGCCCAGGCCTTGGCCGTCAATGGCTTGCTGAGAATCAACCCACCGTCTTTCCCGCTCAACCCGACCGCACTGCCGCCGTGCCGGGTGATCAGGTCGGTCAGTTCCATGTTGATCTTTCCCGCCAGGACCATCTCCACGATCTCCATCGTGGCAGCGTCGGTGATCCGGACACCATGCCTGAACTTGGCTTGGATGCCGAGGCGATCGAGCATTTTGTCGATCTGGGGTCCCCCACCATGAATGATGACCGGGTTGATCCCCACGTACTTGAGCAGGACCACATCTTGCGCGAACCGTTCCTTGAGGGAGGAGTCGGTCATGGCATGGCCGCCGTATTTGACGACCACGGTTTTTCCGCGAAATGTCCGGATGTAGGGGAGGGCCTCGATGAGGACATCGGCCTTCTTGATCAACTTGTTCATGCGCAGCCCCCAGGGATCGAGTGTTGGAATCCAAGATCAACTGATGCCTAATGAAAAAAGTCCGTAGGGCTCAGAGGATATACCGACTCAAGTCCTGATCCTTTACGATGTCTTTCAATCGTTCACGCACATAGGTGGCACTAATGCTCATCCGCTTGTCCGGCCATCCTGGTCCCTCGAAGGAAATGTCTTCGAGCAATCGTTCCATGATCGTGAACAGCCGCCGCGCCCCGATATTCTCGGTCCGCTCGTTCACCTGCACGGCGATCTCCGCAATTTCTTCGAGCCCATCCTGTGTGAATCCGATCGCGAGGCCCTCCGTGGCCAACAGCGCCTGATATTGCCGGACCAACGCCCCTTTCGGTTCCGTCAGAATACGGACAAAGTCGTCCTTGGACAAGGGACTCAGCTCGACGCGAATGGGAAAGCGCCCTTGGAGTTCCGGGATCAGGTCGGACGGCTTCGCAACATGGAAGGCACCGGCGGCGATAAAAAGGATGTGGTCGGTCATGACCGGGCCATGTTTTGTGTTGACGGTGCAGCCTTCTACAATGGGCAGCAGGTCTCGCTGGACACCCTCTCTGGAGACGTCAGGCCCACTGGAGCGCTCGCGACCAGCGATTTTGTCGATCTCGTCGAGAAACACGATCCCGGTTTGTTCCACCTTATTGATCGCTTCACGCGTGGTGTCGTCCATATCGATCAGCTTTTGGGCTTCTTCTTGCGACAGGTGTTTCAGCGCCTCGGGTACCTTCATGAGCCGCTTCTTCTTCTTGCCCTGGAACATCCCACCGAGCATGTCACGGAGGTTGTTCTCGAGGTCATCCAAGCCTCCCACGTTGGAGATGACGCCGACCGGAAGGCCACGTTCTTTGACATCCATCTCGACCGTTCGCTCATCCAGTTTGCCCTCCCGCAACTGGAGACGCAGTTTCGACCGCGTGGTCTCATGTGAATCAGGAGAGGGGTGAGCAGGTTCCTCGCTCGTGCTATCTACAAATCCAGGTCGAGGGGGAGGTGGTGGCAAGAGGAGGTCGAGCAGACGCTCCTCTGCCTGTTGCTCGGCTTTTTGCTGAACCGAACCCAGGCGCTGGGTCTTGACCATATTGATGGACAGTTCCGTCAGGTCTCGGATGATCGATTCTACATCTCGCCCGACGTAGCCGACCTCAGTGAACTTTGAGGCTTCAACCTTGATGAAAGGGGCCTCAGCCAGCTTGGCCAGTCGTCTGGCGATCTCCGTCTTCCCGACCCCTGTCGGTCCGATCATGATGATGTTCTTCGGCATGACCTCGTCGCGGAGATCGGGTGACAACTGCTGACGACGCCACCGGTTACGCAGGGCAATCGCGACCATGCGCTTGGCATCTTTTTGTCCGATGACGTAGCGATTCAACTCTTCGACAATCTGCGGCGGGGTGAGACTATTGACGTTCAGCGGTGTGGCATCGCTCCTGAGCGGTTTCATCATGGTGGATTATCCTCGGAGTTCTTCGACAAGAATGTGTTGGTTTGTGTAGATGTCAATGGATCCGGCGATGGTCAGGGCTTCAGTGACGATCACCGGAGCCTCGAGCTGTGAATGGCGGAACAATGCTCGTGCCGCTGCCAGCGCATAGGAACCACCAGAGCCGATGGCCAGAATGCCGTCTTCCGGCTCGACGACGTCACCGGTCCCGGTAATGATGAACGACTGCTCGAGCCCGGCGACGGCCAGGAGGGCTTCCAGGCGGCGAAGCACACGATCCGTTCGCCAATCTTTCGCCAGCTCGACGGCGGCTCGCGTGAGATTCCCTCGATACTCTTCCAGTTTGCTCTCAAACTTTTCGAACAGGGTGAACGCGTCTGCCGTGGCGCCGGCAAATCCCGCCAGGACCTGATCATGGTGCAAGCGCCGAATCTTCTTGGCATTGTGTTTCATGACCGTGGTGCCGACGGTGACCTGGCCGTCACAACCCATGGCGACTCGTCCGTCGCGACGGACACAGAGAACGGTCGTCGACCGAATTTTCATGATGACTTGTGGTCCTTTCCATGTACGGGACGTGTTGTTCGTGCTCGAGGGTGAGCCCGATCGTAGACCGCCAGCAGCTGAGCCGTCGCCACATGCGTATATTTTTGAGTGGTGCTCAGGGAGGCATGACCGAGCATTTCCTGTATGGACCGGAGATCTGCCCCTTCATCCAGCAAGTGCGTCGCGCACGAATGTCGCAAGGCATGCGGGCTCACCGCTCCACCCACGAGGCGGCTGGAATACCGCGAGACCATTCGAGCGACGCTTCGTGTCGTGAGCCGACCCCCGCGATGATTCAAGAACAATGGAGCCGACAGCTGGGCGTTCAGGCGTGGTGCACACAGTGATGTCCGATAGTTCTGAATGGCCTGGAGCGCCATGTCTCCAATCGGAACAACCCGTTCCTTGCGCCCCTTCCCGCGCAGGCACACGAGGCCGTCCGTTTCATTGAGGTCACCCCGATTGAGGCCGACGACTTCACTCACACGAGCCCCAGTGGAGTATAAGGTCTCTAACAACGCACGATCGCGTAACGATAGGGGTGATGGCCCGGTCGGAAACTCCATCAGTGCTTCAGCGTCGCCCTTTGTCAGCACGCGAGGCAGTGGCTTTGGCAGCTTAGGACTTCGCAAGCTTTCCGCGGGATTTGTCGGCACGATGCCCTCACGCACGAGAAATCGAAAAAAACTCCTGAGACACGCGAGCTTTCTTGCTAACGATGATGCCTTGTCACCCTGTTGGTCCAGGTTGTGGAGATAGGCACGCACATCGTCGCTGGCGATTTTGTCCACTCGAGGGTGAGAGATGTCCGTACGGCGGAGGAACCCCTTGAACTGGAGAAGATCGGATCGGTAGTTGCGGATGGTTTCCTGTGAAGCATTGCGTTCCACTTGGAGATACATTACGAAAGTTTTGATCGCATCGTCCATGCTTCGAAATCCTCAATGGCTCGTTGGCTCAAGGCACGACGCTTCTTCTCCTTGTCCCTCGGGGGGATCGCCAAGGGCGGGAACAGGCCAAAATTGGTGTTCATTGGTTGGAAGTGACGCGGATCTGAGGCCGTGACATGCGCAATCAAACAGCCATGTGCCGTCGTAGGCGGTGGTGTGATCAATGGTTTGCCAGCCAGCGCCCGAGCCGTGTTGATGCCGGCAATGCCGCCCATGGCCGCTGATTCCGTGTAACCCTCCACGCCAACCAACTGCCCAGCGAAGAAGAGGCTCGCGCGAGCCTTGAACTGCAGGGTATTAAGGAGTAGCTGGGGGGCATTGATGAACGTGTTGCGATGCAGGCTGCCATAGCGGAGAAACTCAGCTTGTTCGAGGCCGGGGATCATGCGAAACACACGCTTCTGCTCACCATAGGTCAGTTTGGTCTGAAAGCCGACTAGGTTGTAGCATGTGCGGTGGACGTTTTCTGTGCGCAATTGCACGACGGCTGCTGGCTCCACGCCGGTTCTCGGATCTTTGAGGCCCACGGGTTTCATCGGGCCGAACTGCATCGTCTGGCGGCCACGTTCAGCGAGCACTTCAATCGGCACACAGGCCTCAAAATAGGGCGTCTTCTCAAATTCCTTCGGCTGGACTTTTTCCGCGGCCATCATGGCGTCGTAAAACGCATTGTACTGGTCTGCCGTCATAGGGCAATTTAAATAATCATCCCCGCCCTTGTCGTAGCGTGACGCCCGAAAGACGATGTCCATGTTGATCGAGTCCGCATCGACGATCGGCGAGATGGCGTCGAAGAAATACAGGTGTTGGGATCGCGTCGCTGCGCGAATGGCCTGCGAGAGCTTGTCGGAGGTCAGCGGCCCCGTCGCGATGATGCAGAGGCAGTCTGTTGGAATCTCCGCGATCTCCTCGTGAAGAATTCTGATGTTCGGATGGCTTTCCAGCGCGCGGGTGATGTGCTGAGAAAATACATCACGATCCACGGCCAGCGCCGATCCGGCCGGCACACGGGCTTGCTCCGCAGCAGCAATGATCAGCGAATTCAGCCGCCGCATCTCTTCCTTGAGGATGCCCGGAGCGTTCAGCGGATCTGACGAGCCCAACGAATTGGAGCAGACGAGCTCGGCCAAGTTGCCCGTCTTATGCGCCTTCGTCATCTCTTTCGGGCGCATCTCGTAGAGCGTGATTTTGGCGCCGCGATTAGCCGCTTGCCACGCGGCTTCGGATCCAGCCAGACCTCCGCCTACGATGACAATGTCGTCACGCATGGGATTGGAAATTCCTGTGAAGAGAAGGGCTCATTCTAGGAACCGTCTTTTATCGAAGTCAAGGAGACAGAGCACGTTGAACCAGCCTGAAATCCCGTGCTAGACTCCCGCTCGGTCGGGCGATTAGCTCAGTGGTAGAGCGCTTCCTTCACACGGAAGAGGCCACAGGTTCGATACCTGTATCGCCCACCATTTCTTCCTTTCCGAATCCCTTCTATCTCATCAGAAAGAATGACTTTTCCAGTAAGAGGCGAAGCCCTTGAATTCTGGACAGAAACCGGGGTGTCGGCTACACTTCAGATTGTCTCTCTGATTGATTTGAAGGGGGCATAGTGGATCGTAGGGTCTGAAACAAGCGAGGTTATATGATGAAAGCCACGTTAACGGTTGTCGGGATGGTGATGTTGGCTCTGGTCGCAACCGGCTGCAGCACGACGCATCAACAGGGTGTGGCTGCTGAGGACAAGGAATACATGCCTCCGACAAGCATTTATAACATCCTGGACAGTACGGCGTTGGTCTACTCCTCCCCAGCCGCCGGATCGGCCATCAGTGATCATCCGCTCCGCTGGGTCGGGTTCATTCTGCACCCGATTGGCCATGCGTTTGATTACGGGATTAATCGTCCGATGTATACGCTGGGCGGGAGCTCTCCCTATCTTCACGGATACACGGCTGAAGATAGTATGCTCGACGCCCAACGCCAGTAGCTACGGCCGACTGCTGTAAGATTAAGGCCCGCTCTTCACAGAAGAGCGGGCCTTTCATTTTCCTCTTCGCGAAGTCCCCCTCAAATCGTGTATGGTTCCTCTCAGAGGCTTCGCGTATGACCTTCTTGTGGTCCCTGATATCATCCGGCGTATTTCTCGCCCTAAGCCTAGCCATAGTCGGCTGTGCCTCGGATGCCCCGGTCCGACCCCCTCTCCCTCCCTCGGAAACCGATCTCGTTCTGTTGGCGTCGACAGCGCTCTGTGAGCACAAGGCTGACTTCTTGACCAAACATCCGTCCTCGACGCATACAGCCAACGATTGGGGAAGTGGCCAGGAGCTGACAATTCCCATGGAGCGTAGCGCCTCGCACGGAGAAGAATCCTATTTCTTCGACGAAGACGGAGTCCTCGTCGGAGCCCTCTTTACTTTTCCGAGAGGATTGGATCTTCATCCATATTCGGTGCTCCGGCACACGCTCTCTCAGCTGAAGCCGTCCCTCGAGTTCTATTTGAATGTGACCGAATTGGAAACCGGAACGAACATGGAGAGTAGTGCTCTGCTGGAAACTGGCGATGAAAAAAGCACGACCCAATATCTCGTGGCCAGTTTGCGGGATCGTCCGATGCTGCTCCAGGCTTCCTTCACCATCGACACGTATGTACGGCTGTTCTCTCCCTATCGGCGGGAGTTTCTTGATCGGCTACGCAATCCGACAGGAGGCAAGGGGGGGCAGAATATTGAAAGTCAGGGGATCGAAGATAAAGAACCGTTCTCATCTTTGCAGCAATTCTCGCGTGGACAAACCGCTCAACTTGCTTACTGTGGCGAGAAGAACTATGACATTGCCGTGGATGCGTATCAAAAGTCTATTGCCAGCGGATTTACGAATACCGTGTGGCTTGCAGAAGCCCATCATAAGCTTGGCGTCGCCTGGCAGGCGAAGGGACAACGTGAGAAAGCGAAAACCGAGCTGCTACAGTCACTTGCACTCAGACCCAATATTCCTGAGGTACTCAACAACCTCGGTACGATCGAGATCCAACTTGGAGATAAAACCGCAGGAGTGACCCTGTTTGAGAAGGCCATCGTCCTACGACCCAACTATGCGCTTGCCCGTTTTAACCTTGCTGAATCGATTGAATCGTCGAATCCTAAACGTGCACTCTCAGAATACGAAACCTACCTCGCTATCGTGGAAGGCATTCCTGAAGAAGCTGCCCGGATTGCGCATGTGAAGGAACGTGTCAAGGCGTTAAAAAAATAGGCTAGAGTCCTTAGGGGCGATGGTATCCCTATGTGGGTATCAGCGGAGGTTCTCAGCGGGCTCGCTTATCAAGACAGGGCTACGAGGAGACCAGCTATTCCCCATCCGTTCAGGCATTGACGGGTCTCACGTTCTTTGTGATCCAGCACCTAGCCCTCTTTGGTGAAGCGAAGTGGACGCAGGGCTGGTACATATTCCGATATGAAACGGATTCCTAATTGGGACGATATAGCATTCAATGATTCATCTGGTGGGTGGAGTCGCGCTGCACTTCTAATACCGAAAAAGAACGAACTCAGCCTCGAGTTTTTTCTTCCTGTTCCTGGAGGGTTTTGCACTCGATGCAGAGGGTCGTGACGGGACGGGCTTTGAGGCGTTTGTACGGGATGTCTCCGCCGCAGCGCTCGCAAATGCCGTATGTGGCTGCATCCATTCGTTCCAGGGCTTCATCAATTTTCTTGAGCAGCTTCCGTTCGCGGTCGCGAATGCGCATCGAAAAGTTCTGATCGACCTCGGCAGACGCTTGGTCACTGACGTCGGGAAACGGCTCGATGTCACCACGATGTGTTAGGACTTCCTCAGTCTCATTAAGGATTGCCTCCCGCTGGCGTTCAAGATCACGGCGAATATCCGGATACTTTCCATTTTTTGGACTTCTCTTTCGAGCAGTCACTGAACGTTTAGGAGGTGTTGCGCGAGGAGGTTTCGTGGAAGAAGTTCGCTTTTTTGGGGGACGTGTTTTCATAGCCAGGGCTCTAGACTCGAGGGAATACGTGAACTATAGCAACCTCGCTGAGAGAGGGTCAATGCGGACTGGGAGGTAACCTATTAGGTTTACAAATCTCGCCGTCCTTCAATCGATTTCAGCAGCGTTACTTCGTCCGCATACTCAATATCCATACCGACCGGAATGCCATAGGCGATGCGTGAAACGCGCACACCGAAGGGCTTGAGCAATCGTGTGAGGTAAATCGCAGTGGCCTCTCCTTCTATGGTGGGGTTCGTGGCGAGAATCACTTCTTGAACTCCACCCAGTTTCACGCGGTCGATCAGCTCCTCCGCCTTGATGTCTCCAGGACCAACGCCGTCGAGCGGAGACAGCGCTCCCAATAGGACGTGATAGAGGCCACGATAGGCACCTGCCCGTTCAACGGCATACAGGGTACTCGGTTCTTCCACGACAAGAATCTTCGTCCGATCGCGTTTCGGGTCCAGACAAAACTCGCATAAATCCCCCTCGGCAATGTTTCGACATTGTCGACAAAACGACAACCCGTCCTTCACTGCTCGGATCGCATCTGCTAATCGCAAGGCATCATCCCGCTCAGCTTTCATCAGATGAAAAGCCAACCGTTGTGCGCTTTTGTGACCGATTCCAGGAAGACGGACCAATTCCTTGATCAGTCTTGCCAGCAAGCCTTGTTGATCGACGGCCATCGTTAAAACAAGCCCGGGATTTTCATTCCGCCGGTCAACGCTTTCATTTCACCTTCCATCAATTCTTTCGCCTTACGGAGTGCTTCGTTCGTCGCGGCCACTATAAGGTCCTGAAGCATATCGACATCGCCGCTCTTCACAACTTCAGGATCGATCGTTACGCCGACAATCTGCATCGCACCGTTCGCGGTGACTGTAACAATCCCACCGCCTGCCGTGCCGCTGGTGGTCTTCGATGCTGCTTGTTCTTGAAGCTTGGCCATCTGTTCCTGCATGGCTTGAGCTTGCTTGAGGATGTTGTTCATGTTGCCGAAAGGATTTTTCATTCGCTTGCCTCCTGTTGGGCTATGGTACGAACCTCGGCTAACTCAACGCCGAAGATCTCGAGTGCCTGTTTCACCGTTGGATTCGCTTTTGCGCGTTCGAACAACACCGTTCGCTGCTCTTGTTCCTTAGCGGCTCGAATTTGGGCCATAGTTGGCCCTGGGGGATGAGCCTCGTTCAGCTCGATGATGCGAACACGGACCGGATGCCCCACTTGCTGTTCACATAACTGCGCTAGTACAAGGAGGTTTTCTTCCTTCTCCAATCTGGCTCTAGCCAGAGTCGCCTGCTTTGGAAATCCGATAGTCACGAAGCCGCCTTCCATCCCGACAAACCGACCAGCCTCGAGGAATGGTGCCATATTTGGAAATGAAGCATTGACCTCTTCTTGGACCGATTCCCAGTGTAATGTTGGGTGTGGGCCGACAGGTACAGTCGGCATGGCTGCTGAAGTCCCTGCCACCGTATCAGCCGCAGGTTTAGGGACAACCTCTGAAAGAGCTGGTCCGTCAGCCTGCCCCGGTTTAGAAGCGGAATGAGGGTGAGAGGCTAGCTTTGTGCCGACAGGCATATCCTGACGCCGAGAAGGGGGAGCTGCAGCTGGTGAAATGGTTTTACGCGCGTCTGAGGTAATGGGATGCTTTTGGGTTGAAGGAGGCGGTGCGGCCTGGACAGGCTGGCCCGTGTGGCTGTCGCGTTGGCGGAACAATCGTGTGGCTCGGATGGCGGCAGTTTCTACCACGAAACGAGGGTGAGAGCTGAATCGGAGCGAATCCTCAGCCTGAATGAAGATTGCCAATAGTTCCTGGATTTGTTCAGGCGTCAACGATTTCGCTTCTACCGAAAGCTGGTTCAGGTCGTCTTCCGCAGTTTCAATCAAACTGCGTAATTCGGTTGTACCGGAAACGACTGCGGCCACAAGCAAATTGCGGAGACGTTCGACCACGTCTGCGCAAAATGCCCGCAAGTCATGTCCTTGATCAAGCAACTGGGCAAGGCTGGTCAGTGCAGCTGGGCTATCTTGGGCGAAAATCGCTCCCACGAGGTTCTGGACCATCTCTTGGGGCACGGCTCCCAAGATTACTTCAAGTTCGGAATGGCGGATGGTCTTGCCACCATAGGCGACTACCTGATCAAGAAGACTCAGGGCATCACGCATGCTTCCTTCGCTGGCTCGAGCCAGCGCCACGAAACTTCGGTCCTCAAGGGTCAACTCATCTTGAGCCGCGACATGTCGCAGTCGCTCGATGATCTCGGCCCTCGGGATGCGCCGAAAATTGTAATGCTGGCACCGTGAGAGAATCGTCGCGGGGATCTTGTGAATTTCCGTGGTGGCAAACACGAAGACGACATGCGCTGGGGGTTCTTCAAGCGTCTTTAAGAGGGCATTAAATGCCGAGTTAGAGAGCATGTGAACTTCATCGATGATATAGACACGAAACTGTCCACGAAACGGTGTGAACTTGATGTTTTCACGAATTTCCCGGACATCGTCCACACTGGTATTGGATGCGCCGTCAATCTCGATGACGTCGACCGAGCTACCCTGTGCAATTTCGCGGCAATTCTCACACGTGTCACACGGGCGGCTCGTTGGTCCTTGTTCACAGTTGAGCGCTTTTGCGAGGATTCGAGCGACGGTCGTCTTTCCCACGCCGCGGGTACCTGAAAATAGATAGGCATGCGCGATTCGCTTCGTCGAGACGGCGTTCATCAGTGTTTGAACGACATGCGGCTGACCGATCACATCATCAAACGTGCCGGGCCGATATTTTCGAGCGGAAACTAGATAATCCAAAAGTCGCTATCCCCTTCCGGTGAGCAATAATCTTAGGATGTCACAGATGGGAGAGTCCAGATCCACAGAGAAGACCTCCTGTCCTCTTTTCAACATAATTTGAAAAGAGAAGTGGGGCCAGGTGATCCTGCGGCACACAGAACTGGCTGTTTACCGTTGCTTCCTTCCGGACCTGGCGGGGTTCACAGGGTTCCATTGCACAGGGCCCAGCCCCTAATTCTTTAAGCGAGGCTCTACAAAATAGTCCGCACATGAGGTGTTTCTCCGCCCACTCCAATTACCATGGAACGAGAGTGGTACACGCTATGTGCGGTATGGCGGAGAGGGTGGGATTCGAACCCACGGTCCCGTTGCCGGGACGCATGCTTTCCAAGCATGTCGATTCGTCCACTCTCGCACCTCTCCGCTTCGAGAAGTACAAAGGGCGGCATCTTAGCATGCGTATGCATGACCAGCAAGGCAAACAGGTCATGCCCCTGCTGAGTTGGTCGCGAGATCACATAGAGATTACCTTTTAAGCTGTGTATCCTGACGAACGGGGGGGATGAGGTTCCCTCGGTCGTATGGGTTGACACTAGCATGGGTCCAACGGTACAAAGCTATACGGTATTGCTACTTTTTGTTATCTCACTACTTAGAGGGTAGATCCGCGGACGTTCTCCACCGTTGCGAGAGTGGCGGAACTGGCAGACGCGCGAGACTTAGGATCTCGTGGGTGACCGTGGGGGTTCAAGTCCCCCCTCTCGCACCATCACTTCGATCCCCTTGACTAGGAGTCCGAACCGTGACGATGAAGATGGAAGTAACGGAGCTGGGACCGATGAAACGCGCCTTGAAGATCGAGGTGCCGGCCGAAGAGGTAACCCAACAGTTTTCACGTGCATATCTAGAGCTCAACCGTCAGGTACAGATTCCAGGATTTCGACCAGGGAAGGCTCCCATGGCGATTCTAGAAAAGCGTTATGCTAAAACGGTTGAAGAGGATGTGATCCGAAAACTGGTTCCTGATTTCTATGATCGAGCTATTAAGGAGGCAGGAATCAGCCCGGTGGTAGTCGAAATTCCACCCTTGGATCGAGTCAAAATCAAAAAAGATTCGCCGTTCACGTTTACTGCGACAGTTGAGATCAAGCCCACAATCGAGCTTCACAACTATAAAGCGCCGAATCCAATTTCCCTTCCGGCCGACAAACGCACTGTTACCGATGAGCAAGTAGATCGCGCGCTGGACGTGTTACGCGAACAGCATGCTCAGTTAGATGCTGCACCTGTTGGTGCAGCGATAGCCGAAGGAAACTATGCCATCGTCGATCTTGAGGGATTTCTAGATGGTGTCCCTCTTGAAGGGACCAAGAAAGAAGGTCAGCTACATAGGGTAGGGTCAAAAGCGGCCTTATTAGGCATCGAAATCGATGAGCACCTTATCGCAAGACAACAAGGAGACGTTATCGAAATCCCTCAGACTTATCCTGTAAGTCATCCAGATCAGCGTGTCGCGGGAAAGTCCGTCAGATTCAGTTTGGATATCAAAGGGGTCAAACAGAGGAGGATTCCTGCACTTGATGACGAGTTTGCCAAGGACTGTGGATCATACGCGTCACTCCACGAATTGCGAGAGAAGCTACGCGGTGAAATGGAAAAGGCTCTCAAGAAAGACATTGAAGAATCTTACAAGGACACACTGCTCAAACGTCTTCTTGAATCCCATCATTTTGACCTTCCCGACTCACTCGTAGAACGAGAGCTGAGTACGATTGTGCGTCAAAAACTCCAAGCACGGCATCGGGGTAACGCTACCGATTCTCTTCCGGCCGTTGATGACGAAGAACGGAAGAAGATGCGCGAGGAACATCGTGATGAGGCGAATCGTCGTGTTAAGGCGGGACTAATACTCGAAGCTATTGCCGAAAAGGAAGGTGTGTCAGTCAGCCAAGAAGATCTGAACAACGAGGTCACTCGATTGGCCACTGAACTGAGAGTCCCGATGGCTGATCTCGTAAAGATGATCCAGGCAGGTGGCCAGGATGCCATCGATGAGTTGCGGGCACGGATCTTGACTGACAAAGCTCTGGATATTGTCTATCGCCAAGCGGTCATTCAAGGATGAATTCAGTCGTTCGTTGCGCCTGATCTCAACCGTCAGGGGCTTATGCGAAGAAAGGAATTGAGGAATATGTTGGTCCCGATCGTTGTGGAGCAAACCAATCGTGGCGAGCGTGCCTATGATATCTACTCACGCCTTCTCAAGGATCGCATCATTTTCCTTGGCGCCCCGATTGACGATGTATTTGCCAACCTGGTAATCGCACAATTGCTTTTTCTTGAAGCGGAAGATCCTGAGAAAGATATTAGTCTCTATGTTAATTCTCCAGGGGGCAGTGTCACAGCCGGATTAGGCATCTATGACACGATGCAGTATGTGAAACCTCCGATCAACACCATTTGCCTCGGACAAGCTGCGAGCATGGGTGCGCTCTTATTGACCGCGGGGACAAAAGGTAAACGGTTTGTTTTGCCTAATGCCCGGGTGATGATCCATCAGCCGTTAGGCGGATTCCAAGGTCAGGCGACGGAGATCGATATTCATGCTCGCGAAATACTAAAGATTCGTGAACGCCTCAATGAGATTATGGCTAAGCACACGGGACAACCTATCGAAAAAATCGCTCACGATACTGAACGGGACTATTTCATGTCCGGTGAGGAAGCGAAGCGGTACGGGCTTATCGACGAAGTCATCTCACGACCCCCAAAATTCATGAAAGCAGTGGAGTCTCACGACGGAACAAAGGACGGGGCCAAAGGCAAGTAACACAGGAGGATCCATGGCCAAGCAGGAAAAGATGGACAGGCACTTACGATGTTCTTTCTGTGGCAAAAGCCGTGATGAAGTACGAAAATTGATTGCGGGACCGACAGTCTATATCTGCGACGAATGTGTCAATCTCTGCAACGACATCATTGCCGAGGACTGGGAAGAGGCCAAAGAAGAGATTTCGTCGAAGCTTAAGAAGCCAGCAGAAATTAAGCATCACCTCGATCAGTATGTCATCGGACAGGAGCGTGCGAAGCGCATCTTGTCTGTGGCCGTTCACAATCACTACAAGCGCATCTCTTCAAAGGAAAAAGGGGTTGATGATATTGAGCTCCAGAAGGGCAACATTCTCATGGTGGGTCCTACTGGTACAGGAAAGACGCTCCTCGCTCAAACTCTGGCTAAATATTTGGACGTCCCGTTTACCCTCGCCGATGCGACAACCCTGACCGAGGCTGGTTATGTGGGTGAAGATGTGGAGAATATTATTCTGAAACTCTTGCAAGCTGCTGACTACGATGTTGAACGGGCTGAGCGTGGGATCGTCTACATCGATGAAATCGATAAGATCAGCCGGAAGAGTGACAGTCCATCCATCACTCGGGATGTGTCTGGCGAAGGTGTACAGCAAGCCCTCTTGAAGTTGATTGAGGGTACGATCGCGAACGTCCCTCCGCAAGGGGGGAGAAAGCATCCACATCAAGAATTCATTCAGGTGAATACCAGCAATATATTGTTTATATGCGGTGGGGCCTTTGTCGGTTTGGAGCAAATCATCGAGCAGCGACTAAATCGTAAGTCGATGGGATTTGGAGCGGATATTCGTGGGAAGAGCGACATTCGCTTGGGCGATTTACTCTCCAAGGTGCAGCCTGAAGATTTCTTGAAGTTCGGTCTGATTCCTGAATTTGTCGGCCGGTTGCCCGTTGTGGCTACTTTAGAAGAACTAGACGATCGCGCTCTTATCCGTATCCTGACAGAGCCGCGCAACGCCTTGACGAAACAGTATGAAAAGTTGCTGTCGTTTGAAAAGGTCAAGCTACGGTTCACAGAAGGGGCGTTAGGGGCAGTCGCACGAAAAGCGTATTCACAGAAAACTGGCGCTCGCGGCCTTCGAGCCATACTGGAAGAGGTAATGCTCGACGTAATGTACGACGCACCGTCCCAGAAACAGATCATCGAGGTAGTCATTACGGAGGATGCCATCCAGGGCAAGAACCCACCGATGCGTATATTTGAACAAGAGAACGATGCTAAGACAGCGTAAACATTAATTAATTTATCGATCACACATTTGCCTCCTCGACATTTTAGAAAGACCTAGGTTGGTCGGTATTACGGCAGATACCACCGTCCTTCTTCTCTTCTGCTAGTACTCCTAGCCATTATCTCGACAAGCAAAATCGCTGAGCTATACTTTCCAGGTGTACAGTGGCTGGACGGAGGTCTTGTGAAGTACCCAGTTTCTCTGAGTTTTCGCCATAAGGGCAAGGTCCTCGAGCTTGACCCAGCCCGGGAAATGATTGTCTTGGTGGGGGCTAAGGGAGAAGCGATCGGCAGTTTAACTTGGGATTTTGTCATCGACCAGATTCTCTCCTATCACAAAGTTTCAGCTCAAAAAGAGGTTCGCTCTGAGCCACGTATCTCACTTGCGTTTCGAGTGAGATATCACACCCCAGATGGCATGCGATTTGAAAGTCGGGCTGGAGGTATCGGGGGGGGGGGGTTATTTATTGAAAGCCAATCTCCCCTTCCTGTAGGGACGAAGTTAGCCATGGAATTCTCGCTTCCAGAAAAGTCAGAAGAATGGCTGCCAGCTAAAGGGAGCGTTGCCTGGGTTTGTCCTAAAGCCGATCAATATACATTCAGCCCTGGAATGGGAATACGATTTACGGAGATTGCGGATGAGATACGCGATCGGATCCATGAGTTAGTGAAAATTACTTCACATACGGGGCAGGCAGCTTAGTACTATTACCCATGTAGCATACTACAAAGAGTCATGGTTCTATGAAACTTCCTGTTGTTTCCACTGCAGGTCATGAAGGTAAGTCTCTCGTCATCGATTCAAAGTTAGAAACGATCACCATACAAGACCCCTTTGGCCAACTGTTGGGTGCTATGTCGTGGGGTGCGGTCATCGAGCGTGTACTTGCCAGCGGTGAAGATGCCCGGTTTGCTCATTGCCGCGCCCAGCCGCGCGCACCTCTTGCATTGAAGGTTCGTTACACGACGCCAGAAGGTAAACAGTTTGATAGTCTGACCGGAGGTATAGGTGGGGGGGGCCTCTTTATTGAAAGCGGGGCTCCCTTGAAGCCAGGGACAGAGCTGACGGTCAAATTTGCCCTTCCAGATAAGCCGTGGGATAAACTGACCGCGAAGGCAAAGGTCGCATGGGTTCGTAGCAAACCTGAGCGATATCTGCTGTTTCCCGGGATGGGCGTTCAATTCATCGAGCTGGATGAACAGGTTCAGAAGGAACTAGTTGGGCTGGTCGAGGCACTGAATCGAAGCAGAAGCTCATCCTGAAGGTTAAGGGATCCCGTTTGTTTACCAAGCGTCCGTGAGTCTTGTATCTCATCGAAAAAGTCCTTCTATCTTTACCGGCCAAAACACATCACCGGAAGAAACACTAACGTCTAGCTGCCTCCCCACGGGTCACGATACCAAGAGATTTCCTGAGAGTCGAGTGTTAATACGATCCGTGGGCATTTCTTAGACCGCAGCTATCTCATTTTGTAGAGATGTAGGTAAGAACTCCGGAGCTCTGATCCCTGTTCAGGGGTTTGTCGCCACTGTCGAAGCGCGTCATATGCAGGCAACTCCGCAGGTATTTAGTTTCTATTGAGTGCTTGTGAGGCCGCCTGCCGCACTGATGTATGGTCATCCTGCAGAAGCATTGTCAATCTAGAACGCGTTCCGGGATCCAATCCAGGGAGCCAACCCAAGCTCCGCGCAGCAGCTTCACGGACTGATGGCTCGGGATCATCCAGCTTTCCCAGAAGCATAGGCTTGGATCTCAGATCACCGATCTTTCCCAAGGCTTCTACTGCATTCCTTCGAACAAGCGTGTCGCGATCGTCCAGCAACAGAATAAGAAGGTCCAGCGCTTTCTCTGAGTCTGGTGAGGGGCTCTCTTGATAGCAACCGACGGTCAAAGTGAAGCATGCTAGGAACAGGAATGTAAGGAGGGACCATTTGATACGGCACGCATCTGACGGCAGTATGGAGAACAACGAGAAGTACGTCACTGAGACTTGGAGCTCTCGTCTTCTTCCGGGGGGAGTTCCTTCGCGGCTTCGATCGATTGCTGGATTTCCTTTTGGGCCGCATCCATCTCAGCTTGGATGGTCTGCATCTGGGGATCCACGCTGTTGCGAACGTCGGATACCGCCTGTCGGAATGTTCGTACGACTTCCCCGAGGCCTTCCCCCAGATGTTGCAGGTTGTCCGGAGACATTCCCGCGGCTAATGGCGCCGTTTTGGTTTTGAGTGCAGCTTGCTGCGCCTGCACGCGCGCGACGGCGTCCTTATTCACAATCGCTGATGGGCGCTTTACGTTGGCTTTGGCTTGTGGCGAGGCCGGCAAAGGCGGATACGAGGCACGAGCTGCTGGCGGAGGCATTGCATCCCGCTCCTCCATCGTAATCACCTGATGGGAAGAAGACGGTTGGACTGGTTTTGGAGGCGTTATCGATGCTTGAGGAGTCTGCGGCGAAGTATTATATAGCAAGGAAGCGGTCGTGCCCGGCGTCAGCTCAGGTCCTGGTGCGTAAGGGGCATTTGTTCTGGCAGGAGTGGAGGACGGCTGTGCAGCGGAAGACGCCTCGGTCGTGCCTGTAGGAGAAGCTTCAACTGACCGTGGTTGTACAGTTTCCTGTTGGGGTGCCTCATTTGGTGGAGATGAGGGAGCCTCGTTGACCTCTTTTCGAAACCCTTTCAAGGCTTTACCGACGCCCTCACCGATCTGTGGTAGCCGGCCAGCACCAAAAATGATGAGAATGATGATGAGAATGATGATGAGCTCAGAGAAACCCATGGTCCCG
Source organism: Nitrospira sp. (assembly GCA_016715825.1). NCBI lineage: Bacteria > Pseudomonadati > Nitrospirota > Nitrospiria > Nitrospirales > Nitrospiraceae > Nitrospira > Nitrospira sp. The sequence goes on along the minus strand of JADJXO010000002.1, from coordinate 187,440 downwards.
AACATCTCTGCCCTCGTGAGAAGAACTTTGTATTAAGAAGGATGAGAATTTAATCTATCCGCTGCCAAGAGACTGTGTCAAGGAAGTCGAACGTTCAAGGTGTGCCGACGACTAGAGAAGAGGCACGAGCTGCGTCTGAAGTGGTAGGCCATACACCACGGCCTCTCGCTCCGACACATAGACGTCCAACTCGCTCCTGATCCCGAATTCTCCAGGAAGGTAGATGCCCGGTTCAATAGAAAAACAGGTATGCGGCATAAGCCGGCGACTGTCCTGAGTTTCGAGGTTGTCGATATTGGCTCCATTGCCGTGGACTTCCTCTCCGATCGAGTGGCCAGTTCGGTGGATGAAAAAATCCCCGTACCCTGTCTCCTGAATAGTTTTCCGGCAGATCTCATCGACTTCCCATCCACAGGGAAATCGTCCGGCCAGCACTTGCTCCTGGACAAATGAGAGTGCCGCGTCACGGCCTTGCCGCACGTAATCAAAGATCATACGATGCCTGGCCGGCACCTGCTTTGCGCTGTAACCGGTCCAGGTGATGTCGCCATAGACAGATCCTGGGAAGGTTTGCTTCGCCCACAGGTCGATCAGAACCAAGTTGTCACGGGTTATGGGGGAAGATCCGGATTCGGGTGGGGTGTAATGAGGATCAGCGCTGTGAACATCCACTGCGGCGATCGGAGCACTGGATGTCGTCAGACCTGCGGCGCGCATTCGGGAGAGGATGAACTGCTGCAAGTCGTATTCTGTAAGAGGACGTTCGCGATGGACGCAATAGGCTACATGAGAAAAGGCGTCATCGACGATGCGTCTGAGCCTGTCAACAGCGTACTGATGGGATTCGAGCTGTTCGTCTGTCCACACTGCTTCAAATCGTTGTACGAGATCGGCGGATGTGATCACCTCGAGTCCGAAGCTTCGAATCAATTCGATCGTACCCGCATCGACTCGTGAGAGGTATGGAACGGCGTTCAAGGGCGAGTACTGCATGGCGACTTGTCGTTGACCGCGCAAGAGAGACGCTAGAAGCATCCGTTGCTGTTCCCATGACACGTAGTGTTGGACCTGGCCAGGTAGCTCATCAAGCACGTGTGGCTCGATCCTGTGAAGAAGTTTGACAGGATCTCCGGTGGCCGGTATCCAATAGTACCAACGACGAGTGACGTGCCGAGGCTGATCGAGAAGCAACACACGATAGGCAAGCGGGTCGCTTTCGCGAAAATCGTAGAACAGCCACCCGTCAACTGTCTGCATATCTCGAAGCGCTTCTTGGATAGCGAGAATTCGCCTATGATGCACGCCGTTTTTCACGGAGGCAGATTATCCTTGGGATTTAGAGGCGTCAATCAATCGACGGTCCTCACGTGAACCATGATATACTGAGCCCCTATGATATCAGATGCAATGCGGGAACTCTCGGCCTTTCGGATCACGCTTTTCTTTGGGCCCGAGCCGGTTGAGAAGAAACCCCATATTGTGGCCTGTGTGTTCAATGTCAAAAAGAGGAGCTGGAAAGCAGGTATCCAGGTAGCGGTGGAGATTAACACGAGTCAGCTCCTGGCACTTCGAAAAACCATGGCACTGGATGATCGGCTCGCGGCAATATTGAAAGAGGCTGAGCTGGATGATGTCTCACACTATCAGGAGCGTGCTGAAGATGTATTTGCCCAAGCCCTCTGTCGGTGCAAGCTGGGCCTTCGATTGAGCTCTGGTCTCGCCCAAGAGAATCAACGAATGGAGGCCGATCAATTGATGGATGAACTGAACAAGGAAGCCAGTGCCCGTACAGAAGAAATTGTTGCTTCGATCATGGACGAACTGGATCTAATCCCAAGCTACCCATCATCACTATGAAGCGCAAAACAGCCGGAGGGCTTGCATTCATGTCCGAATTTGTTATAACGCATGTCGGTATCACTCGCATGGTGTCCATGCAGTGATTGAGTTTGTGTCTTTGAGAGGAAGGAGGGGCATCACGTGAGACTTGCGATGGTGATTCTTGTCGTTATCCTGACCTATTGTTCGATGCTCGTGGCTCCGGCATGGAGTCAGTCCTCGTCCGCTGATCAACAGCAAGGGACGGCTACCGGAGCCGGGATGGGAGCGGCTTCTGCGGCTGCCACCATATTGTATTTTCCCTTTAAGGCGGCCTTTGCGCTCGGTGGGGGGATTGTGGGCGGCCTTGCCTACGTGTTTTCTGGTTTCAGCGAACCTACGGCAATGAATATTTGGGTGCCCAGCGTGTACGGCACCTATCTCATTACTCCCGAGCACTTGACCGGGGATAGACCGGTTCGTTTCCTCGGTGTTGCCGCTGAAAACGAAGGAATGTCAAACACGCATTCAACGCCGTACGAACCACCGTACGAACCAGTGCAGTAACTATGAAGCCTGTCATCGGCGTGACACCGGACTTTCATGCTGGTGACAGGAAGGATATGGGTGGACCGGAAGCGACGTACTTCCTGCGAGCCCGGTACATTCGAGCCGTTGAAGAACTTGGCGGCATTCCTCTGATCCTACCGCTCGTGGCTGATCCAACTGCTCGGAGACGGTTGCTCGACACGGTCGATGGACTCCTACTCACAGGGAGCGGGCCGGACCTTCCGCCAAGGCTCTATGGCGAAAAGAAGCGCTACAAGTTTCCGATGGTTAGCGAGCGTCGCGCAGATTTTGAACTGGAAGTGGTTCGCCAGGCCAGAATAAGGGATCTTCCACTCTTGGGGATCTGTGGAGGAATGCAGGCAGTAAATGTCGCCTGTGGAGGGAGCCTCTTCCAGGACATTCCTGCACAAGTCCCAAGCGCGATGGACCATCGTCAGAAGGCGAAAGCGATCCATGTTTCTCATGCCGTCACCGTGGCATCCAAGAGCCTTCTGAGAAGGGTGGTCGCGAGTGAGACCCTCATGGTCAACAGCTCACATCATCAATCGGTCAAGAGCGTAGCCCCGTCACTTATGGCAAGTGCCCTTGCACAAGATGGGATCGTCGAGGCAATCGAGTCATCCCACCATCGATTTCTACTCGCGGTTCAATGGCATCCTGAATTCTTATTTGAGCGGCATGTGGGTCATCGTCGGCTATTTGAAGCCTTGTTACGTGCGGCTCGTCGGACACGCCCATGACCTGCTTGGCCCGTTTCATACCATGGCTGCTTATCCATCTCACCATTCTCCTGCCATATCCTGAACTGATGAGCAGTTTCAGACCATTGATCCCAACAGGTCAAAGTCGATCACCATGGGCCTGGGGGCGGCCGTGAGAAACCCCCTTCTTCGAACAAAATCCATCGATCAAATTTTGGCCGATGCCGACCGGCCGGAACACCGGCTCAAAAAAACACTGACGGCGTGGGATCTGACGGCACTGGGAATTGGTGCAATTATTGGGACCGGCATCTTTGTTCTAGTGGGAACTGCCATAGTCGGCGATGCACATCGTCCAGGAGCCGGACCAGGAATAGCCCTTTCCTTCGTCCTTTCCGGACTCACATGTGCACTGGCTGCCCTCTGTTATGCGGAATTCTCGGCCATGATTCCAGTTGCCGGGTCGGCCTACACCTTTTCCTACGCGACGCTAGGAGAGTTTCTCGCCTGGCTAACGGGATGGAATCTCATCTTAGAATATGGTGTGGCTTGCGTCGCAGTCGCAATCGGCTGGTCCGGATACTTTACCAATTTGCTTAAACTCGCGGGCTTGGAACTGCCGTATTGGGCGACCAACCCACCGCATTGGGCTGGAGGGCCCGAAGGGAGCATCGCCAATTTCCCAGCTGCGATTATCGTGCTGTTGGTCACAGCCATTCTGGTCAGAGGCATTAAGGAAAGCGCTCGCGCCGCAGGAGTGATCGTCATCGTGAAGGTGGCGGTAATCTTGTTCTTTATCGCCGTTGGAGCTCCGGCGGTGGACGCAGAAAATTGGACGCCCTTTATGCCGAACGGGTTTGAGGGAGTCCGAGCCGCTGCCGCCATTATCTTTTTTGCGTACATCGGGTTCGATGCCGTCTCGACCGCCGCAGAGGAGGCACGGAACCCTCAGCGAGATGTTCCGTTGGGAATCCTTTGCTCGTTGGCCGTGTGCACGGTCCTCTATATCTCCGTTGCCGTCGTCCTTACCGGGCTGGTTCCAGTTAGCCAAATTGACGTTCATGCCCCGGTCGCAGAAGCGCTGAGTGTCGTGGGTTTTAAGTGGGGCGCTGCTATTGTAGCCTTTGGCGCTGTCGCCGGCATCACCAGCGTCTTAGTTGTCATGATGCTTGGACAAATACGGGTGTTCTTTGCGATGTCACGTGACCAGCTTCTGAGCCCAGGGTTCTCCAAAGTCCATCCAAGATTTGGGACCCCGCATCGTGCGACTATTCTGACAGGCGTCACGGTTGCGATTTTGGCCGCATTCTTCCAAATCGGTGAAGCCGCTGATATGACCAACATCGGGACATTCTTCGCGTTTGTGCTTGTCAGCTTCGGGGTGATGCTGCTCCGATACACCAAACCGCATCAATCCCGACCCTTTCGACTTCCGCTGATGCCTTTCGTGCCAATTTTGAGCATCGGCGCATGCCTCTATCTCATGGCCGGATTGCCACAAGCCACCTGGGTTCGCTTTGTGGTATGGACCGTCATCGGGATTCTTGTCTATGTCGGCTATGGTGTGAAACACAGCAAATTGGCCGGGCAAGATACGCGTAGTGATGCGTTACCCGGGTGATTCCAATGCACGGCTATCGATAGAGGACTAGGCAGGCTTTCCGGACGGCTGTGCCGGGGGAGCAGGATCCTCTGTAGCCGAGTGTGGTGTTGCTGGAATCGAAGTTGTCGCAGAAGCAGGTGATGCAGAAGAGGGGGACGCCGGGGCGACTGCTGGTGCTGGTGGAGTCGCAGTCTTTGGCGGCGGTGCTGCAGGCTTCGGCGGAGCAGGTTTTTCGGGCTTAATGCCTTTTTCCCATGCTGGGCCTGAATATAGATCTGCCGTTAAGCCATTGGTTTTCCACCTCTCCTCAAAGTCTGCAGCAGCCTTGTTGGGCGTTTCTCCGATTCCCATGACATCGTTCCAGGGGTAAACCTTGGCTCCAATCTGGCACCCGGATTCGGTCCGTCGCAAATACAATGCGATCGGATTACCCCTGTAGGGTCCAAGAAAGATATGGACGGATCCGACGTATTCGAGCAATGAGGCCATAAGGCCCTCCCAAGGAATGCTCATGATGCCACAAGAGGTGACAAAGGGGCAAGTTGCTGGGGTATGGGATGATCCCAGATCCTGCTGCTCACAAGAGGTATGCTGTCCCCTGATCAGATCTCGGTCTTTGCGATCTGCTCACGGGTGTGGTGGATAGAACGTAAGAGAGCCTTGTGGCTTCGGCAGCCTACCACAAGTCTCGCATCAGAGATCGTTACCGGTCGATAGGGGCGTAGGAACCGCTCCTTAACTCGGTGGATTCGGGCAAAGGATTGTGCCAGTCGTCCTGCAGAAAGGTCGCCGCCTGTAGCGGCCTTCTCAACAGCGTGATAGGCAGCAACGATCCCATTACGGTCTTTGCAGATCAATGGCATGTCGCAGCCGGCCTGGATGGCCTGCACGGCCGCATCTCCGATGCCGTAATGGTCGATAATGGCGTGCATCTCCAGGTCGTCCGTGAGGACGACACCGTCAAAATACAACTCCTCACGAAGGAATCTTCCGATAATTGTAGGAGAGAGCGTGGCAGGGCGAGTCTCATCAAGTGCCTGATACACGACATGGGCGCTCATCAATGTGGCCACTCCGTTGGTGATCACGTGTCGGAAAGGAGGAAACTCGACGTGGTCGAGCCTTGCACGGTCCGCTGTGACGATGGGCAATTCTTTATGCGAGTCCGAGGTGGTGTCACCATGTCCAGGAAAGTGTTTCCCGCAGGCCACGACCCCATGGTCCTGCAGTCCACCCGCAGTAGCCAGTCCTAATTCGGACACGATATGAGGATCTGCGCCAAATGCACGATCGCCGATTACCGGATTCAATGGATTGCTGTTCACATCCAATACAGGAGACAGGTTCATGTTGATGCCGACGGCTTTAAGCTCTTTCGCTGTCGTGGCCGCCGCTGCATAGGCCAACTCCGACGAGTGGCAGTAGCCCAGCACTTCACATGGAGGGAAAATCGTGAATTCTGTCGGCAACCGGGAGACACGTCCGCCTTCTTGATCGATCGAGATGAGGAGAGGGACGTGTGGACTGCAACGCTGAAGCTCGTTCGTCAGGTCAACAATTTGTGCTGACGATTCGAGGTTTCTTGCGAAGAGGATGATCCCGCCCGGCTTGTATTCGGTGATAAACGAAGCGAGATCCGGCGAAACGGTTGTTCCGTCGAACCCTATCATGAACAGTTGGCCGATTTGGTCGCGAGAGACCGTCATATCGTGTAGTGAACGAGAGAGCGATCAATAAGGAACTGGATCAACAGCCTGGTCCCGATGCCGGTTGGTCCTTTGGGAATATAGGCGCGTTCCCGCTCACTCCAGTCGGTACTGGCAATGTCCAGATGCACCCATGGGTACTCACCGACAAACTTGCTGAGGAATAGAGCGGCAGTGATCATACCACCCCCTCGCCCACCGATATTACGCATATCGGCCACATCACTGCGTAGTTGTTCAAAATATTCTTCCCAGAGAGGCATTTCCCATACGCGTTCCCCCGCTCGAACGCCTGACTGACGAATCGCTTCTTTCAATTTTGTATCCGTGCCCAACATCCCGATCGCAAATTGGCCCAACGCAACGACACAGGCTCCGGTCAGAGTGGCGATGTCGATCAGGGCGGCCGGATTGAATCGGGATGCATAGGCGAGACCGTCGGATAGGATCAGACGCCCTTCGGCGTCGGTGTTTTGGACTTCGACTGTTTTTCCGGAGAGGGTCTTGACCACGTCTCCGGGTCTCATCGCTCGACCACCAGGCATGTTCTCAGCGACGGGAAGAATGCTGATGAGATTCAGCGGAAGCTTCAAGCGAGCGGCTGCGCGTATCGTGGCCAAGACCTCTGCTCCGCCGGTCATGTCGGCTTTCATATGTTCCATATTCTCCGACGGCTTGAGCGAGATTCCCCCCGTGTCAAAGGTGATGGTTTTACCGACCAAGACGACCGGACGCTCGTCTTTCTTCTTGGCTCCGCGGTACTCGAGAATAATGAACTTCGGCGGTTCATGGCTGCCTTTTGCGACCCCCAATAAAGCCCCCATGCCCAGGCGTTCCATGTCCTTCTGCTCGAGAATTTTCAGGCTGATGCGTGTCTCCTTGGCCACAGCCTTGGCTTCATGAGCGATCCTCGTCGGCGTCATCACATTGGAGGGATGGTTGGAGAGATCTCTGACGAACACCGTGGCTTCCGCAGTGGCCACACCACGACGAATTCCTTCCGATATCTGCCTGAGGTCGTTCTTATGGGAGATCAGGACCGTCATCGCCGTTAATTGGCTGTTGGCGGGCGCATCACTCCGGTACGCGGTAAATTGATAGCTCCCGAGGATGGCGCCTTCGGCCATCGCTTGTGCGACATCCAAGGGTGAAGAATCACGAGGAGTGAAGCTTGGAAGCGCGACCACAAAGGTCCGGGATTTTGCGCTGCGTACCCGCTTGACGGCACATCCCATCGCTTGCCGAAACTGATCAAGACTTAAGCTACCCCTTTTCCCGAGCCCGACAAGAATCAGCCGCTTCGCTGGAATTTTTCCGTGCGTATGAAAGAGGACCACTTCGTTGGCCTTTCCTTCGAATTCCTTGGAGTGGAGGAGGTCACGGAGCGCCCCTCCAAGAGGTCGATCCAGCACCGCTGCGTCTTCATTCGAGAGCCCCTCACCCTCACAATGCAGGAGGACAAGCGTATCTGCAGTCTCAGTATCGACTTGACCCTGTTTGGGTCTGACTCGCATGATGTTCATTTCGTTCTCCTTCATGATGCGTCAATCACTGACCGACATACACTACGCGCGATGGGATCCGGACGAGCCGTATAACTGCAACAGGGCGGATGTTACGCCTCACACGCCTCTCATATCAGGGGCCCAGATGTATTTGTGTAGTTGCAACTGAAGTCGGACCGGCAGGCGATCTGCCAAGACCCATTCGCTGAGGGCTCGAGGGTCAAGCGTGCCGAACACCGGACTGAACAGGACCGGACAGCGTTCGGTCAGGCGAAAACGATCGAGCATGCGTTTGGCCCAGTCGTAGTCGATCTCGTCTTGAATAACAAATTTCGCCTCGTCCTGTGGCCTCAGCCGGTCGACATTGGGCCAATGCATCCGTTCCGTCATACCGCTTCCCGGACACTTCACATCCAGGATAATACGGACCGATGGATCAACCCTGGCTGTATCCAGGGCTCCGCTTGTCTCAAGGAGGACCGTGAACCCTTCTTGGCACAACCGATGGAGTAAGGTGGTGGTCTCTGTCTGGGACAATGGTTCACCACCAGTCACCTCGACCAACGAACACCCGAATGACCGTATCTTTCCGAGGACCTCATCGAGTGACAGTTCCGATCCTCCGAAAAAGGCGTAGTCCGTATCACACCAGGTACAGCGAAGTGGACAGCCAGTGAGTCGCACAAACACGCAGGGCATCCCAGCAAAGGTCGATTCGCCCTGTACGCTGTGAAAAATTTCCGTTATGCGCATGAGAAACGCGCCCTACTCACAGCAGTGTTGATTTGGATGACCGGCTGAGGAAACGGTGTGTCGTGGATCAGGCCGACGCTTATTGCCATTTGACAATCGGCCATTTCTTACGTCGCGCAATAGAGGCCATCCCACGAATCGGGTTCACCACTGTCGGATGGCCGACGGCCTGTAGTAAATCGAGATCACCGGGACTGTCTCCGTAGGCATAGCATTGGGAGAGATCCAAGGTCAGCTCATGAGTTAGACGATCAATCAGTTGGCGTTTCCCTTGGCCGTAGGGAAGCGGGGGGATAAGAAAACCGGTATAGAGGCCATTCATCTGCTCCAAACGACTGGCAAAGCATCGATCAGCCTGAAGCGCTTCCGCGACAGGAGCGATCAAGAAATCGATGGACCCTGTCACGAAGACGATGGCATGGCCGGCCCGTCGATGTTTTTCAAGCGCCCGCATCGCAGGAGCCGAAACCCGTGGACATAATTCCTCTCGACAGAATTCTTCCCCGAGAGGTTGGATTACTTGCGCAGGTTTTCCGGCAAGGTAGAGCTTTCGTGATCGGAGCGGATGCAGCGAAAGTGTCGGGAAATGCCGCAGTAGCCAAGAGACACTCTCTCGGGCTTCCGGCCATCCCACGATCCCACGACGCCAGAGCCAACGGAAAAATTGTAGCTCGCTCGCTTCCCCAGGCAAAATAGTATTGTCGACATCGAAGAATGCAACGATGGAAGAGGAGAGCCCGCGCTGATCCGTTTGTACCATGAGCGACTCGTGCACAGAAAAACTGGTGCCGATTTTACCGGAGCCTCGGTTGATTGACAACAATTTTACCGTACTCCTATAATGCAGGCTCCCTTAAGCTCGTTCTTCGTGACTCGTGAGGCGCAGCTCCTGAAACGCTTTGCGAGACAAACTCCGGATGAACGACGCTTCACGATCGACGTTTCACGCGTTGTTGCCGAAGTGGTGGAATGGCAGACACGCACGTTTGAGGGGCGTGTGGCGAAAGCCGTGCGGGTTCAAGTCCCGCCTTCGGCACCATTTTTTTGAACTCCAGCCAGTAGCTTCTGCCTGCCCAAGCCCAGCCATTACTATCTAGACTTTTGGCCCTATCCCGTAGGACACTGGCCATGTGTCTATTTCTACACGCCTGAGTGACGAGCGATGAGATCGTCCCATTCCAAGCTATGTTCCGCCGTCTTATCAGGTCTAGTTTCAATCCCGCATGGAAGCTCCAACGCTTCTTCGATCAGTTGCCTCAATCACCAGGCAAGGAGTCTCGGATGATGTCTCCTAGTAACGTTTCTGTATCAGAGCTGCTACGCAAGCGGGCTGCCGATCTGGCGCAAGAACTGGTCGAACGCGATAGCGTGGTGCATGAACGAACCAGGCACCTTCGTGTGGCTCAGTCGTTAGCGCATCTGGGTAGCTGGGATTGGGAGATCGAGAGTGGTGAAGTGCGATGCTCGAACGAATTGTATCGTATCTTCGGGCGTGATCCTGGGTTGTCTCACATGACCTTCGAAATTTTTGTCTCCGCACTGTTCCCTGACGATCACGATCGCGTTGTCGCCGCAATCAATGCGGCGTTGGGGGGGGAGGCACCGTATGATGTGGAATATCGAATCGTCAGACCGAATGGTGACGTGCGGACGATTCATTGCTGCGGCGAGGTCCTCCGAGACGACAACGGCAAGCCCTGTCGGATGTCTGGTTCTGCCCTGGACATCACGGGCGAAGCGCCGGTGCCTCCCCCCCCCAACCCCCGCGGCCCCCCCCCCCCCCCCGCCGGGGGCCGGGGGGGGGGGAGGGGAAAAACAAACAACGGGGGGGGGGCGCCCGGGGGGGGGGAACCGCCGGCGGGGGAGGGGGGGGGCGGCGCCCCCGCCCCCCCGCGCCGGGGGGGGGGGGGGGCCCCCCCCGGGCCCGCGCGGGCCCCCCCGTGTGTGGCGGGGGGGCCGGGGGGGGCCCCCCCGGGGGGGGGGGGCGGGGGTCCCCCCCCCCCCGGGGGGGCGGGCCCCCCCCCGGGGGCGGGGCCCCCCCCCCCCCCTGGGCCCGAACCCCCGGCCCCCCGGGCCCCCCTCCTTGGTTCGCATACCGACATTACCGAACGCAAAAAGATGGAGGATACAATACGTGAGGGCGAAGACCGATACCGAACGTTGGTCGAACTTTCACCCTCCGGGGTCTTCGTCTTCTCCGAAGGACGGGCCGTGTATGCCAACCACACGGGTGCTATTCTCTTGGGAGCGAATGATCCCAAAGAGATTCTTGATCGCCCGATGTCCGATTTCATCCATCCAGAGCATCACGACGAAGTCCGTGAAAACGTGAAACGGCTGCTCACGGGAAGCGTGTCCGTCCATAGTGCGGAACGGGTCTATGTGAAAATGGATGGCACCTCGGTCCCGGTTCACGTTGAAGCCGCACGGATCATGTGGAACGGCAGGCCCGCCATCCTTGTCCTATTCTCTGATATCACCGATCGAAAACGTGTGGAGGTCGAGTTGCGTCGATCCCATACCTTTTTACGGCAGGTGATCGACGCCGATCCGAACTTTATCTATGCGAAGGATCGCGAGGGCCGTTTTACGATGGCCAACAAAGCGGTCGCCGATTGTTACGGAACGACCGTGGAGAACCTCATCGGCCAGTCGGATGCTGACTTTAATCCCAACTGGGACGAAGTTGAACGTTCTCGCCAGACAGATCTCCAGGTCATGAATTCCTTGCAAGACTACTTTATGGCTGAGGAAAAGATCACGGATTGGTCTGGGAAAACACGGTGGTTACAGTCCGTGAGGCGGCCGATTGTTGATGCCCAAGGGCAGGCCCATATGGTGCTTGGTGCGGCGACCGACATCACTGAGCGGAGGCAAATGGAAGAGATGCTCGTCCAACGCGAAGAAGACTTGAGTACGGCGCTTCGGGAACGAGAACGTATCAGCCAGGATCTCCATGACGGGATTCTCCAGTCGCTCTATGCCGTTGGGCTCGGGTTAGAGGCCTGTAAGCTGTTGATCGAACAACAGCCAGAACACTCCGCACAGCGTTTTGTGGCGACACTCGATCAATCCATTGGGCAGTTGAACGATGTGATGGGACAGGTCCGCAATTTCATCATGGGTCTCGAGTCTCACCCCATGCAGGGGGGCGATTTTCTGACCGCTCTACGAACCATGGTCCACTCCGTGTGCGCGACCCATCCGGCCAGATGTCGAGTGCGAATCGATGACGCAGTCGCCAGTCATGTCTCGACCGAGCAGGCCGTTCACGTCATGAATATCGCGCAGGAGGGAATGAGTAACGCCCTCCGTCACAGCCATGCCACACGCATTACTCTATCGCTGCGACAATACATTGGTTCCGTCTGTCTCGCCATTACGGACAACGGGATTGGGTTTAGTTCACGCTCAGTGCGAGGTGTTGGTCGAGGGTTAGCCAACATGGCGGAGCGGGCTCAAAAAATCGGTGGCGCATTCACTATCAGATCGGAGCCTCACAAGGGCACAAGGATTGTACTCGATCTCCCGAAGTGTCCTGAGGAGAACGCTGACTGATACGTGTATTTATGGTCTGTGCGGCGACAGTCGTGCGAGCGCATGTCATGCCTTCCGTACCATGGGTTCCCTGCAGCCTCATCCTTGAAGGCCCTGGGCCATTCGGATCTAGACTTTCATCGACTCTCGTAGGAGACTAGCCCCCTCGTTGGGACATTTTCTTAGGAACCCGTAGCCGAGCGTTAGACGAAGTGTTGTTCTTGGCGAAAACCGCTCTCAATCAGTGTGTTGAGGTTTGAGGCAAGCCGCTCCAGGGGCTGAGCCAGTCTTGCCGTATTGGTCGATGTCGCGCAGCAGGGAGCCCAATCATGAGCGCCACAAGCCATCCTCCTGAAATGGAGCTATTGCGGAAGCAGGTTGCCGACTTAGTCCGTGAGTTGACGGAGCGAGACCAGACCATTCGCCATCAGAATAGGCAGATGGATGGTGAGCTCCAAGACCTGCGTGAGCAATCGGAAATGCTTCGAGCTATCGTGGCGGGCACGGCGGCAGAGACCGGCGAGGAGTTTTTCAAGACCCTGGTGCTTCATCTGTGTTCGGTGTTTGGCGTGCAGTATGCCATCGTGGGAGAGATCCAACCCGCGGCCGTCAGGAAAATTCGCACCATCGCGGTTTCCTCAGGAGGCTCGCTCGTTGAAAATTTTGAGTATTTCCCCGCCGACACACCCTGCGAAGTCGCGCTCAACCATTCGTTGGCCTGTTTCGACCAAGGCGTTCGAGCCTCGTTCCCGACATTAGGACGATTCAATCAGCTCGGTGTCGAGAGCTATTGTGGGCTCTCGCTCAGGGCGAAAGACGGGACGGTTATTGGCCTATTAGTAGTTATGGATACCAAACCGCTGCGTCATGCCCACCGGTTGAAATCGTTCATGACCGTGTTCGCCTCACGTGCCGGAGCCGAACTCCAGCGCCGCCAGGCTGAACACGAGCTCTGTCATCGGGAACGTCATCTGATCGAGTCCCAAGCGTTGGCACACCTTGGAAGTTGGGATTGGGAGATATGGAGCGGAAAGATGTGGTGGTCGGATGAGCAGTATCGGCTCTTCGGTCACGAACCCAAAACCATTCCGGCCACGCGTGATACCTTCTTGCGGGCCATCCATCCCGATGATCGAAACGACGTGAAGAGGGCGATCGATGCTGCCCTGGCAGGCCGGGCCCGGTTCGACATGGAATGTCGGATTGTCCGGCCAAACAGGGAGGTTCGTGCCATCAACTGTCGAGGTGAGGTGCTACGAGACAGCGGCGGCCAACCTATTTCCATGTCCGGTAGCATGCTCGATGTCACAGATCGGAATCGGGTGGAGGAGGCACTGCAGGCTTCTCAGCGCAAGCTTCGGCAAGCGCTGCAAGCCTCGGGTACTGGACTATGGGATTGGAACACCACCACAAACGAGGTGGTATTTTCCGAGGAGTGGATGCGCCAGCTTGGATACGAGGGAGGGGACCTTTCAGCTTCCTTTGAGACCTGGGCGAGCCTTCTTCACCCGGAAGATCGGGATCGAGCGATAGCGTATGTGCAGGAGTATATAGCTCATCGGAAGGGCGATTATCGGCAGGAATTTCGCCTACGGCATAAGAACGGCACCTATCGATGGATCGAAGCAAGAGCCTCGTTTGTCACGGAGGTGGATGGTAGACGGATTCGGTTGCTCGGCTCCCATACCGATATCAGCGAGCGCAAGCAGATGGAGGCGGCTGTTCGGGAAAGCGAAGAGCGCTATCGCACGTTGGTCGAGCTGTCCCCTTCCGGTGTATTCGTTTTCCATGAAGGACGGACGGTGTATGTCAACCACACGGGCGCGCTCCTCATGGGAGCCAAGGATGTGCGAGAAATCATCGACCGGCCGACGTTTGAGTTTATCCATCCCGACTATCATCAGGACGTCCGTGAGAATGTACAACGACTCCTGAGCGGTGGCGTCTCTGTCCATAGCGCAGAGCGTGTCTACCTCAGGTTGGACGGAACACCGATTCCGGTTCAGGTCGAAGCAGCCCGGATCTCTTGGAACGGCAAGCCCGCTATTCTCGGTCTCTTTTCCGATATTACCGAGCGCAAGCAGGCACAGGAGGTGGTTGCTTCCCTCAACGCCTTGCTGGAACAGCAGGTGTCTGAACGGACGGAGGCATGGCGCCAGAGTGAGGAGCGCTTTCGTCAATTTGCTGAGTCAGTTGGGTCTTCGTTTCTGATTGCGGACCTTTCGCCGGATGCAATGAACGTCGTGTATGTGAACACGGCGTTCACGTTCATCTGGGGTATCGAACGAGAGGAAATCTGTCGGAACGGGTCGCTGTGGCTCGACTCGGTCCATCCGGAGGACAAGGAACGGGTCAAGGCGAACCACGATCGATTTGTTGCCGCCGGGACGACCACAGTGTTTTATTGCGAGTACCGAATCGTCGGGCGCGACGGGTACATCCGCTGGATCGCCGACCGACGAGTCAGAATGACTGGCTGGGAGGCGCGGATTGCCGGGATTGCAGAGGATATTACACATCACAAGCAGCAGCTTGCGCTGATGCAACAAACGGAAGCCATCGGCAAGATAGGCGGATGGGAGTTGGATTTTGTGACCAATCGCCTCCGATGGAGCGAAGAAACCTACCGGTTGCACGAAACCACGCCGGACTTGTACAGCCCGACGGTGGAAACCGCATTGAATTTCTACACGCCTGAAAGTCGGCCTCTGATCGCGGAAGCGATCGGAAAAGGGATTGCCAGGGGTGAGTCGTGGGACCTTGAGTTGGAGCTCATCACGGCGATGGGGCGGCCAGTTGCCGTGCGTGCAGCCGGGATGGTCGACGTCATCAACGGACGAGCCGTGCGAGCCTACGGGACGTTCCAAGACATTACCCAGCGCAAGCGAGCAGAGGAGGCACTCCAGCGGGCTCATGATGAATTGGAACGCAAAGTCATCGAGCGTACGGCAGAATTGCAGGCCAGCGAGGAGCGCTACACACGTGCGACGGCCATCGGCAAGGTCGGGGTGTGGGATCTGGATGTCAGAAATGGCCAATACCAAGGAGATACCAATCTGAAGGAACTGTTTGGCTATGGCCCAGAAGAACTGTCATTCGATCCCATTGTGTGGTTGGGCTTGGTCCATCCAGACGATCAGCCGATTGCCATGAAGCACTGGGAGTTAGTGCAAAGGGGAGCAGTCGAAGAGTGCCACTATGAGCTTCGCATGGTGAGAAAAGATGGATCTATTATTTGGACCGACGTGCGATGCCATGCGGTTCGAGACCGCAACGGACGATTGACGCACTTGATCGGTGCGACAGTCGACATCACCGAGCGTAAGGAAGCGGAACAAGCGCTACGGGCCAGTGAAGAACTATTCTCAAAAGCGTTCCGGTCCAGCCCTGACCCAATGACCTTGGTTGAGCTCGACTCGGGACGGTGGCTCGACGTCAACGACGCCTGTCTGTCCGCTCTCGGCTGTCAACGAGAGCAGGTGGTCGGGCGATCGGGGAACGACATCCAGCATTGGCTCACGCCGAGTGATCAGGTTCGCTTCACCGAGAGATTGCGCCGAGAGGGTTCGATCCGCAATTTCGAAGCTGTGTTGCAGACGGCCTGCAGTGAACACCGCGACTACCTCGTGTCTGCAGAGCAGATCGAGTACCACGGAAAACCGTGCATGATCACAGTCAGTCGAGACATTACCAAGCGGAGGCAGGCAGAACAGGCGCTCTGGAAGAGTCAGCAGGCCATTCGAGCATTGCATGATATCTCGTCGGCGCAAGGGCAGTCCTTCAAAGATCGGATTGAAGCGTTGCTCCAACTTGGCTGCCGCATCTTGGAACTTCCGATCGGGATGGAGACCGATCTCAAGGGTGAGGAGCTGGAGGTCAAGCGGGTAAACGCACCAGGCACGGCATTTTACGAGGGCATGCGCGTGCCGCTGGACAAGACATACTGTGCTGAAGCTCTCCGCCGGAACGGGCCGCTGAGTTTCGAACATGCCGGAGCTTCGGCCGAATGGCAGCACCATCCCGCCTATGCTGCATTGAAGTTGGAATCGTACATCGGGACTCCCATCAATGGGCTAGAACGCAATTACGGGACTCTGTGTTTCGGGGGTGTGGAACCCCGCGGAAAAGACTTTACTGAATCCGACAAGGATTTCGTGCAACTGATGGCGCGATGGTTGGGCGGTGAGCTCGATCGCCAAACAGCACTGGACGATCTGCGTGGGAGCGAGGAACGATACCGAACGCTCTATGATGAGACTCCCTCTATGTACTTCACTGTGAATAAGATGGGACTCATCAGATCCGTCAACCAATATGGCGCACAGTACTTGGGTTATCGCGTGGAGGATCTTGTCGAGAAGCCAGTGGAGACGATTTTCTTCGAAGAAGACCGAGCACGCATCTGTGCCGAGATGGACACGTTCTTTCGTCATCCGGAAGGCGTCGCGCAATGGGAGTTTCGCAAGGTGCGAGGGGACGGGACGGTGCTGTGGGTGCGCGAGTTTGCACGTGTGCTGCAGCAGGATGGAGAGCCATTGGCCCTCATCGTGTGCGACGATATCACCGAACGCAAGCACGCGGAGCACGCGCTTCGGGAAAGCGAGGAACGATTCTCCAAAGCTTTCAGAACAAGTCCTCATCCAATCGGGATCACGGAGGCCGCAACGGGACGTTGCATCGAGGTGAATGACGCCTGTCTGCACGCGTTCGGGTTTCGTCGTGAGGAAGTGATCGGAACCACCACGTTGTTGCTCGGGATTTGGCCGAATCTCGAAGATCGAGTGCGGGTCATTGAACGATTGAAAGCGGGGCAGCCGGTACGCAACATGGAGTTTGCCTTACGGGCCAAATCGGGTGCGCTGCGCTACTTTCTGACCTCCGCTGACCTCGCCGAGCTCAACGGAACGCTCTGCGTGGTGACCGTGGCGAACGACATCACGGATCGGAGGCACGCAGAAGAGGCATTGCGCCTTAGCGAAGAGCGGTTTGCCAAGGCATTCCAGGGCAGCCCCCATCCCGTCGTTATTACCGAGTTGGATACCGGTCGAGTCGTGGATATGAATGGTGCTGCCAGTCAGATGTTAGGCTATGGCAAAGAAGAAGTGGTGGAGGAAACGACTTTGCAGATCGGGCTCTGGGATTCTGTGGATGAGCGGGCCCGATACCTGGATCTGTTGAAGCGACAGGGATCGACCCGCAATGTGGAGGTGAAGCTGCGGAGCAGAAGCGGCGAAGTTCGCCAGTGCCTGCTGTCGTCAGAAGTGATCATGTTGAACGGCACGCAATGCGCTGTCACCGTCGGAAATGATGTCACCGAACGCAAACGCATGGAGCAAGCACTGCAGTTGACTCAGTTTTCGGTCGACCAAGCCGTCGAAGCGATTCTGTGGTTGGATCCGACCGCTCGAATATTCAACGTTAACGATACGGCCTGCCGAATGTTGGGGTACTCCAGGCCGGAACTGACGGCGATGACCGTGCATGATATCGACCCCAATTTCCCTGTCGAGCGATGGACGAAGCATTGGGATCATTTGAAGGAACAGGGAGCGTTGGCCTTCGAGGCGAAATATTGGTCGCGCACCGGCGATGTGTTGGAGATGGAGGTGACCTTCAACTATCTGTCGCATGACGGAAAAGAGTACGGCTGTGCGATCTTGAGAGACATCGGAGAACGTAAGCGAGCTGAAGCGGAACTTCACCGGTCGCATGCGTTTTTGAGACAGGTCATCGACACAGACCCGGGACTCATCTTTGCCAAAGATCGGGACGGACGTTTTGCGATGGCCAACAAGACGGTTGCCGACTGGTACGGAACCACGGTGGAAGATTTGGTCGGGAAGTCAGATGCTGACTTCAATCCGAACGCCGATGAGGTGGAGTTTTTTCGGGAAAACGATCGTGAGGTGATGCATACCGGACGGGATCGGTTCATTCCGGAAGAGAAATTCACCGATACCAAGGGGAACACCCGTTGGTTTCAGACCGTGAAACGGCCGATTTTTGATGACGATGGGCAGGTTCGTCTGGTGGTGGGCGCGGCGACCGACATCACTGAGCGCAAGCGAATGGAAGAGATGCTGCTGCAACGCGAGCGGGACTTGAGTGCCGCCCTGCAAGAACGTGAGCGGATCAGTCAGGATCTCCATGACGGGATTCTGCAGTCCTTGTATGCGGTAGGCCTTGGGCTAGAGGGTTGTAAACCGATGATCAAGCAACAGCCGGAACCTGTCGCGGCGAAGTTCATGTCCACACTTGATCAGACGATTGGGCAGCTCAATCACGTGATGGGAGAGGTGCGTAATTTCATTGCGGGTCTAGAGTCTGAGATTATCCAGGGCGGGGACTTTCCAACGGCCCTACGCACCATGGTCCAAACAATGTCCGGTGCTTCTTCGATGACATGTCGTATACAGATCGACGATGCTGCCGCACGTCGTCTGTCCACCGAACAGGCACTTCATATTATGAATGTCGTTCGGGAGGGACTGAGTAATGCGTTGCGGCACAGCCGAGCCACACAGATCATGGTATCGCTCCGAGAACTCGTTCGCACGATTCGTCTCACCATTCGTGACAATGGCATCGGGTTCAATGCGCGGTCGGCTCAAGGCGTTGGTCACGGGTTAAGGAACATGGCAGCCCGGGCTCAAAAGGTCCGAGGATCATTCGCCCTTCAATCGAAGCCATGGAAGGGGACGAAAATCTTACTCGATCTTCCAAAGGATGGTGACTATGCTCACAACTAAAACTCAAGTTCAAACCATTCGTGTGTTGCTTGTCGATGATCACGAAGTGATACGCGTGGGGCTTCGGACGGTGCTGGCTCAAAACCAGGGCATTACCGTGGTAGGAGAGGCCGGGACGATGGCGGATGCCATTCTGGAGGCTCAGAAGCTCAAACCCGATGTGGTATTGATGGATGTACGGCTTCCCGACGGTTCCGGTGTCGATGCCTGCCGAGAGATTCTTGGGGCTCTCCCAGCCACCCGAGTCATTTTCTTGACGTCGTATGCGGACGATGATTCAGTGCTCGCGGCCGTACTCGCCGGGGCACAAGGCTATGTCCTCAAGGAAATCGACTCGCCGGGACTGCTGGAAGCCATTCGTTCGGTCGCCAAGGGGCAATCCATTCTAGATTCGACGGTGACCGAACGAGCCCTCAGATGGTTGCGAGGAGTCCATGATCTCCCGGCCCCTCCAGGTACGGATCAACTTTCGTCTCAGGAAGAACGAGTTGTGGCATTAGTTGCCGAGGGGAAGACCAACAAAGAGATCGCGGTCGCGCTCGGGCTCAGTGACAAGACCGTGAAAAACTACCTTGCAAATGTCTTTCAGAAGCTTCGGATCACGCGGCGCGCCCAGGCGGCCGCCTTTTTTGTCAAACGACAAGGCTGATGATGCAACATTCGGCTCTAGTATTCTAGGGGCAAAATTCTCGCCCCGTTACGACCTTCATCTCTGGGCACTCTCCCTCGATTCGTATAGGCTCACTCTGGGTAGTTGTAGTTACACCTACACGGTGGGTACCTACCGGGAGGTTGTCCCGCATGACTGCTGTTATCTTCCTGGTCTTGCTCTTGCTCGTAGGGCTTTCACTCTGGATTGCCATTCGACAGCATCGAGAGAATGTTCTGCAGGCGAGGGTGATCGCGGCGACAAATTGCGGCGTCCTTGTGACGGATGCGACACTCCTACATCATCCCATCATCTATGCGAATCCCGCGGTTCTGTCGTTAACCGGCTATGCCGAGTCTGACCTCGTTGGTCAGACAACGGCGATGTTGAACGGTCCTGGAACTGATCGGGGAGCGATCGAAAAACTCGCATTGGCTCTCCAAGACGGACGGTCGTGTCGCGTATCGCTGCGGCAGTACCGCAAGAATGGGACGTCGTTTTGGAATGAGGTGACCTTGTCACCGATTGAGGATCGGACAGGACGGCTCCGGTCGGTTATCTGGATCATGAACGATGTGTCCCACCTCCGGCAGGTGGAAGCGGAGCGTCATCGTAAGATGGCATCCTCGACGGTTCTGTGTGATTTTGCCAGAGAAGGTATGCTGGTAACAACCGCGTCCGAGCTCATGTATGTCAACCAGGCTGGGTTGACTATCCTGGGCGCCACTTCGGCCGGGGAAATCATCGGCAGCCAGTATTTGGATTTCGTGCACTATGAGCAACAAGAGGCCGTACGCCTCTGGATTGCACAGACTGTAGGATCACGTCAGTCGAACAGCCGGTTGGAAACGAAGTTTGTACGATGTGATGGGCAGGAAGTGGTTGTCGTTCTGTCTGTGGCTCCTATCATGTGGGATGGAAAAGAATCCGTGCTGGTCTGTTTTTCTGACAGTTCCGGCCAGCACCCAATTGAAATCGAATCCTTCAACAGACGGCCTCAGTTCGTGCAAGCCCAGGCGAATGCGTACCATGATATGTGGGGATGGGCCATCGGGAATGGCGCAGAGATTTGGTCGGAAGAGCACTATCGTGTGCTGGGATATGAACCAGGTTCAGTACCGCCAACCTATGAGACCTTTAAGAAGGCTCTCCACCCAGAAGACCGCGAGCGTGTTCTCTCCCTGGTCGAGGAAACCTTTACTTCGGATCGCCCCTATGATCTCGAGTGTCGGATCATCCAGCCTGGTGGCGATATTCGATTTGTCCGTTGCCGTGGAGTACTGATACGAGGTTCTTCCGATCAACCTATTCGGATGTCTGGAAAGATTGATGATATCACGGACTACAAGTTGCTGGCGGCGATGGCTGAAGAACGAGATCTTCAATTGAAGACGGTCCTGGAGTCGACCTCCGACGGTATGCTGCTGGTTCGTCAAGATGGCACCATCTCCCTTATCAATAGCCATATCGAACGAATGTTTGGGTATGTTCGAGAGGAACTCCTAGGGCGACCTGTCGAGTGTTTGCTGTCAGCGCGAGATCGTGAGGACCAGCGAGAAAGGCGTGACGCCTGTTTCTCACTGGCCGGCTCCGGTCCCCTCGAGATCATTCGAGAAGTGCACGGACGTCGCAAGGATGGTGTGGAGTTTCCGGTCGGGGTTCGGCTGTCTCCTGTTTATCAGTCCAAGGGAAGGACAATCATTATGATGATAAGCGATCTCGCTGCTTGTCAGCAGCCTACACAGGCGAGCGAGGAGATCAAGGCTCGATGTGATCTTGCAGTCCTGACCGGACAGGTGGGGATCTTTGAGCATGACCACCGGACGAACACCCAGATTTGGTCGCCGATCTTGCGTGAGATCTATGGGGTCAGGGAGGACGAGTCACCTTCTCTGGATCGCTATCTGGAGTTGGTCCATCCCGGAGATCGAGAGAGGCTGCGCGCCGCGATGGTGCAGGTCCTCGATCATGAGAAAGAGAAGCGGTATACGGTTGAACACAGGCTGATCCGGCCGAACGGATCCGTCCGACACATTCGTCTTCGAGCCGTGACGCAGTGTGAAGATGCGGGGAGCAGACGGCGACCCACGCACACGATCGGGATGGTGGTCGACATCACGGATCAGGTGAATGCCTCACTGGTGGTCCAAGTTGTGGAGGAGATGGAGACCATGAGGAGCTTGATTGGTGGCATTGCCCACGAGCTCAACAATAGTCTTACTGCAGTGCTGGGCTTCAGCGAGTTGGCGCTGGGCTTGATTCCAGCCGAGACCAAAGCCCACCGCCATGTTAATCAAGTCATCGCTGCGGGGAGAAAAGCCCGCGAGGTGGCTCAGAAGATTCGCCGTGGTCTAGATCATGCGTCGTCCTATCCGGTCACTCGGGCAGCCGAGATCAATTCCGATCAGGAACGATCGACTGTGTCCATCGAGGTCTCGGATGCCGTCGGTCCTCGTAGTTGACGATCAGGACCAAGTCCGCCAGCTCATTCGTGAAACCCTGGAGCAAACCGGCTATGAGGTCGAAGAAGCTCGGGATGGGAAAGAGGGGGTAGAGCGATATCGTACGAAGCCGGTGGATCTTGTGATCATGGACATCCTGATGCCTGATCAAGATGGGCTCGAAGGCATTATGGTGCTTCGACGGGAATTCCCCGACGCTCGTGTGATTGCCATGACCGGAGGATCTGACGCCATCGGCTTCGGCAATGTCTTAGATATCGCTACGATGCTCGGCGTCAGACGGACTCTTCAAAAGCCCTTCGACCTGAAGGTACTCCTTGATACGGTTGCTTCAGAAATGATCGACTAATTGAGCCCCCCGTGCGCTTACCTCCCTCTGTTGACATCACCATGCAGCCCCGTCAAACTCTCCCGTTCGAGCTGACCACCCGTCGGGATTATGAAGTTCCTGAACGTCATACTTGGTACTACGGTTGCGACCGTCGGATTCTGGCTGATCTGGGGCGGTATTTCGCCGTTCATCGTGCTTGGGTGGGCTTTCACCGTAGGCCTGTTTCTATGGGTGATGGCAGAGTCGATCTCGCGAACATGGGCCTGGTCCACGCTCTTGCTCGGCTTAGAAAGCTTAGTCTGGCCAATTGTGTTGATGGTTCAACTCAAGGGGACGTCAGACTCAGTTCCTGAGTCTGAAATGGGAACGATACTCTCTGCTGTCGTCCTCGGTCTCTTTTCATCGGTGTTTTGGATCTCATTTGCGTATGGGTTGTTCAATCGATCTCGGACACCTGATTCGCCACTCTCCAAAGAGCGCTCAAGGACGCCGAGTGGGTCGCGATCGATGAAGAAAGCGAAAAAACCGGCTTAGCCTTGTCCCGTTTCGACAGGGTCTATGTCGATGGCAAACTTGATCCGTCCTTTTTGGTACTGCCGCTCTAATCTCCGAACTGATTCATGGACTCGACGACTCAGAGTCCTCTGTTCAGTGGCTTTGACCAGCATTCGTTGCTGGTGGTGTCGAAGCCGTGGACTAATGGCCTGGACGGGCCCCAGCACGATCAGAGATCCTTGATCAGAACCAACCTGGCCAAGATCCATTGCCCATCGCTTTGCGGCTGCTTCAACGAGCTCACGGGTTGTTCCGGTTACCGAGAGCTCCGCCAAGTGGCACATCGGTGGGTAGTTAAGTAGCCGCCGTGCCTCAAGCTCTTCCCGGTAGAAACGATCGGGGTTTTCCGATAACAGAGCTTGGACGGCATGATGGGTGGGAAATCGCGTCTGGATGATGACTCGACCTCCTGCCGAGGCTGGGGAGGCCAGGTCTGCAGCATCCATCAGAAGCTGATAGGTCCGTTCGGCTGATCGAAAATCGGAGATATACAACTCAGAATCTGCTTGAAGAATGCCGACCAATCCATGTGGAGGTAGAGGATCTCGGCGAAACAGTGCTTGGGTCCCTATCAGAATGTCCCAGGCCCCAGACCTCGCGGATTCCCACAATTGGCGGGCGGCAGCCGATCGACGAAGCGTGTCACCATCGATCCGTGCGATCTTGGCCTGTGGAAACAAGCGACGAGTTTCGGCTTCAATTCGCTCCGTGCCCTCTCCAATGGGACTCACACGGGATGCCTGGCACATGGGACAGGAATCGGGCAACCCATCTGAGGTCCCACAGTAGCGGCAGGTGAGACGGCTGGCCTCCCGATAATAAGTGAATGGAACGGCGCAGAAGGCACAGCGAGGTACCCAGCTACAATCTCTGCACACCAAGGTCCTTGCGTACCCTTTTCTATTGAGAAAAAGCAGTACTTTCGCCTGCCTCTTCAGGGTTTCCTGGATCGCCGAGATCAGTTTCAGGTTGAATAGGGTTTTCCCCGATTCCTTGCGGAGGTCAACGAGCTCGATTCTTGGTCGAAGCGTCGCATTGTGCTGAACGTCGTAATGCTCGGCGGTCGCGTCGAATTTAGACTCAAGCGATGGATGTGCCGAGGCCAGGACGAACAGAGCTCGCTCACTCTCCGCCCTCATACCCGCGACTTCCCGGGCATGATATCGAGGCTCCTGAGGCTCTTTGAGGGCGGTATCCTCTTCTCCTTCAACCCAGATCAGTCCGATCGATTCAATGGGCGAGAAAATGACAGAGCGAGTTCCTACGATCACGGATGGAGTTGAAGTCTCACTTCGTTCCAATCGATCCGACCCGAAAGATGTGTGTGCGAGGGTAATATGAAGCCCTGTGAGAGCTGAGAGGAGCTGCTTGAGCCACAGGGCTCTCGCGATCTCACCGGTTATTACAATGGTGGACCGCTTCAGTAAGTGAGTCTGGTGAATAGCGTCGGCAAGTCTTCTGATCCGATCCGGCCACGGAGCATGTAGGACGAGTTTCTGCATGTGGTTGCCTTGAAGGCACTGGCTGACGCGCGTTCTCCAAGATAGATCTGAGTCCGGAAGGTTTGGATGGAATAGAGCGGTGTCCATCCGTGCTCCGTCACCTTGTTCATTCGACACCAGTGTCATGAGCTGTTTCTGCTCTTCGACCTTGGGGTTGTCCGGAGGCACACGAGCGAGCCAGGACTTCTTGATGAGGGTGTCGATGATCCGTAGAGTGCTTGCTCGTCGCGTCGGATGCAGAGTCGACGAAAGGATTCCCGTCGTTCGACGGGCAATTCGCTGAAGAGTTGGCCGCAGATCGTCAGGGCAACTGCCGGTTGCCAATGCGACACGCCCTTGCGGAGTAGTCATGTATCGAGCGGGGGAAGTCGGGCGCATTGCGAATGGGGAAGATACTAGTCGAAGACATTGTCCCCAAGGTGCAACGTAGTAGGAAGCAATGTCGCGAGAGAGTTGGAACAGCTTGGGGGACAGTAACGGATTCCGTCCATCCTGTACGAGAGAAGAGATTTCCCTAAGAGAGGCGGTTCTTATCTCGGCTGGAAGCTCATGCGTGAGCGAAACAACCGCTCCTTCCAGCATCACACGGCCAAATGGAACAAGGACACGGCTTCCAACGCTAATGGCTTGAGCTAAAGTGGAGGGAACTAGGTAGGTGAAAGCTCGTTCGATATGACGTGGGACAATGACATCCGCATAGAGCGGATTACTTCGCCTCATGGCGGTCGAGTCTGTATCGGAAACCATTCTGCATTCTATCAGTGAAGAACTACGAAGAACATCGGGTATCGCGGCATGCCTGCTGGAGAGGTTTGGTTGATGCATGGAGGGAAACCAGGAACTTCACTTTCGCAGAGCTCCTGGTTTCGGTTGAAACTAGTCCGCTGGTGTCCCGGTAGCGGGTTGTTGAGGCAGATCTTGCTTATCTGTGTCTGCCGTCGGTGGACCACTCGGATCAGAGCCGTTGTCCGTGTTTGACCCATCGCTTCCAGAAGTTTGTGAAGAATCACCCAGCGACAGGGTTCCCGAACGAGCGGGATCGTCTGAACCGGCATGAGCGGAGGTCTGTTGGTCGTCGCTATCACGTGCAGTTAGAGTTGAAAGATTGCCACCCGAAGATTGTGCGTGAGTGTTTGCATCGGATGTAGGCGTTGAAGGATCAGCGACTGGATTGTACAGGAGAATTTCCACCCGCCGATTTTTCGTACGACCTTCCTCAACAGAATTTGTGGCCACTGGCTTGGTGTCCCCAAGCCCCACCGCATTAAGACGAGATGGCTCCACTCCACCTTTCTCCAGCAGATACCGAAGGACCCCGTTGGCGCGTACCTTAGACAATTCCAAGTTGTTGGGATACCGGGATTTGAGAGAGGGGCCGATCTCTACATTATCCGTATGACCTTCGATTCGGATCAGCCTCATATCGTCAGTGGTCCGCAGGTATTCGATCAACTGATCCAGGATCGGGTAATTTTCAGTTTTAATGGCCGCGTCTCCAGAGTCGTAGCGCAGGAACTTGGCCATTTCACCAAGATTGAGACGGCTCTGACCAGCCTCATCCTGGATTGCCAGCTTGCCGGATACCAGATCAACCGGAGTGACTTCTGTCGCCTGTTGTGTCGCGGACAAGTCCTCGTTTGTTGCGACGGGCGGCAGCATAGGTTTGGAGGCTTCAAGGAACTTGAACCGATCTCCTTTCATAACCCGAGTAGTGACCCTCAGGACTTTGGCGACAGCGGTGCGTGGTTCAGTCGTCAGCACCTTGAGTTGGCCGATTGTTCGCGGAGGAAGTCCTGCGCTCTGACGCTGGATATCGAGAAGATCGCCGGATTTCAATCCATCTTCCCACCCTCGATCCAAGTACACAACATTCGATTGGGCTACCAGCGTCATCGATCGGTCCGCTTGGAGTTCAACGATCATCCCTTCGAGATCGGAAACGTGTTCCACGGGGCTTGGTTCGATATCTGCCGTTTGAGCAACAAACCGCACTACTCGGTCGCCTGGAGAGATAGGTCCGTAGCTGATAACGGCCTTCGCTGTGGTAAGGGCATGACTGGCAGCCGTGACTTTCACGATTGCCGATCGATTCACAACAAAACCAAGGTATTCTCCAGTGACTGGGTGGAACACCTTCCGAACCCGGCGATAGACCGTAAAGAGATCTCCAACTGCCACGTCAGTTGAGTTGTTTAATTTAAGATAGAGCGGGTCTTGCCTGCCCAAGAGCATTCGATTACCCGAGGATTGATTATCGCCGGTTACCAAGTTCACGGTCCCGTCCATTGAGGATGTTTTCTGGATGGAGCCGCTGGCGAATGCCAGCGCGCGATCACCCAACCGAACGGATTCGACCTCTGAAACCTGGGCGTGTGCCCCATCGAGTGAGACGCTCAGGCTCAGACACAGGATTAAGACAAGGCATGCCACGGTTTTCATAGGTCGTTCCTTTTAGGCTAGAGTCCTTTGGAAAACCATAGCAAAAGGCGCTGCATTGTCAAGAATTTGAGCATGATTGATCGAGTTTGACCCGCATTTCCTCTCAGTGTTACCTTGAGGTCGGAGGGAGTGCAGGGGCATCCTCCCCAGAAATCTTGTCGGAGTGCTGAAGACGTGAAGACGCATAAGCAACCAGTCTCCCTAGCTAAGTGGTTCAGCACGAAGCATCGAATCGAGACACAGATCCACCGGCGCCGAACGATCAAGATCTTTTCTCCCTTACAAATAGAATGGGATGGTGCCCAGCCGTTCAGGTCCGAGCCTTCTCGCATCGATCCAGATGTCAATCAGGATCCAGCCTCAGAGGGGTGATTCCGTAGAAGGCCAGTGACGCCCTCGCAACGGTGCCCCACGCCCTGTCATTTATTGCTAGGGCTTTCGGCTCGATGGCAATTAGGTCCTTTGTTCTCTTGCTATCCCCGAGAGCTGGGCACTAAGATTCCTCAAATCGGTTGAGGAATACCCTTTCCAGGTCAATGCTTTGTGAAAGAAGATGGGGATGGACGGCGCTGAAATTCTCATTGCGTACCTGACTAAGTACTTCCCAATTCTTCTGTTTATTTTTGTGACTTTGATATTTGGAATGGTGACGTTGCTCATCAGTCATTTTGTTCAACCTAGGTACCCGGAACCAGAAAAATTGACGACTTATGAGTGTGGGTCTGAACCATTTTCCGATGCGCGCATGCCATTCCCTGTCCGGTATTACATTTTTGCGATGCTGTTTGTCATTTTTGATATTGAGGTCATCTTTCTCTACCCGTGGGCGGTTGTTTTTAAGAAGATTGGGATCATTGGGCTAGTCGAGATGCTCATCTTTATCGGCCTTTTCGTCGTGGCATACGTCTATGCTTGGCGCAAAGGGGCATTGGAGTGGGACTGAGGGCTGTATGGGACTGATTCAGTTAGGACGACATGAAAAAGATGGGGCTCCGGACGTCATTACAGGCTCTCTGGAAAAAGCTGTGAACTGGGCGAGAAAGGGCTCCCTCTGGCCTATGACTTTTGGTCTGGCTTGTTGTGCGATTGAAATGATTGCCGCCGTCTCTTCACGGTACGATATGGACCGATTTGGGGCGGGCGTGTTCCGCGGTTCCCCCAGGCAGTCTGATTTGATGATTGTCGCCGGGACGGTATGCCGTCGAATGGCGCCGGTGATCAGAAAGATCTACGATCAGATGCCGGAGCCTAAGTATGTGATTGCAATGGGTTCCTGTTCCACCTCGGGCAATATTTATGACAGCTATCCCGTTGTGCAGGGAGTGGATCGATTCATTCCCGTCGATATTTATGTGCCCGGCTGCCCTCCGACTCCGGAAGCCCTGTTGGATGGGATTCTCAAACTACAAGAGCGCATTATGCAGAAGCGCGTGTTTGTGACTCAACCTGATCAGATCAAGGCGAATTTGAAAGTCTGACCATCGCATGCATCCATTACTCGATCGAATTCAACAGGCTTTTTCGTCGGGAATTACCAGTTTGGGGGAATGGCGCGGTGATGTGGTTGTGGCCGTTTCGCGGGACAAGCTTCATGAGGTTGCCCAGTTCATGCGAGACGATCCATGGATGGATTTTGACTACATCGTCCACGTGAGCTCCGTCGATTGGCCGGATGATGAAGAACGATTCGAGGTTGTGTGGGAGTTCTACTCCATTCGAAAACGTCATCGTATCAGGCTCAAGACTCGAGTGTCTGAGTCGGATTGCGCGGTTGATTCCTTGACGGACCTTTGGAAAGGTGCCGACTTCATGGAGCGCGAGGTTTATGACATGATGGGTATCCGATTCCGAAATCATCCGGATCTCCGTCGAATCCTTATGCCGGATGATTATACCGAGGGGTATCCGTTGCGAAAAGATTTTCCCTTGCGTGGCAAGGGCTGGCGAGACACGTTTGAATTTCTGGATGAAGTGTCCCGGTAGGATTCTGAAAGTATATGGCTTTCGAAGACCAAAGAACCACCGTCTATAAGATCGATCCAGAGCATCCGGAAAGCGAGAGCCTTCCGACGCTGCGAACCGAGGAGCTCTTGCTCAATATGGGGCCTCAGCATCCAAGTACGCACGGTGTGCTGAAGGTGATTCTCGAGTTGGAGGGGGAGCGGCTGGTGAAATCTACTCCGGTGATGGGCTATCTCCATCGTGGGGTCGAAAAGCTCGCAGAAGACGGAACCTACCATCAATTCATCCCACATACGGATCGGTTGGACTACGTCTGCGCGATGTATAACAACTTTGCCTACTGCCGTGCCGTCGAAAAACTCTTGAACCTGCAGGTGCCGGAGCGGGCGGAATATCTTCGAACGATTGTCGCGGAAGTCCAACGCATTATCGGTCACCAATTTTGGCTGGGTGCCCAGGCGCTTGATATCGGCGCCATGACCGTCTTTTTTTATACGTTTCGGGATCGAGAAATACTGCTCGATTGGTTCAACGAACTGTGCGGCGCTCGCCTGACAACCAGTTGGTATCGAATCGGCGGGGTGGAGCGTGACTTGACGCCGGCGTTGATCGACAAGCTTAAACAGTTTTTAGACTATTTCCCGGCGAAGATCGATGAATATCAGGTATTCCTTGAGAAGAACCGCATTTGGATCGGGCGTACGAAAGGGGTTGCCGTCATTTCTGCCGAAGACGCGGTTAGTTTTGGGTTGAGCGGCCCTGTGCTCCGCGGATCAGGGGTGGACTACGACTTGCGCAAGTATGAACCCTATAGCGCGTATCCAAAGTGTGAGTTCAGCGTGCCGGTCGGGAAAAACGGCGATACGTATGATCGGTATTGGATCCGAGTGATGGAACTCTATGAAAGTGTCAAAATTATTCGGCAATGTCTGGAACAGATGCAGGAAGGGCCCATTATGGCGGATGCTCCAAGCGTGACCCTCCCGCCGAAAGAACGAGTCTTCACCAACTTAGAGGCGATGATCCAGCAGTTTAAACTCTTTTCACAGGGGTTCGATGCGCCGCCTGGAGAAATTTACTGCGGGACTGAGGCACACAAGGGCGAGCTGGGCTTTTACATCGTCAGTACGGGAGGTGGAAAGCCATATCGGCTGAAGATCCGCGCCCCATCGTTCGTGCACATGGGTGCGTTTGACCACATGGCTCGAGGTTATATGATCTCGGATGCCTGTACGATTTTTGGTACCTACGATATTGTAATGGGTGAATGTGATCGATAAGACTGCGTGGTGAAGCGTGCGGGAGATAGGCAGTGTTTGGTCGGTAGTGGGCACGGATAAGGAAAGAAGCCGAGACAGGGTGTAACACGATGGGACTCAAGCCAGCTACGAACCCCGATGTTGAATCGACAACGATCGAGCTGAGCATCGACGGAAAATCGGTGACGGCTAAGGATGGCGTGTCGTTGTATGACGTCATCTCAATGACCGGCAAGATCATCCCGGCCATGTGCTACCACTACACGTTCGATCCGTTCGGTTCCTGCGGGATGTGTCTGGTGATGCAAGAGGGGAAGAAGGCCCCTGTGCGCTCCTGTACGGCCAAGGCAGCAGCGGGAATGGTGATCCGAACGGAGGGAGAGGACTTGTTCCTGGCGCGTAAGAAAGCCGTCGAGAAACATCTCTCCGTGCATCCTCTTGATTGCCCGGTATGTGATGCAGATGGGCACTGTGAATTACAGGACATGGCCTTCCAGCACGGGGTAACAAACCTGGCCAACGCCAAGCAGAAATTCATCCCGGAGGACACGCGTAGTCCGGTCCTTGATTTCAATATGAATCGTTGCATCGCGTGCGCAGAGTGCATCAATGTTTGCAAAGATGTGTTGATGATCGACGCGCTGCAGTTCATGAAGAAGGGTGGGTTCAATCAGGTGGTCCCGAAAGGCGACCTGGCTCTCGACTGCGAATTCTGCGGGGATTGCCTAGCGGTCTGTCCCGTTGGAGCGATCACGAACAAGTTTTCCAAGTATCTGTACAAACCCTGGCAGATGAAGAAGACGACCACGACCTGTAATTACTGTGGGGATGGCTGTCAGCTGCACTTGGAAACGAAGGATACGGAAGTGATCCGCGTCTCATCTCCATTGTCCTGGAAAAATAAATGGGGGGATCGTTCTGAAACTGCGAAGGGCCACGGAGGGCTCTGTGTACGGGGGCGTTTTGGATTCGAGTATCTCGATAGTCAGCACAGGCTTGTGCAGCCGTTGGTTCGTGAAGGCGACCAATTGGTCGAAAAGTCGTGGTTGGAGACCATGCACGCCCTGGTAGATCGGTTTACCGAGATTAAGCAAAAGCATGGTGCTGATGCCATCGCGGGCTTGGCGACGGCGCGCTGCACCAACGAAGAGCTGTATGTGTTCCAAAAGCTGATGCGCACCGGTTTCGGCACAAACCAGCTCGACAGCAGTGCGCGCTATGGGCACATGAATTTTGTGCTCGCCTCCAAGCATGCCATCGGAGTAGGGAGGACATCGAACGATTGGGAGGATTTGACGAAGGCGAAGGCCATCATTGTGATTGGTTCCAACATCACGGAAACGAACCCGTTGACCGCCGTACGAATCAAAGAGGCGATCCGGGTCTACAAGGCTCAGGTCGTCACGCTCGACAGTGCCATCACGAATATGGCCAAGCTGGCATCGCATCCATTCTTGATCAAGCCCGGAAGCGAAGGAGCGGTGATCGATGGCCTCGTGAAGGCGTCGATTGCCTATGATCTGGTGGACGAAGCAGCTGTCAGTAAACATCCTGCGGCGTTTGAAGAGCTTAAGAATGCGGTAGCGAATTTAACGCTGGAAGATGTCTCTGCTCAGACAGGGCTCACCGTTGAGACGTTCAAAGACATCGCCTCTATTTTTGCCGAATCGCCAAGATCCATCATTCTGTGTGCGGAAGGGATTGTCAGGAGAACGAATGGCTATCAGAACATCCTCAAGCTGATGGATCTTGCTTGGATTACCGGGAAGATCGGGCGACCGGGGTGTGGTGTGAATACCGTGACCGAAGAGCCGAACGAGCAGGGGGCTGTGGATATGGGCGTGGCCCCGGAGTTCCTCCCCGGACAGGCTCGTTTTGATGACCCATCCGCTCGGGACCGTTTTTCCAGGGCATGGGACGTGTCGCTTCCCTCGATCGGATCGGGAGCACATCTGGTTGAGATTCTGAAAAAGTGTAAGAGTGGCCAGATTAGGGCCCTCTACGTGCTCGGGGAAAATCCTCTGGCAACGTTCCCTGCCTCCATGGAAGTACGGGCTGCACTTGAGCGTTTGGAACTGTTAGTCGTGCAAGATCCTTTTCTAACTGAGACGGCAAAGATTGCCGATTTTGTGCTTCCTGCTTGTACCTATGCAGAAAAGGACGGGACCTTTACGAACTTTGAAGGTCGCGTTCTTCGGATTCGCCAAGCGATGGATCCCTTGGGAGAAAGCTTGCCTGACTGGCACATCATGACGGCCCTCGCCAATGCCATGGGTTGCCGATGGGAATACCAATCAGCCAACGATATTCAGAGCGAAATCATGAAGCTCCTTCCCGGGTATTATAATCTTGGTCAACCTCGAAAATTGGCGCCCGCGCTCGATCAGCATCTGTCCAATGGGTATGTGGAAGAGGTGAAAAGTCGTTACCGTACGAGCCAAGCCTCTGTGGAACGTGCACGCCCCTTTATGTTGATCATGGGGCAGTTGTTGATGCATTCAGGAAAGCTGTCGACGCAAGCATCCGGACTGATCAAGATTGCTCCCAACACCGGGAAATTGCGGATGAATATACGGGATATGGAACGTCTGGGGATGCAGGATGGTACGAAGGTGCGGCTGATCTCTGATCGTGGATCGCTTCAGCTTGCAGTGCAGCCCGATCCATCCATCGCGCCAGGTACATGTTTTTTCCCTGAACATTTCAATGAACCTCCTGTGAAAGATTTGCTGACGGTTTCGATCGATATCACGACGGGTGTACCGTCGTTCAAACAGATGTGGGTCAGTATTGAACCGGTGTAAGTGGATGTGTACAGTGACTGGTTTGTGACGAGGAGCTGCAATGAGTGTCGCTGCCCTGACAAAGAAACTCCTTCATGCAGCGTTGTTCTATGAGATCTGGGACGCCATGAAAGTGACCTTTCGGCACATGCTTCATAAGCCGATGACGTTTCAGTATCCGCGTGAGCAACGAACGATCCCTGATACACACAGAGGAGCGCTGAGTCTGCTTCGGTACGATGACGGACAGGAGCGCTGTGTCGGTTGTGATCTGTGTGAAGTCGCGTGCCCGTCTCACTGCATCAAGGTGATCAGTGCGGAGGATACGACCCGCCCCCTTCAACGATACGCAAGTGAATTCTATATTGATATCACGAAATGCGTGTTCTGTGGCTATTGCGTCGAGGCCTGTCCGGTCAACGCATTGGCGATGACCAAGATGTACGAATATTCGACGCATGATAAACGGAGTCTGTTGTTCGATAAGAAGCGGCTTTATGATATCGGCGAGCGCTATCTTGAGGATGGGAAGAAATACCTCTATGCCCATAATCAGGAAAAGGATGTGGAGCAGAGCCGGGAATACCGGTACTACTTTCCTCAGTCGGTACAGAAGGCTACCCAACAACCTCCTAGGCATCTAAGCTGAGCTGAACACATGATGTTGGTGTTTTTCGCGTATTTCGCGTTGGTCAGTATTGCCTCCGGCGTCCTCACGGTGTCCTTACGCCACCCCGTTCACTGCGCGCTCGCGCTACTTGCCTTACTTTTGCACGTGTCAGGGCTGTTCATCCTTTTGAACGCAGAGTTCTTATGGGCTGTGCAGGTCATTGTCTATGTCGGAGCCATTCTCGTGCTCTACCTGTTTGTGTTGATGTTGATGAATTTAAAAACGGATGAACGCTATTTCCATTCATCGGCTCTGTATTTTGTCGGGCCCGCGGTCCTGGGGGCGGTGTATGTGCTGTTCCTCCTCCTGCAGTCTCCGTTCGATGGTGCGAAGGGTACTGCTCCGGCAAGCGCAGTACTGCAAGACGGTGATACCTATGCAGTCGGTATCAAGATGTTCAGCGACCACATCTTGCAGTTCGAAATCGTCGGTATCTTTCTGCTCGGGGCGATTATCGGTGCCATTGTCCTTGCCAAAACGCCGAAGCCTCTGGACCCCAAGGAAGAACGTTTATGATCCCCCTTTCTGCCTACACAGCGGTGAGCGCCGTATTGTTCATAACCGGGCTTCTTGGCGTACTTGTGAGGCGCAATTTCATCATTGTTCTCATGTCGGTTGAGATGATGTTGAATGCCGCCAACATTAATCTTGTAGCATTTTCGCACTATTTAGAATCTATGGCGGGACAGCTGGTCGCTCTTTTCGTCATTGCCATTGCTGCTGGTGAAGCCGCCGTCGGTCTGGCCATTATCATTGTGGTCTTTCGGGGCAAGATATCAACTAATGTTGATGAGATGAACCTTTTAAAGTGGTAGCGGGATCAGTGCTGTCCCAACGTTGAGGAAAATAGCAATTTGTATCTCGCGAGTGATTGATTCGATTAAGCATGCATTTCGGTGCGCGATTGAAGTCGGCACCAGGTTGAGAAACTTCGAACATCAAGCCAATTAAGGTGTTTCATCTCATGACGACAAAAACGTTGGGACACTACTGTAGCGGGATATCGTTGAAGAACAGAGGGCTCCCTACGCGGTGTGTCATTCCCGCCCATAGGATTCCAAGGTGATTGGCCATCTGGGGAATGATTCCCTGACATAAGATACGGAGAACTATAGGATATCGTGTCGAACCTCACCGATTTGCTGATTAAACTGATACCGATTTTCCCGTTGACCGCAGTCGTTTTGAACGGCCTGCTCGGGAGTCGTTATTCCCGTGATATGGCCCATCGGCTCGCATGGGGATCGGTCGGGCTGTCGTTTCTCTGCACGCTGGCAGTATTCACGGATGTATTGCGGACTGGAACGACGCACGAAGTGATCGCTTACCAATGGATTTTTGGGGGGGATCTGACAGTCAGTCTTGCCTATCTGGTGGATCCGTTAACCTGTGCCTGGTTGCTGGTCGTCACCGGTGTAGGTTTTCTGATCCACGTCTATTCCGTCGGATACATGCATGGGGAAGCCGGGTTTACACGATTCTTCACGTATATGAATTTGTTCATGGTCTCCATGCTCCTGCTCGTCATGGGGAACAACTATTTGGTGCTCTTCATCGGGTGGGAGGGGGTAGGGCTCTGTTCCTATCTGTTGATCGGCTATTACTATGACAAGGTCTCCGCCGCGAAAGCTGCGACGAAAGCATTTGTCGTCAACCGAATCGGGGATGCAGGTTTTCTGGTCGCCATCTTCTTAGTGTTCGTCAACTTCCGTACCCTGGACTATACCAAGGTCTTTGCGCAGGTCGGCCAACTGTCTCCGGAGATGGCCACAGCGATTGCCTTATGCCTATTAGTGGGAGCCGTAGGCAAGTCGGCGCAATTGCCTCTTCACACGTGGTTGCCCGATGCGATGGAAGGTCCAACACCGGTCAGCGCCCTCATTCATGCGGCTACCATGGTAACGGCGGGTGTGTATATGATCGTGCGGAACCACGTGATTTTTGATCTTTCTCCCGTTGCCATGTCCGTGGTGGCGTTGGTAGGTGGTGGCACCGCATTGTTTGCCGCGACCATCGGACTCGTCCAAACCGATATCAAGCGCGTGTTGGCCTATTCCACTGTGAGCCAGCTGGGATACATGTTCCTGGGTTGCGGGGTTGGTGCCTACACCGCAGCGGTATTTCATGTCATGACCCACGCGTTCTTTAAGGCGTTGCTATTTTTGGCTGCGGGATCTGTCATTCACGCACTATCCGGGGAACAGGATATTCGGAAGATGGGTGGGCTAAGCAAGCGTATTCCCTGGACCTATCGTGTCTTCCTGATTGGTACGATCGCCATCGCTGGGTTGCCTCCTCTAGCTGGATTCTGGAGCAAGGATGAAATCATGGCCCACGCCTTCATGAATCATCACTACCTCCTCTATACCATGGCCGCGATTGGTGCATTGATGACATCGTTTTACATGTTTCGGCTCACGTACCTCACGTTCTATGGCTCTTCGAGGATGGATCACCATGCGGAAGAGCACGTGCATGAGTCGCCCATGGTCATGGTCGCACCTTTGATGGTGCTGGCCTTTCTATCCGGAGTGGGCGGATTAGCCCTCGGGTTTCCTCCGGAACATGGGTGGCTGCATGGATTTTTGGCTCCGGTTGTCGGAGTTGCGGAAGAACATGAGGCCAGCACAGGGCTGGTATTTCTGTTAATGGGTCTGGCGGTCGCCATTGCCGTGATCGGCTGGGGACTCGCCCATTTCCTGTATGCGGTAAGTCCGGTCACTGCAGACAATTGGGCGGAGAAGTTTTCGGGGATGTATCGAACGCTCTTGAACAAATACTATGTCGATGAGTTGTATGACCTGCTGTTCGTCGAGCCGACGAAACGCCTCGGTATGGCATTGTACTGGTTTGATCGCACCGTCATCGACGGTGTGGTGCGCGCGGTAGGTCGACTCGCCGATTGGGGCGCCGCTGGGTCAACGTGGATTGAGAAGTACATTGTCTATGCCGGGTTGAATGTCATTGGATATGGCAACCATCTGGCAGCTCGCGAAGGACGAAAAATGCAGAGTGGCATGGTTCACCACTATGCGGCCATCATTGTTGCGGGTCTTTTTCTCCTGGCGGTGGTTGTTCAGCTAGTCGTTCAGATGTAGGTCAGCGGCACACAGGCTATCATTATGCTCGAAGAGCTCACGGCTGGGTTCCCAATTTTGTCCTGCATCCTCTTTCTCCCTCTGGTCGGGGCCACTATCCTGTGGGTGATTGAAGACGAGGATACGGTCAGGAGTGCGGCCCTCACCATCGCCCTTGTGGAGCTTGCTCTTTGTATATTTGTCCTGCTTCGCTTTGTACCGGAGTCGGCCGCCATGCAGTTCACGGAGCGCGTGCCATGGATCCCTGCACTGGGTATCAGCTATCACGTGGCTGTGGATGGAATTAGCGTCCTGTTCGTCGGTCTCACGGCGTTTCTGACGGTTCTGGTCGTAGTCTACTCATGGGATACGATTCGGCATCAGGTCAAATTGTACATGATGTGCTTGTTGGCGCTCGAGACAACGACGATGGGTGTGTTCGTGTCGTTGGATTTGATCCTATTCTTCGTGTTCTGGGAACTGATGCTGATCCCCAGTTATTTCATGATTAAGTTGTGGGGCGGCGGAGCTGAACGTCATTACGCCGCGTTGAAGTTCGTCCTCTATACGCTGTTGGGCAGCGTCTTCATGCTGGTCGGCATCGCTCTGCTGAATCTTAATTTTCATCAGTGGGCCTCATTGCATCATGCTGATCAGGCATACTCATTTGATTTTCTCGACCTTTTGAGTGTGCCTATTCCCATGAGTCAACAGCTAGTGATCTTTTGGCTGATGTTTTTGGGATTTGCGTTCAAGGCACCAGTCTTTCCATTTCACACGTGGTTGCCTGATGCTCTTTTAGAGGGGCCAATCGGTATGTCCGTGGTGTTGGCCGGTCTCAAGCTGGGGACCTTCGGCTTTATGCGCTTCAGCATCCCACTGCTCCCGGACGCGTCGAAAAGTGAAACCGTTGTCTCCATCTTAGTGGTCCTTGGGCTGTGTGCCATTCTCTATGGAGCCTGGATGGCCTTGGTACAGGCCGATTTGAGACGTCTCCTCGCCTACAGCAGTGTGAGTCACTTAGGCTTTGTGGTGGTGGGGCTGTTCGCCTTGAACTATCAAGGTCTGCAGGGCAGTTTGCTGACCATGATCAATTTGGGGTTCAGTACGGCCGGATTGTTTTTTATCGCGGGATTTTTGTACTCGCGCCAACAGACGACACAATTGTCGGCCTTTGGTGGAATGGCTAGGCAAGTACCGTTGCTCGCCACGTTTTTTCTGATCATTGGTCTGGCATCCATCGGACTCCCAGGGACAAACGGCTTTGTCGGAGAGTTTCTTATCCTTCTTGGGGCGTTTGAGGCCAAATGGTGGTTTGGCGCCGTGGCCGTCCTAGGAGTGATTTTCGGGGCTGCATATTTCTTGTGGTACTACGAACGATCCATGCTTGGACCGGTCGGGGCAGCGGTGAGAGCCACCATGAACGATTTGCAACTTCGGGAGATGGTCATTGCGGTCTCATTGTCTGTCATGATTCTTTGGATCGGGCTCTATCCATCTCCGTTTCTACGAATCATGAACGGTTCGGTTCAAGCGCTTGTCGACCGGCTTCACTACGATCAGTCGGCGGCGATTAGCGGTCCTCACGCTCAACAGGGGAAGTAGGTTCCGGTCATGGGAGAGTACGTACTGCTCTATATCCTTTTCGCTCCATTTCTGGGAGCGTTAGGGTTGATCTTTGTTTCGAATCGACAACCTCTACTTGTCCGTAGCATTGCGGCGGGTTCCGCGTTCGTCTCCTTAATCGCGTCGATCTATCTCTTCTACGCCTATGATCCGGTGAAGGGGGGATTTCAGTTTATCCAGAAAATGGAATGGTCCCGACAGCTCGGCATTTCCTTGCACCTCGGTGTCGATGGGATCGGAACCCCGCTGGTGTTGGCCTCGACGATTCTGTTGTTCGCTGGGATTTTCGTGTCGTGGCATATCAAAGATCGGACGAAAGAGTTCTATATTTGGTTGCTGATTCTAGCGGCTGCCACGATCGGCGTCTTTATGTCTCTGGATCTGTTTTTCCTCTACTTCTTCTATGAAATGTCCGTGATCCCGATGTACTTGCTGCTGGGTATGTGGGGAAGTCACACGAAGAAGTACCTCGAAATGACCGATTCCGAAGGAATGAAGCTGAGGGATTCCGTCGGCTATATTTTTAATTTCGGCTCCAACAGCAAAGAATACGCAGCGATGAAATTAGTGCTTTTTCTGTCTGCGTTTGCGGTGGCTGCGTTAATGGGCCTTTTGCTGATCTATAAATATTCCGGCCTCAACACCTTTGATATCTTGGTGCTGCGTGAACACGCAAACCTCATGAATATCCCCGTTCTGGGCACGACACTCGACAAGATTATTTGGGTCTTGATCTTCTTTGGATTTGCCTCGATTGCTCCACTCTGGCCCATGCACTCTTGGTCTCCAGTCGGCCACGCGGCTGCGCCGGCTGCCACGAGCATGCTTCATGCTGGCGTTCTCATGAAGCTGGGACATTTTTCCATTATCAGGGTTGCCTTTGAGATCCTTCCGGAAACCACCAGAGAAATGATGCCGATTGCCGCTGTCCTTTGCATGTTCAGCATCATCTACGGCGGCTTCGTTGCCTTTTACGCCAAAGACACCAAGTATGTCATAGGCTATTCCAGTTCCAGTCACATGGGCTATGTCTTCCTTGGTATGGCAGCTCTCGACTACATCAGCCTGAGCGGGGCCGTTATCTATATGTTTGCCCATGCTATGGCCACGGGTATGCTCTTTGCCATGGCGGGATGGGTCTATGATCAAACCCATACACGCGACATTCCCTCGCTCGGTGGACTGTCCAATAAGATGCCGTTCATTTCTGCCTGTTTTATTGTCGGGTGTATGGCTTCGATTGGCATGCCGGGCACGGTGAATTTTATCGCGGAGATCATGATCATCGTTGGGAGTTGGAATAAGTATCCATTGCAGGTCATCGTTGCCATGCTGGGCATCGTACTGACGCTCGCGTACCTCTTTAAAATGATGAGGGGGTTGTTCTACGGTCCAATGAATCAGAAGTACGGGCATGCACATGATGCCGTTTCGACGGTTGACCGTCTTCCGTTGCTCATCATGATCACGGTCAGTATAGGATTCGGTATTTTCCCGATGCATCTCTATGACGTGGTTCGATCTGGTGTGGATCCGTTGGTCGTGAGGATCACCGAAGTCGTCCCTGTGGCACAATCTGGGAGCGCTGAAGGTGTTCAACAGGCAGTCAGTCACTCGAAGATCCCATTGACCTCACCGATCAGCGTCGATGAGGTGGCAGTGACTCCGCGACAGATTTCAGGAGGAGGACGCGAATGATTTTTTCGCTGAACCTGTCCTTCTCGGATCTGCTGCTACTCGTGCCGGAAATCTTCCTTACCTGTTGGCTCTGCCTTGTGATCATCGTGGACTTCGTATCTCCCCGTCTACCGAAAGAACAGTTGGCGTATCTGAGCGTAGCGGGTCTTGTTCTGACACTCGGATGTTTGGCGTGGTTTGACATCGCTCACGTTTCCGGTGCGCTCTTTGGCAACATGTTTGTGCTGGATCGGATGGCGATTTTCTTCAAGATCTTTGTCCTGGGCGCCACTATTCTTGTGATTCTCTCTTCAGTGGAATACGTCAATCGGTTCACCTTATTCCGTGGAGAATACTATGTCCTTGTGGTGATGTCTGCGATCGGCATGATGTTCATGGCGTCCGCCAATGATCTCCTTTCAGTCTTTGTCAGTTTAGAGTTCTCCACCCTTGGGTTCTACGTCTTGGTCTCGTATTTACGAGAGGATATGGCTTCAAATGAGGCTGGCTTGAAGTTCTTCATCCTGGGCGTCTTTGCCGCGGGGCTGTTCGCCTACGGCATCAGCCTTGTATACGGAGAAACGGGCCAGCTGGTGTTTTCTGAGATGTCGTCCGCACGGGCGACCCCAGGTTTGATTATTGGATTTCTCCTGATCTTTGCCGCCTTAGGATTTAAGATCGGTGCCGTTCCCTTCCATTCGTGGATACCGGACACGTACCACGGCGCCCCAACCCCCGTCACAGCCTTTTTATCCATCGCGCCGAAGGGTGCTGCGTTGGTGATCCTGCTCAGGATTTTCCTCGTCGCGCTGGCTTCGTTTAAGCCGGTGTGGGTGTACTTATTGGTGGCCGTCTCGATCGTGTCGATGACGTATGGAAATATCGTGGCGATCGCCCAACGAAATATCAAACGCCTCCTGGCCTACTCCGGGATTGCCCAAATCGGGAATGTCCTGATTGGACTGGCAGCAGGAACGAAGATGGGAAGTGACGCGATACTGTTTTATCTCCTGGCCTACCTCTTCGCCAATATCGGAGCGTTCGCCGTCGTCATTGCAGTCAGCCACGCTATCGGACGGGATGAGATCGAGGATTATCGTGGTCTCAATCGGCGATCTCCGTTTTTGGCGTTTGCCATGTTGCTGTTTTTGTTGTCGTTAGCCGGGGTGCCGCCTCTTGCCGGGTTTATCGGAAAGCTCTACATCTTTATTGCGGCGATCAAGGAAGGACTCTACGCCTTGATCACGGTCGGGCTCATCAACATCGTCATATCGATGTACTACTACTTAATCGTGGTCAAACAAATGTACATCAATGAGCCTATTGATCCGTCACCGATTAGGATTTCCGGTCCGATGAAGGCTGTTATCTACGTTGGCTTGGCAGGGACTTTGGTGATTGGCATCTATCCCCAACCGTTTACAGATTGGGTCGTTGATGCCACGCTGATGTTTTCTAACTTTGTGACTCCTTCTGCTACAGCGGTTCCTTCGTCTGTTCATGTCGGCGGTTAGTTTTCTGCTTTGTCCTATCTAGAGTTCTGCTACAATTGCTCCGAGCGCGAAGTCTTGCAATGTTCGGATCCCGCACCACCATCACATCGGCGTGATGGCTTGTCATCCAGCCATGGAATCAGCCCCTCACCAGCAGTCAGAGCCGCCGACCCTCGTACCAGGGGACATGGAACCTCGCTCAGACATTGGTCTAGATTCCACGAAATCGAGCAACAGTCGTGTGTCCTGGTTCCAAAACCTGACCATTGAGCAACGGATACTGGCGGGTTTTAGTCTTGTGTTTGTCGGGATCCTTGTTATCACTGCCGTTTCATACCACAACACCAGCATTGTGCTGACCAATAGTCGACTTGATGGTCGCAGCCATGATCTGCTCCAACTTCTCAGTACCATTGATGTTGCGATGAACGAAGCAGAA
Source organism: Nitrospira sp. (assembly GCA_016715825.1). Taxonomy (NCBI): domain Bacteria; kingdom Pseudomonadati; phylum Nitrospirota; class Nitrospiria; order Nitrospirales; family Nitrospiraceae; genus Nitrospira; species Nitrospira sp. The sequence goes on along the minus strand of JADJXO010000002.1, from coordinate 145,574 downwards.
GATGCCCATCGACGATATCTGGTCACAGGAGAAACGTCCTATCTTGAGTCCTACAAGAAGGTGGTACAACAAGAACCGCTATTCGCCACCTACCTGCGTGAATTGACACGCGGTTCTACGGAACAAGAGCAACGAGCTGGGGTGCTGGAACGGATGATGACGAAACAATTGAACGCCGAGTCCAAGGCCATTGACCTGTTCGACCGGGGTGGGTTTCGAGCGGTGAAGAAGATGGCGATTGAGGGGGCCGGCCGCCGAGAGTTGGGAGCGATTCATCAGCTCATTACCGATATAGATTCAGACGAACGGCAGACCATGAATCGCCGCATGGCGGACTCCGCTGAGGGGACCAAGAATACGATCGTGCTGTTGGGTCTGGGGGCTTTTCTCCAGCTGGTTTTGTTGGCATGGGTCTACTATCTCATTCGCCATGACATTACGGAGCGACGGCGGGTAGCGGAGGAGCTGCAGCGCCGTGGAGAGCTCTTGGAGGCGGCAAACAAGGAGCTGGAAGCCTTCAGCTACTCGGTGTCTCATGATTTACGAGCGCCTCTTCGGCATATAGATGGGTATGCCGCTCTGCTGCGCAAAACCGTCGAGCAGTCGCTGAGTGAGAAGGGTGCGCGGTATTTACAAACCATCTCCGATGCCGCCAAGCAGATGGGTCAGCTCATTGATGATCTGTTGGTCTTTTCACGGATGGGCCGACAAGATATGCTTCACACGAGTGTGAGTCTTGAGCAGTTGATCAGCAACGTCCTTGCGAATTTGCGTCTGGACTTGCAAGGGCGTGAGATATCGTGGACAATCGCCCCATTGCCTGAGGTCAATGGTGATCCGGCTATGCTGAGACAGGTATTTGTCAATTTGCTGACGAACGCCATTAAATTCACCGGCACCAGGCCAAAGGCGTCAATTGAAATCGGTGTCGAGCGTCCAAACTCAGCCGAAGTCGTTATTTTTGTGCGTGACAACGGAGTGGGTTTTGATATGGAATATGCCTCCAAGCTCTTTGGGGTCTTCCAGAGGCTTCACCGTGCAGATGAGTTCGAAGGAACCGGAATCGGTCTAGCCAACGTGCGCCGGATTGTTCATCGCCATGGGGGGCGGACCTGGGCGGAAGGAGCTCCAGATAAGGGAGCCACGTTCTTTATTGCATTGCCAACACGGAGTCGTGAACCATGAATGCGGTGAAACCAATCATCCTCGCCGAGGATAATCCACGTGATGCCGAACTTGCTCTTGCGGCGATGGAGGAGGAACATATCTCGGACAAGGTCGTCCTTTGTCATGACGGGGCTGAGGTTTTGGATTATCTCTACTGCCGGGGGCAGTTCAAGTCACGTTTGAAGGGCAACCCCGCCGTGATTTTTCTCGACTTGAAAATGCCAAAGGTGAACGGGCTGGAAGTGTTGCGTACCATCAAGGCGGATATTAATCTGCGGCCGATTCCGGTCGTGATGCTGACTTCGTCACGAGAAGAACGCGATTTGGCCGAGAGCTATGCGTTGGGAGCGAACGCCTATGTGGTCAAGCCCGTTGAGTTTCACAAATTCTTGTCGGCTGTGAAAGAACTGGGAACGTTCTGGGGGGTCATTAACGAGCCCCCTCCTGATGGTCTCCGGTCCGCTCAACCCCATTCATGACAACTCCGCTACGAGTGCTTCATCTCGAATCGAATCGGCACGAGGGTGACCGCGTTGAGACGATGTTGACGGGTGGAGAGATCCCCTGCGTGATACACCGGGTGGAGAGCCGAGCCGCCTATGCATCGGCGCTCACGGACGCCCACGTCGACCTTATTTTGGCGGAACTCAGCCTGCCTCAATGCGATGGACGGATGGCGCTTGGACTTGCTCGGAGATTGGCTCCTGGTGTTCCGGTTATCTTCGTCTCCGCAACTGTTTTGGAAAACCAACGGATTGAACTACTGTCTGGCGGCGCCACGGATTGTATTCCGAAAGCGGAGCTCGATCGCCTGGTTCCATCGGTGCGACGCGTACGACGTGAGCAACAGGAGCGTGCAGCGCGATTACAAGCCGAAGCAGCACTATCGGAAAGCCGAGCGCAGTTCCGACAGGTGCAGAAACTCGAGGCGGTCGGTCGCCTCGCGGGAGGCTTGGCTCATGACTTCAATAATTTACTCACTGTCATTATGGGCCAAAGTCAAGTGCTGCTCAGCGAGATGGACCTTGCGGATCCCCTAAGAGGTCGAGTTGAGGAGATGCACAAGGCTGGTGATCGTGCGAGGATTCTTATTCGCCAGTTGCTTGCGTTCAGCAGAAAACAACCGTCTGCGGCTAAGGTTCTGAACCTGAATAGGATCCTGGCTGACTTCGAACCCATGCTGCGGAGGTTGATTGGTGAGGATATTCAACTTCTGTTGAGAGGCAGTACGGATGATCTCAGAGTCAAGGCCGACCCAGCCCTGCTCGAGCAAGTTGTGATGAATCTCGCGGTCAATGCACGGGATGCCATGCCGACAGGGGGTAAACTCACGATAGAAACGGCTGCAACAGATCTCGATCGCACGCCCCTGTACCATATCAGTCCGCTAGCACCAGGAGCCTATGTCAGGCTTTCAGTCACCGACAGTGGCTGCGGTATGACTCCAGAAGTACAAGCGCATATGTTTGAACCCTTCTTTACGACCAAGGAAGAAGGAAAAGGAACCGGATTGGGGCTCTCGACGGTCTTTGGCATTGTGACTCAGGGGGGAGGCGGACTGGACGTGACCAGTCAAACTGGGGAAGGAACTCGGTTTGATGTCTACCTTCCACGTGTGGAGGCCGAGATTGAGACTGCTGCGAGTGGACAGGTAATCATGCCGTCACCACGGGGGCACGAAACGATTCTTCTCGTCGAGGATGATGAGAATGTTCGCGTATTGATTGGCGAAGCACTCCGCAAGTGTGGGTATCGAATCGTGGAAGCAAGAAATGGTGTGGAGGCTTGCCTTGTGGCCACCCCATACATCAAGAAGCTCCGGCTCTTGCTCACCGACATTGTTATGCCGGGCATGAGTGGAGTGGAACTTGCTCGGAATCTCCGTGTGATTAAACCGGGCCTCAAGGTACTCTTTATCTCGGGCTACACGGATGATATCGGGATCGGTGCTGGTGATCCAGGTACTCTGTATCTGCAAAAGCCATTCACGCCTGAAGTCTTGGCAGAAAAGGTGCGCGAGGTTCTTAACCTGGAACCTTCCAGTCAAGAGGGTGGTGACCACAGATCGGCGTCGCTGCAGTCATCAGTCCCACGTCAATCTTGATACATGGATAGACAACCCTCAGAATCGTTCAGTGATTGGTTTTCTGTAGGCTATGCGTTTAAGAGGCACCATTTGTCCCGATGGAGTCGGTTCGGAGCAACGTATCTGCTGATAGCCGCATGCGCGTTCCCCACTTCGAGCAGAGCCGGAGACATCTCGTGGTTACAGCTTTCCGACGGTATAAGGGTGTCGGTATGGAAGGCCCAGGATCAATGCCCGATCGTACCGAGAATGTTGATTGTCGATTTGGACCCTGAACGTATAAAGTTCTCCGTTCATTATTATGCCCAGGAAGGATTGTCGGAACCTCACAAGATTGACCAATGGCAGAAACGAACAGGGCACCACGTCGTATTTAATGCAGGGCTGTTCCGTGAGAACTTCGCGTATCTTGGTCTTCTCTATAAGGACGGGCGTTCGCTGGGGAGTCGACGACACCCTTCGTGGAGGGGATTGTTTGTTGCGGAGCCATCTGATTCCAGGTTGAAAAGGGCGCGAGTCCTGGATTTGGATTCGGAGGCCTTCGATGAAGAGCAACCTCCCTATCGAGAGGTCGCACAAGCCCTCATGCTTCTGGATCACGCCGGGAGGGTTCGCGTGCGGGAGTCGGGGAAATATGCGTATCAAACAGTCGTGGCAGAAACGATGGCCGGACACATTCTTCTCTTGAAAACCCTCGGAGCGGCCAGGTTATACGACATCGCGCAGTGTGTGAAGGACGTCCTACCTAGCGTGCGCCAAGCGATGGCCATGGATGGAGGGTCCTCTTCTGATATTCGGATTCTGGAATCGCTGTGGCAGAAGGACATCGACACAGAGGACCGCACGTCATGGAAGAGCCTGTTCGCTGGAAACACCGGGAGTCATATTCCCCTGCCCACGGTGATTGGGGCAAGTCCAAGAGATTGATGAACATGTGGCGCACGCTTGCTGGAGTTCTGGTCTACCTCGCTGTCGGAGGCTGTGCAGACGGTGCAAAGATCGTTCAACAGCACGACAGGGGTGGGGTGGTCATTTATCCGTTTAAGGAAGAGCAGGGACCCGTTCTCTCCTCGTTTCGAAAGGATGCCCTCGACCTGATGAAAGAGAAGTGCACCGGCAGGTCCTACTCCATTGTTCGGGAGGGAGAAGCGCAAGGACGAACTCGTGTGGTCAGTCCGCTGGATGGAGCCCAAGAACTTGTGGCAGAACGGAGATGGGGGATTCAGTTTGAGTGCAAATGAAGAGAGTTGGTTACATGCGATCGTGTTGTGCTAAGCCTGGTCCACCGTCCGCATGAGATCGTGAATGGTCAGGAGACTGATCAGGTGAACTTTTTCTTTTTCCACGCGTGCCCTCCCATCTTGTTCTAGACGGTCCACAATCACCAGTGCATGATCCACTTGAAGGCCTGCTTCCCGTGCGACTCCTACCGCTTTGAGCAGTGACCCACCGCTTGTGAGTACGTCATCCACGATGAGTGCTCGATCGGTCGGACGAACGCTGCCTTCGATGAGTTTTCCCAAGCCATGGTCTTTGGGTTGCTTGCGAACGACGAATGTTCGCCAAAGACGTTGGGGGGAAGCCGCACAGGCGAAATCAGAAATGGTGACAGCAATCGGGATGGCTCCGAGTTCGAGGCCTCCCAAACAATCGAATTCAATATCAGTCAGGGCTTGATAGGCCAGGTGCGCCACCAGACGGCGTGCCTCCGGATGTGCCATAAGGGCCCGACAATCGACATAAAATGGGCTGATTTCCCCGGAGGCGAGTTTGAATCCTTTATCCCGATCCCATTTAAAAGACTGCGTCTCATGGAATAATTTCGCCAATTGCTCCTGAACCGTCACGATTCGTCCTCCCGTTGGCAGGGCCCGGTATGGGCCGGCATTCTACACTGCCTGGAGGGCGGCTGGTATCCCTTTTCACGGATTCTTGTGGAGAATCACCGTGGAGAAGCGACGGACTTGCTCTGCCAACGTGCTGGCGACCAGCTGCAGATCGAACGGCCAGGCATAGCAGAGTTCTACCTCGGGATGTTGTGGCCGGAGATGCTCGAGGATTTCCGGTATCTCGATTTCAGAATGGGAGCCTCCCGGAGTAAACATCGTGGTCGTCACGGTGATGTGTGTCGCACCCTGTGCGATGAGTGCTTCAACGGCCTCTTCTAAGGTGGGAGCGCAGAACTCATTATAGGCGATGCCGAATAAGACGCCATCAAGCTGAGATCGTAACCGTTCAGCGACCGCCTGAAGGCCTGCCTCGTATGGATCGGTTTCTGCCGTTCTCGGCCATCGACGGATCTTTGTATCCAGTTCCATTTCTTCGGGTGATGGCGGTTGCTTGGCTGCACGCCGTTGAGCTTCTAATCGTTTCAGTCGGGTCACCAAATCCTGTGGGCAGTCCTTCGGGATCCCGCCATGACCAACCAGAACAACTCCGTTCATGCGATCTCTCATGGATATTTCCTCCTTCCGGGAATGCGTCGCTGTAGCGACGCGTCTCGATTATGTATCTCGTGGCTGATGGTGGTTTTCGACGTATGTTGCCGTAATTGTTATAGGATGGGTTTCTGGTCCGGCTAAGGTGGATCGTAGGTGGGTTTCCCACCATCCTGACCGTGAACGGTGTCAGGAGTGTCGCCGTTCTGTGTTAATGGTTATCGTTCGTCGCATAGTCGATTCCTCTTAGTCAAGGTACCTTGTGAAGTCCATCCCGTCTTGCTCGTGATCGATCACGGTAACCTCTGGGCGAGTCACTCTCCCGGAGATCATGTGACGCGAACCCCTTATGGGGCTCCGGGTGAGTCACGCAAGCCTCCACTCATTAAGCCTCACGTCCGGTTACACAGGAAAAACAACCTCTACCGGAGGTGCGTGGCGATCCGGTCCTAAGTTGGCCAGACCGACATGTATGTCCTCGACGCAGATCGAGGGAACACTTGGCAATATTACTCATAGCTGGGCATAATCCAAGAGGACCGCCTCAGCTGCTTTCCGGCCCGAGCCCAGCGCCCCGTCCAACGTACCGCTTTCTCGGTAATCACCACAGACGTAGAGCCCGTCGGCCACGCGGGCGGGGGCCGTTTGGTTGTGAGGCGAGAGCCGATCTATTGAAGGCAGCGCCCGGTAGATATGATCGGTCCGTAGATGACGCCACCCGTCAACTTGCGAGCCGAACCATGATTGAAGCGACAGCCGCACCGCTTCTGAAAAATCATCGTGTGGCTCTAGCTGTTCGGTGGCTGTCACTGCGATTAAGGCTCGCCCAGCCGGTGCGTACGAAGGCGCCGCTTCACTCAGCACGCACAGGGTTCGGACTAACCCTTGACCCTCACCATTCAATATCAACCATGGCCCGCATTGCGGAGCTGCCGGTGCATCGAAATACAGCGTCGTCGAACCCCGTGCGGCGGAGTTTGTGGTGTGCTCCCCGCGTAAGCGAGCTGCAGTCACGTCGTCTGTCGCTATCACGACTACCTCGCCTGTGAGCTGTTCTCCTGACTCCAGGACTAGCTTGGATCCCTGAATGCGTTGAACGGCTTGTTTCAGCTTGACGGACCCTGCGGGCAATGGATCCGCAAGGTGCTGTGCGATGGCGCTCATCCCGTCTCGTGGCAAGGCCGTTGCTCCTCGACAGAAGGCTCCCCAGACGAGTTCAAAAATCCAACAAGGAGTGGTCAGCGCTGGCTCCAAAAATACACTGCTGAGAAAGGGGTAGAAGAACCGCGCCATCATGGCGTCCGAAAAGTGATACGCCCGCAAGACGTCGTCGGTCGGCCGACCGGGGTCTCCCATCTTAGAGCAGAGGTGGTGGTGCAATGCGTCTCGACGCATACGCCACATCCGCAACTTATCGGCGAACGAGCCGATAGGACTGAGCAGAGTGTGAAGCATGTCTTGCGGTCGACGAAAAAGATCGCTCATCACATGAAAGCGGCCGCCATACCGAATGAGCACCCCAGGGTGAAACGGCTTAAGATCCAACGATGCATAGTTCAGCGCCTTGCGCGCTTCCGGATAGCCCGTGAGAAAGATCTGGAATCCGCGATCGAGCTGAAAACCTTCTACGTGGTCTGTGCGGACACGCCCACCGATACCGTCAGAGGCTTCAAGTACTGTGCAAGTGATTCCCGATTGTATCAGGCGACGTGCACAGGCCAGTCCGGCAAGACCGGCACCAATAATGTGCACGTGTGGAGTAGAGGGTTTCATAAAGCGGTTTCGTTTCCGGCGATGGCGGCTGTGGGGCGGCGCGTTGCTGTTGGAATATGTATGGCCATTTTCTTCTACTCTACAGTGTGGTTAGCTGCGATTATACCTGGCCAGGCGGTAGCAGTAGGTATTCTTGTAAGTTGGTTTTTCCATAACGGCTCCCTGGGTACACCTTTCGGATGAATCCCGCGACAAGGGCCATCACCTTCTTGACCGAGTGGGTCTTCTCAGGGTCTGTGGCAGGCAACAGACGGACGGTGATCGCGTTCTCGTGCAACTTGAGCTGGACAAAGAACGTGCATGCGGCACCCTGTTCGATCGCTACGGACTCCAGCAAGGCATCTTTCCCACTCCGCGACAAATAGAATTCCTGAACTTTGAGAATCTCGTTGGTGCTTCGGTGAATCATCGGCGTGAATGCTTGATAGGGTCCCTGCAGATCTCCGGCGTCTTCTACAACAACATGTGGCATTGCGTTTCCTCCCTACACATGATTCCGCAACATGAGCTCTTTGGGATGCGGGTTAAGATAGACCTGATCGCGAATGTATCCGACGTCGAAAACCTGGACGTAATGCTTAACCAGCGTGAGAGGGACGATCAAGGGTGTAAGTCCTCTATGATAGTCCGCGATCAGGCCAAGCAGCTCGGCTTTTTCATCCGGTTTTAACCGACCTTTGAAGTGGCCCACAATATGCTGTAGGACATTGACATGCTTACGTACCGTCCCCTTCATCGTGAGGGCTCGCATGAAGTGCTTCCCGTACATCACCGTCAATTCTTTGAGGCGATACCGCTCCGCCTGACCGATCAGACGCCCCATTGTTTGGTAGTGCTGCTGGCTATGGGCTAAGAGCAAATATTTGTGAATCGTGTGGAAGCGTATCAAAGCCTGTTTGGTAACTCCGTTCTGAACCAGATCCTGAAACCGGCGGTAGCAGAACACCCGCTCGATGAAGTTCTCCCGAAGGGAAGGATCACAGAGCCGCCCTTCCTCCTCGACGGGAATCAGGGGAAACTCATCTTGAAAGGCCTTGGCAAAGATTCCCGTGCCACTGTGGCTCGGCATCCCCTGTGTCGTGTACACGCGCACCCGTTCGAGTCCGCAACTGGGTGAGCCTCTCTTGAAGACAAACCCTGAGAGGTCCAGTTTGTTGAGAGAATCGAGTCGGCCCTCGACCATCGTCTCCATTGCTTCGGTGTGATCGTGCTTGCTCGTGATCGTCATCAGTCGAGGGCGATGCGGACTGCCCACCAAACGCATGGCTTCACGGGGAGTGCCCAATCCTGCTTCTACTTCGGGACAGACCGGGACCCATTCAAAGTAGCGACCCAGCACATCAGTTAAGAACTGGTCTCGTTTATGCCCCCCGTCGAATCGGACCTCCTCTCCAAGAAGACACCGACTGATTCCAAGGCGAAGTGGGGAGGTCGTCATCTCGTTGCCTCCTGCTTTCCGAGGGCGAGATATTCCTGACGGGCAAGTTGATGGTCCACAACCGGCGAAGGATAATCGGTTCCGATTCGGCATCCAGCGCGTTCTTGCTCATCTGCCGTCATGAGATGCGGCTCATGAATCCTTTTCGCCGATAGACCGGCAAGTTCAGGGACATATTGGTGAATGTAGGCGCCGTCCGGATCGAACTTCTTGCTCTGGAGAACGGGGTTAAAGATCCGATAGCCGGGCATACTATCGGTGCCGGTCGAAGCACACCACTGCCAATTGCCGTTGTTTGCGGCTGTGTCGGCATCGACGAGATGTTGCATGAAATACCGTTCACCGCTCTGCCAGTCGATACGGAGATCCTTGACCAGGAAGGAGGCAACGACCATTCGGACACGGTTGTGCATCCAGCCCGTTTGATTGAGTTGCCTCATTCCCGCATCCACGATCGGATAGCCTGTTTGTCCGTTGCACCAGGCTTGAAACAGGGAATTGCGCTCCGGACCCGGCTCACGCGCTGGAGGTACGGCCGCCTTGCGGAATGGTCTCTCGGCAACATGCGGGAATGAAGCCAATACTTGGTGAAAGAACTCACGCCAAATCAACTCGTCGACCCAGGTCAGGACATCAGGCCGGGACACTCGCCCACCTTTGGCCAGCGCGTTCAGCGCCGCGTGAACGGCCATGCGCGGCGACAGTGTTCCGAAACGGAAGTGTGGTGAAAGCTTGGCGCTCCCATCGACGGCCGGCAGATTTCTGCCTTGTGCGTATGAATGAATCGGCCCTCCAGTGAACCAGTGCAACCTCTTCATCGCGTTCCGCTCGCCCGGACCAATCCAGGGTACGCCCGGATCGTAGCCAAGCTCACTGGCCGAGGGGAGAGGATGAGAGATTGGGAGTGGAGCGGTTTTCTTGGCTGCAAGGAGCACGGGAATTGGCTGAACCGCTGGGGTCATGGCATGCCATCTAGTCCACCAGCGTGCGCGATAGGCGCTATACCGTTGCAACGGTTCTCCGGTTGCGCTCCGTAGCTCAGGTGCTTCAAACACAACATGATCTTTGAACGTCCGCACTGCCACTCCGAGCTTTGCCAAACGCTGGTGAGCCAGGCGGTCCCGTTCTATCGCGCCCGGTTCGTAGTCGCGATTCCAATAGACCACATCGGCCTTCCAATGAGTTGCCGTTTGAACAATTTGGTTAACCGGCTCGCCGTGCCGCCACTGCAGAGTAAGCCCGAGGGCGGCAAGAGAGGTTCGGAGGTCATCCAAGCATCCCAGCATAAAGTTCACGCATGCTGATCCGAACTCATGCGACTGCAGCAATGGCTTATCGAACACAAACAGCGGAATGACCTCATCGCATTCCTGGCAGGCCGCTATGAGTGCCGGTTGATCATGCAATCGAAGATCGCGCCTGAACCAGACGATTCCTCGCACAGGGTAACTCCTTCCGCTATCTGCTAGGGTGCCGGAGTTCCATGTGATCCAGACGGCCCTTTGGGAAGTTTGTCACCCGCCACTCGCTCGATGGAAAGTTCGTGAAGGCCTTTGTCGTCTTTCGCGCCCACCTTGACGACGGTGCCTGCTTCCCCTCGAATCATGGTGACCACTTCTTCGTACCGCTTTCCCTTCACTGGGATTCCATCAACACTGATGAGCTCATCCCCGTGTCGAAGACCGGCCTTGTGAGCAGGTCCCTCCGGGTGGACCATACCGACATACAAGATGGCTGGGTCCCCGATCTGCTCAGCTCCAATGTGAAGGGAGATACCGATGACACCGTTAGGAAGTTTCCCAGTATCTCCATGCCCATAGGGAAGCGGGGTCGTGGATTGCTCGGCTAGGGCCGAGCCTGAAGCCAAAAGCCCGATCATCAATCCTAGCGTAATGTATGAACGAAGGATTCTCATAGATACACCTCCTCGTGATTATCCTAGACGTATCAATCCAAGCAAACACAGTAGACCCACTGCTAGAAACCCCAGAATCAATCCCGCTGCAACATAGATGGCAAAACCCTCATGAGCCCAGCTCCTCGTGGAGGACGTCGGGCTATCTCTTCTCGAATGGCACCGGCTGGTCGTGATCCCCCTAACATCGATCATGGTATAGGTTCACCAGGGCTAGACTTCTTGAGTATGGTTCGCAACGCTGGTTCCAGCATTGGATATCGAAACGTATAGCCTTCCTGAATTGCTTTTTCTGGGATCACCCTCTGGCCGGTCGTCATTAACGTCCCCAACTCACCAAGGAGCATCTTCAACGCAAAGCTTGGAACGGGAAGCCACGATGGTCGGTGAAGCGTCTGCCCAAGGATGTCACAGAACCGGTTCATCGTCACAGGTTCCGGGGCAACGGCGTTGACCGGACCGGAAACCGTCGGCGTGGTCAGAGCCCAGTAAATCAGACCGATGTGATCACGACGGTGAATCCAGGAAACCCACTGGGTGCCTGGCATGATCGGACCGCCTGTAAAAAATCGAAAGGGCAACACCATCTTGGGAAGGGCTCCACCATCTTGTTCAAGCACCATGCCGGTTCGTAAGAGGACAACACGCGCACCGAACTCCGCAGCTCGAAGGGCTTCCGCTTCCCATGCGAGGCAGAGATCGGCTAAGAAGCCCTGGCCTCGCGCTGCCCCTTCATCCAGGCGGCGATCGTCGCTCGCACCGTAATATCCAATGCCAGACGCGCTGATGAAGGTGGCGGGTTTGGAAGCACATCGGGACAGGGCCTTCACCAGCAAGCGCGTAGTGAGAACTCGGCTATCGGTGAGCAGTTGCTTGCGTGCCGCTGTCCAGCGTGCGTCGGCAATGGGCGCTCCTGCGAGATTGATCACGGCATCGGCTCCCTCAAAGCTTTGTTCCCAGCGGCCTTGATCTCGCCCGTTCCAGAGGACCCAGGTGACCCGGGCGTCCGTTTCATGAGCAACCGGTCTATGGCTTCTCGTGAGGATCCTCACCCTATGGCCGTCGAGCAGGAGAGAATCGCACAACGGTCTGCCGATAAATCCTGTCCCCCCGGTCACCACAATATTCATAGGCCTATCTCCCGGCAACGCTACTGATGTGCTTGATAAGATACCAAAGTGCACTTCTATCTCTTGGTCCGACGACGCGCGACGACCAGGGCAATGGCCTGAGTGAATCCGATGATTACGGCACTCGCCAGGAACCCCATCGTGAGTAAAAGGATTAGGCTCATATCCATGTGTATTCTCCTCTCAATTGTTGAGACACGTTAACAGATGTTCGTCCGAGAGCTCGTACTCCACCGAGGGGACAGGTCTCGGTTAAACCGACACCTGTCCGCCTCGGCCAGCGGCGCCGTGCGGAGTTCCGGCGCCACCTGGACACACTAAAGGGCTAACTTCTGCAATGTGGTTCAATATTTGTGGTGACGTTACGTTCATATCCCTTGAATGGATCGGTTGTAAGAGTTAGGTCAGTCTTCCTCTTGTGTTTTCTTCAACACCATGGAAGCTCTCTAAGCCTTGGGGAACATGGCAGTCCTTGCAGCCTGGATCGGCCCCTAGCGCGCCATAGTGTGAAGATTTCTTCAGCTCCTCATAAGGGTAGGTCTGGGAGTGGCAGCTGACGCAGAATTCGGTCCTGGAGAGTGCATGCTCTCCGCCGAACACCACAGAGCTCGCTCCAACCATGATAAGTGCGCCGATCAGCTGCAACCCGCCGGTCTCGTGTAGGTATCGCCGTAATTTTCGTGCCATGATTCTTCCTTGCTGTACCCTGGCCGCCTACCTTGATCTACGGGTTACTTGCACACCGGAACCCACTGTTGAAGTTCCGATACGCTGGGGAGTCGTAGTCGGTGGTCGAAGGTATGTTGAAGTCGCGGCGCGACGAGCGCAGGGTCTCGGGAGCACCATCCCATGAGCCTCCGCGCAAGACTTTGTATTTACCAGTCTCCGGCCCCTGAGGATTGTTCGACGAACTATCGGCATAATAGTCTGGGTCGTACCAGTCACTCACCCATTCCGCGACATTTCCCGCCAGATCAAAGATCCCATAGGGGCTTTGGCCGTCTTTCAATTCCGCCACTGGCACTAACGCTGCATGGTTGTCCCACTTCTCTCTCCCATAGTTAGCTCGCTGTGGATTTGGTGGATCGTTGCCCCAGGGATACAGAGCTCCATCCGTCCCCCGTGCCGCCTTCTCCCATTCAGCTTCTGTCGGAAGCCGCTTGCCAGCCCACTTGCAATAGCTGTTCGCATCCTTCCAATCGACATTGACAACTGGGCGGTTCTCATAGGAAGGCTGGGCCATAGTTGTCCACGACGGCGGAGGGTCAAAGCTGTTGGCTTCTAGAAACTCCCCATATTGCCCGACCGTCACTTCGTGCACGTCCATGTAATACGCGTCGAGAAAAACTCTGTGCTCGGGCTTCTCATGGTCAGTTCCTTCGTTGCTCCCCATCGTAAAGTCGCCCGCTGGTACGAGCATCATCGGGGCCAGATCTTTGACGGTGACCTTCTTGGGTCCTGCCGCTGCCTTATAATCCGTGTGTTGCGAAGGTTTACCCTTGTGAGAGAAGGTATGGATGAACGCGATCACTTTCCAGATCTGGTCTTCTGAAAGGAGCGCTTTCCAAGGCATCATTGGCGTTTTGGGAATCCCCTCTGCCACGCGCCAGTACCAGTAGCTGTCTGAGAAACGGCTTGTATTGTGCTGATCGCGGAGACCTCCTCCACTGCTTACCGGTTGTCCATCCTGACCATGGCAAGAGTGACAGGCGACCAGTGGGACGGCTTCACCAAAATAGATGTCTCTTCCCTCCTTAACGATCTTTGAGTCGGTCCACCAGCCGGCTGGCATCCGTTTGTCTGCATAGGAGGGTGGAACTGGATCCAATGGCATGAGTTGTGCCGATGAGGCTGCGTGTCCAGCCAGCGTGAGGCTTGATACGATGACGAGGATGAATTGTCCGATCTTGCTTCTTCTCATACCCTTGCTCCTCCCTGGCGTACTAGCACTCTTGTCAGAGAGCCGTCGTCTGTTTCCACTACATAGTGCATTGCTCAAACCAACCGGAGTAGAGGCGCCAGGTCTCTCGCAGGTGTGAGACCCGGCTGCCTCAACTGACGGCGCCGTGCGGAGGAGCGGCGACGTCTGGACGAACTGAGGGACCGGTCTCCGACTGGCTGGTGGTATCAGGAATGAGTAGCACTGCATGGAACAAGATCCTCCTCCTACTTCTGGTTCTTGGTCGCGAGACCTCGAACACATCGAAAGCCTGTACCGTGGGTCTGGAGCGCGAACCCGCCGCGACCTCGTGCCGATGTCGTGATATCGGATGCGGGACTATGCCAGGACCCGCCACGAATCGACCGAACCACTCCCTTTTTGTCGGGACCTTGCGGATTCCGGTTGGGCGCATGCTGGTAATACTCCGCGTCGTACCAGTCCGACACCCATTCGCGCGCATTCCCGGCCATGTCCTTCACCCCATAGGGCGAGTCGCCACCGGGTAGGGTCCCCACTGCGTGCAGGGTCTGCTCGTCCTCCCACTCTCGATCAAAGTTCGCCCGCGTCGCCGTGGGCAGTTGATTTCCCCAGGGGTAGAGACGGCCGTCAGTCCCGCGCGCGGCCTTCTCCCACTCTGCCTCCGTCGGCAGCCGTTTCTTCGCCCAGCTACAATAGGCCTTTGCGTCGTACCAGGTCGTCTGGACCACCGGAAGTTGCTCAATACCCTCGATGGATTGGAGGGTCCCGGTGCCATAGGGATTGGGTGGTGTGCGATGGCCGATGGATTTCACAAAGGCCATATAGCGTTCATTCGTGACTTCGACTTGATCGATCGCATACTCGTCCAGATACACGGATCGTTGCGGCGATTCATCTGCTCGGCCTTTTCCTTCTGGATTGCCCATCAGAAATTCTCCAGCCGGAATCGTGACCATCGGCACCGGGTCAGCCTCTCTTGTCCCCGGTACCGCTTCCACGGTGGGCGAATGCATGAGCGCAAGGACCGTGACAACGACCATCGTTATTCTGGTGAACTGAGTAGATCCGTGCCACAGTCCAGTCATCATTTCTTCTGCTCCTTGCTACCCTGAATGGCTTGGGTGGTATGGAGTCTCACTTGCTTGACAAGGTCTTCGACTTGTCGCTCGTCTCCTCTGTCAGCTGCTTCTTGCGCCTGGGTCACCAGGGTCCTGGCTTCGTGCAGGTGCTGCTCGATTTCCGCCTGAAGGGCAGGCGAGGCCACGGTTCCTCCCAATGCTGCCCGGTGGTAGACCTCCCATGCCTGGTCCACTTCATGATTGGCCGCATGGACCAGTTGGGCCTTATGCTCATGCGGGTGCCCGGGTGAATCGATAGGACCTGCATGGAGAGATGAGGCTTCGAGTAGGGCGATGAGGATAATCCCTTGATAAAGAATTGTCTTGGGTATCATTGTTGCGTCTCCGTCACGATAAACCCCGTATAAGTCCCGTCAAATCTTCCTTCACGGTCGCTTCATCGATTGCTCAATCAATTGTCGAAGGTCTAGGAGCTCCCTATTCCTTGGGTCAAGGGCTAGTCCATGAGCGAGGGCCTCCTGGGCTTCTGCGAAGTGTTCTCGACCCATTTCCACGTAGGTCAAGATGGCGGCCTCCTTGATGCGTTGAGAAAGTTCTGGTGGCGCAGTTGTCGCGCAGCGGAATCCCAGACCCACGCCGTAGCTGTTATTGAGTGGATGATTCCAGAATCGGTGGGTTGTCCTTGTTGTCCCTTCTGGGGCGATCCAGGAGCCACCGCGAATGACGCGCTTCTCGCCGACGGTCAGACGATCCACGTACGTTCCGGTTCCACCCATCCACAAGGGTTGAGCCGGCCCGCCAGGATTCACGCTCGTTTCAAGCCGACCATAGTAGCGGGGGTCGTACCAATCTGAGACCCACTCGAAGACATTACCGGCCATGTGGTGTAGGCCATAATAGCTGGCTCCTTCTGGGTATGAATCAACGGGCATGGTGGCATCGTGCTTTTTCCCATAATTGACTTTCGCTGGATCAAACGCGTTGCCCCAGGGATAGAGATTACCATCTGGCCCTCGGGCGGCCTTTTCCCACTCTGCTTCCGTCGGCAGCCGTTTGCCGCGATAGTCGCAGAAGGCTCTCGCGTCCTCCCAATTGACCCCGACGACGGGCAGCTGAGGCGTATTTAAACGGGGATCGTCCCAGTAGGCCGGAGCTGGGTAGCCTGTTGCCTTGATGAATTCACCATAGTCTTTGTTCGAGACCTCATACGTATTAATGTAGTACGGATCCAAGAACACCATATGAGCCGGACTTTCGTCGTTCAGTGCGTCAGCGGACCAGGGTGTCTTCATGCGTCGTTCGTATAGCGTAGGCTTCTTGCCCGTGGCCGAGGGATCTTCCCGGTCGACCCCCATCACCGATCCTCCCTGCCCGATATACGCCATGTCCTTTGGTGGCAGGTGCTCTTCGGCACGGACTGTCGGGGTCGCTGTTGTAAATGCGACTAGCAGCGCCGCGATCACACTGGTTTGTGTTGTCCGCATTGCGCACCTCCATCACACGTTGGTTTTTTCGTATGCAGCGCTCTCGCCGCTCTCGATACGCCCGGTTCAACGATGGTTCGGCGTTGCCGTCTGCCCATTTGGCCTGTGCGCCATATCGAGCTGTTTCATTTCTCGTAACGCTGCTTGTGCGATTCCCCGTAACATCCCATTGAAGACAAACTCGTGTGGGATGTAGAGGGAATACCAGTACAGTTGGCCTTTCAGTCCCACTGGATCAAAGATCGCTGTCTGCCGTATCTGAGTGGAGGAGCCGGTCTCCGTCACCTCAAACTCCAGCCATGCCCTCCCGGGCAAATTCATCTCGGATTTGAGCCGCAGTTGGCGATTCGGCTCAATCGATTCGACCCGAAAGGAGTCGACGGTGTCGCCGATGCGGAGTGTCGTCGATGAAGGCCGTCCGCGCCCCATGCCGACTCCTCCTTGGAGTAGGTCGAGGAAGCCGCGCACCCGCCACAGCCAGTTGCAGGCGTACCAACCATGGTTACCGCCGATCCTCTCAATGCACCTGAAGACGGCGTCAGGTGGCGCTTCCACTGTTAACGTACGTGAATCGACGATGCGCGTGCCGAACCGTACGCCTCCCCACGACTGTGGCGAGCCGGACGATGAGAGCGAGTCGGACCAGCGTGTGGCGGAGAAATGGGTCTCTTCATGGGCCAAGGCCCGGCGAATGGCTTCATCGATTCCCATCGGACGTACAGAGAAGGTTGTCAGCGCAGTATTGTCCCGTACCACCGTGACATGAACAATACTCTCAATAATCGCTCGGCCGACGCGCGCGTAGAGCGGCGTGATCAGCCCTAGCCACAGTGCAGACAGCCAAGGGGTGAGGACCGGCAGCGGGATGATGAGAGGTGTGAGTCCACGTTGCCGCCCGTACGCATGCATCATATCTGCATAGGAGACTTTGTCCGACCCGCCGACTTCGTAGATACGGTATTGGGAGAGGGGAATCTGGAGCGACTCAATCAGATAGTCCAGCAAGTCGTCGATTCCGATTGGTTGCGCCTTCCCCTTGACCCATTTCGGTGTGAACATGATCGGCAGGCGTTCGACCAGCGCTCGAACCAATTCAAACGAGGCACTACCGGAACCGATCACGGCCGATGCGCGAAACTCACACACGGGGAGTCCTGACCGCCTCAAGATGTCTCCAACCTCGTGCCGACTGCGTAGATGTGTTGACAGCTCCTCCTCGTCGCTGCCTAAGCCTCCCACATAGATCAGACCCTTCACACCCGCTGCCTTCGCTGCCTCACTAAAGTTCCACGCTGCTTGCCGGTCAGTCTCCTCGAACGAGCCAGCCGAACTCATGGAATGGACCATGTAGTAGGCTACGTCGATCCCGTGCAACGCGTTGTCGAGACTCGCTCGCTCGAGCACGTTACCCGCGACAACTTCCGTTGATGGACCAACCTTCGGCTTCAGAATCTCGGGGCGTCTGGCCAGACAGCGCAGGCGGTAGCCCCGATTCTCCAAAGACGGTAAGAGCCGCCCGCCGATGTAGCCACTTGCGCCCGTCAGAAGGACGCGGGCGGTACTTAGGAATGCCGCAGGGTCCGCTGCCGAGTGACTTGAAGTTGTGGGTCGCGATGTACGCACGTGAGATCTCCCTAACGACGTCGACCAGCGAAGGGGGCGAGCGCCCCCTCCGTCAGTCCGTCCACTATTTCTTTTTCATACTGTTCTTGATCAGTTCACGGGTTGCCAGATACTCCTTGTTCTCCGGATCCGAGGCTAAGGCTTTCTCAATGGAAGCCATCGCGTCAGCGTGTTTTTCGGCGCCCATGGCGACTAATGCCAGAATGAATGCGTCGCGGCCTGTTTGCATGGCTTCGTCTGTTACTGTCTGGACGGACTTCGCACAACGAAATCCGAGGCCGACACCGTAGCTGTTATTGTCAGGTTGATTCCAGAATCGGTGGCTCGTATGCAGTGAGGTTTCTGGTGCGAGCCAGGAACCCCCGCGCAGGACCCGTACCGGTCCTTGATTGGCAAAGTTGTAACCTTTATCCGCGCCACGCGGGTTCATGGCTGGACTGGTTTTGTAGTAGTTGAGGTCATACCAATCCTCCACCCATTCGAATACATTTCCGGCCATGTTGTAGACACCAAACCCGCTCACGCCTTCAGGGTACGAGTCGACCGGCATCGTGCGGCCCACGTTCTGTCCATAGTTGGCCTTCTTAGGATCCAGCTTGTGACCCCAGGGATAATGATTGTCCCCATCCGGACCTTTGGCCGCTCGCTCCCACTCTGCTTCGGTTGGAAGTCGTTTGCCGTCCCACTTGCAGAAGGCGTTCGCGTCGGTCCAGCTGACCCCGACGACCGGCTGATTCGACTTTGTCAGTCGTGGGTCATCCCAATATGCGGGTGCAGGATGACTCGTGGACTTCATGAACTCCTTATACCGTCCATTAGAGGTTTCAAACTTGTCGATCAGATAGGCATCCAGCACGACCTGGTGCTTGGCTTCATCTGAATGTTCGTTGCTCCCCATGGTGAACTCACCCCTCGGGATGAGCACCATGTCCTTGTCACTAGTCGGCATGGCCGCCGCTGTGGCGGTGATGGCTCCTAACGCGAGTAGCATGCCGATGGCTACTTGCAAGATTGTTCGACTCCGCATAAGACCCTCCTTGGTTATGGCAATGAACCGGATCGTGATCATGTCCCTGCTACGCCGCGACGAATGATTCTGTTAAGCCAGCGAAAGCCGCAGCTTGACTCAGCTGCCGATTTCGCATAATCACGGCATCAGTGATGTCGCCACACTGCAGGCAGCGTTGTGTAGTGCACCCCAACTCACTGGTGTTGTGCAGCAGATCAAAGCAGGCCTCGTTCACCATGAGTCCTCTGCACCGGGTGCAGATGTCGTGCGAGACTGCCCCGAGGTCCTGGCAGTGAGGCTGGTGGTTTGTTGTCGGGCTTGAGCTCATGCTGTCCTCCATACTCACAATGTCCACACCTTGTACAATGTATGTCTAATGTATAAACCATAGTGTTCAATGTGTCAATGGTTAAATGTATAAATATTTGACAAAGTATGGACTTGTGTCTATACTTTTTCCAGTGAGATGAATACTCATAGAATTCATAGAGTTGCTAAACTCACAGGCCTTTCCAAGGACGTCATACGGGTCTGGGAACGTCGATTTGGTCTCTTGAAACCGACCAGGGGCGCCAATCGATACCGGAACTATTCAGATGAAGATGTGATGATGTTGCGGTATTTGAAAGAACAGCTTGATGGAGGAGCTTCCATTGGAGAGTTGGCAAAGCTGGGGCGGGAAGAACTGATAACACGGGCACGGGCCAATACGCCGCGTGTCGCAGTCGTTGAGAACATGTTTGGGAGGTTGTTGCAGGAGCTCGTGTCTACCTTGAATCCCCTGGACCGCGTGACATTCGAGAAGCGATTAAATGGAGCTGTCGCAGTCGTGCCTTTCGATGAAGCCCTCAATGGAATCCTGCTACCGCTCCAGGAACAAGTTGGACAACTCTGGCACGATGGTCATGTGGGTATAGCGGTTGAACATTACGTCACGAGTCAGATCCAGCAGAAAATTTTCTCAGCCATGAACCAGCTGCCTGTGGCGGAGTTCGGAGCTACTGTCGTCGTAGCTTGTCCGCCAGGCGAGGAACACGACATCGCGGCGTTAGCGGTCGCGTATCAATGCCGGGCTCGTGGCTGTCGAGTCTATTATCTAGGAGCCAACGTACCCATAGCTGCACTAGTCAAACTCTGCCACGAGGTCAAGCCAGACCTTACGATTATCTCTTTCCCCATCGTTCGGGCTGAGAATAAAGCTGCGGAGCTGATTCAAGCACTCGTACAGGATGTGAGCCCAGTATCCGATGTGGCCGTGGGTGGGCACGGCGCAATCGCGATACGCGACCGATTCGTGACCTCTGGCATCGAGGTTCTTGACGACTTCAGCGACCTGGAGAATCGATTGAATCGATTGATGCGAAAACCCGTGTTGCAGCGCTGAAGAAGGGCGACGTGCGAATGGCACGGGGAGTTCAGGGAATGAAAATGGTACTTGGTGGGAAGGGCTTGGTGGTTCCTTCTGGGAAGAGCATTTGTCTGAAGATTTACGGCCCAGGGTGCCTGTGATCCTGGTCAATTGGTCCACGAACGCACCAAGCCGGAAAGGTATAGATCTGAACGAAGCTGAGGACATTGCCGAGGAACGCGTCGACATATTTTGCATAGGTTGGTTGGTGACTTTCTGGGACTACTGACCAATAAGAGGTAGGCTGAATATTCACAAACGGATGACCCGGTGGGATGTTAGGGATGGGAGAATCAACTGCTGGCCCCACAAGGCTGCGCATTTCAATCGGTGCAGGGAGGCGCCACCCTTTTTGGCCTCCAGTGCTTCTGGTCGAGCATGTAGTACGGGCTTCGTTCCAGGTTATCGGGGTCGGTTTGGGGGCGATCTCCCATATTAATTCTGTATCAGTGTCGAGAACGGCTTCGTTGTTGAAATCGGGCAGAACCACAAAGCGGTTTGTGGCTGGATGCGCTTCTTGCCAGTTATGGACGATGTCGGCAATGACGACTTCCTTTTGAGCCAGTGGGCGGGTCAAGAGTTGAGAGCCCAAAAGGAAGGAGGCTGCAATGATGGCCACCATGGCGGAGCGAAATAACCATTTATTGGGCATCACATTGCCTGAGAGTGACGAGTAAAGTGAACGTTTTGCAAGCCTGAGGGGGTATCCTACGCCAGGGATGAGAAGCTGATCAAGCTCGCCGTACTGGGGTTGATGAAGGAGGATCGATACCGCAGAGCTGCCACAGGCTTTTTGCCTGACGAACAGGGAAGGGAGGTGCGGTCTTGCGAGGGAATACAGGCCGCAGGCTCACCCAGACGGGCGCGAGGCCTGAAATTGGTGGGAGGAAGGAATTGGGATTGAAATGATCTGCTTTACAGGAGTAAAATTTCGTTTGTGATAGGGGAGTGTTACTCTCATTCAGGGTTGTTGCTATGTTGTTTTGAAGGCTGTCGGTACGGTAAGACAGAAGAGACAAGTGGGCTTATTTTAGTTAGCGGAGATAAGGAGGGTTATAACTATGGCTAGTCAAGAGCGCGGGTATGATATTTCGCAGTGGTACGACTCGCGGCCAGCCAAGCTCGGCTGGTTTGGGATGTTGGCGATCGGCGTGTTTTGGGTCGTGTATCAACGGACCTTCGGGTACTCCCACGGGCTCGACTCCATGACCCCGGAGTTTGAGTCGGTGTGGATGGGGCTGTGGCGGTTTAACATCGTCGCCAACGCCATCTTCTTTGCCGTGGCGGTGGGCTGGATTTGGGTGACACGGGATCGCAACTTAGCGAACCTGGACCCGAAACTGGAGCTGAAGCGGTACTTTTATTTCATGGGGTGGTTGGTGTGCTACATCTGGGGCGTGTACTACGCGGGGAGCTACACCCTGGAGCAGGATGCGGCGTGGCACCAAGTGATCATCCGCGACACCAGCTTCACGGCGAGCCACATTGTGGCGTTCTACGGGACGTTCCCGCTGTACATCACGTGCGGGGTGTCGAGCTACCTGTATGCGCAGACGCGGTTGCCGCTGTACAGCCAGGCGACATCGTTTCCGTTGGTGGCGGCGGTGGTGGGGCCGATGTTCATTCTGCCGAACGTGGGGCTCAACGAGTGGGGCCATGCGTTCTGGTTTGTGGATGAGCTGTTTGCGGCGCCGTTGCACTGGGGCTTTGTGACGTTGGGCTGGTGCGGGTTGTTCGGGGCCGGCGGGGGCGTGGCGGCACAGATTGTGAGCCGCATGTCGAACCTGGCGGACGTGGTCTGGAACAATGCACCGAAGAGCATCCTGGATCCGTTCCCCAGCCAGGTGGATCCGAATGCGAAGCCTGGCTACTGAGCCGTAGAGAGAGGACGTATGCGGTAAGCAAGGGCCCGGGGCTCCAGTGATGGGGCTCCGGGCCAATTTTTTGGTGGACGCTGAGGTGTTGAGAGCATTGTGAGCTGATGGCCTTTGTAAGAGGCGCATGGCTCTGCGCGGAATCCCGAATGATGGAAGTGATGTCATGATGTGTTGTGTCGATTCCATGTGGAAGGAGGAGCGAGATGAGTGCAGAACGTACGTGTCCCACGTGTAGTACGGAGAATGCACAACGGATCAGTGACATCCTCCGTGAATCACAGTCCACGAGAAGTGGACCGAGGAGTGAGGTCCCGGCTTCGTATCACCCCCCAAAGGCTCCCTGGTCGTATCTTCAGGGGTTTTTGCTTGGCATACCTGTCAATGCAGCCGTCATGTTGACGATGGGATCTCCGCAGGCATCAGAATCTGAGATGGCCATGGCTGAGATGGCTTCCTCTGCGGCCTTCCTTGGGGTCTGGGTCGGTTATGGCATACTGAAGACCAGGAACTACAAACAGAAGCTAGATGAGTGGAAGGAGAAGATTGCCTCAAGGTTCTTCTGTCGGAAATGCAGTCATGCCTTTGAGGGATAGCCGATCTTCCACAAGAACTGGTCAACCGGGTGGTCCTGCTGTTAACCAAGAGGGCCGGTGCTAGGTTGGGCCCCCCGGCATGGACCATGTCTCGTTGAAGGTCATTGGTGATTTGTTCTGAAGGTAGATGTGTTGGCCGTAGGGTGATCCGGGAGTTTTGTACGAGATGCGCTGTGGGCTGGAGGCGACTTCATGGCGGAAAACTGGTGTCCTCAATCGGAATGTGAGGTTTTCAATAGCGTCGTTGGCGCATCTGATCCTTCCGTTTGGAGGGGAATTCCGGCCCGTGCCGCGTAGTGCCTGGGCCGGAGCATCCCGCTCAGCGTCGTGGCTTACCAGCGATCGCGCTTTCCACCACCACCCCCACGACCACCGAATCCACCGCCGCCACCACCGGAACGTGATTCCATCGGTTTCGCTTCATTGACCGTGAGTGTGCGGCCCCCCATGTCCGAGCCATGAAGCGCCGTAATCGCGGCTTGCGCCTCAGCATCTGAGGACATCTCCACGAAACCAAATCCACGCGACTGGCCCGTGAACTTGTCTGCGATGATCTTTGCAGAGGCCACCGTACCATGTGCCCCGAATGTTTCAGTCAATTGCTGCTCGGTCACCGAATACGGTAACCCACCGACGTAAAGCTTTGAACCCATAGCGGGGTCCTCCTGTAATGATGACATTGTCCATGACTCGAGGATTTCGCAAAAGGAAGGAGAGACCCAAGAAGGTACTGCGTAACAGGGCTCAGGGTAGACTTCCGATCACATTCTCGGCAGGCACAACATCGATAATAGGCCGTCTTGAGCTCGTTTCATGCGAGGCCCGACGCAATGAAACAGCCGTAGTGTATCAAGTTGCAATAATAATTGATAGTGTTCCTCGCCGGTCAGGATTTGATTTAATAGATAGGGTGAACAGCAGTCAGGAACGTGGGGATCCCCGTGCGGAGTTGATCTCTTCGCCGGATGCTGCCAGCAGCTCACTGGTCGGAGAGTCCCCTCTTCCCCACGAGGAAGTGCGGAGGAAGGCACACCCTGGCCGACAACTTCCTTAACGAACTTTTCGCCAAATTATGAGGTTTCCCAGATTACAGCGATGAAGAAGGGGACTAGGAGAAAGGCTTTAGCTTTGAGGAGAAAGCCGCCACAGGCAAGCTTTTCAAAGGCTTAGTGCACATTGAAAGGTCTGGTGTCCCCAACGGGATTTGAACCCGTGTTACTGCCTTGAAAGGGCAATGTCCTAGGCCAGGCTAGACGATGGGGACGTGCCGGTTCCGGTAAGAGAACAATCGCACTCTTACCACACTCGGAGTTGTGCTGTCACTAGCAAGGGTGGAGATTCCGGGACTTTATGGATCTGGGTAAATATGGTTTTGACCTGATAATTTTCCTGTCCGGCCAGATCTGCTAGGCTAGCGTTCCATAGACGGGCAGCTCCGAACCCATCGCGTTGAGCGTGGGGAGGCGTTGGTCTTTGGAGGAGAGAATCGGCTCGTTGATAGGCCACTGAATCCCCAAGGCCTGGTCGTTCCATAGAATTCCGCGATCACATTCTGGCGAATAATAGGCGGTGCACTTGTATAAAAATGATGCGGTGGCACTCGTGACGCAGAAACCGTGAGCGCAGCCTGGAGGGATATACATCTGCCGAAGGTTGTCTCCCGATAACTCCACACTATACCACTTGCCGAATGATGGCGAGCCTTTGCGGATATCGACAACTACATCGTAGACAGTTCCCTCAAGGGCCATGACAAGTTTCCCTTGGGCCTGTGGCTCTTGGAAATGGAGTCCCCGGAGAGTCTTGCACACTGATCGTGAATAGTTATCTTGAACGAAACGTTCGCGGATGCCCGCATGCCGATACCGCTCCTCGTGGTAGACCTCCAGGAAAACCCCACGGTGATCGGAGAGAATAGTAGGTTCAAACAAGAGCACACCAGGAATTCCAATCTGCGTCACACGCATAACATACTCCACTCAGGGAGTCGGGTTCGATCCACTCGATGGATGATTGGACGGATCGACGATATCGGGTCTATCGGGGTACAATTTCCCCAACCGATCGATGAGAGGAAGAGCTTCGGGTGAACTGTCCAGGCTTGGTTCACTGACGGGGTGGTCCCACACCAGCGTCGTAATGTTGGCCTCAAGGAGGAGCGATCGAATCGTCGCAGCACACGCATCGAGAGTGAGTTCTGTCCCACCTCGAAGGTCAAGCACTCTGTCTTTGGGATCGATCGGTGGGGCCTCAGTGTGGAGCAGTGACCAGCATCGGTCAAAGATGGTGTTCCGAAGGTCTGTTGGGACGTTGATTGTCTCCAGATCGGATGTGCAGAGAGCCGACACAAAGAGGACAAATTGAAGATCCGGCATGTCGGGGTTCTGGACATTGAGCGAGGGCATAGGGTTTTATTATCAAGAGTGACGCCCGACGAGTCAACTAGAGACTGCAGAGGGTGTGGTTTTCCACTGCATGAGGAGTATGGAGCAATGGTGATAATCGTCCTGACAGGACAACTTCAGACTTTTGACGGGGAGCGTGATCTAGCCTGTGAGATCGATCAATCGATGTCCATTCGGCAGCTGATTCAACGGCAGGGAATTCAACTTCGACATCTCCTTCAGCTGCTTCGAGAAAAGAAGGTGTTGGTGACGATCAACAAGCGAATCGCCAGCGATGATTCGATGGTTCATGATGGGGACACCATCCGCCTCATCGGGCACGATGGGATGGGGGGCAGTGGACTTGGGCCTACTCACTCATAAGAGTCCTCAAAAACAGCGGGACCGAGAAACCTTGTGGTTCTCGGCCCCTTGTCTGTTGTGAAGCTCTCTGGCGAAGTGCCAGCCTTGACGGATCGGTTTGAGTCCGGGCGCTGGAATGCAAATCAGAGCGTTACTTTTTCCCGAGAATTGCATCCTTGGCAGCTTTAGCCACGCGGAACTTCACGACGCGCTTAGCTGGAATCTTGATCTCTTCACCCGTCTGCGGGTTACGGCCGATACGCGCCTTGCGGTTGGCGAGCTTGAGCTTACCGATACCAGGTACGGTAAACACGTTCTTCGCCTCTCGATAGGCCAAGGCAGCCAGATCATCAAGGATCTGCACGGCGCCTTTCTTCGTGATGCCGGCTTTTCCGGCGAGATGATCTGCGATCTGCGACTTTGTCATTGATTTGGCCATTCGTGAACCTCCTTGGGGGTAAGGAATAAAATACGCCTAGAGTTTTGCCTGACGCACCTGATGCAAGAACATCCTAGTTGGCATTGAGAATCCAACGGTGGCTTCGTGCTCACAAGGTGAAAACCCGCGAGAGTGTAGCCAAGAGTCTGGAATGTGTCAACGAGAAAAACTGCATCTGGCGTGGCGAAAATGCGCCTAGGGGCCTCTTGCGGTCCATGCAAATGGAGGGGTACAGTAGAGCCGGATGGTCCTCCGGCGAATTACACGAGGCAAAACATTCTAAGGGATCACAATGGGTAAAGACCTGCCGATTTTATCCGTAAGTACCTCTCAGCCTGATGCCGAACAGGCGGAAGAGTTTGTGTATGCACGAGTCTTCTGTCAAAAGGAAAACTCTCCGCCTCTTAAGCTGCTGGTCGAATTCTTACAGTCTCGCGGGCAAATCCCGATCCTTCCTCCTGATCTGGATGAAGCAGCGCTCCAGGAATGGGCATGGGTTCAAGTTGCGCTGGGATATGATCGTGATCGTAAGCCGATCCAACTCTTTTGTGTGCGTGATCGTGGTAGCTATCGCGATGTCTACGATCAGGAACAGAAGCAATTCAGCGACATCCTGTCTGCTCAGGCGGAGGTAGAGTCACAGCTCGCGCTGGAATATGTCACACGCTGTCGGTTTATCCTGACGACGCGCATCGCGAAAGACGTGACCGACGAGGGCTACGATTTCAACGGCTGGATCCTTGAGTTCTATCAAGAGCAGTGCGATGGGATCGTCCAAATCGACAATCAAGGCTTCTATTCTCCGAAAGGCGACCTCATCGTGGATCTTTCGGCATCAGGCGAAAGCTGACGTGCCGGGGGCGCCCCTCTTGCCATCCAGCACTCTTTTTCGAACGACCTCACACTGGTTTGAACGCGCCAACGCTTCGTTCCTCGACAGTCTTCCCTGTCGGCAAGGCTGCTTCTCTTGTTGTATCGGAGTCTTCCCTGTGACGATCCTGGACCGGCAGGAAATCCAGCGGGGACTGGCGTCGTGTGCTTCGAAGGACCGGAAGAGGATGCAGGACAACGCGAGGGAACAGGTCAACCAGCTCTCCGTCATCGAACCGCGACTGGTGACGAGTCCATTCGTTGATCAGTGGTTGGATGACGAGATGGACAGACTTACCACCCGGTTTGATTCGCTGCCCTGTCCGGCTCTGGAACCAGACGGCCGGTGTGGCCTGTATGAGTTCCGCCCCCTCGTGTGCCGCTCTATGGGGATACCCTCAGATGATGGCCTCACTGTCACTGGTGCCTGCGCCGTTCAAACGTCAGTCCCCCTTATCCGGTTATCGAAAACCCTACGTGACGAAGAATCTGTCCTCTCGGGCATGGAGGCTCAACAACTTGCCAACTTGCGCAGGGCATTCGACGTTCAGGGTGAAGAGCTGCTCTTGCCGTATGCGTTCTTATCGAAGATTGTCACAGGCAGTGGAGGAGACACGAGCTAGACAGTATCTTTCACGCTATGCTAAGGTGATCCCCCTTGGTTGAGGGAGCGCCTGTAGCTCAGCTGGATAGAGCATCAGCCTCCGGAGCTGAGGGCCACAGGTTCAAATCCTGTCAGGCGCACCAAACCGCCGCTTGTGGTCGGTAGCGATAATTCAATACACGGTGGGGCCGTTAGCTCAGTTGGTAGAGCAGCTGACTCTTAATCAGCGGGCCGTAGGTTCGACCCCTACACGGCCCACCAAACCACGCTTGTTCGTACCGCCGGGTTTGATCAATCTAGGCGGATAAACCCCCTACAGTTGCCAGTGGTCTTAAACAGCGGATGCGACAGGAATCGTCCGCGGGTGAAGCCTCATTTTGATTCCACCTTTTGGCCGTAATGTGACCATCAGGTGGGGCTCGACCTTTTCTTGGGCAAGCTGGGGATCGTACCGACGACCGATCAGGGCCAACAGCAGTGGCCCTTCCACTGATGCGAAATGGAGGCCCACACAGGTGCGTGGCCCTGCCCCGAACGGCATATAGGCATAGCGCGAATTTGGCTGCTCACTATTCAGCCATCGCTCCGGCCGAAAGTGTTCTGGGTCCAGCCAATAGTCTGGGTGTCTATGCAGATTATACGTGCCGACCAACACGAATGAGCCTTCCGGCAACGACATACCGCCGACAGTCGTCTGGGTCGCCGCTTTTCGCTGTACGGCTGGTGCGGGCGGATAGAGCCGCAGTGATTCTTCGAAGAGGGCTCGAGTATAGGGGAGGTGCTGGAGATCCTCGGCGTTCGGCGTTCTTCCCTTGAGCACACGGTCGACTTCTTCGTGAAAACGGGCCCGTGCTTCAGGATGGGTTGCTAGGAGGTACCAGGTCCAGGCGAGTGCATTCGCCGTGGTTTCGTGTCCGGCGGCAAAGATGGTCAAGGCTTCATCACGCAGTTCCTGATCGGTCAGTCCCTCACCGGTCTCTTCGTCGCGAGCCTGAAGGAGCAGATCCAGAAGGTCACCACGGTGTGCACCGCTGTGGCGCCGTTCGGCCAGCAACCCATACATCAGTTCGTCCATAAACTGCATCACCGAATGAAATTCACGGTTACGTGCGGTGGGCACCCATAGTGGAAGAAATAGTGGATTACTGAACGAGTCGAAGGCGTACTTGATGCTAACGCGGAGGGCGTGACTGATCCTCTCGATGTGTTGAGTCATGCTGGTGCTGAACATCGTTTGTGAAATCACTTCAAGGGCGAGCAGCATCATCTCTGCCGCGATGTCGATCGTACCTCCCGCACGGTCCTTCCATGCAGCCATGCGTTGCTCGCCGACCTGGGCCATGCGCTCCGCCATCGTAGCGATGCGCGATCGGTGGAAGATCGGCTGGATGATGCGGCGATGTCGCTTCCACACTTCGCCCGAACTTGTCACTAAGCCATTACCCAGGACGAGTGAGAGGCCGGTTGGCCGCTGAGGGTCGTAGACTTTCACAAATCGGTCGGATTGTTTGACTAAGACTTCTTCGGCGAGATTAGGATGACTGAAAAGATAGAGTGTCCTCGGGCCCAAGCGAAAGCGGAGCGCATCGCCGTGCCGCCGCCACCATGCCGTTAGCATCTCCAGCGGTTGCTTTTTGAACGAACCCATGTGCCCAAGAAGTGGGACTGCCCCAGGAACATCGACGAGGGTGAAGGAAGGACCGAGGTTCGGCATAAGGTAAAGGACCCTATCACACTGCGCCTCTGCAGGCCACGTACTTTGTCGATGGGGTGTCTAGAGGCATAAGAGCGATAGGTTTTTGGCTTGACGGCTCCATTAACAAATGGCTGTCATTCACGTAGAGTGTGCGGTAGTAGGTGATAGAGGGGGGTGGGTGTCGGTGAGGGTGTTGCGGAAGCTTGACATCGGACTTGGGAAGTCAGGCATATATGTAATGTACCTTGCTCCGAGTGGTAGGATTCATGGCTAGCTCCACACGCATGTCTCAATTCTCGAAGCAGGATCTCTGGACCAAGGATCTCTCAACTATGCCATGGCCTCAGCGGGCGGGTACTCAGGTGATTCGGCTGGCCACGGCAGTGGGTATGGAGTTCCGGCATCGTTTGCTCGACGCCCGAGCGGCCGGACTTGTTTTTACCACGCTGCTGTCGCTTGTTCCCTTTCTGGCCGTGATGTTCTCGGTCCTGAAGGCATTCGGCGTTCACCATGTGATCGAACCGTCGTTAGCCCAGGCACTTGATCCTCTCGGCCCAAAGGGGCAGGAGATTACAAGGACCATCATCGGTTTCGTGGATAACATCAAGATTGGTGTGTTGGGAGTCGTCGGTATCGGCGGCCTGTTTTACACGACCTACTCCTTGATCGATAAGATCGAACAGGCTCTCAACGCGATCTGGCAGGTCAAACAAGGGCGGACGTGGGAAAGGAAATTTTCCGATTATTTGAGCGTAGTGCTCGTCGGGCCGGTTCTTGTCACGAGTGCCTTCGGTATGCTGGCGTCACTGCAAAGCCATACCATCGTCCAATATCTCGTGGAATTAGAACCGTTTGGGACTCTGGTGGCCTGGAGCGGCGAAGTTCTGCCCTTTGTGTTGCTCTGCGGGGTGTTCACATTCTTCTACAAGATGATCCCCAATACCTCTGTTCAGCTGCGCTCGGCTATGGTCGGTGGGTTTTCAGCAGGCACTCTCTGGATCATCGCGGCGGAACTCTTTGCCACCTTCGTGGTGACCTCAGCCAAGTATAGTGCGATTTATTCGAGCTTTGCCGTACTCATACTGTTACTACTCTGGCTATATGTGGGTTGGATGATTGTCCTCATCGGGGGGCAGCTGTCATTTTTCCACCAATATCCGACTGCCTATTTGTCCCGCCTTCTTTGGGAACAGGGTACCTCCGTCTTTCGTGAACAGCTAACCCTTAAGGTGTTGCGGGTCCTCGGGCACCACTACCTGAAGGGGGATCGCCCATTGAGACTGACGGAACTCTCGAGTGAACTGAATATCCCCCTTTCTCTGGTGGAGGAAGAAGTCGAACAATTGATTGAAAACGGATTCGTGGGTCGTCTGCAGGAACCGGAAGGGCTAAGTCTCATCAAATCACCAGACCTGATCCTTGTGAAAGAAGTTCTGGATAGTGTCCGCAACGGGACCCCTCCATGGATCGTACCCCATCTAGATGCGAGTGATCCGGTCACTGCTCTTCTGCGACGACGAGATCAGGCTGTGCAGAAGGAGTTGGCCGGAGAAACGGTCCAGTCACTGCTACAGAACCAAGAGCACTCAGGAACTGTTCGTTCGTGAAGGCCTGTTTAATAGGACGAACTGCGGCCCGTCGCGTGCCTACGTGCATCTATTCGGTTTGGGTTAGTCTTGGGGATGGCCGAACGATCGCACATACCGCAGGACCTGCCAGGCTTCTTCCTCAGAGAGAATGAGGGGAATAAACGGAGCCATTGCAGTGCCCTTGCTCCCGTTCTTGAGAATCCAGAAAAGTTCTCCGTCCGTTCGAGCCGCCTGCCATTCCTGGTCTGTGAAGTTTCTGGGGAGGGCACCCCTGAGCGTGCCTGGCTCAATGTCAGCCCCTAATCCTTTTCCGTCCTTACCATGGCACGTCACGCAGAAGGCCTTGCCATGGAAAAGTCTTCTGCCGTTTTCAATGGTTTCCTCGGTCGCAGGAAGAGGATTTGTCCAGGTTTTGACGGTTTCGATCTGGTCCATTGGCACTCGCGGTTTAAGGACGGCTTCGTCTGCCCCATAGGATGAGGGATTCCCCGAGATGAGCGCCACGATGGCGATTAGTGTTAATCGTTGCGAGATTCGCATGTAGCGTTTAGTCATGTATCATCCTGTATTCCTTCGGACCTGTGGGCGGGATCTTCACCATGCCAGAGGGAACGATCCCGCCACAGCTTATTCCCCGCACATTATTTGTCAGAATATCCAGGGAACTTATGCCCGAGTGATTGCGGGAACGTTACCGTACCATCCGGGAATTCCTGTCCGTGCTGCCAGAGCTGATAGATGACCCCGTCGGTTTCTGCTGCGGCTTCCGCTATTTTGGTGGCCTGGTCAGGGGCCACACCCAGGACTTGGACCCGGCCTGTGGCGATCTCCACCTTATGATCATGGAAATGTCGGTGCCACTGAATGGCAGGAAGCTTGCGGGTGAGATCCTTGGCAACAAAATATTCGACGGCGACCAAGGGAGCCTTGGGATCAGTGGATTCAAACAGGAGGCATTGAAGGATCTTGTCGGAAACGCCCTTGCAATAGTGGTGGAACGGGCCTCCGGGGGTCCCATCCGGCATCAGATGAGGTGCCTGCACATGAATATCGTATCCGACGGCCGGACCAGCTGGTTCTCCACTCACGGCTTTTTGAGTGGCCACTCCGCTACATCCGACAGCCGCCATTGCGACAATGGCTAATAGTCCTTTTCTCATTGCCATAACCCTCCCAAGGTTGAATAACGCTCGCCCAGCCCATCTAGGTCGAGGAACTTTTACGAGTTGATTTGACATTAGAGTAAAGTTGGGGAAAAAGGATTCAGCCGTCAAGGAGATTACTGCTTGACGGGGGTAGCGACGCTACGACTCCCGTGTTGACGGGGAAGAGGAATTGAGCTTGGTTGGTGTGATGAGGTGTTGGGCTTGCGTGGAGATCCTCCCTTCCGCATCCATCATTTCAAACAGCAAGCAGCATTTCAAGCGTCCACAGACGCCCAGCAAGCGGGGGTCATCGATCGGGATTTCTAGCTTTTTGGCCTGTTTCGCTGTGATGGGTTTCACATCGGTTAGAAAACTTGCGCAGCAGAGCACCAGGCCACAGGTGTCGATCCCGCCAAGCCGCTTGGCCTCTTCCCGTACACCGACTTGACGCATTTCAATACGACCGCCGAAACGACGTGCTAGATCTCGAACTAAGTCTCGAAAATCGATCCGCTCGTCTGCCGTATAGACAAACGTGAGCTGCCTGCGGCTCATGGCCCCATAGACTTCGACGAGTTTGAGGTGCAGGCCGCGCTCAGCGGCTTTGGCACGACAATAGGCAGAGGCCTCCCGGGAAAGCTGCTCAAGTCGGTCGATCAAGGCCCTTTCTTCCGGGTCGGGCAATCGCAGGATGGATTTCATGGCTCGCATGGGGGGTAGGAATGGGGTCGAATAGGGTTCGATGCAGACAATGCCGTATGTTAGCTCATCTTCAACATCTATTAACACGGCATCGCCGGTACGCAATGGCAGCCCAGCTGCGCCGAGCTTCTTCACCTCTCCACGGTTCCTGACCTTCACTCCGGTCAGCCGTACACGGTGAGGATACGCCGGAGGGAGGTCTTCGCATGGGACTCGATCCATGCCCTGATCATACACAACTTCTCTCGTTGGGGGAAAGGCCTGGAGGGAGGGAAATGGAACCTGTTCGGCTAGGAGCTGATTGGCGTGAAATTATATAAGTTAAGGATATATAAGCATAAAATTACTAGCACTCTGTCCCTCTGGTTGTGGTAGGCTAAATCGATTGTTGGGTTAGAGGGAGTGAACGATGGCCATGATGCTCGGAGAACGAAAGAAAATGTTGCGCATTCCAAACCAGGTGGTCCTTCCCTTTGGGTACCGGATTTCTGTCCGACAGCTCTCGGACTCTGAAATGGATAAGCGGGATGCGAATGCCGATGGGATTTGGGACGACGATACCAAGACCATTTATGTCCGAAAGCGGCTTCCGGTGACGCGTCGCCGATATATTCTCGCGCACGAACTTGGTCATGCCTGGTTGGACTGGCAGCACCGCTACATGGACGATGGGAAAGCCAGTATCTAGGCGCCGGCTTTCTCCAAGTTCAAGACGTACTCCCATTCAAAAGGGGTGACGGGCTGAACTGAAAGCCGAGACCCCTTTTGCAGTAAGATCATTCTCTTCAGTTTAGCCTGCCTGCGCAACTCGTCCAAGGTCACCGATCGCTTTAGGTGCCGGACATATGCGATGTCGACCATATCCCATCTTGGTTGAGAGGGCTTGCTTGCTGGGTCGTAGTGCTTGTTCTTCTTATTGAATTGCGTTGGGTCCGGGTAGGCGGTTTTCACCACCCGCGCGATGCCCACTACCGCCGGTGGGTCGGCGTTACTGTGGTAGAAGAGGATTTGGTCACCCACGGTCATTGTGCGCATGAAATTCCGAGCTTGATAGTTTCGCACGCCATCCCAAGAGGTCGTTCCGTTGGGAGATCCCCGCAAGTCTTCAATCGAGAACGTGGAGGGCTCTGACTTCATCAACCAAAAGTTCTTGGGAACCATTCGTCGTTCTCCCTACTATCTGCAGAATTCTGTCATAAGGTGAAGGAAGGCAGGACCGCGTCAGCCGCTTTCCTGTGTGCGGGATTCGAGGAAGTCTATCAGGGCTCGATAGGTGAGCTCTCGCGTTTGGTCTTTGCTGAGGTTCCGTACCGCAAGGTTTCTCTCTAGCCAAACGTGGTTGGAAATCTGTTTGACCGCCTGGTTACAACAGGTCCACATCTCGTGGAGAAACCCGTCGGGCAATCCAACTTGGACCCCTTCCGATTCGATGCGGTCGTCCAGAAGGGCGAGAAGATCTGATATGGCTTGGTCCGGTCTGTAGGCGGGCGGAGTGAAGCCAAACTGTTCTTGTGATTGTGCTTCTTGCTTCGCCTGGTCAACAAGGTCCTGCATATACTCTTTCAGGAGGCCGATGATGTGGCCGGAGAAGACAACGCGTGGTTCCATGTGCCATTATCAGGGTTCTGTAGGGCTGGAGCAACCCCAGGTGCGTGGTAGAAGCGGACAGATATTGCTCTATTATGCGGACTGTTCGGAGGCGCTGTTACGTGGGACAAAGATTAGGGCGGGGGTACATCGTGCTGCCAGGCTGATGAAGTTGCACCTGCATGGGATACAGAAAATTAGGCAGGGTCGATGTACCCGCGCACTATATAGTCTACACCTTTTTCTGCGTCCTACAACGCCGAAGATGGCCTTAGAAGTGAGGCCGTTTGGAGGTAGGCGAGAGCAGGAGCAAGTGGAGTTGGCATACACTGTATAGTGAAAGGGGAAGCCATAGCATATTCCCATCTTGTTTAGGGTGAGAGGGGTGATGCTTGATGGGGCAGCACGTATATCTTACGTTCTCGTCGTACCCTGTGAGCCAGACGAGAACCCAATTGTGGTCCGAGGCTAGAGGAGTCGCATATTGCAAGAGCGGTTTGAGATAGCCCTGAACACGCCGGCTGGGCAGATTGCCAGTGCCGTGGACGTTCCCACTGGAAATGTCTCGGTTAGTGCTGTTGTGCCATTGATGAGGAGTCTGGGAGAGGAGGCTCAAGCGCTGGAGGTGGTTCGCTCACTCGAATCGGGTAAGCCCGTCTCCTGCCATAAGGGCTGTGCTGCCTGCTGCCGGATGCTGGTACCCCTCTCGGGCCCAGAAGCCTTTGCGTTGCGAGATTGGATCCGTTCTCGGCCGACGGATGAACAAGAGCATATTGCGGGTCGGTTTTCTGAAGCAAAGACACGTCTGCTTGCGCAGGGTGTGTGGGGGCAGCTCGCTGCGCTGTGCGAGTCGCCGCTAACAACAGACGATGACACGCTGGAAGGTGTGAATCGGAGTTACTATGCCTTGCGGCTGCCATGTCCATTCCTAGAAGAAGAGATGTGTACGATCTATGACCAACGTCCGGCCGCATGTCGGGAGCTGCTTGTAACCTCACCGGCTGATCGGTGTGATGACCTGACCGAGAATCCCATCGACCCCGTTCCTGTGCCGATACAGGTGAGTACAGTTTTAGGATTGGTGTGGCAAGAATTGACAACGGATCCTACAAGGTTGATCCCCCTTCCACTGGCATTGGAATGGGCCGAGCGGCATGATGAACAGAGTCGTCGTATGTGGAGGGGGGGCGAGTTGTTTGATCAAGCGTTGGACAAGACCTGGCGTTTCTTAGGCCAAGCCTTTGCGAACAGCGACAAGAATCCTACGAAATCGTGACGGCTGCGGAGGAGGTTTTCATACATGAGCACGGAGAGACGAGATGCGTGAGCCAGTGGTAGTGTGTTTGGATCTTGAAGGGGTGCTGGTGCCTGAGATCTGGATTAACGTGGCGGTGAAGACTGGGATCGAAGAGTTGAAGGTCACCACGCGTGAGATGCCTGATTACGACAAGCTGATGGGGCAGCGGCTGAAGATACTGGACAGGCATCATCTTAAGATCAACGACATTCAAGCCGTGATCGCCAAGATGGGACCGTTAGACGGGGCGGGCGAATTTATCGCGTGGCTTCGTGAACGGTACCAAGTCGTGATCCTATCCGATACGTTCTATCAGTTTGCCGAACCACTGATGCGACAACTCGGTTTCCCGACTCTCTTTTGTAATCAACTGGAGATTGACAGGAGTGGACGGATCATCGCGTATCACATGCGGATGGTTGACCCGAAAAGACATGCCGTGGCCGCTTTCAAATCCCTAAATTTCCGTACCATTGCGGCTGGTGATTCCTATAATGATACGGCGATGCTGGCTGAGGCCGATGCTGGGTTTTTCTTTAGGCCCCCTGAGCATTTACCGAAAGAGTTCCCACAGTTTCCAGTGACTCAGACGTACGATGAACTTCAGGGTCGATTTGAAAGTGCGGGGTCGTAAGCAGTCAGGAATAGATGCGGGTGTGATCATACAATGAAGTGTGGGACTGGCTCATGAGACGCCTAAAAGTTGATCCAGAGTTGAGCGTAGGCCCAATCTTGACCAACGGCTCTGCGTCCTAGATTGTGTGAAACATAGGAACCAGGCCAGAAATGACCATAACCGGCTTGAAAAGCGACGAGGCCTTGCATGAAAAAATGGGTCCAGACGAAATTGATTTCATCACCCACATGCGTCTTGGTGTTGTCAGGCCTGGAATAGACATAAACACCTTGACTGGCGCGATACCAATTATCCTTCGCGTTTGCCAGATGCAAGTTCGTGTACCAGATTTCAATGTGATCATTCTGGGTCGCGCGCGCCTGGAAATTGCCTGAGAAACTCATCATGTTCTTCCATGCCATGACATCCATGTACCCCATGTGGATATGATTCGTTGGGAAGAGATTTTCAAATGTGTTGGCGGTTTTGCACGAGCCGTAGGCCGCATTTAATGTACAGTTCGCCCGACCGTCTCCAGAGGCATAGTCGAAGTTAAAGGCGAGGCGAGGCTTTCCTGGCATCTTGAACGCGGTATAGCCAATCCAGTTTCTGGTTGCCCAGGCATTGATGTGGAGACATTTCCCCTCACCTCCTGG
The DNA here is from genome assembly GCA_016715825.1 of Nitrospira sp. Lineage (NCBI taxonomy): Bacteria > Pseudomonadati > Nitrospirota > Nitrospiria > Nitrospirales > Nitrospiraceae > Nitrospira > Nitrospira sp. Next base: position 108,685 of record JADJXO010000002.1, on the reverse strand, counting down.
GTTGCCACACAAGCTGCTGGCGCTGTCAGCAGTGTCTCCCATTTGTCCAAACTGGTAGGCGATTTCATTGGAAAAATCGAAGCCGCCCTTCTTGACGGCTATGCGGTTCCCAATTGTATGGCGGGTTTGGTTCCCATGCTTGGGTGTCCCGAGACCCTGGGCATTATTGCCATCTGCGCCGAGATTGTTCTTGTAATAGATGTAGAAGGGTTCGACCAGAGCCCAGGGGATGGTCTTGATTTGGTTATAGAACACCAGCATGTCGACTTCGCCCTGTGCGTTTTTGGCCTGACCTGTTCCGGGTAGATTTGGCCCTCCGCTACCGAGAGGGGCACCCTGAGGGAGATCGGTCTCGGCAAGTCGATACCAGCCGAACGAAGAGTCGATGATATCAGTGCTGTAGTTTGTCGTGATTCCGTCGAAGGAGAAACCAGTGTTGGCCCAATCGAAGTGGCCGAGCAAACTTTGGTCTCCGAAGACCAAGTATTGTCGGCCAGCCTTGAGGCCGAGGCCCTTGATTCCGGCAAAGTTGCGAATCAGCATGTAGCCCGCTCGAATTCCAAGGGAACACGTTGATTTCCCACTGCTGAGGGCAGGGCCACACGTATGGGAAATTGGGTCTTGGTTACCTCCCCATGTACGGGAATCAATCAACTCGAGATAGAAATTGATATCAGGAGACAAGTCATAGCCGATACCAAAACGGGTGAGCTGTTGAACGAATTGATCGTTGGCTTTGCCGATCAGACTATTCGGGGACCCCAGGGGCGCATTACACTCTCCGGCGCTTCCGATACCACTTCCAAAACAGACATTATTTCGGTATTCAGGACGAACACGCATGTCGGCGCGGATCCAAAGATTGCGAATATCGAAATTGCGGCCGATCCTTGGGTCAAAGAGTTCGTAGGCCTCTTTTTGGGGAATACCTCGACCGATGACGATTGGATTGGTAATTTTTTCTCCTTCGGGCAGTTCAAACACAGCGTCGGCTGTGGCTGCGAATGTTAGGAGAAAGCAGAGAGTGATGAGGGTGCTGTACGTCTTCGTCCGAATGCTCGACATGATGTGTTCTCCGATCGAGGTTACGGTGTCAGTGCCTTCGCGTAGGTAATAATCGCCTAAGCGGTGCCCATTGACAGGATCAAAGCAGCCAATGCTTGTCTTCATCCCCGATGCAATCGCGGGTTGGACCGCCCGTAGTAGCGAGCAAGGGGCTTGAGCTACGTGAAGGTCGTCGGGGGAGATCCTTGCGAGGTAGAATCTAGTAGAGCAGGTCTATCGTCGATATCTGTGTCATTTACATCTCAGTATGGTGCGTTAGTTTCTTGTATCAGGCGGGCCCGACTTGCCGGCCGTCTCGTCACTTTCTTCTGCAGATCGACCTGCGGCAGTAATCTCTTCCTCCGCTTCTTTTATAGAAGCTTGGAAGTCTTGCTCGACTGTTTTAACCTCCTGCTGGATAAGATTAAGCTCGGGTTCCACTGACTTTCGGAGATCATCCGCAGTATCTTTAAAACCCTTGATAGCCTTTCCAACTTGCCTTCCAACCTCCGGTAGCTGTTTAGGTCCGAAGAGAAGGAATGCGATGATCAGGATGATTAAGATCTCGCTTGTACCCAGTCCGAACATGGTTCACAGTGGCTCAGCTATGCTGACGGTGTAGTGGGCTCCAGCCGTCACGCGTCAGCTGGGCAATCAACCTTGCTTCATCTGGCCCGGTTGGGTCGTTTGCTGACCGGGCGATCGCGATGATTCCGCTTCGGTCGTGGTCTGGCCAGATGGAGCAGTCTGGGATTGGGCGTGTTGGGATTGTTCTCCAGGTGTCACATCGATCGCGTCAGCCTCATGGACCGATTTTTTAAATCCCTTGATGGCCTTGCCGAGGCCTTCTCCTAGTTGTGGGAGTTTGCCGGCGCCGAAAATGATCAACACAATGATCAAGATCAGCAGTAACTCCATCCAGCCAAATGAACCGAACATCGATACCTCACACCCACATTTTGGACGGTCGGTTATGCACGACAGGGACCTGCTTCGACTTCCGGAATCCTAAAACTGTTCGGCTGGAGGCTATAGAAGATCGTATGACAAAGTCAAGCGGGGGATGGAGAAAAAGCCGTTAGGATGGTTGGATAATGCCTCCCCCGAGGACCTTATCCTGGTGGTAGAAAACAGCAGATTGTCCTGGGCTGATCGCTCGCTGTGGGTGGTGAAATCGGACCCCAAGGCTGGAGGTTCCGAGTGGTGAAACGGTCGCGGGTGTTGCAGGTGTCGCATAGCGAAGTTTGACGTGGACTTCGGTTTCGCCTTGGGTGAGTCGTGGATTGAGGAGATTGAGATCTGACACCGTGCACTCCTTCTTGTAGAGAGAGTCTTCTGGGCCGAGCAGGACTGTGTTGGTGAAGGGATTGACTTGCTGAACATAGAGGCGTTGACCGGTGGCAATGCCGAGACCTCGGCGCTGACCAGGTGTGTAGAAGGCAATGCCGTCATGTTCGCCGAGCGGCACTCCAGCTTCGTTAATAAAGAGGCCTGATCTCTTGGCTGTGGGCCGCTCCTGCTGGATAAAGGTTCGATAGTCGCCCTGAGTCACGAAACAAATCTCCTGGCTTTCCTTCAGCTCGTCTGGTGGTAGGCCCAAGGCTTCTGCCTCTTCCCATACCGTTGACTTATGAAGGTCACCAACGGGGAAGAGGAGCTTCTGCAACCACTGACGGTGGAGCCTATAGAGAAAGTACGTTTGATCCTTGCGGTGATCAACGGCTCGACAAAGAACCGGAAGGGGGCCATCCATCGTGACCTGAGCATAGTGACCCGTCGCAACATAGTCGAAGCCTTGGGTGGTTGCCAGGTCGATGAGGGTCCGGATCTTGACTCGTTCATTACAGCGAACACAGGGGTTGGGTGTTGTGCCGGTCGTGTAGCCAGAAAGAAAATCGTCGATCACACCGGCCCGAAATGTCTCACGGGCATCAAGGACATTGTGGGGAATATGGAGACGCTTAGCGACGTGTTTCGCAATCCCTACCTTGCAGCAGCCTCGCTCTTGCCATTTTTTCGAGGTGGCGACGGAGTTGTCCTCGTGTTCCCATACTTGGAGGGTGATTCCGTGGACATGATAACCCTGGCGAACCAGTAATGCCGCTGCGACGGAGCTGTCAACTCCACCGCTCATTCCAAGAAGAACGGAGGGACGATTCATAGTGTTGGTATTGTAGCGGGAGGAGTACGTGAAGAGCTAGAGGTCGGAGGCCCGCATCCTGGCACGGTGGCTGGAAAAGTCGTAGCCGTGCTTGGATGGCGAAGGCTGCTCCTCAACCCATTTATGAGCCCCCATATCACACATCCCGTGGAAGTGGGCCCCATCTTCTATTGAAATGCCGGGGGTTCGAATATCTCCGATCAGGACACCATGTTTCTGTATTAAGATCTTGGCCGTTGCAGTCACGGTTCCATTGATCTTGCCACTGGTCATCAGCGTTCCCACGGAGATAATCCCTTTGACTGTAGCTTGTTCACCGACGATCAAGGTTCCTGTGGTACGCACCTCGCCCTCCACGCGTCCATCGATACGGATCGTACCATCAAAGTTGACGACTCCTTTGAAATCCACTCCTTTCGCAAGGAACGTGAAATTTTCGCTGTCGCCTGGCTCCGGAACCTGCTTTTCGCCTATGGCCCACATGAGGGTTCCCAGCTCCTTGTAGCAAAAAACTGATGAGGCGTACTCTTTACTGCGTCATCTGGTTCACGAAGGTGCCCACTCGTAGTACGTTGAGGTGAAGGAGTAGCGCATCGCTAGCCGTTCACTTTTCGGAGAGGGACCTCGCCGACTGTTCCGACTGGGTGGAGCACCGTGTCCCGTTGGATCGCTCGAACAGGTTGTTCCATCTCCAAAGTTCCGTTAAAGAGAACACCTTCTTCGATGGAAAGCATCGGAGTGGTGACCCCTCCATCGATCATGGCGGGAGCTCGCAGCTTCATCTTATCTTTGGCATGAATGTCGCCGGTGATTTTTCCCTTGCACACGATCGTACCCGCGGTCACTTTTGCTGTGATCACAGCGTCTTCCCCGACCAGTAAAACTCCTTCAGTGTGGATTTCTCCGTCGAGGGTTCCATCAATTCGGACCGTTCCGGGATAGGTAATCGTACCTTTGAAAACGACCCCCTTACCAATAAACGCACTGACATCTTGTCCGGCATCGGACCGCGTGGATTCGAAACCTGGTACAGGACCATCAAGGTCCACCTCATCAGAGCGTCTGCCATCCTGCTTGTCCTTCCACATACGGTCGCCTCCTCTCCCTGCGTGGGATAGCGGTGAGTAGCCGAATAATGAGTTCGTTCCCGTTAGGTGTCGTATCGGTCGGTCCTGCCAAGATATTTAGCGTTGAGAAGTGAAAAAACGCAAATAGATGTGATTTTTTGGCCAGGAGTTAGGCATTGCGGGGGAAGATTCAGGATGGGCTAGCTAAGGATAATATCGACAACGCCGTCAAGCTCTTCCTTTGAGAAGCAATGAATCACGAGGCGTGCTCCCTGCTTTTCAGGTTGGACGGTCACTTTTGTGCCAAGGCGCTTCTGGAGTCGAGTCTCGAGATCCGCCCAGAGTGAGGTGTGTGCAGGGAGGGGGCGACGTGTATTTGTCGCAAGAGAACGAGCAATCAGTTTTTCTGTGGCTCGGACGGAAAGGGAGGTGGAGACTACCATCTTCCCAAGGCGGAGTTGCTCTTCAGACGAGGGGAGGCTGAGTAGCACTTTGGCGTGACCGGCTGATAGGCGTCCGGCTTCAACGAGCGCCTGGAGTTCTGGATGCAGGTGTGTGAGACGAATAAAGTTTGCGACGGATGACCGATCGCGTCCGACTTTGAGCGCAATGGCGTCCTGTGTGAGACCGAATTCCTTCATCATTCGGGTATAGGCACGTGCGGTTTCCATTGGGTTCAAGTCTTCTCGTTGGATATTTTCGATCAGGGCGAGCAATAAGGATTCCTGATCGGAGCAATTCTTAATAATCACGGGGATCGTCTCAAGGCCTGCCTCTTTGGAGGCCCGCCAACGGCGTTCTCCGGCGATGAGCTCATAGGTGCCGTCACCCTTACGCCGCACGACGATTGGCTGCAGAACACCGCTTTCCTTAATGGAGGCGGCGAGGTGAGCGAGTTCTTCCTCCGGAAAGTGCTGGCGAGGCTGATAACGATTTGGCACAATAGCGTCGATCCGGAGCCGTTGAATATCGGGTCCCTCGGCGGAGAGGGTGACCTTGGCGGGTGCTAACAGGGCTCCAAGGCCCTTACCGAGCGCTTTCTTCTCCATGAGCTATAAACTCCTTAGCTAGAAGTATGTACGATTGGGATCCTGCGGACGCAGCATTGTACAAGATTCCAGGCCGACCGTAACTCGGCGCTTCTGCAAGGGCGACATTGCGAGGAATGACGGCTTGATAGACTTTGTGGACGAAGTGGGATCGGATTTGCTCGGTCACCTGTCGGGCCAAGCTGTTGCGTGAATCGTACATGGTCAAGACGATTCCTTGAATTTCCAAGCTTTGGTTCACGGATTGCCTGATAAGTTCAATGCTGTCAATAAGGCGTGAGAGGCCTTCCATAGCGTAGTATTCACACTGCACCGGTATGAGGACTGAATCAGCAGCCGTCAGGGCATTGAGAGTCAACACGCCAAGGGCTGGTGGGCAGTCAACAAAAATCAGATCATACCGTTGCCGTATGTCACCAATTATTGATCTCAGGTGTCCCTCACGCTCTTCAAGATTGGCAAGTTCGACTTCAGCCCCCGCAAGATCTGCGTTGGCTGGAAGCAGTGAAAGCCCTTGGATAGTTGTTGCGAGAGAAGCTTCTTGGATCGAAGTATTTTTCACAAGACAGGTGTACGTGGTTTTCGTCAAGGATCGCTGATCTATTCCTAAGCCACTTGTTGCATTCCCCTGAGGGTCCATATCAATGAGGAGGACAGATTTTCCCTCAAGTGCGATGGCGGCAGAAAGATTGATAGCTGTCGTTGTCTTTCCAACGCCTCCTTTTTGGTTTGCTATTGCGATGACTTTTGCCATTAAGGTACCCCCGGATCGGAATCATGTTCCACGTGGAACAACAAATATGATCGTCAAGGCGATGGTGAGAAAATAGAGATATGCCTTCTCCCGAGTCTTTTTGGAAGATCGAAGGAATAGTCGTTTAACAACCGCCATGGTTTAAGAAAATCGAGTCCACTCATGGACCTGGAAGAATAGAATATTGCGGCTCCGCCAGGGTGGAGGAGCTTAGAGCCGGACTGCAGAATAAGATTCAATTTCAGCGCACGCGTTGTGATGTAATCATAAGAATCGGTACCGCGGCTCTGGGATACAAACTGATCAAGCGTTCCCTCAAATATCTCCATATCTTCTAGCTGAAAGGTTCCGACAAGAAACCGAAGGAAAGAGGTTTTTTTTGAGGCTGGTTCTACTAGCGTGATCCGAAGATCAGGTCTAACAATTTTCAGGGGAACTCCAGGAAAGCCTGCTCCAGTTCCTACGTCAAGAAGACGACTGCCAGACCGCATTTCCACAGCATTCAGCACGGCAAATGAGTCAACGAAATGCTTAATAACGATTTCTTCATCAGAAGTGATGCCAGTTAGGTTGAAGGTTTGATTCCAAGTCTTAAGATGCCATAAATAGGCCACGAATCTTTTGACCTGTTCGTTATTAAGAGAAAGTCCAATACCTGAAGAACATGCATGAACTAAGCGGTGGAGATCGAGTTCATGTTCCACGTGGAACAATTACGCTGATGCTCATGGAAGGTCAATAGTAAAGGGATAGGGTAAGGATACTTCACGACACTGCGGAGCGATTTGATAGGTCTTGTCGTTTCAGTTTTTCAATTGTCACAAGCAGTAAGGATATGGCAGCTGGGGTTACGCCTGAAATACGAGCGGCTTGTCCAATTGTTTCAGGGCGGACTCTATTCAACCGCTCTTTTACCTCATGAGAAAATCCAGATATAGCATCATAATTGAACGTATGGGGAATCAACTTCCGTTCAAATCTCTTGAACTTCTCGACCTGTTGGATCTGTCTCCGCACATAGCCTTCATACTTGATTTGAAGCTCCACTTCATTAGCGGTCTCCTCGTCATTCAGAATCGATTCACCAAAAAACTCGACGAGATCACGATAGGTGGCTTCTTGCCGCTTAAGGAGTTGCGCCATAGTGAGGGTCGGTGAAGCGTCCTCCAGGTAGGTACCCTTGGCTTTCACGGAGTGTTCATCCGTGAATCGTGGCCTTGTCGCATTCAAACGCTCGATCTCCATTTCAATCGACTTCTTCTTCCCCAGGAGCTTTTCGTAAGCATCGTCTGGAATCAACCCGACGTCGTGTCCGATGTGCATCAAGCGCAGATCCGCATTGCTGTGACGCAGTAGGAGCCGGTATTCGGCTCGTGATGTAAACATGCGATAAGGCTCGTTCGTATCCTTTGTGATAAGGTCATCGATAAGAACACCGATGTAGGCTTGAGATCGGTCCAAAATTAAGGGAGGCTGTTGCCGAATCTTCAAGACAGCATTAATTCCTGAGAGCAAACCTTGTGCGGCGGCTTCTTCATATCCAGACGTACCGTTGATCTGCCCAGCGTGATAAAGACCACTCACCAATTTGGTCTCCAGTGTTCTGTAGAGTTGTCGAGGAGGGAAATAATCGTACTCAATTGCGTAACCGGGCTTGAGCATTTTGGCATGCTCCAATCCTGGAATCGTCCGCAACATTCCTGCCTGGACGTCAACTGGTAGGCTGGTTGAGATGCCATTGGGGTAGAACTCGTTGGTGTTAAGACCCTCCGGTTCGATAAAGATCTGATGTCGATTCTTATCTGAAAAACGTACGACCTTGTCTTCGATTGACGGACAATATCGAGGTCCTACTGAATCAATCGCGCCACTGTACAGTGGCGAGCGATCCAGGTTCTCCAGAATAACCTGATGGGTTTCAGGTCCGGTATAGGTCAAATGACATGCAACCTGGGTCGTCGTAACCTGCCGAGTTCGATAGGAGAACGCGGGTGGTGGGGTGTCGCCTGGTTGGGGAATCATGCTTGAGAAATCGATTGTGTCTTTGTCCAAACGAGGCGGGGTTCCAGTCTTGAGTCTCCCAGACTCAAACCCAAGATCGCGCATACAATCAGAAAGATGTTCTGCCGCTGCTTCCCCGGCGCGACCAGCTGGAAAATGGCTAAGTCCAATATGGATAAGACCCCTAAGGAAAGTACCTGATGTGAGAATGACGGCTCTCCCGTGGATCGTCTCACCACACCCGGTCACGATGCCAACAATTGAACCCTCAACGACGAGTAATCTGTCTACGACACCCTCCATCAACGTCAGGTGTTTCTCCTGCGCGAGTGTTTCCTGCATCGCCGTCCGATATAGCGACTTGTCGCATTGCGCCCGCAATGCACGCACGGCAGGACCCTTACTGGTATTGATGAATCGAAACTGGATGCCCGCTCGGTCGGTGTTGCGCCCCATTTCGCCACCGAGCGCATCAATTTCCTTTACCAGGTGTCCCTTAGCAATTCCTCCAATTGCTGGATTGCACGACATCTGTGCGATACGGCTTAACTCCATGGTCAAGAGCAACGTCCTCGTTCCCATTCTTGCCGCAGCCAGGGCTGCCTCGCACCCTGCATGGCCCCCGCCTACCACAATGACGTCAAAGGATGTCATGACAAGGTCTGCTACTTTCCAATGCAAAATTCTGAGAAAATGCGGTTCAATATATCATCCGACGTGATGTCGCCGACAACCTCTCCGAGCGCATCCGAGGCTCCTCGAAGATCCACCGCTACAAACTCAGGTTGGACATCACTACCAACTGACGTGAGCGCCTGATCGAGGGAACCCATCGCTCGTTCTAGGGCCAGGCGATGGCGTAAATTGGTAATGATTAACCCATCACTGGCTTCCAGCGAAGGACCCAAAAACAGTGCTTCGATCACTCGCTTCAACTCCTCCAACCCTTCTCCCGTTCGGACTGAGATCGGCACCACCGTGTAGGCGGTATCTTGAGAGAGCGCTTCGCAGAGCTGCACAACGGATCCGGAATTAACAAGGTCCATCTTGTTCACCACGATCACATCGTGATGCGCAAGACCCGGGGAGACGAACTCAGCGATAGCAGTCTTGCCCACCTCCGCTGCGTCTACAACATGAAGGACCAGATCGCTGTCCTCCTGAGCCATTCGCGATCGCCTGATGCCCTCCTGTTCAACTACATCGGAGGTATCACGGAGTCCCGCGGTATCGACAAATGTAAGTCGCAATCCTTGCCACTCTACAGAGTCTTCGATCAGATCTCGCGTGGTTCCGGGAATATCCGTTACAATCGCACGGTTCTCTTGGAGAAGAGCATTCAGCAAACTGGATTTTCCCACATTGGGTTTTCCGACAATCGCGATGCGGCCTCCTTCTCGCAAGATGCGACCCGTTTCCGCAGTCGAGACCATCCGTTGGATCTGCATTCGCGTGTCCTCGAGCGATGCAATTAGCTCCTGTCGTCCGACAAATGAGATATCTTCGTCAGAAAAATCAATCCCGGCCTCAACATGGGCCAGCATGGCCATCAGGGAATTTCGTAATCCGGTCACCTGCTGGCCGAGGGCACCGCGGAGGTGACGTTGGGCCATCTTCAGGCCAAGCTCCGATTTAGCTGTGATCGTATCTAACACGGCCTCAGCTTGGGACAGGTCCAGACGTCCGTTTAGGAATGCCCGTTTTGTGAATTCGCCCGGCTGAGCTAAACGGGCGCCAGCCACCACGCAAGCCTCGCAGACGCGCTTGAGAGCAATTCCGCTCCCGTGACAATGAATTTCAACAACATCCTCGCCCGTGAATGATCGCGGTCCTTTCATGTAGACGGCCAAACCTTGATCGATGAGATTCGAATGGAAACGGGCTTCATCAGGAGGTGACTCGTTGCGTGGAACAGTGTGAGGGGGACCGAAAATATCAACTGTACGAAGCATGTGGGATGCGGCAGCTTGAAAGGACTGATTGGAACGGAACCGTACGACTTTGTGGGCAACATGGGTGGCGTTCGGCCCGCTAATCCGAACAATTCCGATCCCTCCCTCGCCCACGGGAGTCGCGATGGCACAAATGGTATCGTCAGGTGATCCGTCGAGAGCCATGGTCCTGACCGTTCTTACGGTGTGAAACCCTACCAGAGTCGAAAGCAACCGAGGGATTTCATTTCTTTACGGTGGCGTTCTCTGCGCTGGGTAAAACAGGTCGATTCTTGAAGAAGAACCGATCAGTGACAAACTGCTGAACGATGCTCAATACATTGTTGGTGAGCCAGTACAGCACTAAACCGGCAGGAAAGTTAATAAACAGAAACGTCATGAACACGGGTAGCAGCAGCATGATTTTTGCCTGGTTCGGATCCATAGTGGTAGGCTGGATCTTTTGCATCACGAACATGCTGACTCCCATGATGATGGGGAGAATGTAGAAGGGGTCCTGCACGGATAAATCAGTAATCCAAAGGCCGAGAGGCGCTTGGCGTAAGTCGATGGTCATGTACAGGATATTGAACAGAGCCACGAATACCGGCATCTGTAACACCATCGGGAGACAACCCCCCACGGGATTCACTTTCTGATCGCGGTAGAGCTTGATGAGTTCCTTATTCAGGCGCTCTCGATCGTCCTTGAGCTTTTCCTGTAGCGCCATCACTTTGGGTTGAATGGTCTGCATCTGCTTCATAGACTTATAACTCTTGTACTGCAGAGGCACGAACAGCACTTTGATTCCCACCGTCAGGAGGATGATGGTCAACCCATAGTTATGCGTATATTCATTGATCCAGCGGAGAATATGGAAGATTGGCTTCGCGATCGCTCGAACCGTGTCCCAGCTCCCAAAAAGAAACCATCCGAAATCGATGGTATCTTCCAAGCCCTCGTGTAGGTTCTCAAGGGTGTCATGCTCCTTAGGACCAGCATAGAGCTGCAGGAGAAGCGGTGCCCCTGAACCATCAATTGGCAGACGAACAGCGGTCGAAACGAGTTTTTCACCCTGATTATTGGCTACTGTCGAGGAACCATTCTTCGGCATCAAGGCCGAAATGAAATACTTGTCCTGCAAGGCGACCCATTTTACGGTACCTTTGCGCTCCAACTCTGCGTCGGGCATGCCCTTTTCAATCTTGTCATCGACGAGCGATGCTGCCCCGACGGAACCGATGAACCCCTCGCCCCAGTCCACGATGCCAAAGTTCGTCCCCAATTCAACTTGAGTGGACGCCGATAACCCGTTCTGCACTAGTTCCATGTCCACCACATAGCTGTCGACATGAAAGGTGAACCGCTTTTCCAGTCGTGTTCCGCTTCCTGGGTTCTCATAGGAGAAGGTGACATGACCGGTTGGGTGCTCCTGATCCAATGTCGTGAAGTCCTTCGAGACGCGATAGATTCCCTGGCCTAACTCCTTTGTGAGCGCGGTGTCATCGGTTGTGACTGCCAAGGGCTGGGCGAACTTACTGCCTTGTCTGACGAGCTGAACCAGTGTTTCAGCCTCAGGGATGCTACGATACTCTTTGAGTTCCCAGCTTGTGAGGGTGGCCCCCCGACTCGTGAATTTGGCACGATACAGATTCGTTTCCACCTCGACCACTTCAGGTGCAGTAAGCTCCTTCCGGGCCGCCTGCGCGTTCACATTGTCGGTGATCAGTTTTGGAGAGGAATCTCCACTACCTGTCTGCAGGGGAGGAGCCTGAGACTCCAGACCTCCAGTACCTGCGTTAGAAGATAGTTCCTCGGTGGTCGTCTGATCACCCGGCTCGGACACAGTCGTTTCGGGGAGCAAACCAAGCTCAGTGAGCAGGTACTCGTATCCGAGAATAATTGTGACCGAAAGCGCCAGGAATACTATGACTCGCTTATCCATGAGAGAGTTATGCTTTCTTTAAAAAGATGGAATTGTCACTACTTGACCGGGTCTTCACCCCCGGGGTGGAAAGGATGACACTTCAGGAGCCGAATCAGGGCCAGCCCGAGGCCGTGCAACGCCCCGTACCGGGTAATCGCCTCTGACGCATATTGCGAGCACGTTGGGTCGAAGCGGCAATTTGGCCCGAGGAATGGGGAAATCACCATCCGGTAGCCTTGAATGAGCCATAAGCATAGGCGTCGCATATCACGACCTACCTTTTATACTGTGACGAAGAAGCTGCATGCGCTCCAGCGAAGATTTCCACGCATTGGTCAGTTCTTCCCTCGACTGCAAGAGAGCGTCACGTTTGGGAAATACGAGAAGCCCTCGGCCCGGTACCAAGTCCGGATACCATGCTCTGGCCAAGTCACGGAATACCCGCTTAGCTCGATTGCGCCGAACGGCGTTTCCGAATCGCCTTCCAACAATGATCCCCACTCGAGTGGGGGCCTCGTCCATCCTGCATGCGAGAAGATTGAAGAAGGTCGTAGAAAAACGACGCCCATGACGTTTGACGACTTCGATATCTCGGCTACTCCGTAAATAAATGTTCATGCGTCGAGGTGCCCTCGGCGCCATATGAAAAAGCCGATCCCTTCGTGGTACCCACTCGGAACAATCCTTATGGAAGCTACGAAGTGGTGGGTGGCCCTACACAGGGCAGCACGAAGAGAAGTGAGGCGCACACCGAAGAACACCGCTGATCAGGCACACGGTGTCTAGACGGTCAACCGTGCTCGTCCTTTTGCCCGCCGCCGGGCCAAGACTTTACGACCGTTCTTGGTGCTCATGCGCTTTCTAAATCCATGCTCACGCTTCTTTTTGAGGTTGGACGGCTGTTGAAATGTAAACGACATGGTTCTCCTTCCGCTCTCCAACAATTAGGATTCTGTTTAAAAATGAACGGTGAATTATAGGTGAGGCACTACGAGGAGTCAATTTCGTGTTCGCCGCAACTATAACACAAATTTGGATTCCATACTGCCATAGTCTGACCGGATGATTTCCGATTGAGGTCTTTTTGCAATCGACTGCCGAAACGCCACAAACCGTACCGTCGTCTCCTAGTTGACTTCTTTCTAAATATGCGAAATAGATTGTATACTAAAAAGGAACCAGCCAGGCTGTTGGCATCGAGCTTGCTAGTCTCCAACAGTTGGCATCCCATGGTAGATTGAATCGTGCGCAGGCTTGCAAGCAAGCCCTTAAGGAGGACCCATAGCTATGCAGAGCAGAGTATCCCTCGTAGCCATCGCTCTTATGATTGTCGCGACAGCGGGATGTGCCGACCCGCCTACAGAACAAATCCAAGAAGCCGAGAAAGCGCTCAACGATGCACGGGAAAGCGGAGCATCCACCTATTCCCCGGATGACTATGCAAAGCTCGAAGGGACGCTCGATGCCATCAAGAAAGAAGTGTCGGAACAAGATGGAAAATTTGCTTTGTTCAGGGACTATGGAAAAGCGCAGCAATTATCCGTCTCCGCGAAAGCCGACAGCGAACGAATAAAGGTGGTCACTGCGCAGAAAAAGGAAGAGGGCAGGGCCGCTGCCATGCAGGCCCAGCAAGTCGCTGAAGAAGCCGTGAGGGCCGCCCAAGAGTTGGCCGCCAAAGCACCGGTAGGAAAAGATCGCGCTGCAGTAGAAGCGATAAGGAACGATATCGAAGGACTTAAGTCGTTGTTGAAACAGGTGCAGGAATCCATCGACAAGGAAGATTACCCGGCCGCGCAGACGCAGGCCAAGGCTATCAATGAGATGAGCCAAGGAGTTCAGAGCGAACTCCAGCAGGCTCTGGCGAAGGTAGGAAGAGGCAAGTCGGCTCGTTCAAGCAGACACTAACAGGCCGCCATGGACGTTGGTCAGCTCAATCGGCTGCTCACATCAGCCCTCTGTATGTTCTCCCTTTCCGGTTGTGTCCAGGCCGTTCCTCCGGACCTCCTCACGGCTCTTGAATCCATTGACCAGGATCTGATTGTGTTGCGGGCTCCAGAAACCGCACCTGAGGAGTACGGTTCGTTCGTGCGACAGTGGATCGTGCTGAAGACCCGCGCCGAACTGGACGATGACCTCATTCGATGGCCGTGGGAAACAAGCGAGCTCGAGAACGAGCTCAGAGGGTTATATCTCCGAGGTGAGCGTACCGTTTCCCAGCTCCATGATCGGAAGGTCGCTCAGCAGCGCGAAGTACGATCACGAGTGGAGGGCCTTGAGGATCAACTTTCCCATCTCACCTCACAGGTTGAGGCTATCGACGGCCGCATCGTGTTAGGGGCGCAAATCGTCCACACGCACCACCTTGTGAGACAAGCTCGCTCGTTCTTGGAAACAGAGGATTACCAACGCGCCCTACACCTGGCCGAACAGGCGGACCAAGCACTTCTGAACCAGACAACATTGTTACGTGAAGAACTGGGACGATATGCCGATCCAAAGCGGATCGCCTCTTGGCAGACCATGGCGCGACAGACCATCGAGTGGTCACGAACCTACCAATCACCGGCGATCGTTGTGAGCAAAGCCGACCGCCAACTGACTCTCTATCTAAACGGACGGAAAGCGTTATCATACCCAGTACGATTGGGGTTCAACGGCATACGAGAAAAACAGGTTCAGGGTGACGGAGCGACCCCGGAAGGCCGCTATCGCGTGACTGATAAGCGCGGGCCTGGGCAAACGCAGTTCTACCGAGCCCTCGTCCTGGACTATCCTAATGCCGAGGATCGTCGCCGGTTCAACCTATCCAAGAAAACCGGGAAGATCGCCCCTGGAAGAGGCATAGGTGGCCTCATCGAAGTCCATGGTGTGGAGAACGAATCGGCGGAGCAGACGCTGGGCTGCGTCATGTTGGAAAATCCCAATATGGCCATCCTCTTTGAACGGGTCTCTGTCGGCACTCCGATCACCATCGTCGGTGCCTTAACTGAAGCCAATGCTGTAGCACGAGCTCTGTCTTCTCTGACGAAGCGCGGAGCGGAGATCTGAACGGAGGGCCATGGGTCGGGTCATTCTTGCTGGTACAGCAGTAGCGGTTCTTATCATCTGGATCGCCATGGCTCCGGACGCCAGGATTACTACCTCCATCCCCACTAAGGCCGTTCATCGGCCCGTTATTCGGGATGTATCAAACTTACGTGCCCTGCAAGCCAAGTATAAGACACTCTCCACACAGCTCTCCAAGCTACGGCCGAACCAACCGTATATCTTGGTGGATACGGCGCGAAACCGGCTCTACGTCAAGCGTCACGGAGAGGTGGTTCTGGACGCCATCGCCTCCACCGGCAGTGGAACCATCCTTGACAAACCCGGGGGGGATGCCGATCAGTGGATTTTTGATACGCCGCGCGGAGAATTCCTTGTGCGGTCGAAACTCACAAAACCCACGTGGATCAAGCCTGATTGGGCCTTTATCGAAGAAGGGCTCGGAGTCCCGCAGAATACGGCGGATCGTGCTGAGGAGGGTGTTCTTGGTGATTATGCCCTAGGATTTGGGAAGGGGTATTTTATTCATGGGACCCTCTACACACGATTGCTCGGGAAAAATGTGACGCATGGATGTATTCGCCTCAACGATAACGATCTTAAAGGTGTCTACACCCTCGCCCGTGTTGGGACGCCGATCATGATCTTTTGATTCCTCTGAACCCACAAACCTTTCATAGAGCTCTCTGTGCTCTCTTCCTGTTCCTTACACCGACCACCAGCAGTTGGGGTAATGATCTCGAGGCCTTTCCTAACCTTAATCTCAATGATCCGGGGAGTGTGAAAGAAGCCGCGCGGGTTCTGGAGGAAGAACTCAAACTTGCGGTTCGCCCTCAAACCTACGTCCTGATCGATCTCGCTGAAAAAACCATTTACATCAAGGGACGAGGGCTGGAACTGCATCATATGCCAATTAGTCAGTGGACTGTCAAAGCCCCAGGCACATTGACCGGGGTTCACCGCTTGGTAGCTCGGCCCTCGGTCGTTCGTCGTAAAATTGAGCCCGGAAAGAGTGCGGAGCAAGATCCGATCTCGCTGGCTGACATGCCGGCGGACTACGACTTGTCGTTTGCGTCCGGGCTGACGATCGTTGTGGCCTCCTCAGCCGCAAAGGACAGTCTTGTGCAGGGCATCGCCTTCATGGGGAAAGCGTGGTGGCGTCGAGTGAAAAACTGGGCCAGCGCCATCGGCCAGGATTCCTCGATACCGCCGGCTCATCTGGAATTAACGATCTCCGTTGGTCATGCACAGTCTCTCGCCTGGTCGCTGGTCGATGGGATGGCTATCATCATACGACGACCAACCGATACATAATCAGTTGATGCGTGCCTAGTTAGGCAGGTCTGGTTTGACAAAAGACCACATGATGACAGCATATTGGTGTCCAGGACCGACGAAACAGGAACGTTGCGAACGAAAAACCCCACCAGGTTTGTAGCACGACCATTTCTATCCATCAGACCACGGAACGGAATACTAAACACAGCTAGGTAAGACCCGCCAGAGACCAAGGCTCAGGCCGATCGGCTATTTCCTGTCGACTCAACATTTTACTGATATAAAGAGATGTTCCGTGAGTCCCCGCTCTTACTTTCATGATCGAAAGCACTACGTAACTCGAAAGAGGGGTTGCATGTCTCGATCAAAATCGGTACACCTCGCGCCGATCAAATGATTCCATTTTCATTCTTGAGCTGGGTCTCCAGGACGCAAGTTGGGAAGAAAGTTCAATTTCAACCAAAAGGATCCTAAGCGTATGGCGGAGCACACAACCAAAGAGCAGGAATCGGGAGAATTGTATGGGAGTGAAAGAAAAGCGAAGGAGCAGAAGCAATCCGCACTCGGTATGAGCCGGCGAGGGTTTCTTACAACATCAAGTCGATTCGCGATGGCCGCGTTGGCCGGCAGCGCCGTCAGTGTCGGGAGTGAATCGAAGCTCGCCCACGCCTTCAGAGGCGGTGATCACCGTCGAGACCGAGAGGGAATTCAACGGCGCAACGAAGCATTTCAAGTCCGCCAACAGGCGGCTGTTGCGCAACATCAATTGCCGGTGGTTCCGCATCCAACAAACGGCGACGACGACCGATACCACAACAAAATTGCCAGCTACACGAAAGGCTTACCGCATAACCAGCTCGGTGAAGTCGACCTCTCGGCCTATGATAGGCTGATCAAGGCGTTGGACAGTGAACGAGCCGGAGATTTCGATGCAATCCCGCTGGGATGCCAAGATCCGACGAGGCGCAAACTTGTGTGCCCGCAAGCCGGAGCGGCCTTCGACCTGGAAGCGACGGATTGTCAGCAACTCTTCATGCCGTCGGCACCGGCCTTCAACAGCGCAGAACGGGCGGCGGAGGCCGTCGAGCTCTACTGGATGGCTCTGACGCGTGACGTCCCCTTCCACTCCTACGTGTCGGATCCGACGGCGCTGGCTGCGGCGGACGAACTCTCTGGGTTGACCAAATTCACCGGCCCCAAACAGAATGGTTCCGTCAGGGCCGATACCCTCTTCCGCGGGGCGACACCGGGCGATCTCACAGGCCCTTATATCTCGCAATTCTTGTTCAAACCAGCTCGATTCGGCGTACAAGAACTCTCGCAAAAGTTTGCCATCTACGCCCAAGGCATCGAGTTCATGACCACCTATGACGACTGGCTTGCCATTCAGAACGGCTGCGGGCCGACGGCCTCACGCCAGTTCGGTCCCACTCGCTATATCCTGACCGGGCGAGACCTCGCCACCTATGTGCACACTGATGTCAGCTATCAGGCTTATTTGAATGCCTGTCTGATCCTGTTGGGAATGGGTGCTCCACTGAACCCCGGTAATCCGTATCGAAGTTCCCAGACGCAGGTGGGGCATTCCACGTTCGGCACTCCGCACATCATGACGCTGGTGGCCGAAGTCGCCACGCGAGCGCTCAAAGCGGTATGGTTCCAGAAATGGTATGTCCATCGGCTCCTCCGCCCGGAAACCTTCGGTGGCCGTCTGCATAACGTCATGGTGAATGGTGCCGGATATCCCATCCATGCCCAAGTATTAACTTCCTATGCTGTGAAAGAAGTGGGGAAGCGCAACGGCACCTATCTACTCCCGCAAGCCTATCCGGAGGGATCACCGACCCATCCGTCTTATGCGGCAGGCCATGCGGCCATCGCTGGCGCCTGCGCTACCATCCTCAAGGCCTTCTTCGATGAAACGTTCATCATCCCCAACCCGGAAATTCCATCAGAGGAGGGCAGTACATTGGTCCCCTACAACGGGCAACTGACGGTCGGCGGAGAATTGAACAAACTCGCGGCGAATATTTCCAACGGTCGCAACTTTGCAGGCATTCATTGGCGGAAGGATTTCGTGGAAGGAGCGAAGCTCGGCGAAGATGTGGCCATCAGCCTTCTGCGCGACCAGCGCTACACCTTCAACGAACCATTCTCCGGCTTCACATTCACGAAATTCGACGGCACCCAGATTACCGTTTAAACAATACCCGGCAAGGACGAACATCCCTCCTTGCCGGCTTCTCCACTCACTCGTGCAGGCAGCAGTCCTCTACCGACACCGATAGGCAGCTGCTCGGCATTTCCCCGCACAAGACACAGACAATCCGATCCATATTGCAGCAACTTAACAAGATGTACCACCCTTGTCTTGCATGGATACGAAGAAGCGTTGCCTTTTCTCCGCTAGCTTCATAAGATACGAAGCACTACCTACCCACTGCACCAGGTGGAATAAATCGAAAGGGGATCTCGATGCCCACACGGTTGCGCGACAGACTCCCATCATCATTTGAGCCGACGGTCAATTCAGCCCTTGAGAATCTCCGCCGCGATCGTGTCATTGATCGTGTCTGGGCAAAAGATCATCGTGTCTGGAAGGACAATCCCAAAGAGATCAGCGACCGGCTTGGGTGGTTGACCGTGCAGGATCAGATGCAGCAACAGCTGCTTCAACTGCATCATTGTGTATCGGTGGCGAAGGAGATGAAGGTCAAGGATGTCGTGCTCCTGGGAATGGGAGGCAGCAGCCTGGGACCGGAAGTGTTCCGTACGGTCTTTGGATCGAAGAAGGCCGCTCCTCGTCTATGGGTTCTAGACTCGACCGTTCCTGGCTGGGTTCGACTGGTGACGAAGGCCATTTCCCCATCACGAACACTCTTTCTCGTTGCCAGCAAATCCGGGGGAACGATCGAAGTGATGTCCTTGTTCGGTCATTTTTGGAAACTGGTCGCACAGGCCAAAGGCAATCATGGCGGAAAACAATTTGTCGCGATCACCGACCCTGGGACCGGTCTTGAGCAACTGGCAAAGGAGTACGGATTTGGGCAGACCTTCACCAATCCAGCCGACATCGGCGGGCGTTATTCCGTTCTCTCTCTCTTCGGTCTTGTCCCTGCCGCACTCCTGGGTCTGGATATCGCTCGGCTCTTGGCCCGTGCAACTGGCATGGCGGAGCGATGTCGGAACCAGGACGATGTGGAAGCCAATCCCGGTTCCTATTTGGGAGCCGCGATGGGGAGCCTCGCGAAAACCGGGCGGGATAAAGTCACAATCATCGCCTCACCCGCTCTCGCCACATTCGGTCTATGGGTCGAACAGCTCCTTGCCGAAAGCACAGGCAAAGAAGGGACGGGGCTCATTCCCATTGCGCAGGAACCGGTCCTGAGGCCACAGGCCTACGGGAACGACCGACTCTTTGTCTATCTGAAGCTCAAGGGAGAAAGGAACGGAGCGCTTGATCGAGCGGTTCAAGCCCTGATCAAGGCACAACATCCGATCATACAGTTCGATCTTCGAGATCGCTATGACGTGGCCGGCGAATTTTTCCGATGGGAGTTTGCAACGGCCGTCGCCGGGCACCTCCTCGGCATTCAGCCCTTTGACCAACCGAACGTTCAGGAGAGTAAGGACAATACCAATCGAGTCCTGGACGCGTATCAATCGACCGGACGACTCCCGGAGCAGACCAATATCGATCCGAAAGGTGTCGCACCAGATTTTACGCACCATCTGCAGCCCGGCACCTATGTCTCAGTGCTGGCGTATACAACACCATCACGATCATTCGAAACGGCGATGAGCCGACTGCGCAAAGCTCTAATGAGCAAGCACCGAGTCGCCACCACATTTGGCTATGGCCCACGGTATCTGCACTCGACAGGCCAACTTCACAAGGGCGGGCCCAACACGGGCGTCTTTCTCGAATTGGTGGATCGCATGAAGCCAGACCTGGCAATCCCTGGTAAGCCCTTCTCGTTCGGTACACTGGCGCAAGCACAGGCAGCCGGTGATCTCGCGTCGCTCCGTGCGCACCATCGTCACGCCATCCGAGTCCAACTCGGCCCGGATCCAGCTGCCACGGTAAGCCGCATCACGGCTGCTCTTCGGCCATCACCGCCACGACGACGAGCGACGGTGAAGACACGCCGTCGAGTCACTCGCCGCTGATATGGCCGCCACTCCAGAAATTTGTGTCACCTGTCAAGAAGACTGGGCCCAAAAGGCGGCTGCAGTCATCCTGACCATCAGTGAGCAAGCGATTAAATCCACCGGTCGATGCGTAATCGCCCTCTCGGGTGGATCGACACCAAGGACACTCTACCAGACCATCCGAACACCAGAATGGAACACCCGTTTCAATTGGTCGCGTATTGTCTTTCTATTTGGAGACGAGCGGTGCGTCGCGCCAGAACATCCCGACAGTAATTATGGAATGGCGCAGCGTGAACTGTTTCAGCCGTTGAACTTGTCCCAAGATCGGATTCATCGCCTGAAGGGTGAATATCCAGATCCAGCCGTGGCAGCTTCGGAGTATGAGCGAACTCTTCGAGATGTGACGACCTGTCCGGCGCCAGCGATCCCTCGTATCGATCTGGTCCTGCTCGGCCTCGGAGACGATGGCCATACCGCATCACTCTTCCCAGGCACCGCGGCGCTGCAAGAGCAATTCAAACTCGTGACGGTTGGCCAGGCCCCGACGGGTATTCGTTCGCGCCTCACCCTCACCCTAGGTGTGTTGAACCAGGCGGCTGTGGTACTGTTCATCGTCACGGGAGCCGGGAAGGCACA
Source organism: Nitrospira sp. (assembly GCA_016715825.1). Classification (NCBI taxonomy): domain Bacteria; kingdom Pseudomonadati; phylum Nitrospirota; class Nitrospiria; order Nitrospirales; family Nitrospiraceae; genus Nitrospira; species Nitrospira sp. The sequence goes on along the minus strand of JADJXO010000002.1, from coordinate 87,637 downwards.
GATGCTCCACAGGGTCATCGAGTCGGACGCAGAACATTCGCTGCCCGCTTCGAGAGTTTCGCCCGATAATGGACGACTCGTGTGGATCCTCGACCAAGCCGCCGCACAACACCTGACCACGCAACCAACGAACTGAGACGACACATGATTTTAGCCGGCGACATCGGTGGGACGAAAACGAACCTTGCCCTCTATGAATGGACCAGCGAACGGGTGCAACCGATACGCCTGGAAAGTTTCCACAGCGGTGATTACACCTCTCTCGAAGATATCCTTGTTGAGTTTCTGACACCGCCGCAACCGCCTCGGCCAGTGGAATCCCTGGAGACTGAAGGTAGCAACGAGGGTGAACAAGCCGACAGGCCAGCCACTGAACGGCTAACGCTCGCGGCAGCCTGCTTCGGCATCGCCGGACCAATCATCGACAATCGCTGTCAAACGACAAATCTCCCTTGGATCGTCGACGGACGGGCGATTGCCAAACAGTTCGAGATTCCACGAGTTCAATTGCTCAATGACCTGGAATCCACCGCGTACGGTGTGCTGTGGCTGCGTTCCGATGAGCTGGAAGTGCTCAATGCAGGCGATCCACCGAAGAAGCGGCAGGCGCTGGCGCTGATCGCGGCAGGCACGGGGCTCGGTGAAGGTATCCTGTTCTGGGACGGCAAAGCGTACCGTCCGATGCCGTCCGAAGGCGGCCATGCGGATTTTGCCCCAAACAACGACCAGGAAATCGAACTGCTTCGCTATCTCCGCAGCCAGTATCTCCATGTGAGCTACGAGCGCATTGTCTCCGGCCCAGGCCTCCATGCCGTGTATGAATTTCTGCGCGACACGAAAAAGAACGAGCCGACGTGGTTGGCAGAAAAGATCAAGGTCGGAAATCCGGCTGCAGAAATTGCTCAAGCAGGATTGCAGGGGCAGGCCGAGATCGCTCAGCAAGCCCTCGACCTCTTTGCCTCAATTTATGGGGCTGAGGCCGGAAACCTTGCCTTGAAGGCGCTCTCGCTCGATGGTGTCTATGTGGGCGGCGGCATCGCCCCAAAGCTCATCACCAAACTCCAAGATGGCACCTTCATGAAAGCCTTTACGAATAAAGGTCGTTACAAAAAATTGATGAGGCAGATGCCTGTGAAAGTCATCATGAACCCACACACCGCTCTCTTGGGGGCCGCGTCCGTCGCAGCGGCCCTCTCGCATGCTCCCGCGCCATGACGTCCCACGATCTCGATCGCTTCAAGAAAGCTGCCGCGTTACGCGCTGTGGAATTTGTCCGGAACGGCATGGTCGTCGGACTCGGGACCGGGTCAACTGCCAAACATTTGGTGCTCGCGCTCGGCGAACGCGTCCGAGCCGGTATGAACCTACGCGGGGTGCCGACATCCCAAGAGACTGCTATGCTGGCCAGAGAATCCGGAATTCCCCTCCTCGATTCAGAAAATCGCTGGGAGATCGATGTCGCCATCGACGGGGCCGATCAGGTGGACCCAGACCTCAATCTCATTAAAGGCGGAGGCGGAGCGCTCCTGAAGGAAAAGATTGTGGCAGCCTCAGCCAAGCAGTTCATCGTGATGGTCGATCATACCAAGCAAGTTCCTGTACTCGGTGGATCCTTCCCTCTCCCTATCGAGGTGATCCCCTTTGGGTGGGGCAGCACGGCCCACGCGATTGAATCATTGACCAACAGTCGTGTGATCCTTAGAGAGCGCAACGGAATCCCATTTAAAACCGAGGCGGGGAACTTGATCGTCGATGTCCATATCGACCGCATCGCTCAGCCAGGTGAACTTGAAACGGCTTTGAACCTGATCCCCGGCGTCGTGGAAACCGGCCTGTTCGTCGGTCGAACGAACGTTTTGATCGTCGGCACGCCTCAAGGGGTCCAGACCCTTCATGTGTCGCCTAAACGATGAGGCCATCAACCGTAGAGAGATGTTATGGCGGTTGGCGAGACAGACGCGTCTCTTTCTGTGCTTTCCACTCGCTCACGCAGTAATCCCACGATCTGAATCTTCCGGCGCTACAACGACTACCATCGTGCCCAATGGAGTTGAGATGAATGACAACCTTCACGGAACCAGCGATCTTTACCGACTCCCTCGACATGTGATTCCTACCCGTTACGATTTGAGGCTTGAGCCGGACCTAAAGGCCGCCACATTCACTGGAAAGGTCAGCATCACCCTGTCAGTCAAGCAGGAGACCCAGACCATTCTTCTGAACGCAACCGATCTCCATATCTCATTCAATGGAATCGAAGGGCAGAACGGCAAGAAGATCGCAGCGGAAGTTGAATTGGAACCAGCCCTTCAACGTGCACGCATCTCGTGTCATCCACCTCTTGCCAGGGGTGAATGGCGGCTGCATCTCTCTTTTCACGGAACACTGAATAATCAGTTGAGAGGGTTCTATCGCAGCACCTACAAGGACGCGTCGGGCACGGTACAGACTCTGGCGGCAACGCAGTTCGAAGCCACAGATGCGCGCCGCGCCTTTCCCTGTTGGGATGAGCCGGATTTCAAAGCCGTCTTCTCAACCACGCTCGTGGTCGATCCACCACTTACGGCTATCTCGAACACATCGGTTGTTTCTGAGTCGATCGAGCAAGACAAAAAGGTGGTCCGGTTTGGCGAGACGATTAACATGTCAACGTACCTCGTTGCGTTCGTCGTCGGTCAACTCCAACCAACGGAACTCGTCTTCGTCGGCCAGACACCGCTGCGAATTTTAACAGTCCCGGGGAAGCAGCACCTTACCGTGTTCGGCCAGGAGATTGCCGTGGCGTCGTTGAAGTTCTTTGAAGACTATTACGGCATCCCCTATCCAGGCGACAAACTCGATCTGGTAGCCATTCCCGACTTTGCCTCCGGTGCGATGGAGAATTTTGGTGCCATCACATTCCGTGAAACTGCACTCCTCGTCGATCAGAGGTCCGGTACCCACGCCGAGCTTGGACGGGTTGCCGATGTCGTGGCCCATGAAAATGCTCATATGTGGTTTGGAGACTTGGTCACGATGTCCTGGTGGAACGGCTTGTGGCTGAACGAGGCCTTTGCGACCTTAATGGAGATGCTGGCAGTCGATGCGTGGAAACCTGAATGGAAACGGTGGGAAACGTTCAGTGTCGCTCGTGCAGCGGCGTTCTCGGTAGATGGCTTGGTGAGCACGAGGCCCATCGAATTCCCCGTGCGGGCGCCGAAAGATGCGGAGGCAATGTTCGATGTCTTGACCTATGAAAAAGGGGCGTCGGTCCTTCGGATGCTGGAACAGTACATCGGACCAAACGTGTTTCGTGACGGTGTACGGCAATACCTCCGCACCCATGCCTATGACAATGCCGATACCAAGGACTTATGGACGGCTATCGGCGCAGTCGCACGCCAGTCGGTGCCTGAACTAATGAATGGCTGGATTTTTCAACCTGGTTTCCCGCTGGTCACCGCTGAGGTGAAGGGCCAGACCCTTATCCTGTCACAGCGGCGGTTTACCTATCTCAAGCAAGAAACAGCGGAGGAGTTTTGGCACGTCCCAATCCAGGTTCGTCTGATGACTGACGACCGTGCCGAAGAGCAGCGGTTTCTCTTAACAGAGCGGGAAGCGACAATGCCGCTGCCGCGTGGCATAACAGCCTTGTTGATCAATGCGGGAGGGCATGGCTTTTACCGGGTCCACCATCGTGGGGCCCTTCTCCAGCAATTGCTCGATCATGGCCGTGACCATCTGGCGCCGATTGAACGGTTCAACCTAGTGAGCGACGTCTGGGCCACGACGGTGGCTGGAATCATACCGCTGGGCGACTATCTCACACTTACTGCACGGTTCAAGAACGAGCGGGACAAAAATGTCTGGGCCGTCCTCCTCGACTCATTCTCATTTCTGAACAGGATCATCGCGCCTGACGACCGCCCATTCCTCGAAGGCTTGGTGCGTGAGCGCGTGGGGCAGGCCGTCAAGGATCTCGGTTGGGATCCGAAGTCGGGTGAGTCCGATCTCGTCCGACAGTTGCGTGGCGACCTCCTTGCTGCCCTTGGGCGCAAAGGGAACGACTCGGCAACGCAACAGGAGGCGGTGGAACGGTATCGGCGATATAGAAACGACCCCTCAGCCGTTGATCCGAACATCGTGCCCGCGCTTGTGAGCATCTTGGCCTATATCGGGGACGAGGCCCGCTACGAGGAGTTTTCCGAGCGGTACCGAAAGGCCTCCACTCCTCAAGAAGAACGACGCTACCTCTTCTCGTTAGCCATGTTCCGCTTGCCCGAATTATTGTCTCGAACATTAGCCAAGACGACTAACGGGGAAATCCGTACGCAGGATGCGCCCTTTATCGTCGCAGCTACGATGACGAATGTGTATGGTCGCGAGCTAGCCTGGGAGTTTGTGAAAACGAACTGGGATGAGATGGACCGGCTCTTCCCGAAGCAAGGCCTCCGGCGGATGTGCGGAGGAATCGTGGGACTCGCCACCCCAGAGCTGGAACAGGATGTCAGGAATTTCTTTATCTCCCGGAACATCGGTCTTGGTGGGAGAACGTTGGATCAGTACTTGGAACAGCTCCGTATTGCCGTGGCCCTTCGAGAACGAGAAGGCAATAGCATACAGGTCACCCTGGCCAACGCAGCTCAACCGATCTTTTCAGCTTCATAGTAATTGTTTTCGCCTTCATCGACGTGAGTGCGGATTACACGAAAGCCTTCACGCTCGAGGGTGCGAGTGTAGGTGGCCCGACCGAGTGACCAACACTCAAGACCCGTTGTGATATCCTGCCAGGTCCCCATTTCGACAGGAGCCGTGAAGAGAAAACGCCCTTGCGGCCTTAGAATCTCCGATACTCGATGAAGGAAGGCCAGCTGCTCATGTTCAGGAAGGAGCAATAGGAAGCCGATCGAGGTGACTGCATCGAACGTGCGCCCAAAGTAGTCACAGTCCAGGGCGGATGCGCATTGTGTGGGAATGGCTGGGAAGCGTAATCGAAATTGTTTCATCAATGTGGGCGATGAATCGATGGCCCATACCGTGAGTCCGGAGTCCACGAGGACTCGCGTAATGGGATACCCTCCACCGCAGGCGATTTCGACGACACTACTACCGAGAGGGAGAGATCTTGCCCAACTCTGAACAATTCCGGTTCCTACACGAGATCGATCTCGAACGTCAAGGTACTTCAACGCCTGGGTTTCATAGAAACGGGCTGCATCCGTCATACAGTTATTTCCTCCACCAGGAAGCAATGGCTAAATTGCGAGATTCTAGCTCGATGCTTGTCCCAGCAACTATGCGATTCGGCAAAGAGACTGCTAAGACCACCGCCCCCTTACTCGTTTGCATGAATCATTGACTCTCACCTTAAGTAGGATTTGTATAATGGCTCACCTCAAGCCAGAGGTCAAATACATGGTCGTACAGGGTTATGCAATCTTCTCTTAGCACGATTATCCACGGCTAGTACCTCTGAGCACCTGTTACGTATATGCCCTCTGTTGCTCCAAGCACGGACGCTCGATAGAATTCTCAGCGAAGGGGTAACTGATGGGGGGCAAAACATCCAATATCACCTGCCCGACTTGCCATGGAGTAAAAGTTCGCCTGGCAACCAGAAAAGGCCTGTCGGATGTCCTGCTCGGCGGGTTCACCATTTATCCGTTCCGCTGCCAGCTCTGCGCCGAACGGTTTTGGGAGTTTCTCGGTCGACGGACACTCAATCCTCGAAGGAGTTTCGATCGGGTGGACGTGTCGTTCCCGACTTGGTTTCGAATACCACGGACTCCAGGCTCGCCACGAGTTGGTCAGGAAGGTGTGATCGAGAATCTCTCCATTCGTGGGTGCCGGATTCGCACGACTGCTCCACTCCTCATCGGCTCCCGAGTAGAACTGGAATTTCAGTATTCCAACGATTCGCTCCCCATCACCATTGCGGAGGCAGTAGTCCGCTCTTCAGTAGGGAAGGGTGCGATCGGCTTGCGATTTACCCGTCTCCACAGGGGAGAAGAGCGGAGAATCAGGCGTATCATCGATGTGTGGTTGCCTGAACCCATGCCGTCACGCATATAACCTCCATATCTCCAGACGAGCATGAGGTCTGCGTACTATTCCTGCCGAAGGACGGCCAGGGGGGGGTGCCCAAGAATTCGGTAGGTGCTAAGAAAACCCACCAGCAGGGTCAGTGTGACCGTGGCCAGGAATCCTATGGCCAACACCCCCGGTTGGAGGCTCCAGGAAAGGTCGAACACGGTCTCAAGGACCGCCCAGGATAATACGCTGGCAAGCGCAATTCCCAGAAGCCCACCCAGGGCTCCCAGCATGGCATACTCGAGGGCGAACGAGCGGGCGATCACGCCGCGTGTCGCGCCCAAGGCTTTGAGAATCACGGATTCGTACAGCCGACGAAACCGAGTCGCAGCTAAGGCCGCTGCCATCACCAACCCCCCTGATAAGACACAGAACAACGCGACAGCACGGATGGCAAGGGACAATCGATCCAGCACCCGAGCAAAACTATCGAGTACGTCGCCGATATTGATTGCAGTGACATTCGGGAAAGCCGCCACGATCGCTTGCTGGAGAGGTACTTCATCTGAGGGAGCCACGCGAACGGTGGCAACGTAGGTATGCGGTGCTCCCTCAAGCGCACCCGGTGAAAAGATCATGAAGAAGTTGGTCGACATGTTCCCCCACTCGACCGATCGAATACTGCTGATCTCACCCGCGATGGGTACGCCTTGGATATCAAATTCGATCGTATCGCCCACGGTAACACCGAGTTGCTTCGCGGCGTCCTCTTCCATCGAGATCAGTGGTTTGGTGAAGACTTGCTCTGGTTTCCACCACGTGCCCTGAATCACCTTGTTGTCTTTGGGCAGGTCATGAAGGAACGTCAGGACATACTCTCGTGTCAGAAACCACCGCTTCCGACGTTCTTCTTTCTGGGCTGCTTTGTTCCCCTGCTCTTCTTCTTCCGACAACGGTTCAAACTTCACCGACTCGTTCTTCACGGCGGACAGTCGCGAGCGGACCAAGGGAGTTAACTGAGGAGTTGGGTCTCCGGATCGCTGGCGCAAGAGACGCACCATTCCTTCTGCCTGATCCGGCTGAATATCGATGAAGAAAAACGTCGGGGTGTCTATCGGTCGATTCTCACTCACCTGCTCGAGCAATGACCGTTCGACAAGCGAAACGGTCGTCACGACCATCACACCGATGCCAATGGCGATCGTGATGCTCACCGCCTGACTACCCGGCCGAGTCACATTCCCTACGGCTTGGCGGAGCGACAGGTGCTCGGGGCGCGGCCATTTCTTGACGACGAAAAGGACTGCGCGGGCCGATACCCCTAACAGCAGCACGGCGGCTGCAAACGCCAGAATAAACAACAGACCGACTTTCCACGATCCGGCCTGCCAGATCGATAAGAGCGCCAATCCGAGACCAATTCCAATCGCCACGACCAGCTTAATCGGGTCAAGATCACGCCAAGCTCCCCACCATCTGGTCCGTACCGAACTGGACATCTGGGAGGAGGAGGCAATCTCACGGCGAAAAATCCGCGCGGGTTTGACGTCTCGGATCGTCAGCAACGGCCATAGGGTAAAGAGCAACGTCGAGAGCATGCCCAAGGCCAGTCCCTTCAACAACGGAGCGAACGAAAGGCCCAGCCATCCATTTCCGAAACCTAATTGGTCGAGGAGATCCGAGGCCATGACAGCGGCCATCACCCAGGGAAGACCCAGGTGGAGGGCCATGCCGATGAGCAAGCCGACGAGGCTTCCGATTAGACCCAGCATCAGGGCTTGTAATCCATAGGTCAGCACGATGGTTTGGGAATCCGCACCGACCGTCTTCAGAATCGCGATCGTGTTCATCTTTTCCCGCACAAAGGCATGAACCGAAGTGGCGACTCCGAGGCCTCCGACAAACAGGGCGGTCAGCCCGATGAGGCCCAGATAGCGGGTCAACTGTTCCAAGGACTGCTTCAGTTGCGGCTGAGCTTCACGGTAGCTCGAGACACGAGCTGATTCCGATGTCAGTCGACCTCGTAATTCGTACAGCAGAGATTCAGGCGGCATCCCACTTGGAATTCTTAACAGGAACCGTTCACGAACCCTACTGCCCACCTTAACCAGGTCAGCCGTGCGGAGTCCCGCTTGCGACATCAGGACTCGCGGGCCCAAACTGAAGGCGTTGGCCATGCGATCCGGCTCCGTTCTCACGATACCGGTAATCACGAACTGCGCTTGTCCAATTTTCAGCCGATCGCCGACCGACAATCCCATTCTGATAAGCAGAGCCTCTTGCACGACGACCCCAAAACAGGCGCGCTCTGGACCATCCCGATCTTGCTCGCGAAGCAATTCTCCTAACCGAGTGTCAGGCTCAATGCGGAGTGAGCCGTACAACGGATATTCTGTTTCGACGGCCTTGAGTTCCACGATCTGTGTCGGCTGACCAACACTTGTAGGTTCCGCGCGTGCCGCCATCGCGACAAGCTCACTGACATGTGTGTGTTCGATGCCGCGCGCATCCAAAGAATCCAAGACCTCCTGGCCTTGAGGACCGATGGGCCGGGATAGCCGAATCTCAAGATCGCCACCCAGTAGACCACGTGCTTCTTTCGTCACGGTTCGCTCTACCTGGGTGCCGAACAGAGACACTCCCGTCAGGGCGCCAACGCCGATGGCAATACAAACCAAAAAATAGAGAAAGTGTCGCCAGGCGGCACGCGTCTCACGCCAGGCCATCTTGACCAAGAACCTTGTCATGAGCCGAATTGGAAGGGAGCCGCGGTTAGGGACAATCGGTCTGACCGTCGGGAGTCAGTCGATCTGCCATCGATGAATGATGGGTCGGAGGACATGCGATCGGAGTCCAGGTGCCCATCGCGGAGCGACAGTACGCGCTGCATTGAAGAGGCCAACGTGGTGTCGTGGGTCACGAGGACAAGCGTCGTCCCGTGATCCCGGTGGAGAGCCAACAGCAATTCGACGATATGAGAGCCGGTCGTGCTATCGAGGTTGCCCGTTGGTTCATCCGCCAGCAAAATCGGCGGACGACAGGCAAAGGCGCGAGCCACGGCCACTCGCTGTTGCTCCCCACCGGACAATTGGACCGGATAATGTCCCATGCGATCGGACAACCCCACTGCGGAAAGTAAATCAGCCGCGCGATCACCGGCCTGACTCTCCCCGCTGAGCTCGAGTGGAATCGCCACGTTCTCTATGGCTGTGAGTGTGGGAATGAGATGAAACGACTGGAAGATGTAGCCCACCTTTTCTCGTCGGAATCGGGCCATCCGGCTTTCAGCCATCGTGGTGATGTCGGATCCGTCCAACTCGATGGATCCGCTGGTCGGCCGATCAAGGCCCGCCATCAAGCCGAGCAGCGTCGATTTACCGCTCCCAGACGGTCCCACGATTGCAACCGTCTGTTTCGCCTGGATTTGAAAGCTAATACGGTCCAGGATGGTGACCGAACGCCCTCCCGCAGCCAAGACCATCGACACATTTGTCACGGTGATCATTGAAACCCTATTCCATTCCCTCGGTTCATGTGTGTAGAGAATGATATTATACAGGACGAGGAGGGGGAGCAAACGTTGAGTGTCATTATGCGACGGCGAAAAACATTTCGCGAAATATTGTTGCCCGCAGTGATGCTCGTCCTGTGGCCCTTCGCGGTGCATGCGACCTCTTCTTCTGCATCGGACACAAGGCCGCGGATTGTGGCCTTCGGGGACAGTCTCACGGCCGGGCTTGGGGTCCAAGCCAACGAAGCCTACCCTGCCCAACTGCAGCGGAGATTGGACGATCTCAGATATCCCTATCGAGTCATTAATGCCGGTGTCAGCGGAGACACCACGGCCGGCGGATTGAGGCGTGTGCCGTGGATCCTGAACAATACGCCCGAGCTGGTAATCCTCGAATTAGGGGCGAATGATGGACTTCGCGGGCTGGATGTCGATCAAGTCAAACATAACCTGCAACGGATTATCGAGCGATTGAGAGAAGCCGGTGCTACCGTGGTCTTGGCCGGCATGAAGCTCCCACCGAACTATGGACAGGATTACACGACGCGCTTCGAAGCCATCTATCCGGCACTGGCACAAGAATATGGTTTAGCCCTCATTCCTTTCTTTCTCGACGGAGTGGGAGGCGCCTCCTCGTTGAATCAAGCCGATGGTATTCATCCAACCAAGGAAGGCTATGAAATCATTGTGGAGCAGGTGCTCAAAGCCCTCAAACCTGTGTTGAGCAAACCTCTACATGACCCCTGAGTGGCCCAAGAGTCTACTCGCATGCTCGATCACTGGCTGAAACCGGCAAGAAATCAGGCAAGCGGACGCACGCCAGATCTAGAGATCGTTATGACTTCTTGAAGAACGTGTCGTAGACGCCGTACGCGAGGATCCCCCCGATCAGCACATAGTACAAGCCCGTAATGCCACTATAGTCCGGAGGTCCTTCGCCCTCTGGCGCATTGGCCAAGACAGGCAGTGCCTGGGCCAACAGAATACCCATGATCGCACTCGCATGCGAAAGTAACCGCTTCATTGTTGCTCCCTCCAAGGTCTGACAATCTAACGAGAGCCGCATTTTACTGGACCTGAATCGGAAGGCGCAAGAGGGATCCATATGGGGGAATGTCATGCACGGTGGGTCATTCCGAATCTTTCAGCATCGGCTTAGCCGTAGCGATGAGTGTCTGGGCGAGTTCTTTGATCGATCCGGCGATCTTTTCGAACTGCGAATCCTGCTGGAGCAGATCACTTGTCGCTAACCGCATTTGTTCCTCATACGCGACCATTTCGATCGCTAAGTGAGCCACCTTGGTGAGCCGATCCTCATGGGTCGCGATCTTGAGCCGAAATTCCTCGGCTGTCATCTGTGCGACCTTCGCCTCGTCCATCGAAATTTGGAGTTCCTCGGTCACCCGTCGCACATGCGTTTCCCGATCCCGCATTTCGGCCCTCAGCCTTGTGACGGCTTGATCACTTGTGCGACGGCCTTCCGCCAAGTGGCAAATGGCATGGGTCCAAGCCGAAACATCCGGAGAGGTATATTGAGGAGGGTCCGGAAGTTGTCCTTGTGCCTGGATTGCTAGCGTCGCCGATGGAAGCCATTCCATAAGCTTGACGACGTCACTCAATGTCACTTCAGGGATAGATGAGCTGTTCCCAGCGGTCTTTCTGCTCACAAAATGAGCTGGCTGATTTGGAGGAGGTGAGTCTTGTGGAGCATCGGCGTTCGGTTTTGGCTGGGACCATCGATGGTACTCCAGCAGGACCCCAATGCAGTGGCGGCACATGGGTTCTTCCGATAGCGTGCAAGAGCACTTGGACAGGAGATGGCCATCTTTCAGACGGATGGTCTGCTCGTACAGGCCGGCATTACCGATTACGGCCGACGTGATCTGGGCATCGTCGGCTTCCGCGATCCGGACCCGATTCTCGGTTAAGTATTGCTGAGCAATTTGAAAGGCCGACGCTTCCGAGACCGCTTGGATCATCTGGGGATCCAGCAAGCCGAGTCGTTCAGCGCTGCAGGGAATCTTGTTTCGCATCGTCGATGCCGAAGCAGTCCATGGCTTTTGATGGCCCCAGTCTGCCGGGCGAAGTGAAAGGTGTCAAGTATTGCCTAAATAATGAGTGGGAAGGTATCCCCAGCCTCAGGAGCTGATAGAACGCTGGAGGGATTCTCTACCGGCAGGGCTTAACAGAGCGTGCCTTGTCCATCGGCGTCAGCCAAATGTAGTCCGCGATGGGTTCTTGGATGAGCGAGCGCACGTCCCCAGCTTTACTCGAGTCAAAAGAGAGCAGATAGATCGTCGCCTGTTTGACCTCTCCGTCCAGCCGCCTCGCGACGCGCTTCGGCACAGGAAGTCCGTATTGGACGTGGCCGGCTCCGGTGTAGCTTACGATTATGCGACGGGTACCGGTTTGATCGCGGCGGAGCTCTTCTTCCCTCAGGACCAGCGTCTTGGCCATACCTTCGTCGCGTACCATGGATGCTTCGTACATAGTGCGATAGTGCTCCGGGGACCCTCCATGGCACCGCTGGAGTTGATCGAAGATCTTCTCGCGATAGGCGGGATCGTCGACAATCTCTTCTTGATCAAGCCCCCATGTAGCCCATTCAGGATCCTGTTTGGCCTGATCGAGCCCGAGTTTCACGACATGGCGAATCAATGGCTTGGGTGGGTTCATGGCACGGACGGATACATGTCGGTCGCGGGCGAATGTGAGCAAGGGCACGTAATCTTCAAAAGCGCCACCCCAATTTTGTTTCCAACGCACCTGTTCCAAAAACTCATTCGTGACAGGTTGGGTGGTCGAAACATAGCTGTCCAGAGCCGCTTGACCATCCCACCCGAACATCTCCATGCCGATAGTGGGTTCAATCCCATCCTCAACCAATTGCGTCAGCACCTTCAAGGCCGCTTCGATGTGGTGGGGGTTGTGGTGTTCTTCTCCTAGATAGATGATGTCCTGCTGTTCCAAGTCTTTTATCAAGTCGGGAAACGAGATGACCTGACCGGTTCGGGTGTCTAGGATTTCCCAGGGCTGCCATCCGATCTGCAGATTGGGACCAGGGCCGCCCCCACGCTCCATCGCGCATCCGCTTGGGAACACCAGCAGGAAGACGGATAGACTCAGTGTGGCGACGGATCGCCAATGTTCAAAAACAATGGGGCTGAATGGGATGTACATGAGACCACTCCTACCATACCGGTTGGATTACGAACAAGCTGATTGACCATGAAGTTTCCATGCGACTATGCTCAGATCACAGATACCATCCATATGGTGCCACACGCGTCTGCGCATGTTCCATAACTCCTGATCCGCTCGCTGAGTTCCGCTACATCCGAATCCGCCGAAGAGCCATCTTCCTGGGAGTTCCTGCGAGTAGTACCGCGCGTAAGTTCTCTGCCATGAGCGAAGAGGGTCCGCCCTGGATGGTCACCCTCGTTCCAGCATAGCGATCTCGGTCCGCAACCTGAGCGGCACAAAAAACATGAATAATTGACCGATCTTAGACCTCTTGTTAGACTTTGACCGTGTCCGATCACCGAGTCTTTCTACAGCGATCTCCCGCACGCTAGTCCCAATATGAATTCACCACCGACCATTCGAGATATCTTGGAGAATATTGCCCAGGTTATCAAAGGGAAACCTCATGTCATCGAGATGAGCGTCGTCGCCCTTTTGGCTCGAGGACATCTGCTCCTGGAGGACGTCCCCGGGGTCGGGAAAACGACGTTGGCCCATAGTTTGGCCCGGTCACTAGATTGCTCCTTCAAACGGGTTCAGTTCACGAGTGATCTGTTACCGTCGGACATCGTCGGTGTGTCAATTTTTAATCGCCAGAAACAGGCGTTTGAGTTCATCCCAGGTCCGATCTTCGCCAACATCGTCCTGGCTGATGAAATCAATCGAACGACGCCGAAAACTCAGAGTAGTCTCCTGGAAGCGATGAGCGAGGCGCAGATTTCGTTCGACAATAAGACCTACCCATTAAGCCAGCCCTTCATGGTCATCGCGACCCAGAACCCCTCAGAATATCATGGGACATTTCCGCTTCCAGAATCGCAACTCGATCGCTTTCTCATGCGGCTTCGTATCGGATACCCGACGCCTGAAGAAGAGCGAAAGGTGTTGGAACGCCCGCAATCATTGCATCCGGCTGAACAGCTCTGCCCATTGCTTACAGCACAGGATGTCCTTGAGTTGCAGGGCCAGGTCGATAGGGTTCGTATGGAAGAGAGCATCACCGACTACCTCCTTGCCATTGTCCAGAGTACAAGACAGTCGGATCTCTTATCCTTAGGCGTGAGTACGCGCGGCGCGCTGGCGTTAAGCCGGGCGGCCAAGGCGCTCTCGTTTGTTCGCGGTCGGACCTATTGCCTGCCGGACGATGTGAAGGAGTTAGCCCCCATCGTGTTGTCTCATCGCATCATGGTGGCCCGTGCACAGGGTTCACGCCAGCGAAGCTCGGAACAGGCCGAGCAGATCATCCAGGATTTAGTGGAGTCGATTCCAGTCCCTGTCTAACGCGCTCCTGACATGAGCTGGTCGGCATGGAGCTGGTGGAATATGCCGCTTCAATTACCCGTCTATGTGCGCCGATCGTTTCGCCACCGGTCCACACGGGTCACGTCCGAAGGCCTTCAGTTCTTGATCTTTACCCTCGCGATCGGTATTGCTGCCATCAATACCGGGAACAATCTGTTCTATCTCCCCCTCGCTATGATGCTGAGTCTGATTTTGATCTCAGGGATCGTCGCGGAATACTGCCTGCGACGGCTGGAATTTCACCGCCATCTTCCCGATCTCATCATGGTCAATCACCCGGTGACGGCCACGCTGGTGGTGAAGAACCGAAAATCGAGTCTTCCCAGTTATTCTCTGGTGATCGTCGATATCAGTGACGGTCATGATCTGGATCGCGGAGTCACTCTTCACCACTTGCCGGCCGGTGCCAGCCGGTTGGTATCGTATCCGTTTCTGGCACGGCGACGTGGGAGGTTACATTTTGAAGGGGTTCGCGTTGCGACGGAATTCCCCTTTGGACTATTCATGAAGAAGGCGTTGTACCAAGTGGAGGGTACGGTCATTGTGTATCCGGAGATCACGCCGCTGAGTGAGACTCTGCTCCGAGGTCTCATGAACGCCGGCCAAGAGCAGGCCCTTCATCGCCGGGGCCATGGGAGCGATCTGTATAACCTGCGCCTGTACCATGCCGGAGATGACTCTCGGAACATCCATTGGCCGACGACCGCGCGCACGTCGCAGTTGACGGTCCGAGAGACCGAAGCCGAAGAACAGCGCCGAGCGACCATTCGGCTGCCGACCGCCGTTCCCGCAAGCCACGATGCGGCATTTGAGCAAGCGGTCTCCATGGCTGCGTCTCTGGTTCAGCACGTGTCGCACCGGGGCTACCTCGTTCGGCTCATCGTGGGGTCGTCCTGCTCCGAATTCAGTCAAGGCGACGCCCACCTCTACGACCTGCTGCGGATGCTCGCGCTCTGTGAACGATGTGTGCCGACCGAAGGAGTCGATGCGAGTGACCACTATCAGGTCGAGGACTCCGAAGGCGAGGGAGGGACGGAGATCGTGGTGCAGTCGTGGGGTGGAATTACAGATATGCAGCCAGATCACCCGACGATCCTGATCAACGGTCAGCCCGTCATCGGAGGAGTCCATGGCGTATAGCCAGGCCCTTCGTCTGACGTCAATTCTATTGGCGGCGGTATCATTCATCGGACTGACACTCGGTTCGGGGTTGCCTGCCTGGCTGGCGGTCTTCACCGGGGCGGCCCTGATCATTGTGCTCGTTCGACACGTAGCAGCCGGGCCCATCGTGCATCTGATGCCGCATGGGCTGTTTTCACCCGCTGGCTGGAACCTTCTGGTCATCATCGGGTTTCTGGGGTTTTGGGTGGACTTGTTTTTGGTGTCAGGCGAACTCCTGCCGGCGGGCATTCATTTTCTCATGATCCTTATGGTCACTAAGCTGTTCAACCTCAGGCAACGCCGGGACTATCTCCATCTCTATGCCATCAGTCTCGTTGCCATTTTGGCATCAGGGTCCATCACAACGGATCTCTGGTACCTCCCGATTTTTCTGCTCTATCTCGTAGCAGGGGTATGGACGCTGATCCTGTTCCAGATTACGAAGAGTGCCGGGGACAAAAGCGTCTCGCTGGCGAGTGCTCCCTCTGTTCAGGTTGAGTCGCCAGGTCGAGTCACGCCTCAGCTCTTTTGGCTTGCAAACGGACTCGCGCTGGTTTGTTTCGGGATGACCGTGGCGATATTCTTTACGATTCCTCGACTCAGTGCGGGCTTTTATCACAAAGGGTTTGGGGAGAATATTCGGACGTCTGGTTTTTCCGAGACGGTCAACTTGGGTGCGATCGGACCAATCAAACGCGATCCCAGTGTCGTGATGCGGATCGAGGTAACACATCAGGAACCCCACTCCTTGGACCGGTTGTATGTGCGAGGGCTCGCCTTCGATCAATATGACGGCAAATCGTGGACGAATCGATTGGGCTACAGGCGGAACTTGAACGAAGAACATCCCGGGACGTTTCTCATCCGTGGGCAGCAAGGTTCGGCGGGGTTAAAGCTTGGTGACACCATCCAGCAGAACATCATCCTGGAATCGCTCGATACAGCCGTCCTCTTTGCCGCACCCTTTGTTGAACGAATCAGCGGAAAATTTCCGGTGGTCCAGTCGGATTTAGCGGGGTCAGTATATCTTCCCTTTCCTAGCGCCTCCCGTATCGAATACTCCGTCGTGTCGCGATCCAATCCCCTGCTCCCGGCCGATCTTGGGTCCGATGCGCCGTTGTACCCAGAATCATTCGCCAGACATTTCTTGCACCTCCCCTATCAGTCCGAACGAATCGGGAGATTATCAGAGGACATTACACGCTCCCAAGCCGGCCCGTATGAAAAAGCACATGCCATTCAGACATACCTGACTCGCAACTATCGGTATAGTTTGGATGCGCCGCTTGCAGGCTTGGATCGGCCGCTTGAAGAATTTCTCTTCATTCGTAAAACAGGGTATTGCGAGCACTATGCGACGGCTATGGTGATCATGCTGCGGATGGTAGGAATTCCGGCCCGGCTCGTTACGGGATTTCTGGCCACGGAATGGAATGAGTATGGGAACTACTACGTGGTGCGCCAGCAGGATGCCCATGCATGGGTCGAGGTGAACCTGCCGCATTCCGGTTGGATCATGATGGATCCGACCCCGCCGTCCAATGAAGTCGTCAGAAACGAATATCCTGCATGGCAGGCCTTAGGACGCATTGTGGACAGCGTCAAACTGCAGTGGAACAGGTTTTTTGTCCAATACAGCGCGGGTGATCAACTGGCTGTCGTTCGAGAATTGAAAGCCGGTGGGAAATCGGTCGGCCATAGAACCCTCGACTCCCTGGCCACCATCCTTAGTCCCTTCACTCGACTGCTCTGGATGATTCCCGATCAGCTTTTCCGAGGTAGCATTCAGCCACAGGCGGCCATTGTTGGTGGTACGGTTCTTCTTCTCATCATTCTGCTCTGGCTGGGCATGAAAGGAATCAAGGGTAGGATACGTGTCGATAAGAAGATCACACCGCAAGAGCAGCGTATCGTCGAGCTCTATAAACAGATGCTTGCACGTCTGGCCGACAACGGCATCGCAAAGGCAGCCGGCACCACGCCGTGGGAGTTAGTTCATGTCACCCACAGGAGATGGGGTGAAGCCAATTCCGCTGTAGCCTCAATCACGGAGCTTTACTGCAGAGCTCGGTTCGGTGGATTCCTTCTGACGGATGAGGAACTTCAGATAGCGAAAGACAGGCTTACACAGTTGGCGTCGTTAGAGAAACCCTGACAGAAATCGTGAAATAAGTGGATTGACACTTATACCACAGAGAAGAGAGCCTGAATGGAGCGGGAAAAGGGATTTGAACCCTCGACCCTCGCCTTGGCAAGGCGATGCTCTACCACTGAGCTATTCCCGCTCGAGAGGCGCAGAAGGTGCGGAGTGTACTGAGCTCGCAGGACACTGTCAAGCCACGAGTTGACGAGAGTAAGTCATAGGCGAAACCGGTAACAAGAGTGAATACATTACCTTATCGTAACACGGTGAATTGTGCAGGCGGTCACATAATATAAGTTCTCAATATCTAATAAAATAATGAGATCAATTCTGGTCTTCACTGTTCTGGTATCTCCAAATATGATACGTAAACTACTCAAAACTGATCGCTGACCGCCTATGAGGAGCACGGGCGAATAAATTAAATAACCTCAATCCATTCGAATGGTTAAGAATAAGCACGAGTGATATCGAGACCAACAGATCTCAGTGGTTTGAATATTGCGAGATACATAGGTTGCAACTGGTGAGGGTTAGTGCTACATACCTGTTGCTTTTTTAAAAACAATAAGACGATTTTCCAAGCTTGTAAGTCAACAAATTATAGGAACTGACCAAAAAGAAAACGAAAAAGTCCTTCAAGTTTAAACGTGAGGAGGTATCAACGATGTTCTTGTCGCGTCGACAATTTCTAAAGGTTTCTGCAGGCACGGTGGCTGCCGCAGCCGTGGCTGACAACGTCCTGGCATTGACGGCCCTTCAGCCGGTAGTCGAGGTTGGAAACCCACTGGGAGATTATCCTGATCGCTCGTGGGAGCGCGTCTACCACGATCAATACCGCTACGATTCATCCTTTACGTGGGTGTGCTCGCCGAACGACACGCACGCCTGCCGCGTCCGAGCGTTTGTGCGGAACGGAGTGGTCATGCGTGTCGAACAGAACTATGACCACCAAACTTATGAAGATCTTTATGGAAATCGCGGAACCTTTGCCCATAACCCCCGGATGTGCTTGAAGGGGTTTACCTTCCACCGACGCGTGTATGGACCGTATCGATTAAAGGGTCCGTTGATGCGGAAAGGGTGGAAGCAGTGGATGGATGACGGGTCTCCTGAGCTCACTCCGGAGACCAAGCGGAAGTACAAGTTTGATAGTCGATTCCTCGACGATATGCTCCGCGTGTCGTGGGACACGGCCTTCACCTACGCGGCCAAGGCGATGATTGTGATTGCTACACGGTATAGCGGCGAAGCGGGAGCACGGCGTCTCCGCGAGCAGGGCTATGCACCGGAAATGATCGAAATGATGAAAGGTGCAGGCACGCGGTGCTTCAAGCATCGGGCCGGAATGCCCGTGCTTGGTATCATCGGCAAGATGGGTAACACCCGCATGAACGGCGGAATCAATGCGCTGCTGGATACCTGGATCCGCAAGGTCGGTCCGGATCAGGCTCAGGGCGGACGGTATTGGTCAAACTACACCTGGCACGGGGATCAAAATCCTTCACATCCGTTCTGGTCCGGCGTGCAAGGGTCTGACATCGACCTCTCCGACATGCGCTTCTCCAAGCTGAACACCAGCTGGGGAAAAAATTTCGTTGAAAACAAGATGCCGGAAGCGCACTGGAAGCTGGAGTGTATTGAACGTGGAGCCAGAGTCGTCGTCATTACCCCTGAGTACAACCCAACCGCATATCGTGCGGACTATTGGATGCCTCTCAGGCCGCAATCGGACGGCGCCATTTTTCTGGGCGCCATGAAGATCATTGTCGACGAAAACCTACACGACACGGATTTCTTGAAGCAATTTACCGACGCCCCCATTCTGGTGCGCACGGATACCTTGCAATATCTGGATCCGCGTGATGTCGTGGCGGACTATCAATTCCCTGACTTCTCGAAGAGTTATTCGGGGCGCATTCAATCCTTGAAGCCGGAGCAGATTCAGCGACTGGGCGGCATGATGGTCTGGGATCTCAATAAGAAGCAGGCGATTCCGCTCCATCGGGAGCAAGTCGGTTGGCACTATACAAATAGCGGCATTGATGCCGCTCTTACCGGCACGTACCGGGTCAAGCTGCTCAATGGACGTGAAATTGATGCGATGCCAGTCTGGCAGATGTATCTCGTGCATTTCCAGGATTACGACCTGGATACCGTCCATCAAATCTGTCGGACGCCGAAGGATCTCCTCGTGCGGTGGGCCCGTGACTCAGGCACGATTAAGCCAGCAGCCATCCACAACGGTGAGGGTGTCACGCACTACTTCCATATGACCCCAAACGGACGAGCGGCCGCGATGGTACTCATCATCACCGGCAACGTCGGGAAGTTCGGAACCGGGCAGCATACCTGGGCCGGTAACTATAAGGCTGGAACTTGGACTGCAACGCCCTGGTCTGGAGCGGGTCTCTCTGTGCACACGGGCGAAGATCCATTCAACATTACATTGGATCCGAACGCCCATGGTAAGGAAATCAAAACCAGGTCATACTATTACGGCGAGGAAGTCGGCTACTGGAACCATGGTGATACGGCCTTGATCGTCAATACCCCCAAGTATGGACGAAAGGTGTTCACCGGGAAGACGCACATGCCGACACCGAGCAAGCTTCGTTGGGTAGTCAACGTGAACGTCTTGAATAACGCCAAGCACCACTACGATATGGTGCGCAACGTCGATCCGAATATTGAATGTCTTATTACGCAGGATATCGAGATGACGTCCGACGTCAACCACAACGATATCGCCTTTGCCTGTAACTCCTGGATGGAGTTCACCTATCCAGAAATGACTGTGACCGTTTCCAATCCGTGGGTCCAGATTTGGAAGGGTGGTATCCGGCCGTTGTACGACACTAGAAACGACCTCGATACCTTTGCCGGTGTGGCAGCCAAGCTGTCGGATATGACCGGCGACAAGCGGATGCGCGATTACTTCGCCATGGTCTATGCCAACCGTGTCGATGTGTACGCACAGCGTATGCTTGATGCGTCCAGTACGTTCTACGGCTATTCTGCCGACGTTATGCTCAAGTCGGAAAAAGGCTGGATGGTGATGGTTCGTACCTATCCACGGCATCCCTTCTGGGAGGAGACCAACGAGTCGAAGCCGATGTGGACCCGCAGCGGTCGATACGAAAACTATCGGATCGAACCCGAATCCATCGAGTACGGGGAGAACTTCATCTCCCATCGTGAAGGTCCAGAGGCGACACCGTACTTGCCGAATGCTATCTTCACGACGAATCCGTATTGCCGACCGGATGATTATGGGATCCCGATCACCGCACAACACCACGATGACAAGACCGTGCGTAACATCAAGTTGTCATGGCACGAAATCATGCGGCATTCCAACCCGCTATGGGAGAAGGGGTATCAGTTCTATTGTGTCACACCAAAAACCCGTCACCGGGTCCATAGCCAGTGGTCGGTGAACGACTGGGTGCAGATATATGAATCCAACTTCGGCGATCCCTATCGGATGGATAAACGGACTCCGGGAGTCGGCGAACACCAGATCCACATTAATCCGCAGGCAGCCAAGGACCGTGGTATCAATGACGGAGACTACGTGTATGTAGATGGCAACCCGGTTGACCGACCTTATCGAGGTTGGAAGCCGAGCGATCCCTATTACAAAGTCGCTCGCTTGATGATTCGGGCAAAGTACAACCCATCGTATCCCTATCATGTGACCATGTCCAAGCATGCGCCGTTCGTGTCGACGCCTAAATCAGTGAAAGGACATGAAACTAGACCGGACGGTCGAGCCATCGCGATCGATACAGGGTATCAATCAAATTTCCGGTACGGAGCGCAGCAATCCTTTACGCGTAACTGGCTCATGCCGATTCACCAAACGGACTCTTTGCCGGGCAAACATGCAATCGCCTGGAAATTCAAGTGGGGCTATCAGGTCGATCACCATGCCATCAACACAGTGCCGAAGGAATGTCTCATCCGCATCACCAAGGCGGAAGACGGCGGCATCGGAGCTCGTGGTCCGTGGGAGCCTGTACGAACGGGATTCACACCGGGTCAGGAGAATGAGTTCATGATCAAGTGGCTCAAAGGCGAACACATCAAGATCAAGGTCTAACTGCAAGGCAAACTGAAAGCGTGGGTGGTGGCTCGGCGTGGGCCCCACCACAGGCTTCGAACATTGCCACTGACGAATTACGGAGGAGACTATGCCTGAAGTATATAACTGGCAACTGGGACGAAAGATGTTGTACCCCTATGAGGAACGACATCCGAAGTGGCAGTTTGCCTTCGTCTTCAACATTAATCGCTGCTTGGCCTGTCAGACCTGTAGTATGGCTGATAAGTCGACCTGGCTCTTTTCCAAGGGACAGGAATACATGTGGTGGAACAACGTGGAAACCAAGCCCTATGGTGGCTATCCACAGTTCTACGATGTCAAAATTACCCAGCTGATTGAACAGGTCAATCCTGGAGGGCAGGTCTGGAACGTCCGTGTGGGACGGAAACATCATGCTCCCTATGGCGTGTTCGAAGGAATGACCATTTTTGATGCCGGTGCCAAAGTCGGGCAGGCAGCGATCGGGTATATCCCGACGGACCAAGAATGGCGCTTCGTCAACATCTATGAAGACACTGCCACCTCCATGCGGGCGTTGGTCGAAGGGATTGATAAGACGGGTTTCTCCAAAGAGGAACCGTGGAAAATGACCGGGAGCAGTCTCCCGGAACATGAGACCTTCTTTTTCTATCTACAGCGCATCTGTAATCACTGCACCTATCCGGGCTGCTTGGCAGCTTGTCCACGCAAGGCTATTTATAAGCGTCCGGAAGACGGCATAGTGCTGATCGATCAAAACAGATGTCGAGGTTATAAGAAGTGTGTGGAACAGTGTCCCTACAAGAAACCGATGTATCGAGGAACCACCAGGGTCAGCGAAAAGTGCATTGCGTGCTATCCTCGTATTGAGGGAAAAGATCCATTGACTGGTGGTGAGCCGATGGAAACCCGCTGCATGGCAGCCTGTGTCGGGAAGATTCGTATGCAGAGCCTGATGCGCATCGGCGATGATGGGCTCTGGGCAGAGGACCGGTGGCATCCGCTGTACTACGCCATTCGTGTGGAGCAAGTGGCGCTGCCGCTGTATCCGCAATGGGGCACTGAGCCAAACGGATTTTACATCCCGCCACGCCATTCGCCGCGCGGCTATGCCAGACAGATGTTTGGTCCTGGCGTAGATAACGCGATTGAGAAGTACCTGGTCCCGAGCCGGGAACTATTGGCCGTGCTCCAGTTGTGGAGAGCCAGCCAACAGATCGTATTCCGCTATGATGTTATTCCTGGTCCGAAAGTGTTTGAAACCCAGATCCACGGGAAGCGGTTCGAGATGTACAACGACACCGTATTGGGCTTCAACAAATCCGGGAAAGAAGTGGCACGTGTGCAGGTCGAAGAGCCGATCTACATCCGGCCGGCCGAGCGCGTGACCTGGTTGTAAGTCGACAAGGATCGATACAGAGTTCAAGGGGCGGGTCTTCCAAATGGGGGCCCGCCTCTCTACATTTATAGAGAGGTCTCCTGGCAAACATGATCGCGTATCTACCGGAGCGGAAGGTGAGCTATGTACATCCAGCGTGTAGTGGTAGAGTCAGATTGTCGGTGCACACCAGTCTTTCGGCTCAGCGTGTACTAGATAGTCCGTGCACTTGACGAGATTCATTGCCTCCAGTAAATTTTCCTGAAGGCCACTATACTCACTCTTGACGGAGCCCATTCAGCGTGACACCCCAACCGCAGCAATCAGTCCCATTTGCTGCTCAGGCGATCCCATTTGATGACTTCCTTGCGTCAGGGCAACTCCCCGCAGGTTATCTTGATGGCGAATATATGGAGCAGCAATTTGTTGAACGACTCGTTCATTATGTTTTGAGCGTGCCTTCGGGAAGCTATTCAATGGCTCAACTCAGCCAGCTCCTTGAACAGCTTGACCCACGAGGACAAGTGTTTTTCTTTAAACGTCTCAAAGAGACAAGTCCTGATTGTCTGAAAGATTTTGCCCCTCTGTACTATGGGTTCATGAATGAGTTCCATTCCCTCCTCTTCACGTAGCCCTAAAAATACTCCTTGTCCGTCCCTCAATCTGATGTATAATTACATTTCATCATTAGGAAAAGGAGCATCATGAACCCATCGTTACAACGTGGCGTTACGAGTTTTTATAACCTCATTTATGAAGCCCAAACATTTGCCACCGCAATGGCCAGGATCGATACCGCTGAGCAGGAGCATTATGCCGGACGCATCGAAGGACTCAATTGGGTCCTGGATCGTTGTCAGGAACTGGAAGATATGGATACCAATCTCACCCCTTCATCCCTTCAGAGAATCCTGGGAGAGGTCAAATCTGATCTGGAGCATGAACTCTCGGTCCAGCGTCGAGAAAAGGGGCGTCGTGCAGATGGGCGCGAGGAAGCCTTGAATTTCGTCGCAGACTACCTGTCGAGCTTGATCACCGCTACGGAGATCGAATCGGCCAAGACCGCAGTGTGACCGGCGTCGATGGAGTAAATACCGGACCAATTCTTGAGATGACGCCAGGGGACCTCTTTATGATGAATGGGATATGGTCACAAGGTCGTGTCGGGCTGTTGCCTATCAACGTTCACGTAGACTCCCATACCCCTTGACGCTCAAATCGCTATCCTCATAAAATTGTCCATGCGACCGCCACCGCAGAGACCCCTGGGCATACTCGGGGGACAACGAGCCAACCGAAGCCGCCCGTCGACAGACCATGGGCAACGACAGTTCGACTCTCTTAGGGCGTCTCTCCTGTTTTGCCCACGCTGTCAGGTGGCTACGCCCACCCGTGAACGTCTTCTGCTCGTCCTGCCGAGTGGGAATCTGTATGAATACCTCTGTGTCCACTGTGGGACTTCAACAGGATCTAAAACAGAAACCCCCGTCAAGCCGATCGAGATCATCGGACCTTAATCCGAAAAATCCTGAGTACACGGCCAGGGTCATCAAGTAAAAAGTCAGCGATATGTCGATCTATTCCTCAATCGTCCGACTGAGGGGTCTACTGAGAAGAGTAGGGGAAACCCGGTCGGTTTAGGTGCTAGAGAGGACCTGTTCAAGCGGAATCCCTTCCTCAATGAGCATAACCGGGATTTGCTCGCGGATCGGATACAAGATCTGTTGATCTTCCCGTACCAGGCCACCCTCGATCTGTCCGGCCAAGAGTTGACTACCCTTGTTTCGGACATGACCCTTACCTATAGCCGCATTTACCTTTTGAATGAGGGTCGCATCAGCGAGGCTCACCGCTTGCTTGGTCTCGGGGCAGCACAAAATCGCGAGAAGGTCCGGATCTAGGCTCATGAGAAGAAGTCGTCCAGTTAAATAACGTTGTCACAATACTGCATCGACAGGTAAGACCGCAAGGCCACGAACGCGCCTGCACATCGCAGGCCATATCTGCTACACTGACCAATAGACCAAGGTAATCATCCATGATCACCGCATTCTGGAAGACCTGCGTCGCCGGCCTTATTGTCTTGGTGCCTGCCTGGGCGACCTACCTCATTCTGTCGACGCTCTTCACGACCCTTGATGATCTCGTCGGTCGATACATGTACTATCGAATACCTGGGCTTGGCCTGCTGCTGCTGATCCTCGTCTTGATTCTAACCGGTATCTTTTTCGATCATGTCGTGGGACAGAACATCCTGGCGCGAATCGAACGGCGCATTGAGCGCATCCCGCTCGTCCAGAGCGTCTACCTCACGTTAAAGGGCATGACGGACATCTTGAATTTCCGCTCCCGTTTCGGGCGGAGTAAAGTCGTGGCGTTTCCCTTTCCTCGTGACGGCTGTTGGGCCTTAGGATTTGTCATGGGGGTGGCTCCACCGTCCATTCAGGTCGTACCCTCACAGACCCTCTGCATGGTGTTTGTCCCAACCGCCATCCATCCATTCACCGGCTTTCTCGCCTTCATTCCCGAACAGGCGCTCCATCCCATTAATCTCCAGGTCGAGGACGCGATGAAGATGGAGTTTTCCGCCGGGTTCTACCAACCAAAGAACGGATGGCTTAGCCCATCAGATCAGCAAGCATTGTGAGGGGACGACGTCATGCCCAATCCCATCCATATCCGACAAGCGGCACCGGACGATACGAATACCATCACGGCATTCAATCTCGCTCTGGCACTGGAGACTGAAGATCGCCGCCTCGACGGGGCCACCTTGCGCGACGGAGTCCGCTCGTTACTCGTGCAACCGCAATACGGCTTTTACATTATCGCCGAACAGCCGGGTGGCCATGAGACACAACCCGTCGGACAGCTCATGATCACCTATGAATGGAGTGATTGGAGAAACGGGGTGTTTTGGTGGATCCAAAGTGTCTATGTCATACCGGAGCAGCGGGGCCGTGGAGTCTATCAGGCCATGCATCGGCACATTACCGACGAAGCGAAAAACGATTCCCGCATCTGCGGCATTCGACTCTACGTGGCACACGAGAACGAGCGGGCCCATGCCGCGTACCGGAGGGCCGGATTACTCCCCTCCGCATACGACATGTATGAACACGACTTTGTCCTTGGGCCTCATGCCCTCAACCCATAAACGAGGCAACGTGATGAAAGCAAAAGCCGGTATTGGTTTCCTCGTCCTCGCGATTCTTATCCAAGGCTGCGCCTTTAGTCGCGGCACCTTGGGGGATGAAATCAGCGCGGACGCTATTGCCACCCTCCACAAGGGCGAAACGACCAAAGAGCAAGTGATCCATCTGCTCGGCGCACCGGATCGACTCGTCCAGCTTAACGGGCGCGACGTCTTTCAATACTATCGATATGACGCCAAAGCGGGCAGTCTGCTCTTGATCGTCCTCAATTTCACCCGCCTCTCCCTCAAGAGCGACGACCTCTTCGTGGTCCTGAATCAAGAGGGTTTCGTTGAGGATGTCATTTTTTCTAAAAGAACCGCCGGGATGAAGTTTCGTTTCTGGCCCTTCGGGGACTGACATGGGGACCATGCGGAACCACATCGTCTTCTCCTTCCTGGTTACCCTGGTCTGCCTATCGCTCGTCGGCTGTAACGTCGTCCGGGTCTCCCTGAATACGACGCTCACGCCGGATGATGTCGCCTTCATTACTCCGGGGAATACCACCTTCACGGATATCGTCACCCAACTCGGGGCACCGGATTCCATCGGCGAATCCGAGACCGGCATGGTCGCCACCTACCGCTTTCTGGATCTGAAATACTCACGGGTCAATTTTGGATGGCTCGCAAAACCCTGGACACCGGTCGATCCGGATCTGATCTTTTCTCGAACCGGACTGGGAGTCGACGCATTCCAAGTCGCGTTCGATCCTTATGGAATTGTGGTTCACTCAAGCTTTCAGCGCCACCTCTCCGGGCCTCCATTTTATCCATATCCGTTTTAGGCGATCAGCGGTTTTGCCGAGCACGCATTGCCGCCTCGAGATGGGGTGGTTATAATACCGATCCATGGACTCGGACACATCCGACCAGGCTCCCGCCCTCCAGCAGGGGGGGCAATCCTCCTCCTCCTACATCCCGGCCGACAGGGATACTGAGTTTCTTCAGCGCGATGAATTGCGTTCCGTCAGGCTCGGACTCGAACTGTTGAAGCCGGAGCTGATTCAGACGGACGAAGGCATCGGCTCCACAATCGTGGTCTTTGGCAGTGCCAGACTCAAAGAACCTGGTGCCGCACAACAAGAACTTCAGCAGGCAGAAGCGGAGGCAGCGCGGGCTCCAGGCGATCCGGTTCGCCGCCGACGCGTGACGATCGCCAAACGACAGCTCGAGCTGTCGCAATTTTATGACATTGCCAGAGAGTTCGGCCGGTTGGTGTCATCCACCTGCCAGATCGGCGGCCACTGTGACTACGTGATCGTGACAGGAGGCGGACCTGGTGTTATGGAGGCGGCCAACCGAGGGGCGGCGGACGTACAGGCTAAGTCCATCGGACTCAACATCACCTTGCCCCACGAACAGCATCCCAACCCCTACATCACCCCGAAACTCAGCTTCCAGTTTCGCTATTTCGCCGTCAGAAAAATGCATTTCCTCCTCCGCGCCAAGGCACTGGTCGCATTTCCCGGAGGCTTCGGCACGTTAGACGAGCTGTTTGAAACACTCACCTTGCTGCAAACCGGGAAAACCGACCGGGTGGTGGTTGTCCTAGTTGGCCGTGAATTTTGGGACCGGCTCATCAACTGGCCGCTCCTCGTCGAGTATGGGCTGATTGCGCAGCATGATCTTGAGCTGTTTCACTATGCCGAAACAGCCAAGGACGCGTGGGATATCATCGTCCGTCACAATGGAGTCGGCACTGTATGAAACTCTCTTTCCATGGGGCGGCACGCTCGGTCACGGGGAGTCGGCATCTGTTGGAGGTGCCAGGGTTTCGAGTCCTCCTCGATTGCGGTATGTTTCAGGGACGTCGAGACGAAGCGGTTCGGCGTAACCGACACCTTGGATTCGACGCCAAGGCCGTGGGCGCGGTGCTGCTCTCGCATGCACATATCGACCACTCCGGCGCCCTACCCGTGTTACCGGGTCAGGGCTTCGCCGGCAAGGTCTACCTCACCAGAGCCACGGGAGATCTGGCCGGCATCATGCTCGAAGATTCCGCGCGGATCCAAGAGAATGATTGCCGCTATGTGAACAAGACGGAAAAGCGGCGCGGTCGCGTCTGTATCCGCCCGATGTACGATAGCGCCGATGTGCGTAAGGTCATCCGGCGCTTCGAGGGCGAACGCTACGGCGATCAGATTAAGCTCGCGCCACGGCTCACGGCGTCGTTTCATGATGCGGGGCACATTTTGGGATCTGCCGCGGTCCGAGTGAAATACACAGCGCGCGGCAACAGCACGACGGTCTTGTTCAGCGGCGATCTCGGGCGATCGCAGATGCCGATCCTTCGCGATCCGGAACCTCCGCCGCCCTGTGACGTATTAATTCTCGAATCCACCTACGGCGATCGGCTGCACGAGCAGCTCGGCGAGGATATGAAGAAAAAAGCACAAGACCTCATCGAGCATGCCCGTAGGCACAAGAGCAAGATCATTGTCCCGGCCTTCGCAGTGGGCCGTACGCAAGAGCTGGTCATGCGCATCAAAGAACTGGTGGGAGAGGGGCGGGTAGATCCCATTCCGATTTACATCGATTCGCCTCTGGCCAACAAGGCGACCGGCGTATTTAAACGCCACCCGGAATGTTACGACGAAGAGACGTCCAAGACCTTCTCCGACACAGGCGATGTTTTTGCGTCTCGCTACATTCATTTTGTGTCGTCACCGCAAGACAGCAAGCGGCTTAACGCCATGCGGGGCCCCTGCGTCATCATCTCGTCCTCCGGGATGTGCGAGGGGGGCCGCGTGGTGCACCATCTCAAACATGCCATTCAGGACGAGGCGAATGTCATCGTGATCGTCGGGTTCCAAGCGGAACATACGCTGGGCCGCAAGCTGGTCGAGGGGTGGGACGTGGTGCCCATCTTCGGCGTGCCCACGCGGAGGCGGGCTCAGGTCGTCAAGTTCAACGGGCTGTCCGCCCATGCCGACCGGAACGACCTGTTGGCCTACGTCCGAGCCATCGATCCCCTGCCGAGCACCATCTTCGTGGTCCATGGCGAGGAGAAGCAGGCCCTTTCGTTAGGGACCGCTATCCAGACCGAGCATCCACACATCGACGTCCGCATTCCCCATCACGGCAGCACCCATGAGCTTTAACGAAAACCGGATCGGCTCCGTCACCGTGCACCGGATCGTGCCGCTCGTGTTGGGGTCGCTCGGCGCGGCACTGATTGCGGGCTGCCTCTCCACCGCAGCAGCAGAACCTGAACAAGGCCGAAAACGGCTGAGGGACCTAGGCATGGCGATCGGGCAATACCAGCCAGGGCCGCTGAACGCCATCACCGACGTGGTCGGGGTGAAAGTCGGCCATCGAACGCTGATTTCGGGAGAGGGGAAGCTCACGCCGGGCGAAGGGCCGGTGCGCACCGGCGTCACCGTCGTCGTGCCACGAGACGACGTGTGGCACCACAAGGTGCCGACGGGAGCCTTCGTCCTGAACGGCACAGGGGAAATGACCGGCCTCGCCTGGGTGGCGGAATCCGGATTTCTCGAATACCCCATTGCACTGACCAATACCCTCAACGTCCCTCGCGTGGCGAACGGCGTCATGAGCTGGATGATCCGGCAATATCCGGAGATCGGCATCACCGACGACACCCTTACCCCCGTCGTGGCCGAGTGTGACGACAGCCGCTTGAATGACAGCCAAGGTCGGCATGTGTCCGAACGGGATGTCATCGCCGCCCTCGACGGCGCGAGCAGCGGCCCTGTGCA
The DNA here is from genome assembly GCA_016715825.1 of Nitrospira sp. Classification (NCBI taxonomy): domain Bacteria; kingdom Pseudomonadati; phylum Nitrospirota; class Nitrospiria; order Nitrospirales; family Nitrospiraceae; genus Nitrospira; species Nitrospira sp. The sequence goes on along the minus strand of JADJXO010000002.1, from coordinate 57,888 downwards.
AGAGGGCACCGTAGGTGCGGGAACCGGCATGGTCTCGTATGGGTTCAAGGGCGGGATCGGCACGTCATCGAGAACACTGTCGGACCAGGAAGGCGGCTACACCGTCGGCGCGTTGGTCAACGCCAACCATGGGCGACGACCAGAACTCGTCGTGAACGGTGTGCCGGTCGGGAAGCTCTATGAACCACCTATGCAGCTGTCCGAATCGCTCGTACCGGGTCAAAGCGAGGGATCAATCATCATTGTCGTGGCAACCGATGCGCCGCTTGATAGCCGTCAATTAACGCGGCTCGCCAAGCGCGCTGCCCTGGGTCTCGCCCGCACCGGTTCCACGGCGCGACACGGGAGCGGAGACTTCATGCTCGCCTTTTCCACTGCCAATGTCATCCCGCACTACCCCAAAGAGCCGACCTTTCCCATGACGCATCTGGCCGACACCCATCTCAATCCCCTCATCTCCGCCACCGTTGAGGCCACGGAAGAAGCGATCCTCAATGCCTTGACGATGGCGACCACCGTCATCGGACGGGACGACCGCCGCATCGAGGCCATCGACCTGAGCCGCCTCACGAACTTGCTTCAGGTCAAACCCTAAGGCGACAGCAACCCCTGCTTTGTTTTCTCGAATTCGTTGACCACCTCCGCGTCCTGTGGAATCCTCGCTACGTAGATACCATCCCTGCGTGACTCAATCGTGGAGGTTTCCTATGTCAGGTCCGGCGCCCTCGTCGTCCACTCTCATATCATCCAGGGTCCCAACAGCACAGAGGTGGCGAACCACAGCCATGAAGATCGCGGTGCTCCTCGTGAACGGCTATTTCTTACTCGGGATGGGAGACTGTAACGGTGGGGGGGTGGCTCGTCTGCAGGGATCGTTTTCAGCCGGCCCAACCCTGAGCGCCTTAACGCTCTCGGCCGGGCTTTTGAATCCAAGTTTCGAGCCGAATGTGACCAGCTACGACACCATGTATATCGGGGACACGAGTGTGACGGTCACACCGACGGCGGCTGATGTTGGGACGACGATCACGGTCAACGGTACACTCGTCACCAGCGGCAACGCGTCGGGGGCGATTGCTCTTCCAAGCGGAAACACGGCAATCACAGTTACCCTCACTGCCAACGGTGTCTCCAATACCTACACGATCACGGCCCATCGGTTGGCTCAGCAGGCCTATGTGAAGGCGTCCAACCAAGGGACTGGCGATGAACTCGGATTCAGCGTCGCGCTTGACGGTGATACATTAGTGGTCGGCGCGCGTCGAGAAGCTGGAAACGGAACTGGTGTCAATCCGGCGCACAACAATCTCGCGTCCAACGCCGGGGCTGCGTATGTCTTCGCGCGAAATGGGACCACCTGGGCCCAGCAGGCCTATCTGAAAGCATCCAACACAGGCGCGGACGACTGGTTTGGCTACAGTGTCGCGATTTCAGGGGACACAATTGCCGTGGGGGCGATGAATGAGGATGGTAGTGCTACGGGGGTCAATGGCGCCGACAATGATGGCACCGCCGATTCTGGTGCGGTGTATATCTTCACGCGCAGCGGCACCACCTGGAGCCACCAGGCCTACGTCAAGGCCTCCAACGCGGGTAACACGGATCAGTTCGGTCGGACCGTAGCCCTATCTGGTGACACGCTGGCTGTTGGGGCGGCAGGAGAAGATAGCAATCTGACCGGTGTCACCGCCGGATCTCCGAACGAGGGTGCGACCGGCAATGGATCAAGTGACAGTGGGGCAGTGTATGTGTTCACGCGGAGCGGGACGACCTGGAGCCAGCAGGCCTATGTCAAAGCGTCGAATACGGGGGCGGGAGACAACTTTGGCTACAGCGTGGCGATCGATGGTGAGACCCTGGGGGTGGGGGCACGAGGGGAAGAGAGTAATGCAGTCGGCATCAACGGCAATCAGGCGAATGATAGTATGAGTTTCGCTGGGGCAGTGTATGTGTTCACGCGGAGCGGGACGACCTGGACCCAACAGGCCTATGTGAAGGCCTCCAATACGGGAACAGGTGACCGGTTCGGCTCCAGCATAGCGCTCTCTGGAGACACGCTGGCAGTGGGGGCGCCAACTGAAGATGGCAATGGGACCGGCGCCAATCCACCGGATTCCGGCACGATTGTCGACTCCGGCGCGGCCTATGTCTTCACGAGGAGCGGGACAACCTGGAGTCAGCAGGCCTACATCAAAACCTCCAACACAGGAGGCCTTGACCAATTCGGGTGGAAGGTCGCACTCGATGGGGATACCTTGATTGTAAGCGCGGCTAATGAGCAAGTTACAATTGATCTGGGAGAAGACAGTGTGGCGACTGGGATCAATGGGAACCAAAGTGACAACTCGGCCACCGACAGCGGCGCCGCGTACGTGTTCCGGCGGGTTAGTACAACGTGGAGCCAGCAGGCTTACGTGAAAGCTTCGAACACAGGATCCGACGATGAATTCGCTCATTCGGTGGCTGTGTCCGGCGATACGATTGCGGTCGGTGCCCATTTGGAAGACAGCAACGCGACGACGATTAATCCCGGTGCAGGTGCTGAAGCGGACAACAGTGCAGGTAACAGTGGCGCGGTGTACGTGTTTCAATAGGCCACGGTGAGGGTCTAGGGCGAGGAATCGTACGATTCCTCGCCTGTTCGTCCGAGGCTCTCCCGATCACACCTTTCTCAATTTCAAAAACGACAGTGTCCTCGCCGTGGATAGTCACGCATACTCTTGCTATTTCCAGCCCTGTCTCGCTATTCTTCCCGCTCATTCCTGCGGATTCTTGAACGGAGGAGGCTTGGCTGATGGGCGACTACCAAATCGGTGGCGGGCTACAGCTGATGACGGCGGTGCAAAAGACCGAGGCCTTCGCCGAATTCCTCAAAACCAGAATGGTCCAGGCCCTCGAAACCGAAGACCCCACGGAACTCCACTATCTCCTCGCCCAGGTGGACGATTACCACTCCTACCTCTGGCGCTACTATAAAAAACTTGCCCAGGTCCGAGCCCAGCGGATGGATCCCGGTGTGTGATCCAGCGGCGGGTTGGGTCATCGTTCGATCAGTGAACAACGAGGTCTCGACGTGCGCTTTGCCGTAGCCCTGTCGAAAGAGCCGGAGACGGAGATTGCCGCGCAGCATGTAGTCCATGCGATTCAGAGCCAGCTGGATGGGACCCCCATCGATCTGGCCTGCGTGTTTTTCTCCTCTCACCATGCGGCGCTGGCTAAACATTTAACCGAGGTGCTCACGGTTGCGCTGGAACCGCACTGTCTGATCGGCTGCAGCGGCGAAGGGGTCATCTCGGGAACCGAGGAATTGGAAGCGTCCCCGGCGGTTACCCTCTGGGCTGCGTCACTGCCCGACGTTGAGCTGTACCCAATCCGCTCATCCTACTCGCCGACACAGGACCAGTTTCACCTCGCCGGCTGGCCGGAGCATGAAGGGGAGGCGACCTTCCTGATGCTGGCCGATCCCTTTACCACCCCGGTTCAAGAAATTCTGACCGTGCTCGAAGATCGATACCCCGGGGCCAAGGCCGTGGGGGGACTAGCGGGAGGCGGGCAGGAAGCCGGGGCGAATCGGCTGATTCTCGACGGAGAGGTGTTCGCTGATGGGATGGTCGGCGTGCGCCTATCGGGGGCGGTGGAAATTCGCCCCGTCATCTCGCAAGGCTGCCGCCTCATCGGCGAACGGTTTGTCGTGACTAAGGCCGAGCGCAATCTCATTCACGAGCTGGGCGGCCTGCCGGCGCTGGAACGGTTGCAGACGGTCTTCGAGGCCCTGTCTGAAGAGGATCGGCAGCGTGCGCTGCATCTCGGCATTGTGATCGACGAGCATCGGGATCGGTTTGAGCGGGGCGATTTTCTTATTCGGAATCTGCTCGGCGCGGATCGCAACTCAGGAGCCGTCGCGGTTGGAGAAGTCGTCCAAGAAGGTCAGACGGTGCAGTTTCACCTTCGGGATGCGGACTCGGCCAGCGACGATCTGACGTCCCTCCTCGCCGCCGACCGGTCTGCTCGGAATAGCCCCCCGCTTGGGGCGCTGATGTTCAGCTGTTGCGGTCGAGGCCAGGGCCTCTTCGGACGGCCGAACCACGATGCGGCTACGGTGGCGGAACAACTGGGCTCGATCCCCATGGCCGGTTTCTTTGCCCAAGGGGAAATCGGCCCGATCGGGCATCGCAACTTCGTGCATGGCTACACCGCGAGCATGGCCATTTTTGCTGAACGTCTCTCGTCAGCACGCCGCGGTTGACCAGGCCTGCCCTCCCGTGCCATAGACTAGTCGGAAGGAGACCCGTATGACCTATCAACGATTACTATCCATTTGTGCGCTCGTTTTGTTCACACTCATCTTAGGAGGAGAACGTCCTATGGCAGCAGCGGAGAATAGTGCCACCGGTCAAGAAGTCACCACATCATCCGGGCTCAAATATATCGACCAAGCCGTTGGGACGGGAGAGGCGGCGGTTGCAGGCAAGAATGTCAGCGTGCATTACACGGGCTGGCTGGAAAACGGGAAAAAGTTCGATAGTTCCGTCGACCGTGGCCAACCCTTCTCGTTCCCCCTCGGCGGCGGACGTGTCATTAAAGGTTGGGACGAAGGGGTGCAGGGCATGAAGGTGGGGGGGAAGCGGAAGCTGACGATCCCGTCCGACCTGGGATACGGCTCACGTGGGGCCGGCGGCGTGATTCCCCCGAACGCGACGCTGATTTTCGACGTGGAATTGCTCGGAGTAAAATAGCTCGACTGTGCAACAGACGCCTCTCATCGCCCAACATCGCGCCGCCGGGGCCAAGCTCGTCGATTTTGCCGGATGGGAAATGCCCATCCAGTACAGCGGCGTGGTGGACGAGTATCAGACCGTCCGCACCAAGGCCGGGCTCTTCGATGTCAGCCATATGGGGCGTATTCTGGTGAGCGGCACGGGGGCGGAGCTGTTTCTCCAGCGCGTGACGACGAACGATCTCGCTGGGCTCAAACCCGGGCAGGCGCAGTATTCTATGGTCTGCAACGAGCAAGGCGGTATCAAGGACGATATCTTCGTCTATCGGCTGGAGAACCCGGGCGAATTCCTCCTCTGTGTCAATGCGTCCAACCGGGCAAAGATTCTTGCGTGGTTGTTCGCCCAGGGCCAGGGCCTTTCTGACTGTCGTATCCAAGATCGCTCGACGGAGATGGCTCAAATCGCCTTGCAGGGACCTGCCACACGCTCGATCGTGGAGGTACTGGGCTTGACTGCCCTGGCGCAACTCAAGTTGAGACAGTCCACCAGGGTCCAGGTCGGCGGCGTCGAGTGCCTGGTTGCGAGGACCGGCTATACCGGCGAATTCGGGTACGAGTTCTATGTGACCGGAGCTGTCCCAATGGTCTGGGATGCCTTGATGGGCGCGGGGAAGGCCTTCGGCCTCAAACCGGCTGGGCTTGGGGCACGCGATCTTCTGCGGCTGGAGATGGGCTACCTGCTCTATGGGAACGATATCGACGAGCGCACGACGCCGCTCGAAGCCGGAGTCGACTGGGCGGTGAGTTTCAGCAAAGGGGTGTTTCTGGGGAAACCCGTGCTCGAGCAGCAGCGCCAGGTCGGACCGGAACGGCAATTTGTCGGCTTTGAACTGTTGGAAAAGGGCGTGCCGCGCCATGGATTCACGATGCTCTCCTCTACGTCAGAGCCGATCGGCGAGGTAACGAGCGGCAACCTGTCGCCGCTGCTCCAGAAGGGGATCGGCTTGGGCTATGTTCGCTCAGACTTCGCGAAACCCGGGACCGACATCCTGATCGACATCCGAGGGAAGCAGGTTCCCGCCAAGGTCGTGAAGCCACCATTCTATACCCGTCCCTCCAAGTGAGTCAGCCATGTGCCTGGTGCGTCAGGGCCCTCCGGAAGACCGATGACGCGTAGGGAAGGAGAACAACGCATGGTCCGCAATATCTACACCGGCAAGGTTGTGACGCTGAACGTGGATACGGTGCAGTTACCGAACGGGTTCACTGTCGAGCTCGAAACCATTCGCCATCCAGGAGCAGCCGCGGTGGTGCCACTGAAAGACGATGGGACCGTCGTCATGATTCGGCAGTTCCGGCATGCAGCCGGCGGATTCATCTATGAAATTCCCGCCGGTAAGTTGGATCGTGGAGAGGAGCCCCTAAAGTGTGCGGCGAGGGAATTGGAGGAAGAAGTCGGCTATCGCGCCTCCTCGTTCGAGTTGCTGTCGAGCATCTTTACGGCTCCGGGGTTCGCGGACGAGGTGATCCATGTCTACAAGGCCATCGGGTTGACCAAAGGGCAGCAACACCTGGATCGGGATGAAGTGCTGGAGATCGTCGAAATGCCGCTGAGCGAGGCGATCACGAAAATTCAGGACGGGACGATTCGAGACGGGAAAACGATCATCGGCCTGCAGGCTGTCTACATCCGGGAGATGACGACTCGGCGATGACTGTGGCGAACAGTAGGGAGCAGAAATCGGACACCTGAGTGGTGAAACGAAACAAGGGCACTCCCGTGAGGGAGTGCCCTAGGTCCGCCAATTTTTTATGAAAGGAGAAGAGAGAAGTCTTACTTCCCGCCCTTGTCTTTCTTCTCAGCGAAGGTCTCGTCGGCCTTCCCGCCCTTGTCCTTCTTTTCGGCGAAGATGTCATCGGCATGACCGCCCTTATTCTTCTTCTCTTCCGCCATCACGACATGGCCGCCCTTCTCTTCCTTCTTCTTGTCACCAGCGAAAGATGGTGCACTGAACGTCACTGCCACTGCGACTGCCATCACTGCCATCAACATGGTCTTCATAACAAGTCCCCCTAAAAAATGTAGGTTTGAAATGGTGCGCCGCTGATTCGGCACGTACCCTCTCTCTTCAGCAAGCCCGATGCCGTTGTGAGCAAATCAGAATGTTAGGAACATTCGTTCGAAGAATCCGGCCGTTACGAAATCGTTCTCATAAACCTGCGAAGGTTTTCCCCTACAGGGTCCTGTGGCGGAATGGCGGACCGAACACGAAACTGCCTCAGCCTTGTCGCGGTTGATCCTTGTTGTCATCAGATCGTTTCACTCGACGACTCAATCATGGTATGTTCCGTGCCTGGTGGCTGAGCAGAGGCTATCAGCTCTCGCTTGCCACGCGCGACCATAAGCACTCAATACTATTGATGAATAATCGCGTTTAACCAAGGAGAGCCGTCCCCATGTTACTAACGGGAAAAAAAGGACTCATCATCGGCGTGGCCAACAAGCACAGCATCGCCTGGGCCATCGCACAATCCGTTGCCGGTCACGGTGCCCAACTCTTTTTCAATTATCAAAATGACCGGCTGAAACAGAATGTGGAGGACCTGGCCAAGACGTTGCCCGGCGCGCAAGCCTTCCCCTGTGATGTCAGCAACGATGGGGAAATCGCCGCCCTCATGCAGCAGGTGCAGAAAGACTTCGGCCAGATCGATTTCTTGATCCATTCACTCGCCTTTGCTCCGCGTGAAGAACTGGCCGGACAATTCGTGAACACCTCGCGGCAGGGGTTCGCCATGGCGCTCGACATCAGTGCCTATTCCCTGGTAGCTGTTACGAAGGCGGCCATGCCGTTGATGACCACCGGAGGTTCTGTGGTGACACTCACCTATCTCGGGAGCGAGCGCGTGGTGCCGCACTACAACGTGATGGGGGTTGCCAAAGCGGCGCTTGAAGCGACGGTGCGGTATCTGGCCTATGATCTTGGCCCGCTGAACATCCGGGTCAATGCGATCTCTGCCGGACCGATCAAGACCTTGGCCGCACGGGGTGTCTCGGGTATCACCAAGATGGTGGATCTCCATAAAGAAACAGCCCCGCTTCGACGTGCCACCGAACAGGGTGAGGTTGGAGACACGGCGTTGTTCTTGGTAAGCTCATTGGGGCGAGGGATTACGGGAGAAGTCGTCTATGTGGATGGAGGATTCAATATTCTTGGGATGGTCGCTCCTCCTGACCAGGCGAACGCCTGAGCGAGAACCCGCCTGACCCAAGCTCAACTCCGGTGGATTTCGGGATGATGGGTTGTCTCTCTCTGTTCACGGGCCTGCTCTTACATGTTCATCCGCAGTCCGTCAGTGCAACATCATCCCAGATACCAATGATTTATTGGGGTTTATTAGGTGGTTACGAGCATTCGTCATGCGACCAAGCTGGCACCGAGTTTGCTGTCTCATCAGCCGTCGTTTTGTAATATCCATCTCGACAATCGGATGTGGATCGTATGTCGATCAAATGCTTCATAGGGGTCATGGTTGCTGCAGGCAGTATGCTCTTCATGCCGATGCCGTCGCGAGCGGTGGATGGCGGTTCGTTGCTTGCCAAGCAGGCGCTCGAACATTGTACTCAGGGGAGAGTGGCCACCGATCGAAACATGCGACTTGTTCATTTTCAGCAAGGACAGCACCTAGGCGAGCAGGCCGTTGCCTCGAATGAAGGTAGCGCAGAGGCCCACTTTGCCCTGTTCTGCAATCTAGGAGAGCTGCTCCGTGTCGATGGTGAATCCCTCACGTCGCTCTTTGGGCTCCGCCGCATGATGCACGAACTCGATCGGGCCCTCGAGCTCAATCCTGCCCACATCGAAGCACTCTCTGCGAAGGGAACACTCCTGGTTAGATTACCGAGCATACTGGGAGGAGACAGAGAAAGGGGGGAACAACTCCTCCAGCATGTCGTCAAACAGGCACCGAAAGCAGTCAATGCAAGGTTGGCGCTTGCCAGGGTCTGGTGCCAGTATGGTCGGCACGACGACGCCATGGTCCTGGCATCCGACGCGCTTGCGCTCGCTCAGAAATACCAACAAGTCGAATTCATACCTGAGGCGCAAACGGTGCTGAATCAGGCAAAGGCCAACGCGATTAAAGACAAACCGCATCGGTCGTAGCTGTCCCACACCAGGCAAAAGCGAGGTCCAGACCAGCCCGCTTGTCGGCGGTCAGTCGAGGGTTCTTCTCAACGTTTTCAATCGTCCCTGCCGTTTCTTTCCTTCAATCCGACGATTCTGAGAACCCCTCGTCGGCTTCGTCGGTTTCCGCTTCTTGTGCGGGATCGCCACGCTCTGAATCAATAGGCGCAATCGATCCAAGGCATCCTCGCGGTTACGCTCCTGCGTTCTGTGTTGTTGCGCTTTGATTGTAAGTACACCCTCGGCTGAAATGCGGTGATCTCGGAGTTTCAGCAATTCCTCTTTATGAAATGGTGGCAGGGAAGACGCACGAATATCGAACCGCAAATGTATGGCGGTCGATACCTTATTGACGTTTTGCCCGCCTGCACCTTGGGATCGTACAGCATGGAGTTCGATCTCGTGATCAGGGATGACAAGAGATGAGGAGATATGAAACATGAGGACTAGCTAGCACAATCCTGCCGTCCTCGCAATATGGCTGAGGCGTGCATCGTTGATAGGCCCCTTTCCTATGGCCTGCTTTCCCGGGAAGGCTGTTCCGTAACGGCAATTTTTAAGTAGCATTTCACATATTTAAAGCAGTACAAGGCTATGTCCAGGCCAGACCCTCCGTGTAGAGATGAATGATGCCCGTGGCTGGAGGAGAGTGCGTGGCAAACTCATCGGGAGGGGACAGCAGTCATGTGGGGGGGGCCACAGGTCGGCACGGCTATCGCCTATTCGACTCACGGACGCCGAAAATCCACTATGACAGATCTCTTAACCTGATACACATCTAGAGGAGGAAGTGATGCGATTCAGTGGAGTAAGGCAGTGGAATCGGACATGGGTGAGGCGAGTGGGGATCGGGCTGATCATCTCGAGCCTGTCAGGCGTCGTTGTGACTTCGGTGCAGGCGTATGAACAATTGGGGCCGAATACGAGGTCAGACTTCAGGCTCTGGACGCCCGTCTATCTGACCGTGAAATTGCCGTCGAAGTTCATCGCCTACATGGAGGCGAATCCTCGTATTGGAGATGATGTCACGAATATTGACCAGCTGTTACTCCGCCCCGCGATCGGCTACCAACTGACGGAGCATCTCTCCCTCTGGCAGGGCTATGCCTGGGTCGGCAACTTCAATCAACCCCATACTTCACCGCAGTCGCCGTTCTTCCAAGAAAACCGGATCTTTCAACAGGCCATCTACACACAGAAATTCGGCGACTTTAAGTTCATGAGCCGCACCAGGATGGAAGAGCGCTGGATCGAGCATACCGCCGGTACCGCTCTGCGATTCCGCCAAATGTTCAAGCTCTCGTACCCCCTACCGGTCGCGCCGGACTGGGCACTCGTCGTGTATGACGAAATCTTTATGAATTTGAATTCGGTCGACACCGTCGATGACGTGCGGCGTGGCGGCAAGGGACCAGGCGCCGGAATCGACCAAAACCGGCTCTTTCTTGGCATCAACAAAACCTTTAATCAGTACTTCAATGTCGATCTCGGCTACCAAAACCAGATGCTCAACAGCCGAACGCTCCATGGTAATGCGAACCTGATCAACCACATTTTGCTTCTGCAGTTTTATATCAACCTGTAACGCGAAACCGATGGAGCGATCCCATCCCTATCGCCATGATTGAGTGGTAGGGGTGGGGTATGCCCTCTTGCCGAGTCAGGGTGACGCTACTGGAGTTCCGGTAGACGGTCGATGATGCGAAGCCGCAGATCATCTCCAAGTTGGATCTGTACCATCTTGGTGGTGAGGTCGTTCCGGATCTGTCGAACTTCCTCCGCGGTGAATTGCAGGTGTCCCCCGCAACGTTCGACGAGGTGGTAAATGAGCAGCGAGGTCAGGTATTGCGCATCTTCATCAGTGGTGTGGCGGCTCAAGTTGAGGATTTGTGACATGGTCTCGACCAAAGGTACTTTGTAGCTCCCACTTATGCCTGAGACCCGTTGATCCTCACAATGCCTCAAAGGGAGGGGATAAAAGCCACCAGGGCTCCCAGACGGGATGTGGCAGGATCCCTGGAGCCGACGGCTCGACCTGATTCGAAACGAACATTGTTGAGGGGCGGTTGGGGAGGACAGGAACGTCATTAGCGCGGTCATGCGACCGACATCATTCCTTAGAACTTCGATTCAAGAATAAAACGTTTATGGAGCGGTTGCGTCGGCCGCACGTTGTCATGACCCAACAGGGAGCGGAACCGTTGGATCTGCTCCGCCGACACTTGGATAGGATCATGCATCACGGCCCAAATGACACCTTCGTGACAGGGCGGGGTTGTATAGGACCCAAAATAGCGATAGTAGGATCGGTTCTTTGGCAAGAGGTAACTTGGGTTCACGAAATGCTCGTGGTCATCGATCACTTCCCCGACATTGGGCGGGGCGTGCTCCAGGAATGTCTCAAAGAATGGATTATGTTTCCCTTCTTCCATGAAAACGGCCACCACTGCTGCTTCATGCCGTTCATTGTGATGGACGAGATGGAGTTCCATCGGGTAGTGCCGATGATCAACCGTATGTTCGCTCGGGAAATGGAAATGAAATTGCTCCAGCAGGTAGAGGTCGCCATCGAACACGATGGTGCTGTCCTTATCAAAATGAAGGATGGTCTGGCCGTGCCTCGGATACCGGGATTTAACCTGTTCAGACAGCGGTTCGAGCTCTTCCAACGTATGCCCGTTGTTGATCACATGGAACGGGGCATCCTTGTAGGAAAACTGAATGTCGTCAAGTCTGATCCTATGACTGCGCAACAGATCAATCGGAGATTGCGACATACCCTTGTCACAAAGGGAAAACTCAGGTCCCAGTTTCCCCCAGTGAAATGGTCCGCGATCTCCTTCATACCCCCACGTGATAGATTCCGACTCAGCTGCATAAGCAGTCAGAATCGGCAGCATCACTGTCGATAGGACCAGCGCAGTTCGAATCACGCAGTGCATAGATAGCCTCCTGTAACGGGCTAGGTTGGCAGAATTCTTTCGTGAACTGGGCACTTGCCGCTCCTCAGGTAGAACAAGTATACCGCACCCCCTCCCTACGTCTGGCAAGCCTCCTATGCTGTTATCAAAAATCGTGGTTCAGCCCAACCAAATCACTGACTCGGCGCGTCCCTCCTCTACTTCAATTGAGCTGCAGTCCCCACATAATTGGATTCCAGCACAAAACGTTTGTGCAGCGGTTGCGTGGGCCGAGCATTGTCGTGGCCCACGAGAGAATGGAAGCGTTGGATTTGGTCAGCAGAGACTTCAATGGGATCATGCATCACTGCCCAGATAACTCCTTCGGAACAAGGGGGAGTCGTATAAGATCCGAAATAACGATAGTAGGTCAGACTTTTCGGCATTAGCGTTGCGGGATTGATCACATGTTCCCGATCCTCAATGAATTCTCCGACCTTCTTCGGTGCATGGTTCAAAAAGGTTTCGAAGAACGGGTTGTGTTTCCCTTCTTTCATAAAGACTGCCACGACCGCTGCTTCATGCCGCTCGTTATGATGTACTAGATGGAGCTCCATCGGATAGTGCTTATGATCAATCGTATGCTCGCTTGGGGCATGGAAGTGGAATTGTTCCAAGAGGTAGAGGTCACCATCGAAGACGATCGTGCTGTCTTTGTCAAAATGGAGTATCGTCTGTCCGTGCTTTGGGTAGCGGGACTTGATCGTTTCTGAAAGAGGTTCAAGTTCCTCCAACGTATGCCCATTGTTGATGACATGAAAGGGCGCATCTTTATAGGAAAATTGGATGTCCTCGAGCGCGATCTTGTGTCCTTGCAGCAAATCGATCGGAGATTGGGACATGCCTTTGCTGCAGAGAGCAAATTCAGGCCCAAGATCGCCCCAATGCAGCGGTCCATGGTCACCCTCATAGCCCCAATGCATCGGCGAAGATTCACCGGCGTATGAATAATCGGCTGGTATGGCCAAAGCGGAAACTGCCAGGAGCAGCGAGAATGCCCTCATGACGAACCCTCCCTCTATGTAGTTAGGTTGAGCTGTCTTAGTACCTACCGGAAAGCCAACGCGTTCGATCAACCGAGTGGGGTGGGATTATAGATTTGTCCTTCCTGATTTATCAATGGTCTTAAGACCCGTACGAAAAACCGTGACGCAAGAGCAATAGGTATACTAACCTTCAGATCACGCACTATCACACAGGCGAAGCGAGGTGGGAAACGTCACTCATAGAAGGAACAGCCATTTGATGCGCGTTTGGTCGGCCGTTATTGACTCTGTTGCGTCTGGCCGTCAGCGAGTGCTGCGGCATTCAGTAGTGTATCGACGAATTGATCAGCAACACGGTCCACGACACTTTGTGTTGGGCGAAAGAGCCCCGTTTCATACTCGTGTGTCCAGATGGGCTGATTAGTCTTGGAGTCGAGGAGTCGGAGCATGCCAATCCCGGAATATTGTGTATTGAGACTGCCTTCCAATCCGTAGAACGCCTCCATCCCGAAATACCAACGCTGGAAGCCTGCCACACCGGTCAGCGCGGCATCTGCCTGTTCTGGGCTATCCACGATGGAGAAACGGCCTGATTTGGCTAGCTTCTCCATGATCTTCTCCCTGACCTCGTCCGATCCTTCCACAAGATGTGGGTCCTCTCCGTGGGCTAGGTCCTCGATATAGAGGGAACGGACAGAGGCGAGCGCAGGGAGGTCCTGCACAATGTCAGTGGGAACTCCAAACGTACGGTGGCAGCCCAGCAACAAACAGCAGAAAGCCACCATGGTCACTGCTCTCAGCATGCGCCAGACTCCTAAAAGCTCTGTGACATATCGATATTTCGCACAGTGGTCAATCAAACCGTATCTCTTCTAAGAGGTCCAATATCATGGACTCAGAACCGATACACAGCCCCCACAGAGACGTTGGTATTGTGATCGTGCGTCTGGTGGAAATTCTGCCGACGATTGGACCGCTGTACCATAAAGGTCAAGGCGGTATGGTCTGTCAGCTGGTACGAGAGTCGCCCACTCCCAAGAAAAATATTCTCATGCCCGTTGAACCGCTCATCTTCGGGGTTTCCGGCTGTAAAGTTGTTCCGCTCGTAGTGAAAGTCCAATTCAAGTTCCAAATGTTCCATGAGGTCCATTTCAACACCGATCGACGCGAAGTGATGCACATAGGAAGCGTCGTCGTGGAGCTCGGCCTCATGACGGCCCTCCGCAAGACCCCGCTCATATTGGTAGCCAAGGATCACTCTGGCGTGGTGGTTCATGTGGTACACCAAGTGCGGGCCGAACCTCCACAGCAAGGTATCCCGTTGAATGAACGGATCGTTAAAGTTTCGAATTCCTGCCCGACCTAACAACTGAATTTCCCAATGCTCGGATAGCCGGTGGTCGAGCCGAACGGTCCCAAGATGGGAGGTAACGCGCATATCCTGAAGGTTCTCTTCGGATTCGTGAAACGTGGTTTGGCCCAGCAGCTGATCAGGCGCCGTAAAGTACCGCAAGCGGAGCACCGTGCGGGGTGTGAACCCATGGATGGCTTCTAAATAGATCCCTGCTTGGCTGAATTCAGGATTGGCCCCATAGACGAACCCACGAACCCTTGCTGAGACCTCCGTTTCTCCGAATGAAGAAGGAATCAACTTTGACACACGGACATAGGGTTCGAACACCATATCCTTGCCGATTCCGGTGCGGGAGACGTCCAACACAGGCTGGGACGGATCGCCGTCCAGGCTCGACCGGCGGGTTGCTGAAAAGAGAGCAACGTCGTCAGTGTAATAAAACGACGCACCGCCCGTCGCAGACCATCCCTTCTTGGGGGCGGCAGCGAACCCAGGGGAAGTGGCACTCAAGAGCATAACCAGGCACGTTGCTAGGCTCTTCAGGACCAGCGAGCCATTTTTGCCTGGACACTGGGTCGATAAGAAGGGCGGCATGATCGTAAAATGTGAGTTGGCCTAAGCTTACGGGAGAAGGGCTGACAGATTGACCGATGCTCTGACCGAACACGGTACTCCCGGACTGCTTGACGACGTCACGACCTGGGCGACTGTAAGTGAAGACAGGCTTCCGCTTAGCAATACCCCTGACTAGGCACGAAAAGCAGGGGAAATTCTACGTTCGGCCCTAGCGCAGTTGCAAGAGACAGTCTGCCGAGATAACTATCAATCCAAGCAGCAACGCTTTCGGCTCAGGGATTTCCGCCCTTCTTCCCGAAGTATTCTTGTCGGCTGACGGCCACCTCCGCCACATACACGAAGCCGGAATGTCGTTCAAAAATTGGACGGAGCCCGGCAAGAATCGGCTCCACCTTGTCCTCCGGTACCACCGTCAAGATCATCTCAAGGCTCTCTTGCTCGCTGAACATGAAATGCGCTTCTCGGACTCCATGATGTCCCTTTCCGGAAATATTCCCGATGATCGTGTAGCCGCTCGCGTGAACTCGGTCCAGGAGCTCGGTCACGAATGGGCGATGTTCCCCCGCAACAATGACCCGAATCTCTTTCATCGGATGCAAACTCAAACTGCCCATCGGAATGCTCCTTTCCGGCTTCCGCCTCGTCCAAGGTTAATAGATTACGTGACGGGCTCACTCTCCCCCGGTGGAATGCAAGCCCATTCTCCGGTTGGTTGATATCGGTACCAGTCTCCGTCCTGCGGGTCGAGCACGACCAGATGAACCCATTCATTATGGTAATAGTGTTGCAACACATCATGCCGGGCGATCAGCTTCTCGATCCATGTTCGCGGGGCCTCTACGATGGTCAGCAGCCGCATCGGCTCGTGGTACGGCATGTCCCCGTTCATGACGGTTTGCCTCGCCAAGCCCAGTCGCAGATCGCTCCATGGCCCGGACATGATACCGAACCGCCCTACGACGTTGTGGTAAATCTTACTGCCGCTCCCATACACCTCGTTATCCACCGCTGAAAAATAGTGCTCCATGTTGATCCATTGTGCCACGACCTGCGGGGCTGTGAGCAGCACTTCGAGCAAACGCTGGCTTGGATCTTCACGATAGTTGTAGGAGTGCAGAAATACCCGCCCGTTCAAGTCGAGCCCCTGAGTCAGTTCGCGGCGCGCGATGACAAACGCGGTATTGTTGGAGAGGCCCCACTCGGGGCGCACCTGGCTCCAGTCGACGCTTCGCCTCCCGACATGGGCATGGGCCGTCCGTTCGGGGAGTGTCTGCTGCACATCGGGAAAGCGGCGACATCGTTCCTGGCTGGTGAGGTGAGACGCGGCCAGAAGATCGCCTTGCAATCGGGACAGATCCGCCCGGTGTGTCGGAGGGACGTCCTCCAAGTCGAAGAGCTGCACTTCGTCGGTGGTGGTATTCATCTGCCCGGCGAGGAAATGCGTATCCAATGGAATATCGATGCCGGTTTTCTTTAAACGTGCTCGTACCGTCTGATTGTTGGCCATCATGGCCAAGACGCGCGCATTGGGCTTGCCTTCGTTGCCGCCGCACGCGCCGCAGTCCAGGGCAGACTCGTATGGATTGTTGTCAGAGGTGCTCCCATGGGCACAGAGCAGGACGAGTCGAGCAAAATTCTTGGTCAATCCCATCATACGGAGTGCGGTATCGACGGTGAGGACCTGCTCCTCAAGGGTAAACCCGGTCCTGGTGATCCGCTCTTTATGCCGTGACACCGCTCGCGCGTTCAGGTCGTATTGCCGTTGAAGCGTCTCAACGAATTCGTTGACCATCTCCGGTGTCAGTCGTGCGCGCGCAGTTTCTTGGGTTAAGACGGACGACAGGGGATCTTTGTCCACTCCCAATGCGCGTTGGCGCAAGGCCTCGACCAGAGGCGGGGCAATCATGGAGCTGCGGAGCCCCAATCGTTCCTGTAGCGCCTTCCTGACCAGCGCCTGTTGTTCCGCATTGAGCATCTCGGCGGTCTCACCTGGTGCGAGCTTATCGACCGTGAGCGTGGTCGGAAGAGAGGGAGCCGACAACTTCCGGAACCATGTAGTCAGCCGATGGTAGAGCGCCGGTATCAATGTTTTGCCGAAGATCGGGAGCCCGTAGAACCAGCCCAAGGACTCCACCATGACATAGGGGGTTACGACGTTCTCCTTCAAATCGTGCAGCAACGTATGGCCGGCATGGACCCACCGGGCGCGCACCTCGTGCTTTAATACGGTATCGTCTAGGTAACTCCGTGGAATTTCCCGGACTTCGTTCTTCGCACGCATGATGACTGGAAACTGCTCTGTATCGTGTTCCTTCCCCCAAGCTCGGTAGCGGATAAACGCGGCGAAGAAACCGGCGAACCCGTAGGTTTCATGGGGTCCCACCGATTCCAGGTGCCGCCGAAAGGGTTCGGAGCGCACGTCGATGCAGTAGACCGATTGCGAATAGGGTCGGTTCGTGGATGAGTGGGCTGGATCGTTGGGTCGGGTTCGGATTTTTTGGAGCAAGTGCTCCTGGTAGCTGGTTTCCAGCGCCTTCAGCCAGACTGGTCCATGTTCGGATTCGGGAAAGGCCTCCATCCAATCTACTAGCTGCTTGAGGTCCGACACTGAACACTCATTCAGGCAGCCGACGTCGATCTCCAAAAATCTGATCAGCGAAAGGAGCTGTTTGGCAGCTCCACGGAGTTTGGCCGTCTCCTGGCGAGGGACCACGTCCATTTTGTACCGGTCGAGCACGGCCTTCCAGCTCGCACCTCGACGATGAGCCAGCCGGTCCACCTCCTCGGCGTACAGGGCAGGCAAGAGCCCGGCCACGCGCTGACGCCTGAGATAATATTCTTCGGCATGACCATGCATGAAGTCAGTCACGGCATCGAATCGACCCTGGATACCAAGGTGTTCCTGGCAGGCCTTCTGAACCAGTTCCCGTGCGTACCATTGACGAATGGCTAAGAACTTGACCAACCCGGCGGGGTAGGCCTGCTGCCAGGGATAGTCGCGTTCCTCTCCGCGCCACTTGATAAAGCCGGCCCATCCAGGCAAAGACGTCAACTGCAACGACAGATAGTCCTGCCGAAGATCGGCGGGGATTCCCATCGCATCTAAACTTTCCAGGAGCGCATCTTCAGGATAGTCGGGCAGCTGAGCGATCTTCTCGCGGCTGTTTGGAATATCGCAGACGGACCATTCGTGGGACGCAAGGGCTTTCCAGGCCGCATACAGACCCTTGTCTCGCTCCGGCATGGCCCAGGTAGCATGACCTTCATCGAGGAAGGCTTCGCACCATTTGATCAGTTGATCGTTGATTTGCTGTACGATCTGAGTGCCGAGCGTATCATCGCACCAGTGTGAAAGCGTGAGCCATCGTCCGAGCGCCGCTTCGTCGCCACTCACCATGGTGCTGATTCGCTCGGATAGATCGGGGAAGACGGTGACCGGCCGAAGCCGGGCGGCAAGGTCGTCGCTTGTGTGACGCGATGGGTCGGGCAATTGATCGTCCAGGGGCTCGATAACCGGACTGCAGAGCCCCTCAGCAAGGCATGCACGCAGCACGGATCCGTGGGTAATCCTGTGCGTGCCAAGGAGAACAGACTTGTCGAGTATCAGTGGCTTAAGCGCATCATCGAGATGCGTTGCTTGGATTCGACCGGTTTTGAGGAACTTCCGATACACATGGCCGGGCAGATAGCCATTGCCCCCGACGAACTGTTTCCCTCGCCGAACTGCCTCTTCAAACGGCAGATACTCGATGCTATGCAAGGGATTATGGTGGACGAAGGTGCGCATGGGCCAGTACTGAGCGATGACTTCCCCTGCCAGGCGGACGATTCCGCGCAGTTCCATCCGCCGAGATTCGATGTTGCGCCCTTGTTCTAGTTCTGCCATGAGAACAACTCCCGAGCGTGCGCGGCCTGCTCGAAGATCGGCTGCTCCGGTGCAAAGAGGGCAGATGGGACGAGACCCAATGCCAGGAGCACGACGACGACGATCGCCAAGGAAACCAGTTCAGGATTCAAGAGATCGGTGTACCGCAAATCGGGTCGGCTCGCGCCGAACAACAATTGCTGCACCATCTGCATGATGTACCATGAGGCTGCAAGCCAGGCCGCCAGGGTGAGGAAGAGGCCGAACACCGGGGCTTGGGACGAGGTCAGCATCAACCCCATAAATCCGGCAAACACACCGAACGGCGGAATACCCATCGCGGCAAGGCCCAAGAGGGAGAGCAACACGGCGAATTTCGGCATGGCTGCAGCCAGACCGCTGATGGCTTGTGGGTCCACATCGTCGCCGTATCGCGTGCGGATGACCTGCCAGGCGATCAGGAGACCGCTGGTTGCAAGCCCGACAGCCCCGACCAAGAGCGTTCCTTGGGGCGTCGCGAATCCGCTTGTGGCGGCAAACCACCACGCGATCGAAAAGAAGGACAGGCTTCCATAACCCAGTATGAGGCGCACCCGCGATTGAGCCAGCGCTTTGACGGCGGCGTAGAGAGCTCCGAGCAGTGCCAAAACCCGAACGATCACCAGCACATCCTCCGGAACGATCGACAAGATCTGGGGCAACCGCTGGAACCCGATGACCGGCAGTAACACGACTACAAACGAAGGGAGGTTCCCCGGCAATCGTGTCACGGTCGTCAGATAGCCACCATGAAGAGGAACCAACGGCAACAACATCGCACACGTGACCAGCGCGGCGATGGACGAGACCGGCGGATCGGCGATCACCGAAATTCCCATTCCAACCAACCCGAGGATGAGCAGGCCGACGCCCCACCACGAAATCGGCCACAATGCGGTGTGATGGCGATAGAGCAGGATGACGAGCGTGCTCAGCAACATCATGAGGAAGAAAGAGCCGGAGAACTCGTGAGCCGTGAGTGCTCCCATTCCAAAGCCCAAACAGACCAAGGTCATAATCCACGAAAGCCGGTGATCGCTTCCTAAGGGGTGACTTAAGATCGATGTCAAAGCGGCAAGCGGCAGTAAGTACAGTGACAGGCATCCGTTGGGCGGAATCGTGAGGAATCCGGACAGCCCCACGACCGAGACTAAGCTGAGGATCGCACCGAGCATGGAGACCTTCTTCACGCGCTCGGAGCCCTCCCAGGATGTGAGCGCCACGATCGCTCCTCCCAATGGGATGGCGGCCAACAGCCATGGCACCAACGCCTCCATCATCGTGACCACCCACGTTCCAGTTTGTCGATCCGATGAATCAGTTGCCCGACCTTCAGGCCGATCGCCCGATAGCTTTCGTCGGCGTAGAGCCGATTCATGAGCAACGGATAGAGCCGAATTCTCACGCCTTCAATCCAAGACGGGGTCCACACGCTGTGTCCATGCGCTCGTAGATACAGGTAATACCACCCGAGCACGGTCAAACCGGTCGCACCGAGGATGAGGAGATCAAAGAGCCAGTCCGGCAGATCCGCAGCCTTGAAGTACGAAGCGACTTCCTCCGGGTTTGGGTAGAGGAAAGCCGTGAACGACTCCACGGCGAACAAATATGTGAGGACGATGAACAACAACGTCACCAACATAGTGGCCGACACCTTCCACGATGCGACGGCACGAAGCCGCGTGAGCGTCAAGATAGCTTGCGACGAGGTGATCCAAATGAAGAAGAGAATGATGACCGTCCCTTGCGATTCAAGCAGCGGAATGTGCAAGACTCCGTGCGTGACCAGCAAAATGAGCAGCGGAATAAACAGGGTCGTGGCAAAGCCCGTGGACCAGGTGAGACGAGAGAAGGCCGGTTCATCGGTGATTGCGTGGTCCGTATGAGGGAAATGGGGATCCTGGCGCGTCTTATGAATGACGTTGCCGCAGTACAAAAACACGGTGCCTTTGAAGAGTCCGTGCGCGATCAGATGAAACACGGCCAACGAAAACGCTCCGAGGCCGCATTCCATGATCATATAGCCCATTTGCCCAATAGTGGAAAACCCGAGCGTTTTCTTGATGTCGCTCTGAACCAGCATCATGGAGGCTCCAAGAACCGCCGTCAGCGTCCCGATGACGAAGGCGATGTGCAAGGTGGTGGAGCTCATGCCGAACAGCGGTGCCAGCCGATTGATGAGAAACCCCCCGGCATTGATGATGCCGGCGTGGAGCATCGCATGGACCGGGGTTGGGGCAAAGAGCGATCCCGGCAACCAGAGATGCAGCGGAAATTGTGCCGACTTGCCCATGGCCCCGATAAACAGCAGGAACGTGACTGCCGTGGTGCCACTGACCTCGACACCGAGCCACAACGAGAGGGTCACCGGCATTTCGGCCGCACGCAGAAAGAGGTCGTGGAATTCCAAGGTGCCGTAGAGCTGAAAAGCAAGCACGATGCCTGCCAGAAATGCCGTATCTGCAATGCGGAGGATCGTAAAGGTCTTGAACGCACCCGCCAAGGTTCCGGCATGCGTATGGTTGTGTGCGAGCAGATACAGGAGATAACTCAGGAGTTGCCAGAACAAGAACAGCATCATGAGATTGGAGCTCGATACCATGCAGATCAAGACGAAGTCCGTGAGGCAAATCAGGGACAGGTATCGACGGGCATGACCATCCTGGTACATGTAGGTCGTGGAATAGATATAGATGAGCATGCTGACGGCAGTGATGAGAGTCATCATGACCGCGCTCAGCCGGTCGACGTAGAAACCGAGAGGGATGATCAAGGATGCCGCCGAATCCGGGTTGTAGAACCGGATGACGATGGGCCCTTCAACTGTGACCAGGTACAATGTGAGAACCGAACCTAAGAATGCTAACCCGATTGGAAATGCGGCGAGCTTCTCACGTCGGCAGCGCGGCAAATCGGCGCCAAACATCACGATGGCCGAGGCGAGGAGCAGAAAGAGCGGCACGCTCAGCATGAGCGACGGCAACACGGCATCTCTCCTTGTCGTTGAACAACGTTCATTTTCTTGCTCCGTTGGCTCGCCCCGGATCCGACTCGGACGAACGGCAGGGTAACCATTAATACGGTGTCTTCATGTTCGTCAAGACGGTCGGTTCACGAGGCGTGCGTTCACGCACTGTCTTGAGAGGCACATGTGTCCCGTGCTGGGTGCCGTGAGCCATATCTCCAGCGTCCATCATCTGTGACTCAGAGTGCTCGTTCCCGAGCATACTTATCCACACGCTGGATCGTGGAGGTCAGCACTCGCCCTGCTCGATGCAACACCGAATCGACATAGAGTCGATTGAGAACTAAGACGTACAGACGAACGCGTAGATGGTCGATCCACGGCGGGCTCCATATGGTTCGACCATGCGCACGCAAGTACAGGTAGATCCACCCTGCAATCGTCAGCTGCGTCGAGACGACCAGCATGAGATCGAACAGCCAGGTGGGGAGCTCGGCAGCTTTGAAGTACGAGGCCACTTCCTCGGGGTTTGGGTACAGGAATGCCGTGAACGTTTCGACGGCGAACAGATACACGAACACGATAAACAAGAGGGTGACTAACATCGCGGCCGACACTTTCCATGAGGCGACTGCGCGCAGCCGCGTCAGAGTGAGAATCGCTTGTGAGGACGTGATCCAGATGAAAAGAGAAAGATGACGGTTCCTTGGGATTCCAACAGAGGAATCTCCAACACACCGTGCGTCGCCAAGAGAATGAGGAGCGGGATCAGGAGGGTCGTGATGAATCCGGTGGTCCAGGTGAGAGGAGAGTAACGTATTTCATCGGCCTGATGCCCGAGATGGGGAAGCGATGGCTCATGTCTCGCCTTGTGAATAACATTCCCGCAGTTCAAGAACACCGTCGCCTTGAACAGTCCATGCGCGATCAGATGGAACACGGCAAGAGAAAAGGCTCCTAAGCCACACTCCATGACCATGTAGCCCATTTGACCGATCGTGGAGAATCCAAGCATGTTCTTGATGTCGTTCTGGACCAGCATCATGGTCGCCCCGGCAACAGCGGTCAGCGTCCCGATGAAAAGCGTGATGTGGAGCGTCGTCGAACTCATTCCGAACAGGGGAGCCATGCGGTTGATGAGAAATCCGGCAGCATTGATGATACCCGCATGCAATAAAGCTGTGACGGATGTCGGCGCGTAGAGGTAGCGAGGGAGCCAGACGTAGAACGGGAATTGAGCGGACTTGCTCATCCCTCCGACCAGCAGCAAGAGCGTGACGGCCGTATGGCCCTCGAGCTCGATACCGGGAAACGGAGACACGGTTGCCGTCGAGTGCGCCGCGACGGTAAACAGATCCGGAAATTCCAACGTTCCGTAGAGCGCGTACGCTAGGGCGATCCCACCCATGAAGGCGACATCACCGACCCGTAGTAGGGTAAATGTGCGAAACGCGCTCTCCAACGTGTCACGGTGGCCGTGATTGTGAACCAGGATATACAGGAGGTAGCTGAGCACCTGCCAGAGCACGAAGAGCATCAGAAGATTCGCGCTGGAGACCAGGCAGAGGAGGACGAACACCGTAATCCCAATCAGCGCGAGGTATCGACGCTGGTGCGCGTCTTGATACATATACTCGACGGAATAGGTATAGATAATCGTGCCGATCCCGGAGATCAACGTCATCATCACTGCGCTCAATCGGTCAACGTAGAAGCCGAGGGGGATGGTGAACCCCATGGGTATCGTCGGGTCATAGAGTCGAAACACGAGTGGACCGTTCATGGTGACCACGTAGATTGTGGCCAGGGCACACCCGAAGGCCAAGCCGATCGGCCACGCCGCGAGCTTCGCGCGGCGGTGAAGAGTCGAGTCGTCACCGCTGATGACGATCAACGCGGCGATCAGTGGGAGCAACGGGACTAGCACACACAGGAGCATCGACACCTCACCAGCGCGTTTACAAAATAAAAGCCAACCATTCGGTGTGGAACCAAATGGTTGGCTTGTACTGCGACCGGCCTCTCAATCGACTGCGAGTCGCCCTACGGCCATGACAGGAAAATAATTCGGCGTCCTGACTCTCCCTAAAACAGAGCCTTCAAGAAGAGGCAACATTGCCATCTGCCTACCTGCGGCACAATGAATAATATGGGGGTGAGGAGTGCGTCAAGTATGAAATGCGGGATCAGGTCTTCCATCCATGGATGGTCGGAACCGAAAGACCCATCGCTCATCTGATACGGACAGCAAAAGACCCATGCAGGGTACCTGGTCATCCCAGGAGTGTTGGCTATAGGCAACACGCAATCTGTAATGTCGGCATCAAGTTCGAACAAGAATTCATGGAGTTGAGGTCAGGGCGACGTACGAGCCGTGAGCCGTATGAGAACTCGAGGGTGTCACGCCACGTTATTCATAAAATGACGTGTAGAATCTTATCAGATCGCTCAAGGAGAGAATTCCGACAATTTCTTCCCCATCTTTGACGACCAGGTACCTCACGCCATTGACCTTCATCACGGCTTGAGCGTTGCGGACTGGCTCATGACAGTCGATGCTAACAGGGTCTTTTCTCATCACGGCCTGAATCTCTGTTGTTGCTGGATCTCTTCCCTTGGCTAAGGCTTCCCGCGTGATACGCTTGTCGGAAATAATTCCAACGTACCGATTCTCATCATTCACGACTAGCAGCGCCCCAACCTTATAGAGACTCATGATCTCCGATGCTGCGCGTAACGTCATGTTCTTATGTGCCGTGATGGGATTTCGGTTCATGAATGCTGAAACCGTAGGCTCGTTCTGGTTTTTATCCTGTGTCGTCATGGTCAATCCTCGAAAGGGAAGGCAACCCAAAGGTGACAATAACAGAACAACCACTGACATGGAAGAAACGGGAGGCTCTGTTGTCTTTTCGAGGACGATCAGTCATCGTTGGTTGATCCAAGGAATTGATCTGCGAGGTAATCAAGTGATTTTTTTAAAGCGCCATCAATATCATCGGCAATGTTCTCTTCACCGATACTCTCGATGATCTTCAACTCGGTGAGGGCTCGTCGAACGGCTGGGTTCATGCCTTTGACAATAACTTTTGTCCGTCGTTTCCCCGCCATTATGACCATGTCTTCGACCGCGAATGCGCCCGAGAGGTCGATGATCGGCACGTAACGGAACGAGATGATCAGTACTTTGTAGTGCGCCAGTCTATCGATCTGCCTGTACATCGTATCGGCAATGCCGAAAAACATCGGCCCTTCCGGTTCGATGATCGCAATTTGCTTCTTCAAGTGGTGTGGGATGGATTCTTTAGCGGTACTTTGAGACTCGGCCAGTCCTTTGAGCTTGGGCTTCCACAGTTCGCTCATATCATGGACGAACAAAAAGAACGCAATGGCGAGGCCGACACCAACCGCCACCAGAAGGTCTTCCCAAACCGTCAGAAAGAGCACCGTCCAAAACGTAATTTTCGAAGATGTATCCATCCGATGGAGGATAGGAAAGACTCGAAAATCCAAAATGTCGTAGCCGACCTTGAACAGGATTCCCGCTAGGGCAGCCATCGGAATATACGATGCGAGGGGTGCCAAACCGAGTACCAGCGAGAGCAAGACCAACCCATGCACCACCGGCGCTGTGACGGTCTTGGCGCCACATTGGATTGCTGCGACACTTCGCATCGTTGCTGTTGCAGTGGTCAATCCACCTAATAGGCCAGCTGTTATATTCGCGAGCCCCTGCCCCCAAATTTCTTGATTACTGTTATGCCGCGACTCCGACATTTGATCGATGACGACACACGTCAAAAGCGAGTCGTAGACCGCCAGGCCAGCCAGCGCAGCGGCCGGACCGAGCATCTCATAAAATTGCGATATGGAGGGCAAGTAGATCTCAGGCAGGCCAGTGGGAACATGCGGAATGTAGTCAATATCTAACGCAAATATGTTGGCCACGGCAGTTCCCACCCCGAGACCAATTAACGGGCCAGGTAGCCACAACACCCTGGTAATTTTTGGCCAGATGATAATAGTCCCGAGCGTTACACAAGACACCAGCAAAGCTTGGGGGTTGGCGTTCATGGCAGAGGAAGGAATGGCCATCAATGCTTCCCGAACCGAAGACAGGGTGGGGAGCCCGACAAATGGGTTGAACTCGATGATCATGACAATTGCACCTATCCCGCACATGAAACCGGAAATGACGGAATAGGGCGTCAAGTAGATAAATTTTCCAATGCGAAAGAGGGCCAGAGCCAGCATGAGCACACCACTGAGAAAGACGATCCCAAAGGCATATGCAAGATCTGGTTGGCCGTTGGTCAACATGTGGTCATGCATCACCACCGCGAGCTGGACAGTTTTGGGGCCAGTCGGACCGCTGACGCCGTTGTTCGAGCCCCCAAACAAGCCGCCCACAACTCCTCCAGCAATGGCCCCCCACATCCCCGTAATGGCACCCAGGCCGGAGGCCACGCCAAAACCAAGGGCCAAAGGAAGGGCGATGAAGGCAACCGTAATCCCGGCCATAACGTCTTGGGTTACGTTGGTGCCCATCATTCGAATACGCGGCCAGGGATTGAACTCGTTGAGATACTTCATGAAAACATTTGGCTCGGAACTCATACGATGCCCCTCGCTACGGTCAACAAGAGACTTAGCTGAGAGTCGTTCACGTCACCCATACCCAAGGACCGAGTCTTAAGATGCCAAAAAGCAGGTGCTCTGTAGGCCCACTGAGTATGTGCTGTCTCGCTTGCAGACGAAGGACTCTCATTGTGGCAACCTGAGTCGATAGGACAGGCGCTAGATTGGCTGTGACAACATGATTGGCTTGAAACTCTTTCCACGAACTTCCCCCTACGTCAAAGCGTTACGAGAGGTCTGGGCAACATAAGGGTAAGCTGGTCGGCCTCGACTGTTGATCCGAGATGAAAACACAAAAGCCAACCACCTGGCTTCGACTTTGGGTCGAACCAAGTAGTTGGCTTGTACTACGACCGGCCTCTCAATGGACTGCGGGTCGCCCTACGGCCTCACAATGATCAATTTAGGCGTCCTACCTCTCCACGAGCAAGCTCGAGAGGAAGCAACACTGCCATCTGCCCAAATCCGGCTCCATGAATAATATGAGGCAGAGGAAAGGGTCAAGCCTGAAATGCCTGATCAGGGCTTCCATCCATCGATCAATGAAACGAAAGGCCCATCGCGAACCTGACTCAATCGGCGAAAGACCCAAACGTGGTACTTGTTCGTCTCTTCCCGCGACCTTATAATCGAATGAAGCCGAGACGTGGAAAACGCAATTCGCAACGCCGTCATCAAGTTTGAGCAAGAATTCATGGGGCGAGGCCCTGATGAGGTTCGTGCGCTCGTCGCGCGCGATCTTGTCGTCGTCCGGCTGAAGGGAGTGCTCACGCCGGCTGAACGGCAATTGGCCAAAACCACGGAAGGGGTCGAGATGGTCAAGCAACTTCGGCAAAACTTGATCGCGCAAGGCCGTGATAAGCTTTGCGATCAGGTGAGCGAGATCACCGGGACCAAAGTCCTCGGTCTCTTCACCGATATCGATGTACTACTCAGCGAGCGGGTGTTCGTGTTTACGACAGACCGAGACATCCAAAATGCCACGAGGCAGTTCAGCTCCTCATGAGCTGAGACGATCTTGATGTCGAAACCCTAGTAGGCGGCCGGTTGAGAAAACGTCCGGTTCGAGACCAGGTCCAGGATATGGAGGCCGTCGAACTGCGCCGCTGACGGACCCACGGCAATCAGGCCGACCCGCCCTTTCTGAGGCAGCACGGCATCCTCGACCGCCGCGACCTGGGCGCCATCCACATACACCGCCAATCGACCCTTATCGAGATGCAGAAAGTTGATCCGTTGGACGCGCATCGTATGCCAGGGCTTCGGCGCAAGCTTGGCCGTGACCTGTCCCAGCACCGTCACCTTCCCGTCCGTTACGCGTCTGGTCGTCACCAGACCGGTCCTCGGCTGAAGGGTAATGGCATAATAATTGTCGCGGTCGGTAACCGCGATGGCGATGCCGAGTTCACTCTGGTCGGTCAGCCTTGGAGCCCTCACCTGAACGGTGACATCGGGGTAGGTCGTTCTCACGTTGTCCGCAATGAGGAGTCGTACGCAGTCCGGTCGCGCACAGGCCAGCGAGCGGACCAGTCGTTGGAGACCGCGTGAGGGGTCCTGCTCAACGTGGACTTCCCAGAGGGCGGCGTTCTCATCGTCCCGACCCATCTCGACAAAGCCGGCCGGCATACTTCCAAGCTCATCTTGCTCGAAATTCCACTGCCAGAGGATGTCCTGCTTGGGAGGATTCGCATGGACGGCCACGTCCAGCACGTCGGGTGCGCGTGGTGGACGTGATAGGACGAGCGCGGCAGCTTCTGGGGTGAGCGACTTCACGAGATCGTTGGCGACCAGTTGCGTGTGCAGGCCTTTCAACCCGGGGATCTGATCCACATCCTGCCTGATCTGCTGCATCCGTTCCTGAAACTGATCCAGATGGCGCGGTACCGAGAGCGATTCCACTGCCACCTGCGCATAGTGCGCATGGAGCTTGTCGTATGGCTGCCTCAACCACTGGACGGCCTTTTCGGCTTCAGCCTGAGCCTGTGGCAGCCAGGGATGGTCGTAGCGCCGATTCCACGAGACGAACTGGATCCGATCCCAGGCGATTTCGGTCAAGATGGTGGCGTATTCGATCGTACCCGGAGTGCTGTCGCGCAACAACGCCTCATGGATCCCCAGCGCACCGGTCGGATCATTATTCCATCGAGTCAACACACCGAGGCGTCGGCGTTGCTCCGGTGTGGCACGATCTTGTCGGACCAGGGTCTCATAGGACGCCAGTGCGCGATAGATGGCATCGGCGGCCGGCTCGTACCCCTCGGACACGGCGGTGACTTCTTGTCGCCAGGTTTGCGCCTGAATGGTCCAGTAAAGTTCGGCGACTCGCCGCAGGGCGTGTCCGTCCCGGGCGGCGAGCCCTCCCCGTGCGATCCCCTGCTGGAGAACCGCCTGATAGCCGTCGTTCCCACGCATACTATGGGTCAAGGCATCCTCGGGATCGATCAACAAAAGCCGAGTCAGTATGCCGGCACGGTTTTCAGCCGTCAGATGAGTGGCTTGGTTCAAGGCGGCTCGCATGAACGGCTCTGCATCAGTCCGTTCCCACCACTGCGTCGAACCTGGGACGAGTTCACCCTTCACGATGGTGTGATCCGAATCAGCCTGATCGTACGTCCGACCGTGGTCAGGCCGTGGTCCGTAGTGGGTCGTGGCGATCAACGGTCCAGCGGGAAGACCTTCATTCATGACCGCCCGGTCGGTGGGAAACCCGAGCTTGCGCAGGCCGGTCACCACGATGAACCGAGCGACGACCTCGTGCACCGGCCCGAACTGACGTGGCGATCCGTTTCCCCACCAGACTTCTTCCGGTCTGAGCGCCAGCGGCGCCGTGAGCGGATCCGGGTAGACGATCTTGATATCCACGGCGTGCCCAAGCACTGACACCAGCGAGCCCTCCTGGATGTGGGACAGGGCGAATCGTTGTTTCGGACTGGTCCCCACCACGGTCAGCTGGGGGATCGGAGCCTGGTCTTGCAGCACAACCGATGGAGACAGGAAGATCGCCGGTGGGTATTCCTTCCAGCGCCCCGTGGCCCGGTGCCGGTCGTCCAAGAGGCCGAGGCCCACCCCGCGCTCTGTGGCGTTGAAAACGCCGACTTCTGCCTGCTGTTCCACCATGGTGGTGTGAGTGCGCAAGGTCTCGTCCCAACAGCGCCGGGCAAGTTCCGCCTTCAGTTTCGGCGATGTACCCCCAGCCCTGTCCCGTACTTGGATCAGGCACCCCAAGTCTGCTGCGGCCCAGGTCTCGATCTGGGAGTGGGCCAGCGCTTGGGCATACCGCAGCGCAAACCGGCTGATGTCATGGCCGGGTTGGATGCGAGAGGAGGCTGCGCTACCGTGTGACGGCCAGACTATCTCGAGGGCACTGACAAGCAGAACGACGAGGCCGGTAGATCGTGCAAGCATGGGTTTTACTCCGAGAACATGAAAAAATCGGGAGCCATCATGAGTTCGGTACGCCCGCTTTGGGCATAGTGATTCGTCCACTTCATAATGCAATCGACGGTCCCAAATTCCAGAGGAACCGGCGGACCCCGATGGGTCGAAGATCGTCCGGAATGTTGGGAATGAACTGTATGGTACCGAATGTACTCCGGGAAAACGAGACCCCGAGAAGCAGGTCGAGCTGTCGAAACGCTGGCGGTAAAACGTGCTTGCTCAAAGCCGGGAGAAGCGCTGCGATCCTATTCGGGCGATCACCGACGCCAAAACTCTAGGTCTCCTTACCGGTTCCTCGAAGAAGAAGTTTCCGTTCAGAACGTATGCGCATTGATCCACATGTGCACGAGAATGCTCGCGCCATATCCCAGCGCAATCGCCGGCGCCCATTTGAGATGACTAAAGAACGTGTATTTCCCTTTGGCCTGCCCCATCAACGCGACCCCCGCGGCCGAGCCGATGGAGAGAAGGCTGCCCCCAACCCCAGCGGTCAGCGTCACGAGCAACCATTGGCCCTCGGAAATGGCCGGGTTCATCGTCAGCACTGCGAACATGATCGGGATGTTGTCGACGACCGCCGATAAAAATCCAACCATGACATTGGCGAAGGTGGGACCCCACTCGAAATAGAGCACGTGGGAGGCCAAGGCCATATAGCCGATATGGCCGAGCCCGCCGACGCACATGACGACTCCATAGAAGAATAACAGCGTGTCCCACTCCGCTCGGGCAACCTTCTGAAACACATCGAACGGAACGACGTCTCCGATCTCCCCTTTCTTGTAGGGGGAGGCATGGTGTCGCTTCCGGCTCAGGTAATGGCCAAATAATCCCAGATACGCAAAGCCGGTCATCATTCCGAGGACTGGGGGCAGATGCAGAAAATTGTGAAAACTGACTGCGGTACAAATCGTGAGAAAAAATAACCCAATAATACGTTTGGCTCCGATCTTCATGTGAACCCTTTCGGAGGACGGCGGCGGAGATATTCGAGGGACGGCATAATGCATGATCGCAGCAGGCACAAGGAAGTTCACGGCTGAGGGGATAAACAGCTGAAAAAAGTCAAAGAACTCCAGGAGCCCCTTTTGCCACACCATCAGGGTCGTGATATCGCCGAAGGGGCTGAACGCTCCACCCGCATTGGCTGCCACCACAATATTGATGCACGATAAATTGACAAATTTTGGGCTGTGGGCTCCCACCGCCATGACGACGGCACACATTAAGAGGGCGGTGGTCAGATTGTCCGCCACCGGTGAAATGAAAAATGCCAGGATCCCCGTGATCCAGAAGAGTTGCCGGTAGCTGAACCCTTTACGAACCAGCCATGCCCGGATCGCCTCAAACACGAGTCGTTCATCGAGGGCGTTGATGTAGGTCATAGCGACCAGCAAGAACAGCATCAGTTCTGCGTATTCCATCAGATTGTGCCGGAAGGCATGTTCAACTAGTTCGCTTTGGCCTTGCGGATACGCGAGAGCGATCGCCCCCCAAATGATGCCGGCAGCCAAAATCACGGGTTTGGACTTCTTGAGGTGAGTAAACTCTTCGGACATGACCAGCGCATACGCTAGGACAAAGATGCACAGTGCGAAAAACCCAACTGGTGCAGTGGTCAAATCAATCAGGGTGTGGGATTCAGTTTCGGCGAAGGCGAGAAACGGCAGCCCGAAAACGATGAACGCGGTACCGAGACTAACTTGGAAGACACGACGAGCTCTCCACCGCAGGCAACGAAAAAGCATGACAAAGAGAGAAGAACTATTCACGCAGGACCGTCCTTTCGAGGATCATCCTCGTTGGCTGATTCATCTTCACGGTGGATCCGGAATGGTCGGATAGGAACCGTTAGCGTGCCGCTGAATAGCAGATCCAGAGATCGTCGTGCGAGGTCACAGTCGGACTACCCAGATACACCGGCCATCTCAAGAAAATAACAAGCTACACAGGCAGATGCGTGAAAATCAAGGCAAACTTTCTGAACTCCCTGCGATCTCGTGTGGTCAGGGAGGACGACAAGAGAAATGTCTGAAGAAGTGAAGTTGGTTGCACGCATAGGCTGCAATCCATCATGTACCCGAATTCTTTCTTTCAGTACTGGCTGTCGAGGCGTGGGGCTTGTGCCGCAGGCGGTATCGGGTCGATATGGAGCGACTTGCTTCTTCAAAGATCTTCCCGTTCAGAACGTATGCGCATTGATCCACATGTGCACGAGAATGCTCGCGCCATATCCCAGCGCAATCGCCGGCGCCCATTTGAGATGACTAAAGAACGTATACTTCCCTTTCGCCTGCCCCATCAACGCGACCCCGGCCGCCGAGCCGATGGAGAGAAGGCTGCCCCCAACCCCAGCGGTCAGCGTCACGAGCAACCATTGGCCCTCGGAAATGGCCGGGTTCATCGTCAGCACTGCGAACATGATCGGGATGTTGTCGACAATCGCCGATAAAAGCCCGATCGTGATGTTGGCGAAGGTGGGACCCCACTGGGAGTAGAGCACGTGGGAGGCCAAGGCCATATAGCCGATATGGCCGAGCCCGCCGACGCACATGACGACTCCATAGAAGAATAACAGCGTGTCCCACTCCGCTCGGGCAACCTTCTGAAACACATCGAACGGAACGACGTCTCCGATCTCCCCTTTCTTGTAGGGGGAGGCATGGTGTCGCTTCCGGCTCAGGTAATGGCCAAATAATCCCAGATACGCAAAGCCGGTCATCATTCCGAGGACTGGGGGCAGATGCAGAAAATTGTGAAAACTGACTGCGGTACAAATCGTGAGAAAAAATAACCCAATAATACGTTTGGCTCCGACTTTCATCCGGACCGTATCAGAAGACGGCGGCGGGGACATTCGAGGGACGGCATAATGCATGATCGCAGCAGGCACAAGGAAGTTCACGGCTGAGGGGATAAACAGCTGAAAAAAGTCAAAGAACTCCAGGAGCCCCTTTTGCCACACCATCAGGGTCGTGATATCGCCGAAGGGGCTGAACGCTCCACCCGCATTGGCCGCCACCACAATATTGATGCAAGCAAGACTGACGAAGTGTGGACTGTGGGCTCCCACCGCCATGACGACGGCACACATTAAGAGGGCGGTGGTCAGATTGTCCGCCACCGCCGAAATAAAAAACGCCAGGATCCCGGTGATCCAGAAGAGTTGCCGGTAGCTGAACCCTTTACGAACCAGCCATGCCCGGATCGCCTCAAACACGAGTCGTTCGTCGAGAGCGTTGATGTAGGTCATGGCGACCAGCAAGAACAGCATCAGTTCTGCGTATTCCATCAGATTGTGCCGGAAGGCGTTTTCAACAAACTCAGCCTGACTATCGGGAGACGCCAGGCTGATGGCCCCCCAAATGATGCCGGCAGCCAAAATCACAGGTTTGGACTTCTTGAGGTGAGTAAACTCTTCGGACATGACCAGCGCATACGCCAGGACAAAGATGCACAGCGCAAAATACCCCACTGGGGCGGTGGTCAAGTCGATCCCTGCGTGTGATTCGGTTTCGGCGAAGGCGAGAAACGGCAGCCCGAGGACGATGAACGCAGTCCCAAGACCCACTTGGGAGACACGGCTGGTGCTACACCGAAGACACAGAAAGAGCATGAACAAGAGGGAAGAGTGGTTCACACGCGACCATCCTTTCGAGGATCATCATCGTTGGCTAGTTACAGGAGTTGATCTGCAGAGTCATCACGAGAGTGTTTCGGAGCGCCACGTACTACGTTCTGTTTTGTGACTGCTGACGGGCGAGACGTTCCGGGCAGGGTTTGTCGCAGCCGGCATCGCACTCCAGACCAAGGCGTTCAAGGCCGCCACAACTGCCTCCGATCGGGCGGCGACCGAGTAGGACACCCACCGCCATAGCCAGGATCGCAATACCCATGACGAGAAAGGTCACCATAAAAATTGTCATGACAGCTCCTGTTTCCGGTACTGTTGGAAGCCACAGCAGACACGTTCCTCAAATTGCCCATCATGTTCGATGACGAAGAGGACGGGAAGATGGAGCCGCTCGGCTATGGCCATACCACGCTCGGGCCCTAGTACCTGAAACGCGGTAGCCCAGGCATCAGCTCGCATGCTGGTCTCCGCCAGTACCGTCACCGATGCCAGATGATGATCAACCGGCCGGCCGGTGGTGGGATCGATGGTATGGGAATAGCGTCGCCCGTCGATTTCAAAAAAGTTCCGATAATTGCCCGAGGTGGCGAGGGCGATGTCACTGAGCGCCAGCATGGTTTGCACTGAACGTTCGCCCGACAACGGTTTCTCAATCGCGATCCGCCAGGGTGTCTCGTGCTCCTTGTGACCACGTACCCGTATCTCACCACCGATCTCGACCATGTAATGGTCAATACCATGTGCGGTCATGAGTTCAGCAACTCGGTCCACCCCGTAGCCCTTAGCAATTCCGGAAAGATCTAGGAAGACATCAGGGCGGTGCTTGCGTATCGCTTGTGGAGTCTCACTGACCGAGACTTTATCGAGACCGCTGCGAGTGCGCGCAGCGGCGATGTCGGCTTCAAGCGGGATACGGTCTGGATGAACCTCGGGCCCGAATCCCCAGAGATTGACCAGGGGGCCCACCGTGATGTCAAACGCCCCTTCGCTCTGGGTGCCGATCTCTAGCGCGGCGTTAAGCACGCCACGGAGCGATGCGGATGCGGGTACCCAGTCGGTGGTGCGCAGACGGTTAAAGCGCGACAGTTCCGATTCCGGCTCATAGGTGGACATGGTGTGATTGATCTCGGCCAACAAGGCGTCCACATCGCTCTGCATCGCCTTCAGCGGCGGTGTATCCTGGGTCGCTCGGTATTTCACGGTATAGGTGGTCCCCATCGTATGGCCGCTCATATGCAGCTCAGCGGCAGGCGGATCAGGGCGCAGCAGGCCCAATCCTGCACCAGCGGCCAGCAGAGCGACCAAGGCCATCAGCGCACGGGGGCGTGGAACGGATGGATGCATAGAATCGTCATCCTCCGAAGTCATCGAGCATGATGTTTTCTCGCTCGACACCCAGATCCAACAGCATCTTGATCACGGCGGCATTCATCATCGGTGGTCCGCAGAGGTAGTACTCACAGTCCTCTGGCGCGGGATGGGTCTTCAGATATTCATTATGGAGTACGTTATGAATGAAGCCGGTATAGCCGGTCCACTGGTCCTCAGGGAGCGCGTCGGAAAGGGCGACATGCCACTCGAAGTTGTCGTGCGCGGCAGCCAGCTTGTCGAAATCGTCGACATAGAACATTTCGCGTTTCGATCGGGCCCCGTACCAGAATGACATCTTGCGGGTGGTCTTGAGGCGACCCAGCTGGTCAAAAATATGTGAACGCATGGGCGCCATCCCTGCACCACCACCGATGAATACCATCTCGTTGTCGGTGTCACGCGCAAAGAACTCGCCGAACGGCCCAGAAATGGTAACCTTGTCGCCCGGTTTCAGTCCGAAGAGGTAGGATGACATCTTACCAGGCGGCACATTCTGCGTGCGCGGTGGCGGTGTGGCGATGCGAATATTGAGCATAATGATGCCACGTTCCTCCGGGTAATTGGCCATGGAGTAGGCTCGCTCGAGGGGCTCATTGACCTTCGAAACAAGATTCCAGAGGTTCAGCCGGTCCCAGTCGCTGCGAAATCTCTCCTCGATATCAAACTGCTCAAACGAGTGCTTATACGGAGGGCAGAAAACCTGGATGTACCCACCGGCACGGAAATCGACATGTTCGCCCTGGGGAAGCTCCAGGACCAGTTCTTTGATAAAGGTGGCGACATTGCGGTTGGAGCGCACGGTACATTGCCATTTCTTGACGCCGAATATCTCATCGGGAATCTCGATCTTCATGTTCTGCTTGACCGCCACCTGGCAGGAGAGACGGTAGCCCTCGCGCGCTTCACGCTTGTTGATATGCGAGGTTTCTGTCGGCAGAATCCCACCACCCCCTTCGAAGACCTTGACCCGGCACACGCCGCAGGTCCCGCCGCCACCACAGGCGGAACTGACAAAAATCTTGGCGTCGCCCAGCGCATTGAGCAACTTGCCCCCGATCGGTGTCTCGATAAATTTCTTATCATTGATCGCGATCGTGACATGGCCACTCGCCACCAGTTTCGAGCGTGCACTCAGAATGAGGACAGCCAGAATGAGGACGATTCCTGTAAAAAATCCGACTCCGAGTAGGATCTCGATCATGCGCGGCCCCTCATCAGACTCAGCGGGATGCTGAAAAAGTCAGCCAGCAGTGTTCTCGCGTCGCTCAGAGGCTCAACGTACGGCACAGCGTATGATTCGCCTCTTCGCTCGCTGCGGCCTCGCTGGACGGCCATTTTGAGCCTTCCGCATGGATAGTTGGTGTCGTTTCGCATATCGCTATTTGCCATGGCCCGGGAAGTTCAAATCAGCTTTTCAAGCCTGTTAGAGTTGAATTCCAGAAAAAGCCATGAACCCGAGAGCCATCAACCCCGCGGTGATGAAGGCGACGCCCAGCCCCTGCAGGCCAGCGGGGATATCGGAATACTTGAGCTTCTCCCGCACCCCTGCCATCGCCACGATCGCGAGCGCCCACCCGACACCAGAACCGACACCATAGGTCACGCTCTCGCTAAAAGAATAGTCACGTTCCACCATGAACAGACTGCCTCCGAGAATGGCGCAGTTGACGGTAATCAGCGGCAAAAAGATCCCCAGCGAGTTGTACAGTGACGGGACGTGCCGGTCGAGAAACATTTCGAGTACCTGTACGACCGCCGCAATGACGCTGATATAGCTGATGAGCCCGAGGAAATTCAGATTCATCTCAGAGAGCCCCGCCCATTCCAGGGCTCCATCACGGATCAGAAACTGGTAGATGACATTATTGATCGGGACGGTCAGGGTTTGAACGACGACCACAGCAATGCCGAGTCCGAGCGCGGTAGCGATTTGTTTCGAGACGGCCAGAAACGTGCACATGCCGAGGAAAAACGTCAGCGCAAGATTCTCGACGAAGACCGCTTTGATAAACAGATTGATGAGCTCAGTCATGAGGCCACCTCTGGACGATGCGCGTGATAGATCCGGAATTCAGGTTGCTCGACCTGTGCAGGCTTCCAGGAGCGCACCACCCAAATGATCATGCCGATCAAGAAAAACGCACTCGGAGGAAGAAGCAGCAAGCCGTTCGGCACATACCACCCTCCATCCCGATCGAGAGGGAGGATCGGATACCCGAACAGAGAACCGGACCCGAAGAGTTCGCGTATCGCCCCGATGACGAGTAACAGTGCGCTATAGCCGAGGCCGTTACCGAGGCCATCAAGGAAGCTCGGAAGCGGTGGATGCTTCATCGCATAGGCTTCTGCGCGTCCCATGACGATACAATTGGTGATAATCAACCCGACGAAGACCGACAGCTCCTTGCTGATGGTAAATGCATAGGCTTTGAGGAACTGATCGGTCACGATGACCAGCGACGAAATAATGGTCATCTGCACGATGATGCGGATGCTGCTCGGGATATGATTACGGATCACACTAATGGCGGCATTGGAGAGGGCGGTGACGACGGTCAGTGCGATGCACATCGTGACCGTGGTAGAGAGCTTCGTCGTCACGGCCAATGCCGAACAAATCCCTAAGACTTGTAAAATAACCGGGTTATTGTCGACGATCGGCTCAAAAAGAATTTTGCGATGTTCGTACGACATGAGAGTCAGCTCCTTTCGTGTCGCAAATGGGCAAGGTACGGCCCATATCCTTTGTCGCTCAGCCAGAATTTCAATAAGTTTTCCACCCCTCGTGAGGTGATAGTGGCGCCGGCGAGGGCGTCGACTTGATGTTGCGCTTCGGGGGTGGAACTGTCAATCTCCACCTTCGTGACTTCAACCTGCACCTTCCATTGATCGTCAAATAGGACTTTGCCCGTCCATTGTGCCCGCCACTTGGGATTGTCGACCTCTCCTCCGAGCCCAGGGGTCTCGGCATGCTGATAAAAGCGGAGGCCCTGCACCGTGCGCAGATCCGCCTCAAGCGCAAGAAACCCGTACATCGTGGACCAGAGTCCGTAGCCGTACACCGGCAGAATGAGTCTCTTCAAGTCGCCGTTGTCACCGACAATTCGATAGATCGGCAGATAGCGGGGTTCACGCCTGATCTGCGCCACATCTTCTTTGCGGGTGAGTGCAGTGGATATCTCGGGGTCCTTTCCGGCCTTGGCAATACTAAAGGTGTCGGGATCGATCCCCTGCACCTCATCACCGGTTGCCAATTCGATCATGCGCGCGTCAATCCGTTGCAGTGCTTGTTCTTCCGTTAGCCCCTCCGTGAGGAGACCGGAAACCGCGATCACATTCCGAATGAGGTCGGCCTTCTGATTCGCATCCTGAATCGGTCGAAGGAGCACGGCCGCGCCGGCGACCACCACTGAACAGACCAGACAGACCACAAAGGTGACCAGCAGCGTCCTGCTCGCACTCTCACCTGACGGAGCGGATGCAGCGGAATCTGGTTCAGGCGCGGACATGACGACGTAGCCTCCGTCGGATGTTGAGCTGGATGACCGAATAATCGATCAAAGGCGCGAACACATTCGCAAACAAAATCGTGAGCATCACTCCTTCAGGAAACGCCGGGTTTGCCACACGGATCAGCACGGTCATGGCCCCGATCAGGAGGCCGAAAACCCAGCGTCCGGTACTCGTCATGGCGGCTGACACCGGGTCGGTGGCCATGAAGACCATGCCGAAGGCAAACCCGCCCAGAACTAGATGCCAGTACCAGGGCATCGCCACCATGGGGTTGGTGTCGCTGCCGACCAGATTGAACAGGAGTGAGGCCCCGACCATTCCCAGAAAGCCCCCAAAGATAATGCGCCAGGAGCCTACTCGAGTATAGATCAGGAACGCCGCACCAAGCAGACAGGCAAGGGTAGAGGTCTCCCCCATGGATCCCGGCATCAGACCGATAAAGGCATTCCACCAGCTCATGCCTCCGCTGGTGATCCCCTCTACGCCGCCGACTTTCCCAAGACTGAGCGCGGTGGCACCGGAATAGCCATCTACCGCCACCCACACCCGGTCACCAGATATTTCGGCAGGATAGGCGAAAAACAGAAACGCTCGTGCGGTCAGGGCGGGGTTGAGGAAATTCTTGCCGGTCCCACCGAAGATTTCCTTCCCGAGCACCACGCCGAAGCTAATCCCGATGGCGACCATCCAGAGCGGCATATCGGGTGGCAGGGTCAGCGTGAAAAGCATGGAGGTGACCAGGAACCCTTCGTTGATCTCTTTCCGACGCACCGTCGAAAAGACCACTTCCCATATCCCACCGACGAGCAAGGTCGTCAGATAGATCGGCAGAAAATACAAGAACCCATGTACCGTATTGTCCAGAATGCTGCTTGCATCTGACCCGAGATTGAGAGCCGTCAGGAGATCATAACGCCAGCCAACCTTCGCCACGCCCATTGTTGCGAGTGCCAGGTTGGCTTGATAGCCGGTGTTGAACCAGCTCCAGAGGATGCAGGGAATCAGCGCCACCACCACGTACATCATCAACCGTTTGAGATCGATTCCGTCCCGCACATGAGGCGCGTTATGCGTAGTTTCCGGAGTTGAATACAAAAACACATCGACCATCTCGAAGATGGGGTAGTACTTTTCATACCGGCCGCCCTTGGCAAACAGGGGTCTGAGACGATCAAGATAGCGTTTCATGCCTGCCCTTAGCCTTCTCTCTCAATCTGGCTCAGTACGTTCCGCAGCACCGGGCCGTAGTCGTTCTTGCCCACGCACACGAAGGAGCATAATGCGAGGTCTTCCTCGTCCAATTCCATGCAGCCCAGTTTTTGCGCCATGTCGGTATCACCCACCATCAGGTAGCGCAGGAGCTGCGTTGGCAGGATGTCCAGAGGCATGACATCCTCAAAGTTACCGAATGGCACCATCGCGCGCAAACTTCCATTCAGCCCGGTGTTCAACCCAAACTCCTCCCTGCGGTAACGGAAGAGACTCGATAGCATGACGTTGCTCTGGGAAAACATTCTCCGCCCCGGTGCAAACCAGCCCATGAACGTTCGTTCCACCCCTTCCGGAATCACGGATATCTGAAGGTGATGGCGCCCCAGATAGGACGACCAGTCGGCTGCATGGCGTCCCGACAAGATCGAGCCGGAGATGATGCGGCTCTCACCGGCGTGAAGCTCGTCCTCGACCAACTCCTCGAGACAGGCGCCCAGCCTGGTCTGTAACAGTCGTGGCTGTGTGACTTGTGGCCCACCGAGTGCGACGATGCGCCTGGTCCATAACCGGCCGCTGGTAAAGAGCTTGCCGATCGCGATCACCTCTTGGTAGTTCAGGTGCCACACAACCGTACTGCCGTCGACCGGTTCTAGAAAATGAATATGCGTCCCCGGCAGACCGGCTGGGTGGGGGCCTTCGAAACTCGCCTGGCGTATGTGGTCTACCCCCTGTGGCAACGGTAGGTCGGCTCCGGGTGACGTGCACACCCAAATCGGCATCCTGCCAAGGCGCGAGAGCACTGTCAGGCCATGGCCGAAGGACTCAGCCTCTGCCGCCATAATCGGAACAGGATCGGCGGCCAGCGGGTTGGTGTCCATCGCCGTCACGAAGATGGCAGCCGGACGGGTGGTTGGGTCGGGGATCCTGCTATAGGGACGCGTGCGTAAGGCCACCCACAGACCTGATGCCAGAAGATTGGCTACCACCTGCGTATCCGTCAAGCTAGACAGTTGGTCGGCAGGGTAGGCCGCAAATGTCTCCTCGTCTTCCGTTTCGTCGAGCCGGATCACGACTGATTGGAGCAGGCGTTGCGCTCCACGATGGATCGCCTTGACCACCCCGGCACCCGGAGCCGTGATGCGTACGCCGGGTAACTTCTTGTGCTCGAACAGCGCTTGGCCGAGCTTCACCTTGTCGCCTTCGGCGACCAGCATGGCCGGTTTGAGATCGATATGGTCCACGCCGAACGCACCCACGTGGCGGATAGGTTTCGCGACATGGACACGCTGCTCCGGTTTCCCGGTGATCGGCAAATCCAGTCCCTTCTTAATCCTAATAATCATAGCCGTTGTGATGACAGTCACGCTGTCGTGATGGATTCACTCACTATTGTTACAGGGTGATGGATTGTGTACGCTGCCGGATGCGCGGTGCCTTTTCGTCGATCATGAGCGTCGCCACATAATAAGCTAAGCGGTGAGAAACCATAGGGCGAAAGGTCCATAGTACAACTGTTTGGACCTCCTGCTGTCAAGCCTAACTATTGAGAAGAATTTCAGGTAGCTTGACAGGGGAGTGCCTTGGATCAGAAAGGCCCCATTCGCCATAAAGACGCGCAAGTAGAGAAATCCGAGAACGGCATGGTACACAGAGCCATGCCGCAACGCAGCTTGGAAATGCTGACCTTCGACAATACCTATGCTCGTCTTCCTCAGACGTTTTATGCGAAACTGAATCCCACGCCGTTCGCGGCTCCACCCTATCTGGTCCATACCAATTCGGTAGCCGCCGAGTTGATTGATCTGGACCCGGAGCAATTTGAGCGACCGGAATTCGCGGGTGTCTTCGGCGGCAAGGCCTTGGCTCCCGGCATGGATCCTCTCGCGATGCTCTATTCCGGCCATCAATTCGGCGTCTATGTGCCACAGCTTGGTGATGGGCGGGCGATTCTCCTCGGCGAAGCGACGAACGTTCGAGGTGAGCGGTGGGATTTGCATCTGAAGGGAGCGGGGCTGACTCCCTTCTCACGGGACGGAGACGGCCGGGCGGTGTTGCGGTCGACGATCCGTGAGTATCTCTGCTGTGCCGCGATGCAGGGTCTCGGGATTCCTACGACACAGGCACTCTGTCTGGTCGGGAGCGATGAGAAGGTGTACCGGGAGCAACCAGAAACCGGTGCGATGCTGGTCCGCATGGCGCCCTCGCATGTTCGCTTTGGGACGTTCGAGGTCTTTTATTATCGAAAGCAGCATGAGCATCTCAAAACCTTGGCCGACTACGTGATCGCGCAACATTTCCCTCATCTCCGCGATGCCGACGCGCAATATGCCCGGTTCTTTACCGAAGTCGTCGAGCGCACAGCCAAGTTAATCGCCCAATGGCAGGCAGTCGGATGGGCGCACGGGGTCATGAATACGGACAACATGTCGATCCTTGGGCTTACGCTGGATTATGGACCCTATGGGTTTCTGGATGACTATGACGCGGGTTTCATCTGCAATCACTCCGACCACAACGGCCGCTATGCCTTCGATCAGCAACCCTACATCGGGCTGTGGAACTTGAGCTGTCTGGCTCAAGCCCTGTTGCCCTTGGCGGAAAAGGAGGCGCTGAAGGCAGGCCTTGATGCCTATACCCCGCAATTTGAACGGGAGTATCTCGCGCGTATGCGAAAGAAATTTGGCCTGGTGGAAGAGAAGTCGGAGGATGAAGCACTCATTCGCGACTTTCTGGCCTTGCTCCAAGGCAACCAGTCGGATTACACGATCGTCTTTCGAGAACTCGGCGCCTTTTCGTCGGTCGAAGGGGCGTCGAACGAGAACCTGCGCGATCACTTTCTCGATAGAGCCCGGTTTAACGAATGGGGGATGCGCTATCGTAATCGGCTTACGTGCGAAGACAGCCGTGACGACGAACGGCACAGCCGTATGGATCGCGTGAACCCAAAGTATGTGCTGCGGAATTATCTGGCTCACACGGCGATTGAAAAGGCGCAACAGAAAGATTTCTCCGAAATCGACCGGCTCTTCACGCTACTCCAAGACCCGTTCACCGATCAGCCTGGCATGGAAGCCTACGCCCTGCCTCCACCGAACTGGGGCAAGCACCTGGCTGTCAGCTGTTCATCATGAGGGCGAGCGAACGACCATGAAAGAACTCGTGCTTGGTGGGCTAAAAGTCAGACTCGTCGGGGGGGCGGACGGCTGTGGCGAAGGTGATGGTCCCATTGTCATGCTGCTCCATGGGTTCGGCGCACCGGGCGACGATCTGGTGCCGCTTGCGGACGTGATGGATGTACCCAGAGGAACCAGATGGCTGTTTCCCGAGGCACCGCTTTCGCTGAATATGGGTCTTGGCGACTCGCGCGCATGGTGGATCATCGACTTTGCTCGTATCCAGGCCGATCGCGAGGCAGGCCGCATTCGTGATCTGTCGGTAGAGGTTCCGCAGGGGCTGGCCTTAGCACGTGAGCGCATGCTCACATTTCTCAAGGAGCTTCCAGGGCAGTTTCCTGTCGACTACAAGAGCATGGTCATCGGTGGATTTTCACAGGGCGCGATGCTCACCTGCGACGTTGTGCTCCATACCGACTATCCGTTTGCCGGATTGGTTCAGCTTTCCGGGAATCTCCTCGCCAAGGAAGTCTGGGCTCCACTCATGGCGAAGCGTAGGGGGCTGTCCGTTTTTCAAAGCCACGGTCTGCATGATGACATCCTCCCCCACATTGGGGCCGAGCGTCTTCGTGATGCGCTGATGCAGTCGGGTCTTGGTACCGAGTGGCACAGTTTCCGAGGTGAGCATGAGATTCCCGAGACGGTGCTGCGAGGACTGAGCACATTTCTGATGAAAAGACTTAGCGTATGAAAGCGCAACCATTCGAGCTTATTGGCGCAGATGGACAACACCTCAAAGGTGATCGAGCTGAGGGAACATCGCGGCACATCCTCTTCATCACCGGGTTTCTGTCTAAGCGATGGGGCAACAAGAGCAAGGCCTTGGCGGAATGGTGTGAGGAAAAGGGATGGGGGTTCTGTTGTTACGACGTGCGTGGCTTCGGCGACTCGGAGGGACAGTTCACGGACTATACCCTCTCTGATTGGATCGCCGATGCCAGGGGCGTTCTGGAACCCATGAAATCTGGGCCGCCCGTGACCATTGTCGGCAACTCCCTCGGTAGTTGGATCGCTTGGCTGATAGCGCAGGAGTTCCCGAACGTGGAAGAGCTTGTGCTGGTTGCACCGGCGTTCAACATGATGGGCGAGCGGGCCAAGACCATTTCCAAGGACCGACTCCACGATTGGCATACCGCCGGATGGATGCCATGGGACGATGATCCGTTGCACAAGGATTGGCTGTTGTCGTGGAAATGGGTCGAGGAAAGCGAAGCCTATTGGGCCAAGAGCTTTGACATTGTCCGTCAGGTGAAGACGACGATTCTCCACGGGCAAGACGATGGTGTGATTTCACCGGAAGGTAGCAAACAATTCGCCAATGAACTGTTGCGACGGTTCCCGTCCTATCCGCTCGATCTACGGCTCATTCCTGGTGACCATCGGTTGAGCAGTCCCGAACACCTTGCGTTGTTCCGTCGCATAGTCGTGAGGGAGGCCTGATGCTGGTGTTGATTCACAAGGAATGCGGCGGTCCGGCGCTGGACGAATCGCCGATCGGCGAAGTCTGTGCCATCCCTATCGATCGCTTTCCCTTCTCCTGTTTTACCTGCCTGGAAGACATTCTCGACGAGACGGAAGTGCGGCTGTCGGAAGAGTTGGGGATCTAAACCGCGGCCAATTCGAATTTGTCGTCATGCAGCCTGGAGCACAAACTCGACCTTGACGGCCTCAAAGGGAAACTCCACGCCACCACCTTGTGTGCGGATCAGCAGTCCGGCCGCGAGGAGGGCGGTGATGTCGCCGTGCGACATGAGGCTTGCCATCGCGGTGCGCGAATTCGGGCTGCGTAGCGCCACACCTTTCCTGGTCCCCGATCCATCGCATCTGGCGCAAATCCATGCGCTTAGCCGTGCAATCGCACCATGATCAGGAGCACCTGGTAGAAGAACGTTGATTCTTAGGGGCAAGACACCGGTGAGATTTTCGGGATCGTAAACGGACCTCAAAGGTCGCCCGTGGCAAATTGCACAGAGAGTCCGAGATCTTCTAATGTTTATCCACGGTTCTTCATGCGGGCTTCCTACCACGGCGATATCGGCTTGGGAGTCGCTTTGATCGGCAGTGCTCATCCGGATCTCAAGCCCAACGCGACATAGGAGCGTTCCTTTCCATCGTAGTGGCGAATGATCGCCGCTGTGACCGGCATATCGGTATC
This sequence comes from Nitrospira sp., assembly GCA_016715825.1. NCBI lineage: Bacteria > Pseudomonadati > Nitrospirota > Nitrospiria > Nitrospirales > Nitrospiraceae > Nitrospira > Nitrospira sp. The sequence goes on along the minus strand of JADJXO010000002.1, from coordinate 13,111 downwards.
GTAATGAGGTGCGCAGGTCTTCAAGAACATTTTAGTCAGAACCCATAGAATGCGATCGTTGGCATTCTGCCACCGGCGAAGGAATCTGCCATGCACCGGTGAAATTCTAACCGGCATTTCCGTCGCAGAGTAGATGATCCTCGAGCGAACAAGCACAACGGCCTTCACGTTGGAGAGGATACTAGCGCCTTAGTGATGTTGTCAATGAATGCGGCAGCCGGGTGCAGCACCGGTGGATGTCTGTGCCATTCATATCGAGCGCTAGATGCCGAGCTCTGGCCTGGAAGAATCTCGACGAGACGACGTCGGTTGTCGGAATCAGCGGACTGGCGATCTGCAACACAGTTCAGGCCGCGGACTCCCAGCCCGATCATTCTGGCAGGGATACGGCGAAGAAACGGAAAGCGCGCCAGCAGTCGTAGGGCAAAGGGAGGTACCAGCGGACTGTCGCGAGTGAGCACTCGGCTAATGACACGATTTTGGACGATGAGTTGGATCCGTTGCGTCACTTCGGTCGGCCAGGCGCGTCGCGCTTGCACTTTGGCCAGATCCGCTTCGGTTACTCGCCCGTCGCGCAACGGTTGCCATAACAGATTGGCTGTTGCCACCGCGTCCTGAATCGCCAAGTTGATGCCCACGCCCCCAACCGGCGACATGGCGTGGGCCGCGTCCCCAATGCAGATCAGTCCTGGTTTGTACCATTGACGCAGCCGATCGACTTGGACAGTCAGCAGTTTGACCAGTTCCCAATCTTGTAGCTCGTGAATGTGGTCTGCGGCAAATGGGGCCAGCTTCGCAACGCTCTCGCGGAACAGCGGGAGGCCTTGTGCTCGAATCTCACCAAGCGACCCTTTGGCAATGACGAAGCCGCATTGCCAGTAATCCCCTCGGTTCAGCATGATAAAAAGTCGACCGGCATCGAACCGTCCCATCGGATCGACTGGATCGCTGGGCTTGCGTGACAATCGGAACCAGAGCACGTCCATCGGAGCACCGAATTCTTCAACCGAGAGTCCCGCACACGTGCGAACGATTGAGTGACGACCGTCGGCCCCCACGACGAGTGCAGCCCGAACATCCAGCGGCCCATTTGGTGTTTCGGCACGAAGCCCGACGAAGGAGCCTTCATGCTCGATCAAGTCCGTCACCTCCGTACTCATACGCACCTGAAAAGTGGGGTGCCGGTTTCCTTCTTCGACGAGAAAGTTGAGGAAGTCCCACTGCGGCATGAAGGCGACGTAACGGCATCGGGTCGGCAGATGAGAGAAGTCTGCCACCGTAAACTCCAGATCCCCAAACCGTGCATTGATCCGAGATACTTTTTGGTGAGGCAAGAGAAGGAATCGTTCGAGCATTCCCAGCTCGTGCATGATCTCCAATGTCGAGGGATGCAAGGTGTCGCCACGAAAATCACGCAGAAAATCGGCATGTTTCTCGAGCACGAGCACCGAGACACCGGCCCGGGCCATCAACAGGCCAAGCATCATCCCGGCTGGTCCTCCACCAGCAATGCAACACTGGACTGAGATGGTTTCCTGCATCAGGTAACCAATCGTAAGTGGGAAAGCGAGAAAGCAGGATTATAATCGAAAATTGAAACGTCGGCGACGGATGGTTCTCAAGGCCAAAACATCTCAAATGCTCACAACCTTCGAGCGAGCGAGTAGTGGCTGCACTCCCACAACCGTATTGAACCCGATCCTTCGTGTAGGCCCTAAGATCCAGCGACAGGCGATGATAGGCTCGGCGAGGATACGGGTGTCAGCCTCACCGCTAGCGTATCGGCTTTGATTACTCGGCGTTGCTAAAGTTGTGTTGGGTGCTGGTCCATCATCTGCGAGTCATGCTTTGGTCTGGCTAGGTTAAGGCTGCTCTTGAAGGCATCCATAGCTTTGACCAAGAGCGGGGTAATTGGTTTCATCTCCCTCTCAGTGGAAATGTCCAACAGATCCAGGGTAAGGTGTCCCACAATTCATTGAGTACCGACGCACGATCATTTCATGTCCTCATCACGACAACATAACAGCGGGCCGGATTCAGATGGTCCTGAGGTTCCGGAGCCTTCCCATGCTGAGAGAGCCAAGACGCTGGTGTGGTTGCAGCAAACAGGCAGTCTCTCGACGCTCTCACGTAAGCAGCCAGGCTGGCCATTCGGGTCGGTGATGCCGTACGGGTTGGATGCCCAAGGGCAACCGGTCTTCCTGATCAGCACAATGGCGATGCATACGCAAAACCTCCTGGGTGATCCACGTGCCAGCTTACTGGTGACTCCACCTGAGAGTAGAGTTGACCCACTTGGGGTGGCCAGGGTGACGGTGATGGGCTCCGTGACCAAGGTGCCGAAAGAGGAGAGCGCCGAGGTTCGCGCCTGCTATCTGAATCGTCATGCCAACGCCTCCTACTGGGTGGACTACCAAGATTTTGGGTTTTTCCGCATGGCTATCACGGAGATGTACTTTGTGGGAGGATTTGGGTCGATGGGCTGGGTGACACCGGCTGACTATGTCGCGGCATCTGTGGACCCTCTTGCGGACGAAGCCTCGAACCTAATTCGCGAGCTCAATACCCAGCAAGCGGAGACGTTGTTGGTGCTGGCACGTACGTTAGGCCATGTGGAGGCGAAGCAGGCGACGGTGACCGCATTAGATCGTCTCGGGTTTCATCTTCGGTTCACCACTCCTGACCGGATGCAAGGAGGGCGGGTGGCGTTTCCCGCACCAGTGCGCAACGAATTAGAAGTGAGAGCGAGCCTTGCTGGTTTGGCTGATCAGGTGAAGGCCGGACTCCCAATCCTGCATTCACTATAATTGGCTTTTGCACTGATTCCTGGAGGAGAGCGTGCCGTTCAGCGCAGTCGTAGATCACTAACTCGATAGGGGAACGTATGGCCACGAACGATAAGCAGGTTATTTTTTCACTCGTCAATGTTGGGAAAGTCTATCCGCCGAAGCGGCAAGTGCTGCGCGAGATCTACCTCGGCTTCTACTATGGCGCCAAGATTGGCGTGCTGGGCTTGAACGGTTCGGGCAAGAGCTCGCTGCTCAAGATCATTGCAGGCGTCGATCCAAATTACACCGGTGAAATTACGAGATCCAAAGGCTACAGCGTGGGTTTGCTGGAACAGGAACCGCAGCTTGATCCAAACAAGACGGTCAAGGAAGTGGTTGAAGAGGGAAAAGCCGAACTGGTCGCATTGATGCACGAATATGAGGCCGTCAGCAATAAGATCGGTGAAGTTGGCCCCGATGAAATGGAAAAGCTGCTCGACAAGCAGGCGCAGCTCCAAGAGAAGATTGAAGCCGCCAATGGATGGGAACTGGAGAACCAGCTCGATCTTGCCATGGATGCGTTGCGCTGTCCGCCTGCAGATCAGAAGGTGGGAACGCTGTCGGGCGGTGAAAAACGCCGGGTGGCGCTCTGCCGGCTGATGATTCAAGAGCCGGATATTCTCTTGCTCGACGAGCCGACAAACCACCTTGATGCCGAATCGGTTCAGTGGCTTGAACAGCATCTGCAGCAGTACAAGGGCACCGTCATTGCCGTGACTCACGACCGGTACTTTCTGGACAATGTGGCGGGATGGATTTTGGAATTGGACCGAGGTCACGGGATTCCGTTCCAAGGCAATTACAGTTCATGGTTGGAACAGAAGAAGGACCGACTGGAAAAAGAGGAAAAGGCCGAGTCGAAAAGAAAGAAGACGTTGGAACATGAGTTGGAATGGATCCGCATGTCGCCGAAGGCCCGGCAATCGAAGGGCAAGGCGCGATTGAACCGCTATGAGGAACTCGTCAATCAGAAACAGGACCAGGTGGCGGATGATCTGGAAATCTATATTCCGCCAGGACCGCGGCTCGGCGATGTCGTCATTGAAGCCAACGGGATCAGCAAAGCCTTCGGCGATAACGTGCTTTATGAGAACGTGAATTTCAATCTGCCGAAGGGGGGTATCGTCGGCGTGGTCGGACCGAACGGTGCAGGCAAGACGACAATGTTCAAGATGATCATCGGCAAGGAAAAGCCGGATGCCGGGTCGATCAAGGTCGGCGAGACAGTGAAGCTGGGCTATGTCGATCAGGACCGGAGCCTCGACCCCACTAAGTCCGTGTACGACGTGATTTCTGACGGACAGGACACGATCAAGCTCGGCAAGGCGGAAGTCAACGCCCGCGGCTACTGTGCCCGCTTCAACTTTGCTGGAACCGATCAGCAGAAAAAAGTAAAGGATCTCTCCGGAGGTGAACGCAATCGAGTCCATCTTGCTCGTATGCTGAAAGAGGGTGCGAACCTCATTATTCTCGACGAGCCGACGAACGATCTGGACGTAAATACCCTGCGGGCGCTGGAAGAAGGGCTTGAGAGTTTTGCCGGCTGTGCCGTGATCAGCAGCCACGACCGCTGGTTCCTCGACCGGCTCGCTACGCACATTCTCGCCTTTGAAGGCGACAGCAAAGTCGTCTGGTTCGAGGGCAACTATAGCGACTATGAGGCAGATCGCAAGAGGCGCTTGGGCAAAGACGCCGATCAGCCGCACCGGATTCGGTACCGGAAATTGACACGGCAGTAGGCCAGTTCCCATGGCACCTCGTGTCATCGTCACCGGAACGGCAGGACTGATCGGGCAGTACTTCGTGAAGACTGCTGCTCGATGGGCGCCAAACTGGGAGCTACAGGGTCTCACCAGGGCCGATCTTGATCTCACGGATTTCAGCTCGGTTGAGCGAATGTGGGAACATCTCAACCCCAGCGCGGTCATCCACTGCGCGGCCATGAGCCGAACCAGGGACTGCGAGCAGAATCCTGAGCTAGCTCGACGCATCAATGTCGAGGCGACGGCACATCTGGCGCGCCTTTCCAAGGACATTCCCTTTATGTTTCTGTCGAGTGGGGAGGTCTTCGACGGCGCGGGTACCTGGTATCGGGAATCGGACGAAGCCAGCCCGATCAATATTTATGGAAAGAATAAGCTTGAAGCTGAGCACTCTGTCCTGCAGAATCCCCGCCACACGGCGGTCAGGATTGTCTTGACGGCAGGCACGTCACAGCACGGGCATCGAAGTTTTGTCGAGGACATGTGTCGTGCGGTCCGGAACGGTGGGAATGTGACTCTCTATGACGATGAATTCCGCTGTCCGTTGCCCGCAGGCGTTATCGCCCGAGCCATTTGGGAGCTGCTCGACAGGAATCAACCTGGCTTGTATCACTTGGGAGGGTACGAACGGTTGTCGCGTTGGGAGATCGGTCAGGCACTGCTACCCTGGTATCCTGAGCTGAGGGGGCGCCTCATTCAAGGCACATCACGAGACCACCAGGGTGCTCCGCGCCCGGCGGATCTTTCCTTGAACTGCGATAAGCTTCAGCGCTTGTTATCGTTTCAGATTCCAGGATTCGGGTCCTGGTTGACCAGCCGTACGCATACTGGAACTGATTTATGGGACTTTGAGCCCGGTGTCTCCTAAGCCTTGATGCACGAATTGTGAAGCGAGAGGAATGATGGGATCAGAAAGCGGAATGATCGAATCCGATCCATTGCCCCTTGTCATGACCGCGTACTTGGTTATGGCAGTTGTCATGGTGGGGTTGTGGGTAGTGCAACGGCGTATCCAAAACGCCTCAATCGGGGCGGTGGGGTGGTGTGTGGGGCTCATAGGATCCGTCCTCTGGTATGCCACGCAGGCGCCAGTGAACATCGAACGGATCTCTCTCACGGTCATGCTGGTCACGCTCTATGCCGGTCGCTTAGGGCATTACATTCTCTACGATCGTGTCATCGGGAAAGAGGAGGATGCGCGCTACAAGCGCCTGCGGAAAAAATGGGGAGCGTCCGAACAGGTCAATATGTTCGCGTATTTCCAACTACAAGCCGCAGCAGTAGCAGCCTTTTCGCTTCCGTTTTTGGTGGTGCTGTGGAATCCCCGGCTTCCGTCGTCGCTGGTTGAGATGCTCGGGCTGTTGATCTGGGGTATCGCCGTTGCCGGGGAGGCCAAGGCCGATCGGCAACTCGCTCACTTTCGTGCCGATCCACGGAATCAGGGTCGAGTGCTCCGCGAGGGGCTCTGGAAGTACTCACGCCATCCGAACTATTTTTTTGAATGGCTACATTGGTGCTCCTATGTCGTGATGACGCTGGGAGCATCTGGCTGGATCTATACCTGGGTCGGACCGATCGGGATATGGATCGTGCTGGTCTATGTCACGGGTATTCCACGGACAGAAGAACAAGCCCGTTCAAGCCGATATGAGGAATATAAGGCCTATCAGGCTACAACCAATGAATTTTTCCCGTGGTTTCCCCGAGCACGGCATGAGGCATCGTCTCGGTCGTAGCAATCAACATCTCGAGATGTTTCACCAATGTGTTCGCCCCGTGGCTCCCGAGGTACGCTCCAAGGGCCTGAAGTGTTCCACGAAATCCAATAGCCGAGTGCGGTTTGCTTCATCCATGCAGACGATCTCCCATCCTGCTTCACGACCATTGGACCACCGTACGATGGCAGCGTCGATGAGAACATTGTAAGACTTGTTGCCATTCTGGAGTGTGATGTAGACCGTCGTTTCAGTTCCGACGTGTACAGGCCGTTGCCCTGTAGCGCGCCAGCCCGTATCTGAAAGGTCCCAGACGATCCCATTCGTCAGTGTCCCGTCGCCGAAGTAGCAGAACTGGCATTGAACGGGGGTTCGTGGTTTCTTACGAACAGCGTATGCTTTCATCAGACTCTCTCCTGGTTTGTATGATTTGGTCTCGAATCGCATCCTCTGTTCAACCCTAGTTGAACAGAGAGGATTCGACATCATACCGAAGAAGGGTGACTGCGAAGCAAAGGTAGGCCGTCTGTAAGTATCTTGATCAAAAAGAGAATATTGGGATGCCTAATTGATTAGGGATCGTTCCTGCTATTCAAGTCTTCTAGCCGGGCCTTGGCAATTTCAGCCACTTTCGTGGATGGGTACAGATTCACCAGCTCTTCGTAGAGCTGCTTCGCATGCGGTAGATTACCTTGGTTTTCCTCGAACGCTGCGGTCTCGAACAATTCCGTCGCTTTCTGTTCAGCGCAGCCTACGAATACCAAACACAGGGCACATAGTAGGAGTCGTGCAGTCCTCATGATGAAGGTCCTTTCTCGGCCTCTTTCCGTCGTGACTTGTCGCTCTCGTCGTGAGTAGATCTTTCTGTGGCGATATAATAGCGAGGTGAAGAAATCCCCTCACGCCGACAGTGCGGACAACGACTCGGTCGCGTCAACCTGGTGCGGTCCCGAAACATAAATCCACACTCTAAGCAGGTAGATGGGTCAAGCATAAACCGGCGTGAACGGTCTCGCGCCACCGTTTTTACCACATGGACCAAGTGTTCCTCCACCTGTCGCTCTGGGAGACCGAGCGTCCGTGCCAGTTGTTCGGTGGTCTTCGGGGTATCGGTCAGGAGTTCCATGATACGCTGACGTACGGTACGTTCCGGGGGCAGCATGGCGGTATGGTAAGCGCTGGGCCAAAGAAAATCCAGATGATCCACATATGAGTCACCACAAATCATCTTTAGTCTTGCGTACTTAAAGGTTGCACCGAAAGCGCCATTCTGGCAGAATCCGTCCCTGCATCGATTGTCACATCCGTATTAACCCAGTGGGCTGGATCTATTGTGACGTATTCTAACCCAACATCGTTGGTCCAGCCCAGTGTGCTATAGACGAGGAGGTTTTGGGCCATGAAGTTCCTCGCAGTCCATCCCGGTCCGCTCATGTATACCAAGATCTATCTCCGTTTGGAGCCGCTTGGTCTCGAGATGGTGGCTCAGGCCTGTCGCCAAGCAGGGCATGAGGTTCGTTTAATCGATCTGCAGGCAGACACCTGGAAAGACTACGAAGCGCTCATCCGCAGTTGGAAGCCCGATGCTGTGGCGTTTGGCTGCAATTACCTGGCGAATGTGCCGGAGATCGTGGATCTTGCAAAATTGACGAAGCAGGAACTGCCAAACTGCTTTGTCTTTGTCGGTGGGCACAGCGCATCCTTTGTGGCAAAAGACTTTTTGGAGCATGGCAATGGAGCCATCGATTGCGTGCTCAAGGGCGAAGGGGAAGTGGCCGCTCCTAAATTGCTGATGGCGGTCGAACAGGACCGCAAGGCGATCACCCAAGTCCCGGGAGTGGTGACACTTGATGGGGAAGGACCTCCACCACAATTCATCGAAAATTTAGATGATGTTCGTCCCGCTCGCGACCTGCTTAGAAACCGGCACAAGTACTTCATCGGTGTGCTTGACCCCTGTGCGTCGGTCGAGTTTGCGCGAGGCTGTCCTTGGGATTGTTCCTTCTGCAGCGCGTGGACGTTTTATGGGCGCAGTTATCGCATGGTCAGCCCGGAGAAAGCGGTTGAGGAGTTGGAGCAGGTTCAAGAACCAGGGATCTTCCTGGTCGACGATGTCGCCTTCATCCAAGGCAAGCAGGGCATGGAGATCGGCGAAGCGGTGGCAAGGCGAGGAATCAAGAAGCAGTATTACATGGAGACGCGCGGCGACGTCTTGCTGCGCAATAAGGAAGTCTTTCAGTTCTGGAAGACGCTTGGATTGCAGTACATGTTCTTGGGCGTCGAGGCCATTGATGCAGAAGGCCTCAAGATGCACCGGAAGCGCATTTCGTTGGGTAAAAACTTCGAAGCGCTCGAATTTGCCCGCTCCCTTGGGATCACTGTCGCCATTAATCTCATTGCTGATCCGGATTGGGACCGACAACGGTTCGAGGTCATTCGGCAGTGGTGTCTAGAAATTCCGGAGATCGTCAATATCAGCGTCAATACTCCGTACCCCGGCACTGAGAGCTGGCTTACGGAATCCCGCAAGCTCGATACACGGGACTACCGTCTCTTCGATATTCAGCATGCCGTCATGCCGACTAAGATGCCGCTCGCGGAGTTTTATGCGGAACTTGTCAAGACACAACAGGTCTTAAACAAGAAGCATCTGGGCTGGGCTGCGCTCAAAGGCACGGCCAAGATTGCGGCGGGGCACTTGATGAAAGGACAAACCAACTTCATCAAGATGCTCTGGAAGTTCAACAGTGTCTACAATCCTGAGCTGCAAATGGCGGATCACCGCCGTCCGGTGACGTATGAGATGACGATGCCACCGGAGAAGAAAGACAAGATCGATCCGAAACAGTTGTTTATCTTGCCTCCGAAAGGCCGCCATAGTCGGGCGATCGATGATGCGACCGAGACGTTCGTCGATGAGACTCGCATGGGCACGGTGGTTTGATCGCCGCTTCGGCAAATCGGTCGGTGAAGCAGTGAAGAACCTGCCCGCTGAGTTCTGGATATCGCATCTGAGGTTGCGTAGCGTCTGATGGTTCTCACTCCGAATCGTTCGGAGGCGCAGCTCATAGTCGCCAGCTTCGTTAGGAGGCTGCAAGGTCAGATGCGGGTACTTCTTATCTTGAAACCCGATCAGAAAAATAGGCCGTAAGCCAATCTCGCATATCCGATCTCAAGCCTCTCACCGTTTCAGTTCGCACCTGTTATACTGACCCATCCCGTCAGTCAATTCGAGAGTGATCGCTATGAGCTCTCCGACCTGGGACGAATTCGCCGAACTGGCGCTGAAACGGATTGTGGCGTCTGGTGCCGAGTACGGCGATATCCGCATTCAAGACAGCCGCACACAACACATCGAAGGTGAGGATCGCCGAATCGCCTCGATTCGAGATGCCAAGGACATCGGCTTCGGTGTGCGTGTGCTGTATCACGGAGCTTGGGGGTTTGCGGCGAGTTCGGTCCTGTCACTTGAAGAAGTGCCGCGTGTCGCGGACCTGGCCGTCGAGATTGCCAAAGGATCTGCTTCAATCGCCCTTGAAAAAGTACGCCTCGCTGAAGAGCCGATACATCGCGACCGTGTCATCACGCCATGCCGAATCAATCCCTTCACCGTACCGCTGGAGAAAAAATCAGATCTGCTGTTGAGCGCGATGGAAGCGATGCATCGGCAGACCGGCATTGTGCGAAGCAGTGCAAGTCTGTGGGCTCGGCGAGACACAAAGGTGTTCGTCTCAACAGAAGGATCACGCATTGAATGGGATCTGTTAACGGGCCAGGGCGAATGCACCGCCACCGCATTACATGAAGGACGGTTTGCTTCGCGCAGCTTCGGTACACCTCACCTTCGAAAGGGGTATGAGCTGATCGAAGAAGCAGATCTCTTGCGAGAAGGGTCGCGCGTGGCCACGCAGGCAATCGAAAAGGTGGAAGCCCCGGTCGTTGATGCCGGGGCCTTTGATCTGGTGCTCGATCCCGAGCATCTCTCGCTCACCATTCATGAATCCTGCGGCCACCCGAGCGAACTGGACCGTGCGCTTGGGTACGAAGCCAATTATGCAGGGACCAGCTTCTTGACGCCCGAAAAACTGGGCAGCTTTCGCTACGGCTCGCGGCATGTGAATTTGGTTGCCGATAATACCGAACAGGAAACCTTGGCTGCCACGGGCTACGATGATGATGGAGTGGCGTGCCAACAATGGGACATCATTCGTCATGGAATTTTTGTCGGTTACTGTACCAATCGGGAAGTGGCGCCGAAGATCGGAGAATCTCGATCGCGAGGCTCGAATCGCGCTGATGGGTGGGGGAGTGTTCCGATCGTGCGCATTGCCAATATCGGACTTGAACCCGGTACGGCGACAGTCGATCAGCTCATTGCCGATGTGAAGCGGGGTATTTATATCGAAGGCCATGGGTCGTATAGCATCGATCAGCGCCGCTACAATTTCCAGTTCGGCGGGGACGCATTTTGGCTGATTGAAAACGGTCGACGAATCCACATGCTGCGGGATGTGATTTACCATGGGGTCACACCGGAATTCTGGAACAGCTGTGATGGGGTTGCAGACCGATCAACTCGGCGCCGCTACGGGTTCATCACCTGTGGCAAGGGCCAGCCGGGCCAGTCTGGCTGGATGACTCATGCGGCATCTTCCGCACGATTCCGGAGGGTCGAGGTGATCAGGGGAGAAGGCCACCGATGATGCTCCATGGCGATCAGTGGCCCAATATGACGAGTCGAGAGGAGTTTCGCTTCCTAAGTGAGTTGGTTCTGACTCGATCGTCCGCCGACCACACAATGATCCGTGTCCACGATCGCCATGCAGGCACAACTCGATTTGCCAACAACCAAGTAATTCAGAACGTGGACGGACGATGCGGGAATGTGGCGGTGACGGTCTCTTTCGGTGGCCGACAGGGGACTGCCAGCACGACGGATTTTACTGCCGGTGCGATCCAGGAAACGCTGTCTCGGGCCGAGAGAATTGCGAAAATCACACCCGTAGATCCCGAATACCTTCCTCCTCCCGGACCATGCAGCTTTCCGGCCCGAGACACTGCGAAGCCGGAGACGATGACGGCGGGGGCACCTCGACGTCTGGAATACGCCAACGAAGCGATTGGGCAATGCCGGATGGAGAATCTCATGGCGGCTGGAACAGTCTCGTCATCGACCGCGGTCGTTGGAGTGGCCGCCAACACGGGACTGTTTGGCTATGAACGGCGAGGGGAAGCGAGCTTCAGTCTCACGGTCCAAGCCGGTGAGGCGACCGGATGGAGCGCGGCGACCCATCGATCGATCAATCACCTAAAAGTTCAGGAGCGCACGCTAGCAGCGATCAGCCAGGCCAAACGTAGCCGTGATGTATGCGAGCTACCGACGGGGCGATATCCGGTGATTCTGGAACCGGCTGCCGTGGCCGGACTGTGGGCCTGGCTGATCCGGTCGCTGGATGCCAAGTCCTATCTGAAGCGGACTAGCGCTTTCGCGGGCAGACTCGAACAGGCGATTGTTGATAGGCGCATCACGCTTCAGAACAGCCCAGACCATGTGGATTTGCTGGGCGAAGGTTTTTCTGCCGACGGCTTGCCGAGTACACCTTCGAGATGGATCGATCATGGAGTATTGAGACAGTTAGCGTATGACCGATTCACGGCCAAGCAACAGGGAGTGACGACCATCCCGACCTTGGAGGCTCTGGAATTGTCTCTTGAGGGCTCACCGGTCGATAGTATTCACGATCTTGTGAAGCAGACCGAACGCGCGATCCTCGTGACGAATTTTTGGTACATTCGCCCTGTGAATCTCCGTGATCTCATGTTGACCGGGATGACTCGTGATGGAACATTTCTGGTAGAAAACGGGGAAATCGTCTCCGCGGTGAAAAACTTTCGATTTCATGAGAGCCCACTGGACGTGTTTCAGCATGTCGACCTATGGACTGCGCCGATGGAGGCTGTGAATTCGGAGACTCGAAAAGTCCTGGTTCCGGCTGTGGCCCTACCGCAATTCCATTTCACAAGCGTCACCCGCTTCTAAAGCACTAATCACGAGTACCAATGTTTTGTGATCGTTTCCTAACAAAAGGGTTGACTCTTGCCTCCTCCAGGAGTAGGTAGGTCATATGAACTAGGGAAGGATGGACCTATGGCCCAGCGATTCAATAAAGAACCGATTAACCTCATTCACCGTATCCCCTCACAAAAACAGATTGACGAGGCACGGCCGGCCCCAACGCCATACGGCCAATTGTTCCTTGAGGTCACGACCAAATGTTGGCGGAAGACGGTTGATTTCCTTGCCCGCGTGACGCGATACGAAGAGGAAGCAATGCCCTTCCCAAAACCCAAGGTTACGCCACAAGAGAGTGGGGTGGTTGTTTCTCCAATGACCCTGACCGGTACACAATCTGAGCAGGCCGTTAGGGATGTGAATGGCGAGACCGGGGGAGTGATACAACCTCGTGAAATGGATCACGTAACTGTTGCAAGCGTCCAGGATGGCGCCCTCCCTCAACAGCAATGTGTGACTGCGACGCTGGTCCAGCCTGAAGCCATTTCCGAACTTCGATCGTTTCTCATTACGCAACAGGATCAGATTGCGCATCTGTCTAATGAAATTGCGCAGTTGAAGTCTTTGGTCGTCTCACAGCAGCAGGTCCTGGTTCATCTTGGGAAAGAACTTGAAACAGACAGCTTCCCCACACTCGCGACTGGGATGGGGCCAAACCCAGCGAAACGGGGACGGATTGCCCGGAAAAATATCACGCCAAAAGAAAAACCGCTTCTACCACAAGAACCGAAA